>CALRAD010000006.1 GCA_943350395.1 Candidatus Peribacteria bacterium
TGCGTATAGTTTTGCCTTTCTTTGCCTGCTTCATTGATTGCCTGAGATGACGAATGTGATTTTCCGAGAAAATCGAAGGTTCTTCCAAGAGAAATATCATTGCTTCCATGAGAGGGGGAAGATCTTCTTGAACTGTTTGCCAGACAGTATGCATGTCTGTCTCGGCGTAATCATGAACAAGAATATCGCGCATCCCTGCAACGGCTTTCCACGCAATCTTTGGATAGTGCTTCGTCACGCTTTCGGGAAGCTTCTTCACAGCTTCGCCAATGATCGCGAGATTTCGTATCACCGCATCCTGAGTCTTCTCATCATCCAAAAATACCCTCTTTCCATCAACCGTATAGGCACGAATCTGATGAATGGAATGACGGATATCTTGTAGATACACCCGAACATTGCGGGGAGACTTCATAGCTGTTGTGCTTCGGCAAGAATACTCTCTCTTAAAATCGGCTTTATACAATGTGATGGAATGATATCCACATTTTTCTTCAGTGCTTTCTCAAGATCCAGCTTCAAACCGACGAGATCAAGAAGAGAGCTTCGCCTGGGCATAGTGACCATGAGATCAATATCGCTCTTCTCTGTTTGCGTACCACGAGCATAGGATCCGAAGAGTGCTATTTCCTGCACCCCATGCGCACGCGCAACTGATACTGCCGTCTGTCTCAAAGATAGCAGAGGATCGTTTTTTTTTGCCCGTTGCTTCAAGCTTCGAAAACTCATGTGTGGATTATATCACACTGCCTTACAGAAAAGACGTGGAGAGCATCGGGAAGATGCCGTTTGATTCCATCTTCACAAACCTCACCCCGATCGCTTTCCCGAATCCCCCATCCGCACTCTCGCGATCACCGACAACGACCGACCGCTCCTTGTCGATTTCATGTTCTCGTAAAAACTCATCGACCATCCCTGTCTTCGGCTTCCGGCAATTGCAACCCTCGCCCTCACTATGCGGACAGAGAAAGACAAAATCGAACGCAAGTCCTCCCGCCTTCAGTGCTGCAAACAGCAACTCCTGCGTGTCCTCAAAACACTTGATACGGGAAACATCGCCGTAAAAGCTCTGATTCGTAATCATGACCAGCGTATATCCCTGCGCCTTGAGAGTCTTGAGACCCTCAATCACACCCGGAAGCACGCGAAAACCTTCCGGTCTCACAAGCCCGTCAGGTGGCTCGTAGACCAGTGTACCGTCACGGTCGAAGAAGGCGACATCCATGGGGAAAGTGTAACAGCTTCCGATCTAGATCTTCTCATTCGTGTCCTTTGGCAGTATCCTGTCTCGGCTGATCTTTGCCAATGCGGGTGTCGTATAATGGTTATTACCCCAGGTTTCCAACCTGGTGACGACGGTTCGATTCCGTTCACCCGCTCCAAACATCAAAACCTCTGCAGAGAGTCTTCGTAGATTACAGACCTATGTCCTATCGCAAAGATTTTGACCGCCTTCTGCTCAATGCGAAAAATGACGCGATAGTCGCCGATCCGCAACGACCGATAACCCTTCATGGAACGACGCAAAGGCTTGCCAAAGACCTCAGGGGAAGCAACAAGCTTGCCTTCGATGGCTCTGCGTATTCTGATCTTCTCTCTCTTCGGAAGCGCAGGAATGTCGATATCCACAACTTCCTGCTCATAGAGAATCAGGAATGTCATCGCCATGCTTTGTCATGAGACACAAATGTCGCATCCTTCCTGTCGCGTCTCTCCGCAATAGCATTCCAAACATCGTCCTCCTCGAGTTCCAAAGCAATCCGAAGAAGATACAGAGCCTTCGTCGCCTGTGGCATGTCGTCGCGCTTCGAGAGTTTCGAGAGGGCCTCTTCTATATCCTCTGGAAGACTCATGTTGAGACGCTTTTTGAGAGTAGGCATGTCTATAGTGTAACACAGGTGTTACACCGATGCAAGAGGATGTATTGAAAGTTGCTTCAGATGCTCTAGGAATCCTTCCTCCGGAGGACGCATCAGAAGTGGAAACAATGCTTCAATGCGTTCGATGGACCATTCCCACCACCGTATGCGAAGCAGCTCCGCAATGATCTCCTCAGAAAATCTTTTTCGAATGACTTCTGCCGGATTGCCGCCGACGATTGCGTACGGTTCGACGTCTTTCGTAACAACACTGCGCGCACCGATCACCGCTCCGTCGCCAATGGTCACACCCGGCAGAATCGTCGCACCGAAACCGATCCATACATCGTTGCCGATCGTGACACTGTGCTTGAAGTACGGAATATCCGGATACGCAAAAGGCAGGTTCGCCGCTTCCTTCAATGCAAACTCAAGCGGATAGCTCGTCACGTTCGTGATCGGATGCTGTCCGCCAAGCAAAATCGATACATCCTCGGCAATCGAACAAAATTTTCCGATCCGAAGCTTCTCGTGCGTATGCCACGTGAGAACGCGCGGATGACCGTACGTGTACTCCCCGATGTCATGCTTCGGATTGAGGAACTGCTTAGTGTACGGCAATCCCATAGTCATGTGAGAAATGATCAAATGAAAAACTAACTCTTCTTCTCTTCGTGATACTCGTCATCCAAATTCACTTCCCAGAGATTCGCCTTGTCCGTCCGACCCGAGACGATGTTGTCGACCGCAAACATGGCGGTGAGCATGCTGTGATCCTGATTGTTGTAGCGGTGCATGCCATTTCGACCGATCAGGAACAGATTTGGAATCTTCTCGACGTACTCACGCACCACAGGAAGCTGCGTGTAACTGCCGATGTACGCGGGATACGCTTTCGGCATGCGAAGTACACAACCGTCGATGACATCCTCACGTTTGATCATCGCGATCTTTTCCATTTCAGAAATGCCAAGCTCAATCAGATTTTTATCTTCCATGATCCACAGATCCCCTCCCTCATTCACAAAATACTCGAGCCCAATCCAAATCGTGTTCTTCCTGTCACTGACCATGTACGGGCTCCAGTTGTTAAAGACCTGTACTCGCCCGACTCTCACGCCACCCTCCTGAATGTAAATCCAGTTGTCCGGAACATCGCTTTGAGGCTTTTTGCCCTTCTCCTGCACATGCAATTTCTTCAGAAGCAAACCAACCGTGAGAAAATCGCGATACTGCAATCCTTCCGCCACCTCAAGAACTCGGCCGTCCGGACGGGGATGCATCATCCCAAACAGGTGCTTGATCGGCATCGTTGAGAAAAAATAATCGCAGGCTACCTGCTCACTCTCTCCTGTCACCGCATTTTCAAGTGTTGCGGCAAATACTTTGCCGTCTTTCATATGCACGCCCGACACGCGCGTATGCATGCGAACTTCTCCTCCGCATGCAAGAAGTTGCTTCGTCACGGTCTCCCACATCTGCCCGGGACCGAACTTCGGATAGAAGAACCGCGTGATAAGACTGGTCTCCCGCTGCTCTTGCTGCTTCTTGAAATCGCTGCTTAAGAGATCTTTGACGGCATGAATAACCGCACGCTTGAGCGATAGACCCTTTACGCGCTGTGCTCCCCAGTCGGCACGGATCTGACCGCAGGGTACACCCCAGACTTTCTCGGTATAGGCTTCGAAAAACGTTCGGTACAAGCGGTCGCCGAAGCGATTCTTATAGAATGCATCGAGGTACGTTTCGTCTTTCAGGGGAAACGCATGACGCCAAATATACGAACACCCGATGAGTGCCGTATTGAAAAATCCGAGACGCTTCGCAACCGTCAGTGTAATGCCGATGGGATACGGAAAGAAACTCTTGCGATAGAAAATGCGTGACACTCTTGGACGCTGAAGCATGACATCATCTTCGATCTCCGGATCGGGAGCAGGCCGCTTTGCAGGAGCTGAAGAGCATTCGGGCATGCCCACCGAAGCCTTGGCGTAGGCGGGGCAGAGATACTCGACAATTGCTTCTGCCACATATTCTATTTCATGATTCTTTTCGACCGTATCCGCTGCGGGCTTACCCTGACGAGGTAAAATGTTAAACCACCACTTCATCACGCGATCGCTCTTCGAAAAAAACCGATGACCGCCGATATCGATGCGATTACCCTTGTAGTTATAGGTCTGAGCGATGCCTCCAATCGCATCGGTCGATTCGCACACAATCGGATGAATGTCCGTTCGCTTGAGAAGTTCGTACGCTGCGGTGAGGCCTGCGGGACCGGCACCGGCAATGATGGCAATTTTTTGGGACATGCGGGAGGAGGATAGCATGAAACGACCCGTATCTTCAGCCCTTCCCCGCCTCACCCCCGTCCCCTCTCCCGCGCTAACGCTTGGGAGAGGGGTGCACTGTTTTTCAAATTTTGAATAACAAAGGCTCCCCCTTCTCCAGAAAAAAACTTATCCGCTTTCTTTCTCCGCCTCAGCGGAGAGAGTGGCCCCGCAGGGCCGAGAGAGGACCGGAGGGGTCAGGGGATGAGGCGCTCAGAACACCGCCAACTGTGCTTCCATTGGCACCGGCTCTTTCTTAAAGATGAACAAATGCGAGAACGTGTAATTGACGACAGCCGTGACGGCAATCGCCAGCACTTTCGCCATATAGGTGATATCGAGCGTCGTAATGCCGTTTGCAAGCGCAATCGGAAGCGGCAAAATCACATGCAAACCAACCAAATAGAGCGAGGAGGAAAGGCAGTAGTTCAAAATGAACGTCAGCGTGTAGACCAGAATGAAGCGTCTGCTCTGAGCTCTCGAATTGCCGGACCCGACGCGAAACGTGACGTGTCTGTTGAAGAGAAAAACGAAGACTGCAGGAATGCCGCCCGAGAAAATGTAAGAAACGACAGGTGTAATGTGCAATCTGCCGACAAGAACATAGATAATCAAAAATTCCATCAAAGCACCCATGATGCCGCAGACGATAAACTTCATCCCCTGCTTGAAATGCCTGTGTAGACGCGTATGCAAACGATTCACTGTGAAGAGAGTGTAGCGATAGACATCAAAAATCCAAATTCCAGAAACCAAAATCCAAGAGGGGTATATTGGAATTTGGTTTTTATTTTTTGGAATTTCACAAGCTATTTCCCCTTTGCCTTCCACCCCTCATACGTTCGCTTCAGACCCTCCGCAAGCGGTGTCCACGGAAAGCCCCGCAAACACTCATGCGGTGCAAGGACGGGAACCGAACGCGACCCCTCAGATTTCGAAGTATCGAACACAAGCCTCAAACCGGGATGCACAATATCGCAGATCATTGTCGCAAGATCTTTGACGTTAGTGACATCCGGCGGACTCACGTACTGCACGGAAGTGACGTCGTGGTCGAGGAGCCGAAACACCACGTCGATTAAATCCGTACTGTAGAGGAATACCCGTTCCTGTTTCCCCGAGCCCCAAACTAAAAGCTCTTGTGTCGCCGCCTCCGCTTTCACCATGAGTGACGGAATAACATTCCCCTCTTCCGAGAACGTATCGCGTTCACCGTATACCCCAACAGGTCGAACAATAAGCAGGGGAAACCCATACTGTCTCGACGCCGTAAGCCAGAGAGTTTCCGACAATGCTTTCCCAAGAACGTATCCGTCGGTTGATGACTGCTGTGCGAGACGAATGACATCGATCTCGGGCGGAACATTTGCCGAACTAAAGAACGTAACGTGCGCATGTGGATACTCTTTCATCGCGTGGACGAGCGCCAATGTCATCTCGACATTGCCCGTAAGCACGTCGGCACAGTGCTCATGGTGAAAACCGACATTTCTGCGATGCGCAGCCAAATGAAAGACATGATCCATTCCGGTAATGAGTCGCGTGCAGTAGGTCGGATCTCTCAGATCTCCGTCGATCCATTCGATCTTGGAGCGAAGTTTCGAAAGTGACCGGTAATTGTCGCTGCGAGTGGGAACACGAACGACGGCACCCCTCTGCAGCAGCGCCTCAACGAGGATGCTCCCGACGAATCCTGTTCCGCCAGTAACGACCACGCGTTTGTCCTTCCAATTGATCATGGACAAAGAGTACAGCAAACAAACTGTGGTAGGCTACAGTGCATGAAACTTGGTCTCCGCTTGCGCACGCTTCTCTGTTTGATTGCAACAGTGAAGAACTGGCCTCTGTACTTCTTCGATCGATTCGGATGGGTACGCGGGGAAACGACCTACAAACTGAGAAATGGACTTCGTCTGACCAGTCGCTCGTTCGCTCTGGATCGAGGACCCTTAAACGACGTGTGGTTCGACCAAAGTTACGAACCCAACGCGTATGGAATTCCGTTCGACTGGAGCCGATGCAAAACAATCGTGGATATAGGCGCCAACATCGGCGTCTTCACGCTCTTTGCGGCATGGAAAGCGCCGTACAGCAGAATTGTCGCAATCGAAGCAGAGCCGTCGAATGCCAAGTGTGCACAGAGAAACGTGCTGCAGAACAATCTACAGAACCGTGTGACAGTCACCTCAAAAGCGGTCGGTAAAGCAAACGGAACCCTTGAGTTGTTTCTTTCGACCAACAATAGCGGAGGCAACTCCATGTTCGAGTATGCGAAAGGATCTCCAAAAATCACGGTACCAATGGTCTCACTCGAACATCTATTCCAAGAACAAAAAATCGAGAGCTGCGACTACCTGAAACTCGATTGCGAAGGAGCCGAATATGACATTTTGTATGCACTCCCAGAATCTACGATGACAAAAATCCAGTTCATGGCGATCGAATACCATCATTTTTCATCCGAAAGCACACACCAACCGGAAGCACTGCGTGCATTTTTGGAACAACGAGGATTTGAGGTCACAAAACCCAAAAAATCGTTCTTCTACGCGGTGCGTAGATAGATCACGTTGGATCCAGTACACTGTCGGCATGCAATCGAAAGAACCGATTCTCTGCATTGTAGGGCTGGGGTACGTCGGCCTGCCGCTCGCGGCTGCGTTTGGAAGAACCGGATGGAAAACCTACGGTTATGACATCAATGAGGAGCGCATCAAAACCTTACGGTCGGGGAACGATTGGACACATGAACTTAATGCAAAGCAACTTTCAGAAACAAAAATCGAGTACAGCACGGATCCGACGGTAATTTCGAAAGCGAATACGATCATCGTTGCGGTGCCAACTCCGGTCGATGAAAATAATAAACCGGATCTCTCGCCACTCGTCTCGTCGAGCACGATGATCGGAAAATATCTGAAAAGTGGTTCCGTCGTCGTCTACGAAGCGACCGTCTACCCTGGCGTCACGGAAGATGTCTGCGCGCCAATTCTGGAGCAAGAGTCAGGGCTCGTGTGCGGCAAAGATTTCACCGTCGGATACTCCCCCGAGCGCATCAATCCGGGTGACAAAGAACACACTGTCGACAAGATCATCAAGATCGTTGCGGGACAGGATGAACAGACGACCGAGTGGCTCGCGACAGTCTACGGAAAGATCGTGACCGCAGGAATCCACAAGGCACCCAATATCAAAGTGGCGGAACTCGCGAAAGCTCTTGAGAACACGCAACGCGACATCAACATTGCACTCATGAATGAGGTCGCGACGTTCTGCGACTTACTTGGCATTCGTACGAGTGATGTCCTCAAGGCTGCCGGCACCAAATGGAACTTTCTCAAATTCACCCCCGGGCTAGTCGGCGGTCACTGCATCGGTGTCGATCCGTACTACTTGGTCGAGAAAGCCAAAGAACTCGGCATGAATACGGAAGTGATTTCTGCGGGAAGAAAAATCAACGACGGCATGGCAGCATTCGTTGCAAAGCAAATCGTACACGGTCTGCAGCAAGCGAAGAAAGACCCGAAAAAATCTGCAGTCCTCGTCCTCGGTCTCACCTTCAAAGAAAACATCCCCGACACGCGCAATGCAAAAGTACACGATCTGATCCATGCACTCGAAGAAGCAGGCTGCACCGTATCGGCACACGATCCGCAGCTGTCGAACGAACGAATCGAACAACTCGGTTTTAAGGCTGGTTCGCTGGTCAGCGGTCCTTTCGATGTGATCGTTGCCGCCGTACCACATGCCGCATACGGAACAATCACTTCTGTCGATTTCATCGATGCGCTCAAACCGGACGGCATTTTTTACGATCTCAAGTCGATCCGAAATCCGAGCGAGTTTGAAGCGAAGGGAATCAAGTACCTGTCACTATGATCCGATCTTGCAAGCGTTACTGGCCTATCGCCATTCTTGCCCTTGTGCTTGCGACGATCATCTTGATGAATATCCGACCATATGACCGGAACATCACCGCCATCTTCCACATGGATCACGTGATTCATGGCCAACACCCGATGCCGAAGAACTTCGTGATTCTCGATGTGCCGAGCTACGACGGAGCGCAGTACTACCAAATTTCGAGAAACATCCCGACCGTCTTTCAGCCGAGCAGATGGCATGAACTCCGAAACACTTCTCCGGTTTCTTACGCGTACCAACGCTTCCTGCTTCCACTTTGCGCTTTCATCATCTCACTTGGCCAGGAGACGTCTCTGCCGTGGGCATTCGTCCTGATCAACGTCGCCGCACTGCTGCTGACAGCAACACTTGTTCTCCAGGATAGGAAACCTCTGTATGCGTTTGCCCTCGCACTTTCGCCGACGGCAATGGTTGCCATGCACTTCACGCTGGCAGAACCGCTGACATTGCTGCTGATCACCCTGTCGCTCCTGCGCATCGAGAAGACAAAAAACATCGATGCACTCACCCTCCTCTTCCTATCGCTTGTGGTCCTTGCAAGGGAAGTAAACATTCTCTTCATTCTGTTCCTGCTCGGATACTCACTTCTAAAAACCCGATGGCTCGATGCGCTGAAACTTCTCATTCCCGTACTCTCGTTCCTGATACTTCATGGAGTGATCTATTTGATCTTCGGGGACATTCCGTTTTTGATCAGTGCAGCCGCTCGTCAACTGCCAGGTCTTGCGGCATACGACATCCTTGTCGGCAACCGCGGATATGACCGCTATACACTCTCCGCAGTCGCATTGCTTCTCGGGTTCGTACTGCCGGCACTCTTCTGGACCGGTCGCGAAATGCTCCGAACCAAAACTCTGGATCTTCTCACGCTCGGCGCATTCGCTTTTCTCTGTCTCATGCTTATCATGCCCGACTATATCTGGGGATCGATGACGAGCATCGGCCGAGTGATCACGCCGGTCTACCCTCTCACTGTTCTTGCCCTGTCCCGAAGAGACATGCTCTCGTCACGACTGCTTGCACTGTCGATCCTGCTACTGGGAATCGGCACTGCTCTCGGTCTGGCTCTGCAGATTCATCCGTTCACTCTCGCTGCGTGATGAGCGACCGTGATGTATGATTGGAAAGATGAGTCTACTCCCCGCCCTCACTGTCCTCGTCCCCGTCTACAACGAAGAGCGCACGCTCCGAGAATTGATGCGTGAGCTGACGACCGCTCTGCCCGATGCAGAGATCGTCTACATCGATGACGGATCGAAAGACCGTTCGCATCAGATCCTGCTGCAGGAAAAGAGACCACAGGACATTGTGCTCAGCAAAGAAAACGGAGGAAAAGGATCGGCAATCCGAGATGGCATCAAGCATGCAAATGGCACGTACTGCGTGATTCAAGATGCCGATCTCGAGTACGATCCGAAAGAAATACTGACCCTGCTCGAGGAAGCAAAGGCGCACCCCGGAAGTATTGTATTCGGGTCAAGATTTTTACAACGCAATCCAAACATCTATCCGCTGTACCTTCTCGGAAATAAAACTCTGACGGGCATTGTCAATGTCCTGTTCGGAGGATCTCTGACGGATGCGTATACCTGCTACAAACTCTTCCCGACTGCGATGCTTCGCACTCTTCCGCTCACTGCAAACGGTTTCGAACTCGAAGCGGAACTAACGGCCTATCCCCTGAAGAGAGGATGCGAGATTCGCGAATGTCCCATTACCTACCGACCGCGTTCTTTCGAAGAAGGAAAGAAGATCAACTGGAAAGACGCTGTAAAAGGCATCCTCACAATGATGAAGATACGATACACATGATCACTTTCGCATAACGACGTAAAAATTTGCCGCACACAATTCTGCACCCGGCATGTGCGCAAAGAGCACATCGAAATATTTGATCGGAAACAACAGCACCAAAAACAAATATTGAAGAATCCCCTGCAATTTTTTTGAACCGAAACAAAAGACCGTTGCAAAGAAAGCTGCCAGAAAGGCATTGAGTGCGGAAAACGGACCCGCCATGATGCCCTGCTCTTTCATCTCGCAATCGGGGAAGAGAGATGTAAGACCCTCCTGCGTCCATCGCGTATAGTCGGACGGTGACGGATGCCACGGAAAAACGAAAGGTGAAGCGACGTGAATCAGGCCACCGACACGCGTGACACGAAACAATTCCGATGCAACAAACTTCGGGTCTTTCACATGCTCCAACACCTGATCGCACGTCACCGCATCGAACACGCCATCACGAAATGGCAGATCCGAAAGATCGGCCGCAACATCGACGCCTTCGAAAGGGAAAAGATCCACGTTCACCGACCTTGTTCCCAGACGGCGAGTACCCGACCCTGCATGCAATACGCGATCGGTCGACTGTAAACCGGCGACAAAACGCTTCGACGTCATCCCCGTCAGGAATGACGGTCCGATCACTGCAAAGAAGAAGGCATACAAAGTCGGCCAACGCTTAAAAAAATCTTTGAAACGACTCTCTCTCCCCATCTTCCCTTCAATATCGCTGCGCTGCGCCACGGTAACAAAATCCGGGATCCCATTCGTAACCGTGACGGGCATACGACTGAAAAGCGTTCCATCGGATGCACTGCCTTGCTTCAAACGCAGCTTTGCCACCAGTCGAATCGGCAGAAAACAGAAGGGAACCGACTGTATTGACTCGATCACAAAACAAGACGATGCCAACTGCCGAAGTAAGATTCTGTCGAAGCTGCGAAGATGCCACTCGTCCTCCATGTGATCGGCCATCGTTGGGAAAAGCAGTCGAAATACACCGAGAGATTTCAAAATGCCTTTTAACGTATTGATCATGCCTTCATTTGGAACCGATACGACAACTCTGCCATCAGGCTTCAGCGCTGCCGCCATTTCCGAGAGCACATTCTCCGGATGCTGCACGTGCTCAAGCACTTCGCTACAGTAGATACGATCGAATGACCCCGGCTGCACGAATTGATGGAGAGCCTCTGCATCACCGAGAAGAAGGCTGACGCTTGGCCCAAGACGTTTCTTCGCCTTCTCCAAAAGAAACGGACTCAAATCGAGTCCGACTCGGTGCTCCGAATGCACTTGCTCCAAAATATTGCCCGCTCCCACTCCCACTTCGAGTACGCGATGCTCCGGGCGAGCATCCATCAATCGAAGAATGCACTCGACGCGCTTCCGTTCAACGAACCGTACGATCGGATTTGTCGATGCATGGTATTGCTCCGGATCGTACTCATGAGCCATCCGCTCATTCCAAGCGGAAAACTCATCCTTGTTCATGGATGTTGCGGGATTCGTCATAGGGAACGGGGATCTTGCTGTAAAAGGTATGGCTTGCGGTTTGAAGACTGAAAATACGTTCGCATCAGCATTTCGGCAAGAAGCCCCATGAGAGCGCACTGGATACCGACGATCACGAAGAGTGCCGAAAGAACCGGCAATGGTGTTTCGATGAGTGTCGGACCACCGACCTCACGCCACACGACGGCACCGACAATAGTTAGTGCCCCGAGCAGAATCGACGTGAGACCGATTGCACCGAAAAATTGCATGGGTCTGGTGAATGAGCGGAGAAAGAACGTGAGTAGAAACAAATCAAGAAGCACGCGCCACACGCGACCGAACCCGTACTTCGACATTCCTCTCGTCCGCGGACGATGGTGCACAACGATTTCGGCGACTTTTGCACCATTCACGGCGGCATACGCCGCAAGAAAACGATGCATATCGCCGTAGAGACCGAGATTTTCGACAACATTTTTTTTGTACGCCTTCATTGTGCAACCATAATCGTGAATCGATTGTCCTGACGCGAGACGAATCAAACGATTCGCGATGCGCGACAGCAGTGACCGAAGCCAGGCATCGTGTCGATTCCTGCGCCAACCCGAAACAATGTCATATCCTTCCGCAATTTTCGAAACGAATTTGGGGATATCCGCGGGATCATTCTGCATATCGGCATCCATCGGCAAGAGAATATCGCCAGTCGCGACGTCCATTCCTGCTGCGATTGCTGCTGTCTGTCCATAATTGGTCGCAAGCCTCACGACACGGAGAAAGCTGAATTTCTTGGAGAGCCTCTCCAAAACATCAAAACTTCCGTCGGTGGATCCGTCATCAACGGCGATGACCTCGCTCCCTTGATAGGCAACTAGAACTCCTGAAAGCTCCCCCAGAAGTGGCTCCAGATTTTCACGCTCATTATGGACAGGCAGAATAACGGAAAGACGCATAGCAACACTATAAAGGAGCCGATGACACCGCGCCACGATCTATTTCCGAAGCTCTATGAGCTCATACCCAGGACCTGCATAGACACTTCTGCCTCCCGAAAGCAACAAACGGTACTGCTGTGTCTTCGTATCACTTGGAGACACAATAACGTAATCGAGAGGATAGAGACTTAATTTTCTCTGCAGTGGCAGAGCGTAATACCGCGAATATTCCCGTACATGCTCTTCGACAAGTTCATCGGGGAGTGCGGCGTAATCACCACGCAATTCCCGATAATAACTGCCGTAAATATCCGTTCCGAGCGTTCTGCGGAGCGTCGTAGGAAATTGAAGACCAGCATCCTTCGGCATGATGCCTTGTAACCAAAGCGTAAAAAAGAGCATGTCACGCAATCTCGAAGCCGGCAGAAGATAATTACTCGCCTGCGCGGATGTATACACATTCATCGATGTGTACACGGGAAGCAAATCCATCACGAATGCATCTTGTGAATACGCCACCGTATCTTTTGGCACGCGCTCCCCGACGTACGAAAAGAGCGGCGCAAGATTCTGAAGACCACCCCACTCGCTGCGGTATGTCCCGTACGTATCGCGCTGCTGCAAAAATCCGACAACGAGCGACGCCGCGATGATGCTGCATAGAAAAAAATCATAGAGCGCTGCACGCAGGTGTTTCCGAGCGAAAAGCAGAATCAGCAATGCGAAGAAGAGCGTGCCGAGAGGCTGCACAAAGTACCAGTGGTAATGTTCCGGGAAGAGATGTTGAGACGTCATCACCTGCTGGTTCATCGCAATCGCACCGCCAAGCGCAAGTGCAAGAACAAGCGGAAACTGTTCTTTCCAAGCAATACGCTTACCAAGAACTGACAAAACGACGAGCGCGATCAGCCACGCACCAACGACAGGCAAGCGTGACGAAACCAATCCCTGATGACGTGAAGAGTCCAAGTACCACGGATGCTGTATCAATCCTGCAAGATCCAGAAAGTAACCGCTGCCAAGAAACAAGAAGAGTGCGAAGTAGAGCAGAAGATGCCAAAGCCTTTTCTTCTCTTTTTTCCATGCATAGAAAAGAAAAAGCACTCCCGCAGTCGCGAGAAGATACGTCCATGCATAAAAATAGGAATACAGCAGAACGGTCGTCATGATCGCCGCACAGACGATCCAAAGAATCTCTGCCTTCCGCACCCAACGACTAAAGAAAAAGACTGTCGTAAAGAAGAGCGGCATCGTCCAGAGAGGATTGACGGGCCGCGCAAATCGGAGCCACCCGAAATCGGCAAAGGATCCGGAGGAAAGAACATTCAGCACATTCCACGGCGTGCCGAAGGGAGCTGCGGCAAAAAGCATCACAGCAACTGCTGCAAGCGATTCATACCGCCTCCCGGTGATCGAAGCAGTCATCAGAACCGCAGTACAGAATGTGATGAATGCGCAGAGTCCCGTCAGGAGAACAAAACTGAGGACAGGATCGAACGGAAGAGCTCGGGATAACATGGCAAGAGACCATTCGGGCAGAGGCGGTTGGACCGAGGGTTGATCCTTCGGTGCCGAGAGATACGTATTGCCAAGCTCCGGATGACCATCAAGAATTTCTCGGTAACGTGCGGCATAATGCGTCTCGGCATCCGTCGCCATGATCGAGATGCCCTGAAACGGATACTCATGATCCAGTCGCTGCAATACATGCGGCAGAAGCACTGCCGATGCGAACAGGAACCCCAGAAGAGCAACGGAAAGTGGAAACGTAATATTCTTCATATCAGCGAGCAGGAGGAAAACCGAGACGCGAAAGCAGTTTGTCGTATCCGATCGCTGCAAACATGGCGTAGCAGAAACTGACAGGAATCAGATACCGAGGTGTAGCCGCGATGAGGGCGAAGAAAGCTGTATTGTATGCAATCAAGAGAAGGAAGAAGAACATGCGCCGATCAAAGAGAGACCTGAAGGCAAGAAGACAACCGACGTAGATGATTGCTGATCCGATGGCTGCAAAAAGGTTGAACAGAAAGGGCCATCCCCCACCGACGAAAGGAAGATGAAGTTCCAAAATCTGGAAGAGCGAATCCCAAAGATACCAACCAAAGTGTGAGCGGATCTTCTCGAGAGCCAGAGGTGCGAGAGCCGTATCGACGGACGGCTGGTCGCTTGGCCATATGCGATGCATGAGGGAATTCACGCTGCATGCGTCGGATCTCCCCGTCCAATCCCTCGAAACATACTCTGCCCAAAGGCAAAGAAACGGTTCGACTCCGTGCAATCTCTCAGCTTGCTCACCGCGCGCGTACAGCATCACCGTCGTGCGATCGGAACCGATGATGCGAAAATGCCCATCGATGCGCTGATTGCGAAAACCCCAGAAAGAAAGAATTGCTGCCGTCAGAACAAACATCCAAAGAAGTGCTTTCTTCGGCACGCGCCGATACCACAAATAGAGGAGAACGAAGAGCGGAAGAAAAATGAACGAGTAGTACGCAAGCGGCAGAAAGCCGAGAAGTACTCCGATCAGGATTGCTGTCCGCAGGCGATATCGTTCGAGAATCGAGAGGATAGCGATCGACAACCCGAGAAGAAGCAGGAGTGCGAATGCTTCGCGATACACGATGAAAATGCCATGCAAGACGGAAGGTGACGTGAGGAGAAGAAAAAAGAAAATGCTTGCAGTTCGTTTCCCGAAAATCGATGCAAGTTTTTGAGACAAGAAAAGAGACAGCAACCAATAGAGAACCGCCTGAACCGCAAAAACGGCGATTCCGTTCCAAAGACCGAAAACGCTGTACACGACAGCAACAAACGCACTATAGAGAGGCTCACGCTCGATGAACGGATAAATCCCGTCTTGGGAATACGTCCCTATCTCCAGAAGATTCACCGCACCCAGGCTGTAGGTCTTGCTGTCACCGACGAACGTCAAATCTTTCGGCAGCCAAAAAAACACAATGGCAATGCAACACATCAAGTACACGATGCTGCCGATGAGGATCGTAGTGCGAGACATCAGTCGTTCCCATACTGTACCAGCCATTCATCCAGGTACAGAAGCGACCACACGTGATCGCTGTAGTCGATCCGAGAATTGAAGTAGAAAGCGAGAAATTTTTCCATCGCAGCCCGATCGAAGATTTCCCAAAGTCGGGAACTCGGCGACAGCAATCGATCGGTCACAAATGACTTGAGATCGGTTCGAAACCAACGATCGAGCGGAAGTCTGAAACCGGACTTCTTCTTCGCAAGCGTCTCCGCCGGCAAATAATCTTTCAAGATTTCTTTGAGGATCCATTTTTTCGTATTCCACCCTCGTAATTGATACTCCGAAGGCAGTGTTGCAGTCAGCTCGAGAAGTTTGTGATCGAGAAACGGCGACCTTGCCTCAAGCCCGCTCGCCATCGCACCGAGATCGACCTTCGGGAGCAGGTCATCTGCGAGGTAGGTCTCGAGATCGAGGCTCAGCGCTTGATGGAGAAGATCGTCACCAGTCCTCACTCCGCCCCGCCGAGCGGGGCACCTCTCTCCATCGGCTGGAGAGAGGAAGTCAGTATTGAGAAAAGTATGGGCTCCCCCTTCTCCGGCATACGGAGAAGGGGTCAGGGGATGAGGACCGCGCCTCGCATACCACTCACTTGTCACAGAAAAATTTTCTGCAAATCTCTTCCGATAGAGCGCTCTCTTCTCCTCTTCCGTAAACAGACTGATGTACTGCAGAAGTCTCTCTGCCCAAGGCAAACCGATCGTCGATTCGAATCGCTGCATGCGATAACTGAGCGTCGTTCCGGCAAACGCATGAAAACCGTTGATGAGTGGACGCAGAAGAGCGTGCAGGGGAATGCGACGCCAGAGTTCCGAGAACTGCAGAATCGGATAGCGAACGTAGCCCGCAAAATTTTCGTCTCCGCCGTCGCCATTCAAAGCAACTGTCACGAATTTCCGGGTTTCGCGCGCAAGCAAGTACGTTGGAATCGCCGACGGATCCGCATACGGCTCTTCGTACGTCGCAACAATCTCGGGAAGCAAATGCACGATGTCTGCTTTCAGGAGTATCGGATGATGATTTGTCTTGAAGAGCTTCGCGATACGTTCGGCATCGGGCAGCTCGTTGTGTGTTTGCTCGGGGCTGCCGATCGAAAATGTCTCAACTGGACGATTGCTGAGCTGACTCATCATGCAGACGACCGCCGCGGAATCGATCCCTCCCGAGAGAAACGCTCCAACCGGAACATCGGCGATCATGCGGAGCCGCACACTCTCCCGAAACGTTTCGAGAATATCCCGTTTCCATTGTTCAAGAGACTTCGATCGATCTGTCTTGTAACTGAGTGACCAATACTTCTTGAGTGTTTGCTTCCCGGAGTTCAAATCGATCGTCAGTGAGTGTGCCGCAGGGAGCTTCTTGATACCGCTCACACCGGTCTCGGGTGAAGCGACGTACATCATCGTCAGATAATGATGCACCGCCTCAGAATCCATCCCCCTTGGACACTCAGGAAGCGTCCGAAGTGCCTTCAGCTCCGAAGCAAAAGCAAACATCGTTTCATTCGCAAAATATTTGAGCGGTTTCTTGCCAACTCTGTCTCGTGCAAGAAACACTATGTTCTTTTTCCGATCATGGATCGCAAACGAAAACATCCCACGCAGTTTCTGCACACACTCTTCACCCTCCTCACGATAGAGCGCGAGGAGCACTTCGGTATCACCCGTCGACTTGAAGACGCATCCCCTCTTTTGCAGTTCCAACCGGAGTTCTTTGAAATTATAAATCTCACCGTTAAACACAATCGCAAGTGACTGATCATCACTGATCATCGGCTGACTTGCAGCGCTGCTCAGATCAAGAATCGACAGTCGCCGGTGTCCGAGTCCGACCGGACCGGCTATCACCGTGCCTCGCCCGTCGGGACCGCGGTGCGTCAGTCCATCGGTCAACCGATCAAGAGCTGCTTGATCAGGAGTGACGCCGTCGAAACGAATGATGCCTGCGATACCGCACATGGTGGTACTATAGCCTCGAATGTGTGGTATCGCAGGCTTTATCGGCGAAGACCGTAGACGGATCGATCGCATGACGGATGCGCTCGTTCACAGAGGACCGGACGGCAATGCACGGTACGTCGGAAACGGCGTATCGCTTGGGCATGCAAGACTCGCGATTCTTGATCCGAGACCGGAAGCCGACCAGCCGATGTGGAACGACGAAAAAACGGTCGTGATTGTCTATAACGGCGAAATTTATAATTACAGAGCTTTGGCACAAGCGGAAAAGCTGACGTGCAAAACAACCAGTGATACGGAAGTCATCCTCAAACTGTATGAGAAGTACGGCATCGACTGCGTGAAACTGTTTCGAGGCATGTTCGCATTCGGTCTCTACGATATCGCGAAAAAAACTCTCTTCCTCTCGCGCGACGGAAGTGGCATCAAGCCTCTCTTCGTATCAACACTCGGTGGAACGCTGTCGTTTGCTTCCGAAATGCGCTCACTGATGACATCACTCCCGCAAAAACCAAGTCTGAATTTCAAAGCACTGAGCAACTACGTTCGCCTTCACTATGTCCCCGGTCCTGAAACGCTTTGCGAGGGCATTGAATCTCTGCCGGCAGGAACGATACTCACATACAAAAACGGACAAGAGCAAAGACGCACGTTCAGAACGGCTGTCGAACCGATTGCATACGATTCAAAAGCGGATTTCAGCCGGAACTTTCCGGATCTGATGGACATGGTCGTGAAAGGTCATCTCGTCTCGGACAAACCGGTCGGCATTTTCCTGAGTGGAGGGATGGATTCATCGATCGTGCTGCATTCCATGTGCAAACACGCACAAAAACCCGTGAAAACGTTTACCGTACGCTTCGAAGCAACCGAAGAGGAAGATGCTGCAAGGTTCAACCGCGATGCAGATATTGCGAAGCAGACGGCGAAGCACTACGGAACCGATCACTCTGAGATCACGCTGACTGCCGCACTCTGCCGCGAAGTGTATGAAGAAACAGCTAAAGCTTTGGACCAACCGAATGCCGACTCGGTCGCGATGGCGCAGTTTGTGCTTGCAAGAGAAGCCAAGAAACACGTCGATGTCGTTCTTACGGGGTCCGGCGGCGATGAACTCTTCGGCGGTTATCCGCGGTACCGCATCGCACGGATTCTCTCTCTTCTTCGATTCATTCCTGCGAAACTGCGAGGAACAATCGGTGGACTGCTCGGGTATCCCCCTGATGTGCTTCGCATGACTCCCGGTCCCGCTCTCGCAGAGAGACTCCTCGCAAGATCGGAGTCTGAAACGAACGCGATCGTGTCCGGCCACTGGTATGAACCACAGGAAACAACTGAACTTTTCCGAACACGATTTGAAGAAAGCTCGTTTCAGAATGATCCCGTACGTGCCTTCATGGAATTCGACAGAACACTCTGGCTCACAGACGAGTCTCTCCGCCTTGCCGATGCCGTGACGATGGCGAGCGGACTTGAGTGCAGAGTGCCGTTCCTCGATCCGCTGATCATCAGCGCATCGCACGGAACGAACAGCGCATGGCACACAGGACCGAGACGAACGAAGGCACTTTTGAAAGATACCTACTATCCGATCCTCCCCGACTGTATCCGTTCCATCGATAAAGCATCGTTCTATCCACCTCTCGCCAAGTGGTTCCGACGCGAATGCGCACCACTCGCGGAACACGCGCTTGCTCACCAAAGAATTCGCGAACTGTTTGATACCGACGCACTGAAGCGTATCTTCACGGAACACAAAGAACACAAGAAGTACGGGCTGCATACCCTCCAGATGATCACGCAGCTTGCCTTCTGGTTCGACACTGTCTACGACCGCACATGAAGTTCTTCGCATCCATCACCGGTCTGCGTCGCATTCCCTTCGTCCGCGATGTTGCGACGATTCAAGTCGGATCCATGATCCTGATGGCAGCAGGTTTCGTGAGTTCGATCGCATTCGCGAGACTGCTCGGCAAAGAAACATACGGTCTCTATGCTGTTATCCTGGCATTTTCGGGGACATTCACAGCATTCTTCAACATCGGTCAGGGGCAATCTCTCTACGTCTTCTTCTCCGAAGCGTACGGAAGAAAAGACCGACATGCGATGGCGGCGGTCATCGCAAATTTCACCGCAGTTGCCGGTGTGAACATCGTTCTCCTGCTGATCCTTTCGATGCTGATGCCAATGCTCTCGATGAAATTCTATGGCTCACCGAGTATCGGTCAGTACGCACGCATCCTCTGCTTTTTCCAGATGAGCGAAATCCTGAACAGCATGACGCTGATACTGTTGCAGTCGCTTCGGCAAATCCGCCTCAAAGTCATCTTGGAACAATCGGCAAATCTCTCGTACCTCGGACTCGCGGTCGCCGTACTCTTCTTCGGAGGAAAAATTCATGCAGTACTTTTAACACAGCTCGGAGTGAGTCTCTTCTTCCTGCCAATTTCAATCATTGCACTCGGGGTCACCGCACGCCGTTTCTCGCTCCCCGGAATCAGAGAAGTCCTCCGCATCCCATGGAAAGAGAGCAAAGAGTATTTGGGACAGGGACTTCTGATCACCGCTGACAAAACAATCGGCAACTTCTTTCCGCAAGGACTCTACTTCTTCCTCAGCCTCTTCGTTCCGGCCTCTTTTGTCGGCGTCGCACGCATCGCCGTGCAACTTGCAAACGTCCCAAGGAGCATTCTCCTCCCGCAAGCAGGCGATCTCTCGACCGCTGCTTTTGCACGAATGAAGACTGAGGGAGTGACAGTTCTCCGGAAGAACGCAGCCAAACTCATCAAGCATGCGCTCGCGTTTCACGCGCTCCTCTCTCTCGGCGCCGCCATCGTCTTCCCTCCGATCGTGATGTTCTTTTATGGCGTGCAGTATCTTGAAGCTATTCCGGTGATGCTCTGGCTTCTTTTGATTCACCTCGTAAGCTCCCTCTCGATCGCAAACTCTCCTCTCCTTCGCTTGTATCGAAAAACGCAATACTCGATCCTGGCGGGAGCGGTGAACTGGACACTGATGATCGGCAGCCTCCTCATCCTTGTTCGATTCTTCCCTCCACTCCCTGTGTTCCTCATCACGTACTTGATCGGTACCACGGTACCACTTGCGCTCACGTGGTACGTCTTCAAACGGCTCCTTGTCGGTGATCAACAGCAATAAACATCGCCTCCTCCATGCATATCCTCTTCATCACCTCAACTCTCGAACCCAAAAGCGGATGGGGAACATACAGTAGAAATACTGTGAAAGGATTTCTGGAACGTGGACACCGCGTGAGCGTACTGACGCATGAGCGCTCCGAAAATCCTATCATGCGCGAAGATGCAGTTCTCCCCGCCCCTCTGCATGTGCTCACGTCCTACCTCTCACTGGTTTGGTCGTCATGGATGATTGCGAAGGCGATACGCAAACATCGTCCCGATGTTCTGCACATTCTCATCGAACCGTACGTCATCGCCATGCCTCTCGTACGCCTCCTCACGACACTGCCTCCGTGGGTGATGAATCTGCACGGAACGTACAGTGTTTTTCCGTTTGTCCGGCGACGCAGTCGCCAACTCATGGACTTGGCATGCAGACAGGCAGCTGCATTCCTTGCGTGCAGTCACTACACGTGGAATAAAACACTCGAAGCTGCAACGCGGTATGCATCGAAAGAAGCAGTCAGGAATCTCAAAGAACGAACGCATCTGTTTCGCTTTGGCATCAACGCACCGGTGAAAACAGCGAACAAAATATCTGAAAGAAAAAGTCACACCGTGCTTTTCGTCGGTGAAGTGAAACCGAGAAAGGGTGTCAAAGAACTTCTGCTCGCATGCATGCAGTACGCGAAGGAATCATCCGTGCCTCTGCATCTCGCGATCGTCGGAAACACGACCGAACAAAGTTCTTACATGAAAGAACTGAGGACGTTGGTGCAAAACCACGGTCTTCAAGACATCGTCACGTTCTATGGAAAAACATCCGAGCAGAAACTTTCGGAACTGTTTGCCGAGAGCGATCTCTTCATGATGCTTAGCAAAAGTGACGGCATCTACTTCGAAGGATTCGGACTGGTGTTTCTCGAAGCGAATGCGCACGACATTCCGGTCATCGGTTCCAAGGACTCCGGCTGCGCGGAAGCGATCGATGAAGGGAAATCCGGATACGCGGTCGATGCTTTTGATCAAAAAATGATTGTCGAACGCATGCACTGGGTTCTCAATGAAAAACGCATCAATGGATCCGAGTGTCGCCGGTGGGCGGAATTCCATAGCATTCCGAAGCAAGTCGATCAGATCGAGGCATGCTACAAAAGCATTCTCCCTACGCCTTCGGCTGAATGATCGCCGAAATCTTTTCCGAAGTAATGTGGACATCGGCACCGTTTGGAATGACTGGATGATCCTGCAAACACCCGACAATGAGCGCAGCGACAGCCGATGGGCTCTGCTGCTTCTTGCTGTCTTCCTCTCCGAAGAGTGAGGCGCGCATGACAGTGTCGATGCCTCCCGGAGAAACGGAGAAACACCGAATCGGAAGGGACGCTTCCTCCATGTCTTTCGCAACCGCCTCGGTAAAACCACGCACCGCAAACTTGGTTGCGCAATACACGGGAAAACCAGGATGAACAAACGTACCCGCCCTGGAACCGATCGTGACGATGGTGCCCGATTGTTGCTTCCTCATGATCGGGAGCACTTCTCGGATCGCATACAGCGGACCTTTCACGTTCGTATCGATGCATCGATCGATATCCTCGGGTGAGATCGAATCAATCGATTGCATCTGTTCGACCCAACCTGCGTTATTGATCAAGATGTCGATCTTCCCATATTTTCTGTGTGCTTCTTCAACAAATGCCTTCACCTCCGACTGCTTTCGAACATCGACAACAGCAATCCCCGATTCTTTGGAAGGATGAGAGGCGCACGCAATGGTCGTTGCGCCCGCTTTCTCGAGTGCGAGACGAAGTTCCAGTCCCAGCCCACGACTTCCGCCAGTAATCACAGCGACTGCTCCAGAGAGATTCATGCAATCATGGTAACAGTTTCCCCTCCTCCTGTAGAGAACATGGCTGCTAGACATCCAGGAGGGCAAACTATACTCTCTCTCTGCGTACTATTTTACCCTCAAGACCACTCGGACAATGCATCTGCTCACGCAAGAATATCCCAAGGGTCATTTTCGCCAGGATTGTCGTTTGTGCCATAGCACCGCACTCGATATTTTTTTGGATTTTGGCATGCATCCGCATTCGGACGGGTTTGTACCTGCAGATCGGCTACTGGAACCGGAACCGTACTTCCCGCTTGCGATGCAATTCTGCACAGAATGCGGACAAGTGCAGATTCACTACATCGTGGATCCTCTCTATCTCTATGGACAGGATTACCTCTACGACTCGACCATCACCGACACCGGTCGCAAGCATTTTCTGGGGATGGCGGAGACGATTGTCACGGAACACCGTATCCCAAAAGGCAGCCTGACCGTGGACATCGGTTCCAATGTCGGACTGCTGCTCTCTGGATTCCGCGAACAGGGAATGAATGTGCAAGGCGTAGATCCAACGCCGCGCATGACGGAAGTGGCGATCGCGAACGGCCTTTCGACCATCCAAGAATGTTTTTCGGCAACGGTGGCAAGCAACATTGTCGCCGAAAAAGGCAAAGCGATGGTCATCACGGGAACCAATGTCGTCGCACACATCGACGATCTGGATGATTTCATGACGGGAGTCGACACTCTGCTTGCTGAGAACGGAATTCTTGTCATTGAAGCTCCGTATCTCGGCGAACTGATCGACAAACTGGAATACGACACGGTCTACCATCAACATCTTTCGTACTTCTCCGTCTCACCGCTGGCACGATTTTTCAAGCGCTTCGGTATGGAACTCTTTGACGTAAAGAAAACAACGATCCATGGAGGAAGCATCCGACTCTTCGTTGCACGCAAAGGCATGAAGACCGTACAACCGATCGTCGACGAGATGATCAGGCAGGAATCCGCGAACGGACTGCTGACAGCCGCCCGCATGCATCGCTTTGCAGACGATGTGCGTGCGCATCGTCTCGCACTCATCACTCTTCTCGTAGAACTCAAGAACAAAGGAAAGAGACTTGCGGGCATTGGCGCACCCGCCAAAGGATCCACGCTGCTCAATTTCTGCGGCATCAACAGCTCGCTCCTGGACTTCGTGACCGAGAAAAATACTCTCAAAGTGGGGCGATATACGCCCGGAACTCATATTCCCATTCTCGAAGATCTGGAACTTCTGAAAACGAAGCCCGACTATGCGCTGATTCTTGCTTGGAATTTTGCACCGGAGATCATGGCAAATCTGCATGCCTACAAAGAACAAGGAGGAAAATTCATCATCCCCATTCCCTCTCCCCACATCGTATGAGCGTCACCGTCACAAAAATAAAACCGGCATTCAGCGACGACCGAGGAGCAATCATCGACGTA
Source organism: Candidatus Peribacteria bacterium (assembly GCA_943350395.1). Lineage (GTDB taxonomy): Bacteria > Patescibacteriota > Gracilibacteria > Peribacterales > Peribacteraceae > SICN01. Next base: position 23,794 of record CALRAD010000006.1, read on the forward strand.
CTCGAAGCGGAAGTACACCATACCGGCATCATCACGTTCTCAGGAGACGCTGTGCGTGCGAATCACTATCATAAGAAACAAACGCAATACACGTACATCACAATGGGGAAAGTAGAATTGAAGACGAAAGATGCCAAGAATCCCGATGCACCCGTCGAGAAATTTCTGCTCGAACCAGGTGACCTGGCAACAATTCCGCCATTCACGATTCATGCCTACCGAGCACTGGAGCCAACCTCCATGCTCTGCCTTACGACACTTCCGAGAAGCAGCGAACTCTACGAAGAAGATACATTTCGAGTGGAACCGCTGTAAGCTCTTCGTACGCGCATGAGAATCCTGCACATCGTTGACGGCATTCCGCCGGTCACTCTCGGGGGGACGGGAAGAATCGTGATGGAAATCGCTCTCCAGCAACTACGAAACGGAAAGTTTGTGGGCATTTTGTCCGCAGCAAAACAGGGAGAGCTTCCACATGAACATCAGGGCATACAACTGTTGACAGTCCCTCGGATCAAGAAACGCTTCATTCACTTTGCCACCGTCTTCTCCCGTTCCCGCGAACGGGAAGTACTGCAAAAAATAGAAGAATTTGAGCCGGACATCATCCATGCTCATACCATCTCACGGCAGTGCGGCTATCGATGGATGAAAGAGGTGAAAAAAAAGGGCATTCGTCTGATTATCACGTGCCATGATGTCTCGCACGTCTCGTACGGCAAAGTGCTTGGAAACGAAAGCAATCTGTGGCTTACAGAAATGCTCCGTTACCGTTGGACCTGGAACCCGCTTCGAATGTTCGCAATCAAGAAGTATCTCAAAAACGCAGACGTGATTCTCACAGTGAGCGATGCACTGAAAGAGTATCTCTCGAAGCGCGGAATCCGGAAAATGCAGACCATGCATAATGGCATCGATCTCTCATACTGGAAGCCATCAGTCTCTCAGGTGGAAGCAAGAGAGCAATTGCGATTACCTCAGGATCGATTACTTTTCCTCCTTGCCGGTCGGATGGGATTCGACAAGGGATCAACGCTCATCGCTGCAACACTTCCGAAGAATGCTGACTTGGTCATCGCAGGTGACAATGTGAGCGACGAATTTGCACCCGTTCAAAAACGCATGCATGTCTATAAAAACCAGAATGCAGAGCAAATGAAGCTGCACTATAGCGCATGCGACGCGGTACTGGTTCCCTCTCGTTGTCTCGACTGTTTCCCAACCGTCTGCCTCGAAGCCATGGCGATGGAACGCCCCGTGCTCGCAACATGCATGGGGGGAGCGAAGGAAGCAGTCATAGACGGCGACACTGGATGGATCATTGATCCATGGGACGAATCTGCATGGCAACGTCGGATGGAATGGTGCACTGAACATCGACCGGAGCTGATGGAGGCGGGCAAAAAAGGACGCAAGAGAATGGAATCGACATTCTCGATCGAACAAATGGTCGATCTGCTCGATACTGTGTATGAAAAGGCATCTCTTCACGTATGATCCGAGCTCCTCATGAGTACTCCCTCCCTTCAGTACCGGATTGCATCACTTCGAAGACGCGTTGGTGCGTGGCTTCATTGGCATGTCATTGTTCCGATTGCCTTCATGCTAACGACAAAGAACTGGAGACCGTTCTTCAGTGACAAACCCGACAAATCAGACACCACATATTATTTCCGTTCGGGCTACTCGCTTACTGTTCCAGCGGGATCCACCAACATCAATCCCTACATCGCTGTGTGGCTGAATCACGTCTACGACCACGGAGACATCGCATGGAACGATGCCAAAACGATCATCGATATCGGTGCGCATATCGGAGCATTCTCGCTCTACGCGGCAAAGAAAGCCCCACATGCGAAAATTTTCTCGTACGAACCAGATCCTGTGACCGAAGGGTACCTCCGAAAAAACATCACACAGAATCATTGTGAGCACCGCATCAAGAGCAATCTTGCGGCCGTCGGAGGCGCTGAGGGTACGGGCACGCTGCATGTCCTCCCAAGCCGCAGTGAAGCAAACTCAATGTATCGAACACTGGAAGGCGGCCACACCATTCCGGTGCGTGTCACCATGCTGCAGAAAATTTTCGATGACGAGAATATCGAAGAGTGCGATCTGCTCAAGATGAATGCAGAAGGCGTTGAATACGAAATCTTCTACGGACTGCCTGTCGACTATCTAAGAAGGATCAAGGTGATCGTAATGAACTACCACGTGTTCGTGAAAAAACCACGATGCACGCCGCAGGAACTGCAAGCGTATCTCGAATCGCACGGATTTGCCGTTACCGAACAAGGAAAGAGGATCTTCGTCGCGGTGCGACGCTAATTACGCCACGTCGGCATTCTTCACAATCTTCGGCACAGGAAGCGGAATGATGAAATCTCCCTTGTAGCCGCGCTTCTTGAGATTCGTCATCAGTTCTGAAGCAATGTGCCACGAGAGGAGCAGCGCGTACGGAGGCTGATCTGCATAAAGTTTCGATTCCTCAAGCACCGGAATATTGCGACCAGGCATGTATTTGCCGATTTTCTTCGAGCCTTTAATTTCCATGACGCAGGGAAGAAGTCCGTCATCGAGACCAACGTAGTTCACAAGTGTGCTTGCTCGAGAAGGCGCACTGATGCCGTAGACAGCCTGCTTCTTCGCATGAATGTCTTTGAGAAGTCCGTACAGCTCAAGCTTCGAGCGGATGATTCCTTCCTGGAACTGCTTCATCCATGATGTTCCTTCAAGCCCTGCCTTCTTCTCTTCTTCGAGTAGTGCTTCAACGGAACCATCGGAAGCGAATGTTTTCTTTCTCGAAGCGTACACGCGAATCCCACCGCCATGCGTCGGGAGACGTTGAACCTTGAAAACCGTAAAGCCATGCTTCTCGAGCAGAAACTTGATACTCCGAAGTGAGTAGTAACGAAGATGCTCATGATAGATCGTGTCGTACTGAAGAGTCTGGATGAGGTCGAGCAGATAGTGAGACTCGGAAATGAAGACGCCATCGTCACTGAGGAGTCGCACGATATTTTCGACGACGGAATTCGGATCAAGAATATGCGCAAACACGTTGGCTGCCGTGATGACATCAGCTTTGCCGTGGGACTTCAGAACCGTATCAGTTGCCTCCGTCCCGAAAAACGTCATGAGCGTGTCGACACCTGCAGCTTCGGCAAGCTTTGCGGTGAGCGACGGCTCGATACCGAGCACCTTGTGCCCTCCTTCCTTGAAGTTCTTGAGGAGAGTGCCGTCATTGGAACCGATGTCGACGATGAAGTGCTGGGGCTGCAAATCGAGCAGTGCTTTGACGTTTCGATACAGATCGGCAAAATTCTCTCGAAGAATTCTGGTCGTCCCACTCGTATAGGGGTACTCCGGAGGGAAGATCATCGCAGGATCGGCAACGAATCCGAGCTGCACGAGCGTGCACTTCGGGCACCGGAGCATCTCAGCCGGGAACCATTGTTCCTGGGCTTTTGGCGTTCCAATGTCACTCATAACATTCACGGACGGCAGAAATGCGAGGAAAATGACCGACTCAAGATCCTTGCATCCACATGTTTGACACGAAGTGACTGGACCGTACTGTGGCATGATGATTAGGAGTGAAAGAAGAGAGAGGGTTCCGAAATTTTACGTTTTTCACCGATGTGCTGAGCAGCGTACCATTCGACCGTAGGCAGAAGACCCTGCTCAAGTGTGAACTTCGGCTTGAAACCGAGCGCCACAAGTTTAGAGATATCGGGACAGCGTCGCAACGTGCCTCCCGCAAGCTCGGGGCCTTCCTGCACGGTGATCGAAAGGCTCATCTGCTTCGCAATACGCATCGCAAGCGACTTGATGCTCACTTCCTCAAGCGTGCCAATATGGTAAATCCCAAGATGCTCGCCTTTGTCGATCGCAAGCAATAGTCCCTCGGTGAAATCATCAATGTACACAAACGAACGCGTCTGCAGTCCGGATCCCTGAATCGGAAATGCGAATGATGTTCCCGAGGACTTCTCCGAAAGTTCCTGCAGTCGCCCAACAAACTGAGGAATGACGTGTTCGAAACCCATCGCAGGACCGTAGACATTATGCGGGCGAAAGACAATGACACGGTCGAAGTATGCTCGTCCGTAATTGAGTGCCATCAGTTCACTGATGATCTTCCCTCCTCCATAGGAATAGCGGGGATTTTGCGGATCAGGCACGGAGAGAGAGGCTGTTTCGGGTGTCGGTACCATGTCCGGTGTCTGGTACACCTCGGAACTCGAAGCGAGCACCAGTTCCTTCACGCCTTCCTGAATGCAACTATCGAGCACGTTCACCATTCCTTTCACGCCAACATCCAGAACAAACGCCGGATACTTGTAAAAGTATTCGGTGCCATTCACGAATGCGAGGTGCATGACGCTGTCCATGCCTTTCACTGCTCTTCGCACGAGAACCGGATCACGGATGTCGCCTTCGATGATTTCCACGTTGTTTGCGGCAGAACCAAGTTTTTCTTTCGATCCCCGGGATGAATTGTCGAGAACCCGCACGGACTCCCCGCGAGCCACGAGTGCTTGCACGAGCGATGCCCCGATGAACCCAAGACCCCCGGTGACAAGTATCTTCTTCATAAACCAAGTCTAACGGAAAATGGTACACTGCACATCGTGAATCAATCTCACCTGCTCTCCATCGTCATTCCGGTCTACAACGAAGCCGAGAATGCGCCACCGCTCCTTAGAGACCTGGAGGCATTCGTCCGTGAACCGTATGAAGCACTGATCGTCTATGATTTCGACGAAGACAACACCTTGCCTGCAATTACCTCCATGCAGCCGCCTGCATCAAACGTACGTCTAGTCCGAAACAGAATCGGTAAAGGAGTACTCAATGCCTACAAAGCAGGATTCTCCGCAAGCAAAGGGGACGTCATCATCCTTGTTGCGGGCGATCGTGCAGATGACCCAAAAGATATTCCGATTCTCGCAAAACTCGTACGCGAAGGAGCGGATGTTGCCGCCGGATCGCGCTATATGAAAGGAGGGGCGCAAGTAGGCGGACCGGTGTTCAAACAGTTTTTAAGCAGACTTGCAGGGCTCTCGCTCCATTACCTCGTCGGTCTTCCGACACATGACGCAACCAATAACTTCCGCGCGTACAGCAGACGGGTGATCGAACTTCCGATCGAAACCACCGTGAGTTTCGCTCTCGGCATCGAACTGGTGCTGAAAACTTTCTGGAACGGATGGATCATTCGAGAAATTCCGACCGTGTGGCACGACCGCAGAGAAGGCGTCTCCCGTTTCCGACTCTGGGCATGGATGCCCGAATATCTGCGTTGGTATCTTCTCGCATTCTGGAAAACACTCATAGGCGGCAGAAAACACAATTGACTATCGCTACCTTGAACGTGAGAATGAACCCGATGAAGGATCTTGCAAAACCCAACGGCAAAACGCTTGCGATCATCGGTGGCTGTGGCCATGTCGGTCTACCGCTCGGTATGGCATTCGCCGAGAAAGGCTACCGCGTGCACTTGGTCGACATCAGCGAAAAAGCCGTGAACATGGTCAATGCTGGAACAATGCCATTCGTGGAAGAAGAAGCAGATGCACTGCTCCCGAGAGTGCTGGCAGCCGGACTCCTCAGCGCAACGACGGATTTCGGAGTTCTCAAAGACACCGAGATCGTGATCGTGACGATCGGCACCCCCGTCGACGAATATCTGGATCCCTCGGTGCACAGTTTCGACGAAGCACTTCATCGTCTCATCGGGCAGATGCACGCAGGCCAACTGCTGGTGCTTCGAAGCACGGTGTTCCCGGGAGTCACCGACAGACTCGGCAGGCAACTTTCATCCATGGGACATGCCGACATCGATCTTGCCTACTGCCCCGAGCGCATCGTGCAGGGGCAATCTCTACAGGAACTTAAAGAATTGCCTCAGCTGATTGGAGGATTCACCGATGATGCCGCCAAACGAGCAGCAGAACTTTTTACGTGCCTCTCCCCGACATCAATTTTCCTGAGGCCCATCGAAGCAGAACTCGCAAAACTCTATGCCAACGCATGGCGCTACATCAATTTTGCCATCTCCAACCAATTCTGGGTCACCTCCCAAGATTTCGGCGCCGACTTCGACAAGATTCATTCGGCGTTAAAACAGGATTACCCCCGCATGAAATCCTTTGCGAGAGCAGGATTCGCTGCAGGACCCTGTCTCCTGAAAGACACCATGCAGCTTGGAGCTTTCAACCACGGTTCGTTTGTGCTCGGGCAAGCGGCAATGATGATTAACGAGGGACTCCCCTATCTGCTGGTCCAGCAGATCAAGCAGACCCATGATCTAAGTACGATGAAAGTAGGCATCCTCGGGATGGCATTTAAGCCAAACAGCGACGATATCAGAAGCTCACTTTCCTACAAGCTCCGGAAAGTTCTCGTCCTCGAAGCGAAAGAAGTCCTCTGCGCCGATCCGTACGTCCGTGACCCAGAACTCTGCACACAGGAAAAAGTGCTGAAGGAAGCAGACCTCATTGTCATCGGCACACCGCATGACTGCTATAAGACTCTCGCGTTCAAACAACCGGTCGTCGATATTACAAAGACTATTTCGAATACGAAATAATTTTATACAGGTACTGCGTCGGTGACTTCGGCGCTCCTTTCACAAGCTGCAACTTCATATTGGTGTGCAGGTACTGATACAACTTGTCCTGCCGAAGTTCCAAACTCGGAATCAACAAATACTCCACGTTGAGTGATCGCAGGTATTCATTGAGCGTTCCATCATTCAGAGTGCGTGCAGCCTCCGGATCGATGTTGCCTGCAAGATCCTGCACTCTCACCTCAGTGAACAGAGACGCCCGACCGTAATCGCGCACACCGACGATCGTACCTGCCGGAAGATTGTCCCGCATCCAATCGATCGTGCTCCAGAAGTACGCGCTCTTCACAGGGTCAGGACGACTGACGTAACTCATATACGGAGCCCACGGAAATCTGGTCGTCATCTGATAGTGCTTGTATCCCGAAAGCACGATGATCGATAGCGTAAGAAACGCAACCGACAACTTCTTGAACCGATCCGCCGGCAACTGCCAGAGCAAAAATGCGATGAAGATGAAGAGAATATGCACCGCAGGATTCAAATACCGCAAACCGTGGAGATTGGCGAAGTACCACTGGTAACCAACAAGGAGCGAGAAAAAAATACCGAGATAGATCACCGTGAAGATGCCAAGCATCCGAAGGCTCCGATGCAGAAGGCCTGTCATCAGCCCTGCAAGTGCAAGAAGCGATCCTCCGAGTGCAATCATCAGGAGATCCTCGAGCTGAAAAATATTCCACACGACGATCTTCAGATACTTCGAAAGGGAGAAATGATCGAAGGAAAACCCGTGAAAAGCGAGTGCGAGCTCTCTGCGACCGACTTGATTGCCGGGGAACGGAGAACCGGTCTGCAGAAGCTGCCAACCCATGAAGAAAGAGAAGCAAATACCGGAAACAAGAACAATGCCAAAAAGCGACTGCATGTGTTCTCTCCGCTCGGAGGCGGAAGCGGTCCACCACTCGTACAGCTTCACGCAAAGAAGCGCGATAATGACGAAAAGTCCGTCTCCGCGTGTCATGACCGTGAGTCCGAGCACTAATCCTATGACGCAGCCCCACGAGAACGAAGACCATGTTGCAGGTTTGCCAACACCAAAGTACGTACTGATGCTCAGGAGAACGAAGAGGGTGAAAAGCACGGTATCCATGCCATTCATGCCATTGAAAAATGCATTCGCCGTGAATGTGGAAAGCAGAAATGCCGTCCATGCAACGCGGCGATCCCTAACCAATTTGAGAGCAATGAAGAAAACAACAACAGTGGCGAGTGCCCCGAGCAAAGACGTTTCGATCAGCGTTGCTCGGATGGCTGCGTCCTTCCCAAAAACCATGTGATTGAGTGACGTCAGGTAAATCCATAGAAACGGCGCACCCGTCGTCGCATGCAGACCGTCCAAAGAAAACCCGAACCCGAGCCCCAAATTCCTGGCCACCTTCATCTCGATCAAACTGTCATCGATGAGCCAAGCAGTACTCGCAAGTCCCCGAATAGACGTGAGAAGGATGAAGAGCGATTTCAGGAAAAAAACGACCCCCGCCATCAGCCAAACGTACAGAGAAGACGATGAAGATTCTTTTTTCTGAAACCACATAACACAAGTCACTATACGATCGTCAGTGCACCTTGTAAATCTTCAACAATGGTGACTGCATCCGTTCGAGCGTAAATGCAGGCTTCATCGGCAGCAGTGCATACTGCCCGGCTTCGGAATAACGGGTGAAGAACATCACGTAGGTGGACTTTGCCGAACACTCGAAACTGAAATCCTCGCGCCACGGATACCACGTCACGAGAATGCCTGCGGTTGGAACACAAATCACAGGATTCAGTGCCGCATTCTCAGTGAGCCAGTCCATCCCCTGTTGATAGGATGCTCCCCAGTACTCGATTTGAAACACAGAATCCATTGCGGTCGGTACTGCGAGACGCACAAGTTCATTCCTGTACGAGCCTTCGAAAGGATGGAGAACAAACGTCTCGCGAAGGAGCGAAAGGAAGAGAATGGTAAGAAAACCAATGACTATTGCTTTCGGATGCATGCCGCGTCGCTCGATGCGGAGGAGGAGTGCATCGAACCCAAATGCCGCAAGTATCGCAATCGCAGGAAGGCAGAAGAAGAACTGACGCATGCTGTCATACCGAACGAGATGCGGCTTGATGCTAAAAAGAATCGGAAACAAAACCCAGAATAAAAGAAACGTGAAATGAAGCGGCAAGAATTCCCGTGCGAGCAATCGACGCAGACACAAAACGACTCCTGCAACAAAAGACAGCATCATGAGGATCGGCATCGAGCTCAGATACTCGAATGGAATGTAGTACCAAGGGAGCGCGGCACCGCCATACTCACGGCCGAAAAACAGAACCTTTCCCGGCCAAAAATCCTGCGTGAAGAAAAGAATCGACCGCGGAATCAGCAAGAGATCACCCCAAGCGGATGGCCAAGCCAGAATGCTTCCTGCAAGCACAGCCAAAAAACCAAACACAATCGTGAAAAATTCCCGCCGAAAATTGAGCCTCGTCCTCTGTGAATACAGCCAAAGGAAATACGTGCAAGTAAACGCCGGAAACATCAAAAGCGCACTCACCTTCAGTGCAATACTGCAACCGAACAAGAAGCCTGCAAAAAAGAGCAGCCGCCGACTCGATGCACGCAGCGCATGGAGAAAGACAAACGACGTGATCAGAAGCGCCGTCATCAGTGGAATGTCTTTCGGGTTGTAGTGCGCGTGTGCAATGAACGGCGGAAAAAAGATGAAGAATAGCCCCGAGAGAAAGGCAACCCGCTTCGTACCAACAGAACGTGCAAACGCATACACAAAACCGACCGCAATGCTCGCAGTCAAAAGATTCAAGAGATGATTCGCCGCAACGAAAGACAGAAGCTGCATCGAAAGAAGCGCCTCGGAGAGCAGATAATTCACAAAGTAGTACACCGGACCGTAATGAATGCCGTGACCGGGCATAAGCTCCAGAAGATGTCGATCTCCGGTCCGGAGAAAAAGATAAAAGATCTTTCCCCAGTTGCGATGCAACGGCTCATCCCATGAAACACCGTACTCATGAATGAAGAAAAGTTGCACCGCAAAAAAAAAGGCACCGAGTGCGACTGCAGTAACAATCGTAGAATGCCGTTTCATAAAATCGGTACATGGACGCATCGACTCTTATCGTACCATGCGCTCTACTGATTCGGGTTTCTGAGTCCCTGTTGCGTCTCTACGGCAGGCAAATCGCCGAGCATTTTCTCGCAAAGAGCACGGTATGCCGGATCGACATTACGCGGGCATGAATGCTTCCGGAGTTGCATCTGCAGTGCTTCGCGCTCAGTAGTAGAGAGATCTTCGTAATGCAGAGATGCAGGTTCCGATGAGGCGGACGAACGCAGAGACGGATCGCAAGGATCGACGGAAGAAGCGGAAGAGCTTGTTTCAGTTGGCACAATGACCGGAGCATCTACCGATTCGGAGTGCCTGAGTCTTCGCTCCAAGCGGAACTGCTCCATATTGAAGAGGGACATATCGAAGATCGTCTGTGCCTGATCGATGCCCTCGGCGAAGATCGGTGCGACCTTCGCAGCCAAGACAGGGGTAAGAACCGCAATCGATGCAAGCACGAGCGAAAGCACATGCTTCTTCGGACTCTTCTTCACGGGCTTTTTTGACATGAATATTTGTGTGAAATGACAAGAGAACAGTATACATCAAATCCAGAAAATTCTCAAGTATAGACACGAGCATCTACGCAAGCCCTACCGTCTTTCGGACCTTCTGCATTGTCGCTTTTGCCACTGTAGATGCCTTCTCCGCACCCTTTCTGATCACCTCCTCCACTTCATCGTGCTTCTTCTCGAGCGCCGCACGTTTCGTGCGCATTTCACCAAAATAATCCATGTATACCTCGAAGAGCATTTTCTTGGCATCCCCGTATCCGAGTCCTCCGGCTCTGTACTTCTCTGCAAGCGTCTTCGCCTCGGCGTTGCTTAGAAATAATTTATGAATATTGTAGACAATGCACGTCTCGGGGTCTTTCGGTTCCTCGACACCCTTACTGTCCGTCACGATCCCTGAGATCACCTTCTTGATCATCTTTTCGTCACCAAACAACGGGATAGTATTGCCGTAGCTCTTGCTCATCTTCTGTCCGTCCGTGCCGGGCACAACGGCAACCTCGTCACGAATAAGTGGCTCTGGAACAACGAACGTTTCACCGTACTGATGATTGAATTTCAGTGCGAGATCGCGTGCAATTTCCACGTGCTGCTTCTGGTCTCTCCCCACCGGCACAGTGGTCGCATCGTACAAAAGAATGTCCGCCGCCATCAGCACGGGATACGTAAAAAGACCGACGGAAGCAGTCATTCCCTTCTGTACTTTATCTTTGTAGCTCACCGCACGTTCGAGAAGTCCCATTGGACACACCGTCGACAAAATCCACAGAAGTTCCGTGTGCTCGGGAACATGCGACTGATAATAGAGAACGGACTTTTCTGGATCGAACCCACATGCGAGGTAGTCCAGAATGATATCGGAACGCGCTTCCCGCAAAACTGCAGAATCATTGACCGTCGTAAGCGCATGAAGGTCGGCGATGAAGAAAAAACTCTGCTCGGCTTTTGCTGAAAGCTCAAAATTCGGCAGAATCGAACCGAAGTAATTCCCAAGATGCAACTTTCCCGACGGCTGTATTCCAGAAAGCGTGCGCATACGGAGAGCATACACTAAGGAATAGCGCGCGCCACAGGCAGCCCTCATCCCCTGACCCCTTCTCCATCATCCGGAGAAGGGGGAGCCCATGCTTTATCTGATTACGAACTTCCTCTCTCCTGAAAAAAATTCTTCCGCTTTCTTTCTCCTGCCTCAGCAGGAGAGAGTGGCCCGAAGGGTCGAGAGAGGTCGTTGGAGAGAGGTGCCCCGCTCGGCGGGGCGGAGTGAGGGCTAAGATCCTTTCCCCGCAACCAAGTTTCGCAATTTTTTCAGAACCACTTCAAACGTCTTCGGCATCGGACAGATAATCTCCGTCTGCGTTCCGGTGAACGGGTGCGGGAAGGTGATGCGGCTCGCATGCAGAAAAAACCGGTGCAGCTTCAAGAATTTTCCGAACTCTTTGTTCGCTTTGGCGATGCCATACACGTCGTCCAAAATGAGAGGATGATGGATCATCGAAAGATGCCTTCTGATCTGGTGCTTTTGCCCCCGCTCAATCGTCAGTCGAAGCAACGTCACCGGCCCGATGTGTTCGACGACGCTGTATTGCGTCTCTGCCGCCACTTTGCCCTCTCCGCTGCGCGCAGGAAGCTTGAAAGTGATCGAACCGCTTCCCTGCTTCACCTGCCCGAGCGCAATCGCCACGTATTCTTTCTTCCAACCGGCAAATTTCGTTGCAAGAATTTGCCCAAGTATGCTTTTCGATTTTGCGAACACAACGACACCAGACGTCTCAAAATCCAACCGATGAATCGCGAGAATCCCCGGATGATCTTTTCGGAGGAAATCGAGAAGCGGAAGCTTGTCGAGTCTCCCCTTGCCCTGCACGACGAGCTCCCCCGCCAGCTTGCTGACGGCAAGAAGCCACTGATCTTCGAAAAGGATGCGTTCTTTGGCGATCGGCATAAGGAGAGTGTACAGCATCCTCGTCTCCCTAATCTCTACTAAACCCGCTTCTTCCGGAGAACCATCAGCCCGTTCCAAAAGGTCGGATGGCAATTACAAAACGTTGCAACATCGAAGAGCACTTCGTAATTGTTGTGATCTCGTAGAAAACGCTCTGTCGCTCGCCTCGGACCGGTCCAATTCGTATCGTCAACTACCACGATTCCTCCTTCAATGATGAACGGATCACAAAGAAGAAGCGACTCATACTGGCAGGTCTCGCTGTGATCGGCATCATAGAAGAGCACACCGATCTTCTGCGTATGCTTCTCCATGTATTGTCGCCAATCGGTGACATGAAAAACGTGACGATCGGATCTGAGTTCCTCGAATCGACGCAAACATTCGCTTTTAGGATGATCAAATTGCTCAAACGAATCGACACCGATGCACCACTTCCCAGCATTGCCGATCATGCCAGAAAAGAGTGAATATCCGTACCAGGTGCCGATATTGAGATAGCAGGCATCCTCGGGCATCTCCCGAACGCATTCATTGAGAATGGCACCGATTGCAATAGTGGACATCTTCTTCATGCGGGAAATTTTGCGAAGCTCCAAAAGACGATCGGGGTTGATAAAAGGAATGACCGCGTTGAATCTATCGAAAAAATATTGAAGGGGAACGCATACCTTTCGTAGAACTTTTCGAACAAGCTTTGGAAACGGGAAGCGGGGTTCCGTAAATCGAAAATGAATAGACCGAAAAAGATAAGAAGAAATCACACTCGCACAATACTGACTGGATCTCTGTTGCTCAATGCCTGTAGTCTCGCGCCATGGAACCGCACTTCACCTCCGATTGGTTCAGCCCGCATATCCCCGTATGGAAGGAAGTTTTCGCTCCAATGGAAGGAAAACCTGATCTCCACTTTCTCGAAATCGGCAGTTATGAAGGCAGAAGTGCATGCTGGTTGCTCACGAATGTGCTGACGCATTCTTCGAGCCGGCTCACGTGCATCGATATTTTCCACCTAAGCGAGGAGAGCATCGAAACGTCCACGCGGCTCAACCTTGCCATGCCGAGCGGCGAAGAGATCGAAAGTCGATTCGATGCAAACATTCGCGCCGTCGGTGCGGAGAACAAAGTGACCAAATTGAAAGGTGCATCGAGGGAATTGCTGCGCACACTGCCCCTCGGAAGTTTCGACTGCGCGTACGTCGACGGGTCGCACACATCAGCCTCTGCACTCATCGATGGCATCCTCTGTCTCGATCTCCTAAAAACGGACGGACTTCTGGTCTTCGACGACTACCGATGGAATTGTTTCCCGGAAGCCCCACTCAAAAATCCCGGAAGCGGCATCGACGCGTTCCTGACCTTTTTCAAAGACGAGATCAACATTATCCATAACGATTATCAAGTCATCGTCCGCAAAACCGAAAAGCGATAGAATCAAACGCCTACTCCAAAGAGAACTCATGAAAATCACCACCATTTTCTGCGCCAGAAACGAAGCCGACATTCTCGAAGCCTGCGTGCGCCATTATGCACAATGGTCTTCCAAAATCATCGTTGTGCTGCACCAGTGCGTCGACAATTCGAAGGAGATCATCGAACATCTCATACGTGAAGGACTACCGATAGAGTGCCGCATCGATTCGGGTCTGCTGCACGAACAATCCTCGATGATGACAACGCTCCTTTTTGACGCAATGAACGAGGGAGCGGATTGGATTGTGCCTGTTGATGCCGATGAATTCATCATCGGTGATGTTCCGAGCATTCTCGCAAATCAGAGCGGCTTGTCCCCTATTCGAGTTCCATGGAAATGCTACGTTCCGATGCCCGAAGACCATTCTGAGGAAAAAAATGTACTACGTAGAATCACGTACAGAAAGGCGAGTGAACATCCGCCTTGGTACAAAGTAATCGTTCCAACAGCACTGCTAAGAGACGGCAGCGGGAAGCGTCTGTATGCGGGAAACCATGGAGTGATGAACGCAGATGGCACACCTGTATCGGACATCGATACCACACTCACGATGGCGCACTTCCCGGTACGGTCAGCCGAGCAAATCAAACGCAAAGTGTACGGGGGATGGCTGACAAACATTGCGGACATCAGAAAACCTCACGGAAACACATTCCAATGGAAAGCGATTTTTGACGAAATGAAGAATAACGACATCATCACCCCGGATGATCTGAAGCGCCATGCTCTCGAGTACGGAATGAAAATACAATGGAACCGACTTCCATCGTCCTTCCTCAGTCTGGGCAATACGACGTGGATCCCGTGGGACGGAGAACACTCGACGGAACTCCCCGTATCGGATCCGGTACCATGCGCCTTCGATATTCGGTATCCGATACGCGAAGCGGAGCCGCTTGCCGTACTGCTCGAAACCGCAGAATCATTTGCGAGAGCCTACGGAGAATGCCGATTTTCAAAAAAACCGAACGCATCATGAGTACTATGGAACCGATTTTCATCGCCTGCAGCACCGATCTGCGCTATGCGCCGGGTCTTGCCGTGATGATGCGTTCGCTGCTCGACCACTGCGGAGGCACACGGTCGATCGAATTGTACGTGCTTGAAACCGATTTGCAGGAAGAGACGAAGAACAATCTGCTTTCTTCCTGGAACGATGCGCGTCTCACTGTGACATTCCTCCGACCCGATACTTCCGCAATCGAACATCTCACGCGTTTCAACGGCGTGCATATGGCGATGTATTTCTACCTTCTGCTTCCCGCACTCCTGCCACAGCACAAAAAAATATTGAAGATGGATGCGGACATGATGGTGCTCTCCGATATCGGAGAACTCTGGGACACCGAACTCGACGCTCACCCCATGGCAGCCGCACAGGAGTTGCGTTCGCCGCTCGTATCGAGCGCATGGGCACTCCCTAACTACAAGGAGCTCGGCATTCCACCCGACAAACAGTACTGCAATGCAGGCCTGATGCTCATCAATCTGGATCTCTGGCGCACGGAAAACATTGCCGGAAAAATCATCGAGCATACGAAGCGATATGAAAGCGTCATCCGATACTGGGACCAAGACGGCGTAAATGCGGTGCTTGCCGGACGATGGTTGCAACTGGATCCGATCTGGAATGTCGAAGCGGAAGGATTGATGATGAGCGGATGGATTCCTGAGGAACCCGAGAGAGTGCAGGAGATTATTCGGAATGCGAAAATCATTCACTTTGTCTGCTTCAAGCCCTGGAACAGAGACTGCACACATCCGAAAGCCTCGCTCTTCCATGAATATCTGAGTAGAACCACATTCCTGTAGGATCTCACCCATGAAGATCGTCTCCATCAGCTGGGTACGAAATGAAGCCGACGTCATTGAGACGTTCGTTCGTCATCACTGTGCTTTTCTGGACCACATGATTCTTATCGACAACCGAAGCACAGATAACACGAGAGAAATTCTCAGCAAACTCAAAGAGGAAGGACTGCCTTTGGATCTGCGGATCGACGATTCGTTTGCACATCTGCAAGGAGAGGCACTGACGGCGGTACTCGGAGAACTCCGCGGCAATGCACCTGACTACGTACTCCCACTCGATGCCGATGAATTTCTATGGACAAACGAAGGTGAGAACGTGCGCATGGCACTGGAGAAACTTCCAACAGACATCGCATCGCTCGTCCGATGGCACACCTACGTTCCAATGCCCGGCGACGATCCGGCGGAGTGCAATGTTCTCAAGCGTGTCCGACAGAGAAGAGCAATCGAAAGGCCGCAGTGGTTCAAAGTCATCATTCCGAAGAAGCTGCTCTTAGGAACCATGAAACTCAGGATGGGAAGCCACGCGCTCGTGGACGAGACAAGTAACCGGAATGCCGAGCACTGCGAATCGTCTTCGCTCTTCCTTGGGCATTTTCCGGTGCGCTCTCCGGATCAGATCGCCGGAAAAGTCTTCGGTGGATGGCTCAGCCAAATGGCAAATCCTCTGCGAGCAAAAGGCGCAATCTTCCAGTGGAAGGCGATCTTCGACGAACTGAAATCGGGGAAAGAAATCGATCCGGAGATGCTCATGAGATTGGCGATGGATTATGGTACCGAGAAGCAGTGGCACGCACTGCCTGCAGAAGAAAAGGATGGAAAATCTCTCGGACACTTTGCAGGCACAGACGCACAGGCATCGAGTGTGGGAAACGCAACTGCTCCCGATCCCATCCCCGCAAACTTTGCACTGAAATACCCCGCTCATCGCCTGCCTCCGATCCGCATTCTCGCAGAGAGTGCCGAGTATCTGGCTCAAGAAGTGGCGAAAAATATTTGTGTTGTTCAAAAAAGAAACAAAGAAATTACTCTGTAAACTTCAAGCCGTACATCATGACCATGCCCACGACAATGCAGAAAAGCTGCCCGAGTGTCTTTCGTAGCGCGGTCTCTTTATGGAGTTCGGGGATCAAGTCGGAGCCGGCGATGTAGAGAAGATTACCTGCGGCAAACGGCAAGATGCGCGAGACGAGATCGCCATCCGATGCCGCGAACAAAAGCACGATCAAAGCCCCTACAATCGACATCAGCCCGGACAGCCCGTTAAAGAGGAGCGCACGCTTCCTCGAGTAACCGCTATGCAGAAGGATCGCAACATTGCCGACTTCATGGGGGATCTCATGCAACACCACAGCGAGTGTCGTCGAGAGACCGATCGGAATGCTCGCCAAAAACGCCGCCGCGATCACGAGTCCGTCGATGAAGTTATGCATCGACTCTCCGATGAGACTGACAATCCCCATCGGATGGTGATGATGGTGATGATGATGTTCCCCGGACGGCAAGACGTGACAGTGTCTCCAGTGGATGACTTTCTCGAGCACGAAGGAGAAAAGAATACCCGACAGCAGAATATAAAGACTCCTCCCGAACGTTTCTGTGGACTCGGCAAGATCGGGAATAATGTGAATGAACACATCCCCAAGCAGTGCTCCGGTCGAGAGACTCACGAAATACAGCAACAGCTTCCGTATGGTGCTTTCTTCGAAAAGAAAGAAGAAGATACCAAGAAACGACAGCAAGCTGATGAGAAGGACACTGCCGAGTGTGTAGAGAGTGACCATGAGAGGAAAGAAAAATTAAGATTTGCAATGCTTACAGAGACCGGAGATCTCATTCATGTGGTTCTCAAGATCGAAGCCTGCTTTCTTCGCAATGCCATGCTCAAGCGTACAAAGTGCCGGACTGCAAAATTCCTCCGTGAGTCCGCAGGAATGACAATGCAAAAATCCGTGATGACCCTTCTGCTCCGGCAATGTACAAAGTGCAAAATGACCGCTGCAAGGATGCCTATGCACAATGCAAGCACTGTTGAATGCATGCAGAATACGGTAGATCGTCACCGCATTGAGTTCAGTGTTTTTTTTGAGGAGCCATTTTTGGATTCCGTACGGTGACACGGGCATGTTGATCTTCGCAAGAGCCTCGAGCACCATGCGCCTCGGCTGGGTGTCTTTGAGCTTGGATTTCTTTAGAAGTTCTCCTGTATCGACGATAGGTTTCGAAACGAAAGAATGCATGGATGCAGCGTACTGCAATATTATTGCAAATGCAATATTATTGCATGAACAAAGAAACACTCTCTTCAATAGCATGCAAAGTCACCCGCTTCGGCAGCAGGAACCGCATACGCCCCTAGATGGATGCCTTCAACGACGACAAGAAGGAGCGCTCCATTCGACAACGATCCTGACTGAGACATGTTCCGTTTGATCGGCTGAATACCCTGCTCATGGAGAATCTTTGCAATTTCTTGGGGAGTTTCGACTCCCGTCAATGCCTGCGGATTGAGTACGCAAGACTGGAATGGAAACATCGTCATCCGAGACGATTGATAGTATTCGTTCTGCAAAATTCTCACTTTGAGATCTCCATCGCAGAGATCGGAGAGTTCCACCTCAACATCCCGATTGAAGTCCGCATCGAAATCGAGTTGCGCAGTCTCGCCATCTCTTTCGTCGCTTTCAATCTCAGAAAAATCCGTGCTCCACTCACGATTGCTTTGTGCATCGAAACTCTGTGTCGTCGCTGCTTCAGCAACCTCAGCGGATGTGAGAGGCAGTGCGGCATCATCCTTCGGCACGTACAAGACGACAATGCTGTTGATCCCTTCAGGCTCGTACAGGTACGGAGTCATCTCCCTCACCCGTATCGATTCTCTGAAGATCATCAGCTCGATATCAGCATCACGCTCCAAATTTTTGTCCGGCTCAACCCCGACCGATGGCGGAACGCAGTATGCGTGATAACAGTGTGCAAATGAAAAAGCTTCCACGATGACACGACCCTCCCTACTGCGCTGAAGCAATGCGTAATTGTACGCATCGGCATCCTCAAGGATTCTACAGTGAGAAATGAGTCTGCCAACCTTCTCTCCGCGAAGCAGTTCCATGACGCTTCTGGGATTGATCTTTCGAAGCTCGTCATACGTCGGCTTCGCCGACAATGCGTTTCGAGCCGCCTCGAATGTCGGAAGCATGATACCTTGGGCTTCTTGATCCCTGAATTCCACAAGACCATCGAGGAGCTCGACGACTCCCAATTTCGTTTTCACTCTGATCGCGTACGGGAAAGCCTTGCCCGTGGTTTTGCCGACTGCCTGAATCTGTCCCCCTTCGACCGACACTTCATTTCCCCTGAAACCGAGCTTTGCAAGCTCTGAAACAATGAACGACCGCAGAAGCTGAAAATTTGCCCTCGTGACGGAGAAATCGTCAAGCTTCGATAGATCAATGCCCTTATCTGTTACGGCATCCAGTTCAGCCATAAAGATATAATAATGATATTTTCATTTGTGTCAAGTGGTGGACGATCCCGGATTCGAACCGGGGACCTTTCGAATGTGAATCGAACGCTCTAACCAGCTGAGCTAATCGTCCAAACAACTTGATTAGCCTACTACGTTTTTCCCGTTTCCGCATCTATCTCTGAAGCTGAAACCTGACTACAATCTACCCGTGACACGCACTCTCACTCTCATCTATTCGACATCCACAGGACACACAGAGTTTGTAGTCGATACCCTTACTCTGTCGCTAAGCAAGCTGATCCCTGATCTCAGGATCGTCAAACAACGCGCAGAAATGAGCACGGGCGAAGATCTGCGGAAAGCAAATCTGCTGCTTTTGGCATGTGGCTCGTGGAACACCAACAACGTCGAAGGGCAGTTGCAACCGCACATGCATGAACTTCTCATGGTGCGGGCTGCCGATTCGGAATTGAAAGGGATTCCCGCTGCCGCGATCGGTCTCGGTGACGAGCGGTATCACTTCACGGCGCGCGCAGCGGAGAGGCTGACCGAATACCTCACGGGTCGCCAAGCTACACTGCTGCTTCCGACACTCAAGATTATCAATGATCCGTACGATCAGACTGCAAAAATCGAAGCATGGACGAAAGAATTTGCAAATGCCATTTCCAAACTCCCGTCGTGAGCCGTCTTTCCCTCAAAATCGTCGGCGCATCGGGGCAGGGCTTGGACTCGATCGGTGAAGTGATGGCGAAAGCGCTGAAGCGAAGCGGATACTGCGTTTTCGGATATCGCGAGTTCCCTTCACTCATTAAGGGAGGACACTCAAGCAATCAATTGGATATTTCGGACGAGAAGATCGCAAGCAGTGAAGTGAAAGTAAATATCGTCATCGCACTGAATCATCACGGACTGGAACATAATCTGAAAGATCTGAAACCAGGCGGTATCCTGATCCACTCGACACCCGACTGGAAATTATCGAAAGAAGACAAGAAACTGATCGACCAATTGAGTCTGAGTATCATCGAGTTGCCGATCGAAGCAACGCTCCGGAAACTCGGCGCAAAACCGATCCTGGGAAATGTTCTCCTCTCTGCGTTTATCTGGTCCGTGTTCGGACAGGACATCGGAGCACTCAAAAAAATGGTCGGAGAAAAATTCGCAAAGAAGAAAGACCTGCTCGAACTGAATATGCGCTGTATCGAGGAAGGCTTCATGGTCCGCAAAGAATTTTCATCGCTCAGTGTTGCACTGCCGAAACCGCAGAAGAAGTGGCAGAAACAGCTACTTATCACCGGAAGCAAAGCAATGGGCCTCGGCGCTGTGCACGCGGGTATGCGTCTCTATGCCGGCTACCCGATGACCCCAAGCAGTCCCCTCTTAAGCTACGTTGCATCGATTCAGAACCAGACTGGCATTGTCATCAAGCAAGCCGAAGACGAGATCACGGCAGCGCAACTTGTCTCCGGCGCAATGTTCATGGGGACGAGAGCGCTGACCGGAACCTCCGGCGGAGGGTTCGATCTGATGAGCGAAACACTGTCCTTGAACGCCATCATCGAAAATCCCACAGTTTTCGTACTTGCACAGCGCCCCGGACCCGCGACGGGCCTTCCGACATGGACCGGCCAAGCGGATCTACTCATGGCTATCCATACCGCTCACGGTGAATTCACACGACTTGTGATGTCTGTTTCAGACAGTGACGATGCGTTTACCCTGATGAACGAAGCGTTCAACATTGCCGAAGAATTTCAGATCAGCGTGATCGTCCTCACAGACAAGCAGATAGCCGAGGCGCTCTACACCCAAGAACAGTACAATCTCACGAAAACGAAGATCAAACGAGGACTGACCACAGATCCGGAGAAACTGAGGAAGCTCAAATCTTCGGATCGGTATGCGATCGATGCCAAGAACGGCATATCACCGAGGTGGCTCCCCGGAAGCGACGCCGCTACGTACGTAGCGCAAGGAGACGAACACGGTCCGGATGGAAGTGTCGACGAAACTGCCGCGAACGCGAAGGCGCAACTTGAGAAACGGATGAAGAAGATGGAAGCACTGAAGAGCGTGCTTCCAGAACCGGAATTATTCGGATCACAAGAGCCCGAAACTTTGCTTGTCGGCTGGGGAAGCACGAAATCGGTCGTGCTCGATGCCATGAAGAATCTCAGCCCGTCCGTCGGCTACCTGCATTACACCCGACTCTGGCCGCTGAAGACCGCAACCTTCACGAAACTTGCGAAGTCTGCAAAAAAAATCATCCTCATCGAAGGCAACTATCATGGACAACTTGGGCAACTCCTGAAACAGGAGACGGGGGTCGACATCAAAGACAAAATTCTGAAATATGACGGACGACCATTCTTCTATGATGAATTGCTAAAACTTATCTCCGATTGCATCTAACTCCTATGTCCATTCCTCTCCAAACATCGGCACCCACGATGAAGGACTACCACTCGCAAAACCAATCGACATGGTGCGACGGCTGCGGTGATTACGGCATCTGGGCAGCCATCAAACAGGCACTTGTGGAACTCAAGATCCCACCAACGCAGACTCTCTTGTGTTACGACGTCGGCTGTCACGGCAACATGTCGGATAAACTGCTCGGCTATCGGTTTCACGGTCTTCATGGTCGTGTGCTGCCTTTTGCAGCGGGGGCAAAAATTGCGAATCCGAAGCTCCCCGTCATTGCATTCGGCGGGGATGGTGCAAGCTTCTCGGAAGGAATCGGACATCTCGTGCACGCGGTTCGCAGTCATTATCCGATCGTCTTCGTACTCCACAATAACGGCAACTACGGACTCACCCAAGGGCAAGCAAGCTCACTGACACCCCAAAACCAGCCGATGAACACGGCCCCGAACAGCATTCCCGAAGGAACCCTTAACTCGATGGATTTCATCTTCTCTCTCGAACCGACATTCGTCGCACGCGGGTTCTCGGGTGACATCAAACAGCTCAAAGAAATTCTAAAGACCGCGATCTCACACAGAGGCTTCGCCTTCGTCGACGTATTGCAGGCGTGTCCGACCTATAACCACTTCGCAACGCACACAATGCTGATGCAGAAATGCTACAAGGTCGAAGATGAAAATCACGACTCAAGCGACTTCGTGAAAGCACGAAAACTCGCTGTCGATACTGGAAAGCGCATTGCAACGGGTATTCTCTATCGCAATGAAAATGTCCCGAACTTCATCGAGAGGCTCGTGCCAAGACAGGGCAAAACGACAACGCCCGTGGAAGAAGTACAGACATTCGATGTGAGCAAGTTGATGGAGGAGTTTATCTAAACTCTCGTCATTTCCAAAAATAACTGATGCACCCGTGCGTCAGCTCGTACCTCCGGATGAAACGTCCCTACAAGCACTCTCCCCTGCCGTACAAGTACGGGAATTCCGCCGTGTTCAGCCAAAATTTCGACATCTTTCCCGACTCGCGTTATTTTTGGTGCACGGATGAATGACACAGGGATTTTCCCGGAAATGCCTTTCACTCGGATCTCCGTTTCGAAACTCTCAAGCTGTGTTCCGTACGCATTGCGGTCGATCGTGATGTCAATGATGCCGAGTGAGCGAGGTGCATTTTTTCCTGTTACTTTTTTCGACAACACAATTGCACCGGCGCAGGTGCCGTAGACGAAGAGCGGCTGCGGGTCAGTAGACCCGCGCTGAATTCTTTTGATTATTTCTTTTCCTACTTCTGTCTCCTCCAAAAATTTCGCAATCACCGTTGATTCACCGCCCGGAATGATCAGCGCACCGACTTTCGAGAGATCGGAAAGTGATCGAACTTCAATCGCGGGAACATGCATCGAATGCAGCACCGCGATGTGCTCGGAAAAATCACCCTGAAATGCGAGAACACCGACGATCATGGATGCAGTGTAGCAAATCAGAAGTTGCCGCAGCCGCGGAGGGCTGCTGCTGGAGAAAATTTATACAAATAACAAGCAGCGCCCCTCCGCGGGCGCGGGTCGGATAAGAATTACAAACCCCTTTCCTGCATCCTCACCTGCAAACCCGCTACCTCAAGCCCCGCCATCGCTCCCCCAAGCCCTCTGCTTACTTCTGTCACTTTCACAGGATCTTTGTAATGAGTCGTTGCCTGCACGATCGCATTTGCCATTCGTTTCGGGTCTTTGGACTTGAAAATACCAGAACCGACAAACACCCCCTCGGCTCCGAGCTCCATGAGGAGAGCTGCGTCTGCGGGAGTGGCAATCCCTCCGGCAACGAACGTCACGACGGGAAGACGCTGTGCCTTCCGAACACTTTCGACGAGATCAAGAGGCACACGCTCTTCATGCGCATACGCTTTGAGCTGAGCGGTTTTCATCGATTTCAGAGCGACAATTTCACCGTTGATCAACTTCAAATGACGCACCGCCTCAACGACGTTTCCTGTTCCCGCCTCGCCTTTCGTACGGATCATGCACGCACCTTCGGCGATTCTCCGGAGAGCCTCACCCAGATTGGTCGCTCCGCACACGAACGGTATCTTGAACTGCTTTTTTTCAACATGATGAAACGGATCGGCAGGAGTGAGCACCTCGGACTCGTCGATGAAATCAACTTTCAGTACCTCCAAAATTCTCGCTTCCGCCGTGTGACCGATACGAATTTTTGCCATGACCGGAATAGAAACGGCTTTCTGGATCTCCTCGATGAGCGAAGGATCGCTCATGCGAGCAACTCCTCCCTGCGCACGGATATCCGACGGCACTCGTTCAAGAGCCATCACGGCGCACGCTCCTGCAGCCTCGGCAATCTTCGCCTGCTTTGCGGTCACCACATCCATGATGACGCCGCCTTTGAGCATCCGGGCAAGATCTGCGCCTGTGCTGTTTACGATTCGAAACATTCGATGATTAAAGATCAGCAGCAGCCCCGGCCGTGACGAATTCCGGATCGATGGAAAGCCTGCTCTCCTCGGGGAGCACCTGTCCCTGATACTTGCTGAACGGCTTCATGTTGTATGGAGTCTCGGCTGGTGAACTCATCGTCTCGAAAGCAAGCTGACACACGCGCATTCCGGGATACAGCGCGACCGGAAGACGATTCAAATTGCTGATCTCCAGGGTAATCGTTCCGGAGAAACCCGGATCGACGAAACCTGCGGTCGAGTGCACGATGATGCCGAGGCGACCGAGCGAACTCCTGCCCTCCACGCGCACGACCAAGTCATCCGGGACCGTGATCTTCTCCTGTGTGACGCCGAGAATAAATTCTCCGGGCTGCACGATGAACGGATCACCATCGGCAATCGTAATGATGCGCATGTTCTGGGCGAACGTCTTCGGGTTCTTCGGGTCCAGCACGGCGTACTTGCTGTGCTCGTAGACTTTAAAAATGTTACCAAGTCGCAGGTCCATGCTGCTCGCGTGGATGTAGCGGAACAGTTCGGCTTGATTGGATTCGATCTTCACTCTGCCGGACTCGATGGCCTTTTTTATATCACGATCAGAGAGAATCATATGCAAAAGGAGGAATCATAGGTTCCTACAGTAGAGAGAGAAGACACGAAGCGTCAACCGCCTTGACTCATCCGTGAGTTCAATGAAAAACAGGCATCACAAGGGTGCCAAAGGAGATATACTCCTGACCCCCATGGCATCATTTGATCGGTCAGAATCGGCTGCGGTACTGGAACGCAATGAAAGCAAGGACGCAACGCAATCCAGAGAGACCGTCCGGCAGATCACCAGCCAGGTGCGCCGCCACACGGGCATTACATTCGACGAGATTGGAGCGGCCTCGAGAGAAGAAAATGCGCAGCTGCTCCGCGGTATCAAAGAATTGGAATCGAATCCCGGAAAAATCGGTGAATGGGAAGGATTCATCGAGTGGTCCGAGAAAGCGATTCAATCAGCAAAGAAAGTGTTTGCAACACTGAAAGAACAAGTATCGAGAGCCTGCGACAATGAATTGATTTCGAGAAACTCTCGGGACATGTGGCTGACACGCTTCAAAGACCCCTCGACCGGCTACAAGCAGAAAGAATACTGGGTAATGCACCAAATGCCTCACTACATCGAATCGTGGCGCAAAGTCGCAGAGAAACGTACAACCATCCTGAATAATGCCGGCTACAAAGAACTCGTACGCTACGACTCTCGCTTTGCTGTCATCGACAAAAAAGAAGAATTCCTCAGCTTGCATTTCGAGAAACGAAAAGATCTGATCGCTTCAGCTGAAGGAGCTCTTCTGGCATCGAACAGCATGCAGCTCGATCTCTATGCTCAAGCGAAGACGAAGCTCGGAGAAGCGGCTTCGCAGGGAATCCTCAGCCAGAACAAAGTCGGCCAGTGGCTGGAACGGATTTTCAAGAGTAAAGCCGAAGCGAAGAAAGTGGCGTCATTCATCCATGGCAGCGCAAGTGATTCCCTCGGATCTCTGATGAAAAACTGGGGTAACGTGAAGAAACGATACGACGATGTTGCAAAAAAATTCCACTCTCAAGGCAGCGAGCAACTGCCGCGCGGCATTCATCTCGTGAGCGAGTCACAATTTCTCGGCATGCACTATTCCTCACGCATGCATTACGTCGAAGAAATGGAGAAAAGGCTGATGCACGGCTCCGATCTCAGCAAAGAACCGACGTCGTTCGTCAGCATTCGTCATGCCATCGACACCAAAGACTGGGTCGAAGCGGCAATGCTCATCGAGCAGACGAAGAAAGAATCACTGCAAGAACCAGACCGCCTGAGACTCGATTCGATGTATCGCTACGTGAAACAGTTCACGAAACGCAGTGAAGATTCTGCATCGAGTCTTGAGCATGCGGTGCAAGCGAAAAAGAAAATAGACGAATTAATACACCAAGTTCCGAGTTCGATGCAACCGATCGTCCTCAGACTTCTTAAAGGACCGAACGGAAACCGCTCCATCAACCAATTCCGATGGGTCGTGTACAACAACAAATGGTGTCGCGAGCACGGCTACTTGAATGATGACATAGCGAGGAGAGGCGCGAATAAAAACAATGAAGAACTCACGAAGTACAGAGCAAAGAAAGGCATGGACATCGGTCGCCACGATGTACTGGGCTACGAGACGGCCGACAAACAGTACTTTCAAAAAGAGGAATACTCGAAGCACAAGGCAACGTACATTCACGCGAACGTGAAAAGTGGCGGCGTGCAACAAGCACTCGGACAATGGCTGGAACGAGAGCAAGACCCCAAGACCCTCTACTGGACAACCCTCAGCTGTCATGAGGACGGCGACCCAAAGGGAGAAATCTGGCACAACGATCTCTTCCATGTGCTCACGGAAATGCGATCTGCAACGCGTACCATCCAAAAAGCTGGTCTCATGTACCGCTCCCCGAACGAGAATCTCGTGGCGCTCTGAAAACACCTTGCGAAAAAGGCAGATTGTCATAAGAATGGCGTCACTATGCGCGTTGCCTCACTCGCTTCCGTCATCGGCATCTGTCTCACCCTCGCTGCCTGCGGTGGCAATACCGAAAGAACATCTGTCGACCAAGAGAACAAAAACCCTCTCACGGCCTCACGCTATGGCGACGAACTCGCAGATGCGATGGCCAATCTTGTGATCCAGGATGATCCTGCAGCAAAAGATCCCGCAATGCGAAAAGTGATCGATGCGGAGATAGCACGAGGAAAGAAAATCGGCATTGATGCGCGAGCGGTGCAGGCAAAAGGCCTGAAAGGCTTCATCATTCCGGTTCGAGAGGAAGTCCAAGGAAACGTTCTCTACTTCGAGGATATGTTTTACCTCTCTTCCGATTTCATCACGAAACCGGGACCCGCACTGCATGTTTTTTTAACAACGGCTGTCGATCCCCGAGACATTGCATCGTTCCCGGATACAACCGCT
The DNA here is from genome assembly GCA_943350395.1 of Candidatus Peribacteria bacterium. Classification (GTDB taxonomy): domain Bacteria; phylum Patescibacteriota; class Gracilibacteria; order Peribacterales; family Peribacteraceae; genus SICN01. The sequence goes on from CALRAD010000006.1 coordinate 50,600, forward strand.
CTTGACCTCGGAGAAGTACAGAATGCGTACGGTGCACAGTCGTACGCCGTACCGACGCAAGAAAACCCCGCGCTCTACCGAACATTCGTTCTCTTCGACCTTAAGCTGAAACGCATCTACGGATTCGCACAGATCAGTAAATAGCTAGAGTGGTGCATTCTCGGTCTTCGAAAGCACCTCATCGATCGCCGCACCGATTGCCTCGAGGCTGCTCGTTATGCGCTGTCCATTGACGAAGTATGAAGGCGTTCCCTCGACACCCATCTTCTCGCCTTCCTCGACATCGGACATCACGACATCATCTTTGATCTTCGAACGGATACAACGATCGTAGAGATCCGCATCGAGACCGAGTGCAGTTCCCCATGCACGGAGCGTTTCGGATGAAAGATCTTTCTGATTGACGTAATTCATCTCCACAAATTCCCAAAACTTTCCCTGATCAGCAGCGCACTCCGAAGCCAGCGCCGCCTCGTAGGCGTACGCATGAATCGCCCGCAGAGGGAAATGTCTGAATTCGAAACGAACCTTGCCAGCATATTTCTCCTCGAGGGGCTTATTGATGAGCGTGTACGCCGAGGCGCATGCAGGACACTGGAAATCCGCATACTCCGTCACGGTGACACTTGCAGACTCGGAACCTTTCACCGGTCTCGTCGAGGTTGCACTGAGTCCCGTCGTATCGACGCCGCACGCGGAGAGGAGGATGCAAAAGAAGAAAGCAGAAGCTGGGCGATGCAATTTCATGAAATAGAGTGAGAAAGTAACGCAAGTATAGCAAAGAATGTAGTATACTTGCACTCCTCAGGCGAAATGCCTGCTGTGCCTGATCCTATGGCTCTCTACCTCAAATACCGGCCACAATCCTTCGCAGACGTCGTCGGACAAGATCATATCGTCACGACTCTGGAGCAATCCATCGAGCGAGGACGCATCTCGCATGCCTACCTCCTCTGCGGAACGCGCGGTACCGGCAAGACATCCGTTGCGCGCATCCTCGCAAAGACCATCCTGCTTCGGGGGATGGACGACGAAGTCATTCGGATGCAATCGACGAAAGGCATCGAAGAGGGATCCTTCGTCGACCTCATCGAAATCGATGCCGCGAGCAATCGCAGAATCGACGACATCCGAGAACTCATCGAGAAAATAAATTTCTCACCGGCTGTCTCGAAAGCGAAGGTCTACATCATCGACGAAGTGCATATGCTCACGAAGGAAGCGTTCAATGCTCTGCTGAAGACTCTGGAGGAACCTCCCGAGTACGCCTACTTCATTCTTGCGACAACTGAACTCCACAAAGTACCGGAGACGATCCAATCGCGTTGTCAGCGTTTCCTCTTCAAGAGAGTGAAAGACGACGACATCATCCGCAGGCTGCAGTACATCGTCGATCAGGAGCGGATCGTCATCGATCGAGAAGCACTCCGAGCCATCGCGCACTCCGCACTCGGGAGCTTCCGAGACGGGATCTCTCTTCTGGACCAACTCCGGTCACTCGAGAAAATCGGAATCGACGATGTGACAGACCGCATCGGCAAAACATCGACGCTATTCATCGACGATATTGTCGCCGCTCTTCTGAACCGAGATCCCGAGAAGATTAAAGATGTCATCGCACATATCGAAGAATCGAATGTGCCCATCGACCTGATCGCATCGGATCTCCTCACGCTGGTGCGCTCACACCTGCATGAAGCGATTGTAAAAAAAGAAGAACTATCGGATTACCTGCACATGACGGACGTGCTGCTGCTGGCGATGAAAAACATCCGCTTGTCCCCGCTCCCGGCTCTGATTCTGGAATCTGCTCTCATCTCGCTCTGCATGGAAACGGAGAAGAAAGAAGAATCGCACAGAAAATCCCCCGTGAGTCACGGTCTGAAACTGAAAGCGCCGACACCCGAGGCTGATGCCCCAAAAGCAACCGAGGTTGCTCCCGAGGCAGATGCACTTCCAAAAAGCGCTCTCGTGGAAGCGGAAGATCTCACCGTTCAAAACGTGCTGCGACACTGGCAGGACCTTCTTAAAGAAGTGACGCCGGCTTCCGTACGCATGAGCCTCAAAGACGGCACCGTCTCAGGCGCGAACGGTGAACTTCTGGAACTGTCATTCCCGTCATCCTTTCATAGGGATCGGGTCGCCGAAACTCACGCAAGCCGCACCATCGAAGAGATCCTCCTCAAAATCTTCAAGAAACCCGTGCACCTAAAATGCATCCTCGACAAAGATTCGAGACCTGCAGTCGCGGGACCGGAAACAGACCTTGTGGAAGCAGCAGCGGAAGTGTTCGGAACACTGTAAAATAAAAGCATGGAAGCCAAAGCCTCGCTCCGACTCGCAATAAAAGAACGTCTCTCGCGCATGAGCGAGAACGATCGCCGTGTTGAGAGCAATATTATTGTGCGTGAACTCCGGAAGATGCTCGGAGAAAAATCAGGAACCATCGCCGTCTACTTTCCGTACCTCGATGAACCAGACATGCGTCCGTTGATTACAGAACTTCTGGAGCAAAAAAACGTTGTCTGTATGCCAAAAGCCGAGATGCATGGCATGACCATGCACCGAATTCTTTCGCTGGATGCCATCCAAAAAAATCCGGTCACCGGCATCGTCGAACCGACAGAGCTCTCACCTCTAGATGAAGCAATGATAGAGACAGTCATCGTCCCCGGACGTGCCTTCCTGCGCACAGGTGAGCGTCTCGGTCGCGGAAATGGCGGGTATGACCACTGGATCAGTGATCAGCGGAAACGAAATCCGGAGACACGTTTCATCGGCGTGTGCTTCGACTGTCAAATTCTTCAGGAAATGCCGACGGAGCCACACGATGAGAAAGTGGATATTGTTCTCAGCGCAACCGAGTTCAAGAAGGCATAAATAAAGAAAATCCAAAAATATAGGCAAGTTGGAATTTGGTTTTTTGATTTTGGAATTTTATCTAACTTTTCACTTTCCACTTTTCACTTCTCTCGCGTATCCTCCACATATGCCAACCTACACCGCACTTCAAGCCGCTGATCCGGACGTGTACCGAGCTGTCATAGGCGAAATGGACAGACAGAGAGAGGGTGTGGAACTGATCGCATCGGAGAACTACATCTCGCCTGCCGTCCTCGAAACAATGGCAACGGTCTTCAACAATAAATATTCGGAAGGGTATCCGGGCAGACGGTACTACGGCGGGCAGGAATTCACGGACAACGTGGAAAGACTGGCGATTGATCGCGCAAAGCAGCTCTTCGACGCGGGACATGCCAACGTGCAACCGCATGCCGGAGCACCAGCAAACGTCGCCATGTACTTCGCGCTCCTCGAGCCCGGCGACACGGTGATGGGAATGGACTTAAGCCATGGCGGACACCTGACACACGGCCACCCCGTGACGTACCTCACAAAAATTTTCAAATTCGTGCGCTACAAGATGAAAGACGTCGAAACCGGGGAAATCGATTACGATGACATGCGCAAAGTTGCGCTGGCTGAAAAACCGAAAATCATCCTCGCAGGGTTCTCCGCATACCCGAGAGAATTAAACTACGCCAAGATGAAGGCGATTGCAGACGAGGTCGGTGCCGTCACCGTCGCCGACATGGCGCACATCGCAGGATTGATCGCGGGAAAGGCTCTCAGGAATCCGTTTCACGACGGCTTTGATGTCATCACGACGACCACCCATAAAACATTACGAGGACCCAGAGGCGGCATGATTCTCTCCCGCACGGAAGAGATGGGGAAGAAGATCGATAAGTCTGTCTTTCCCGGATTCCAGGGCGGACCGATCATGCAGATGGTCGCAGCGAAAGCCGTCGCATTCGGCGAGGCATTGAAGCCGGAATTCAGAGAATACGCGAAGCAGGTGGTCGCAAACTCAAAACATCTCGCAAAGTTTTTCATGGATCACGGAGTCAAACTCGTCACGAACGGTACCGACAACCATCTGATGCTCATCGATTGTGTTGCTTCATGGGGCATCGGCGGTGGCGAGGTCGAAACACTGCTCGACTCAATCGGCATCACCCTGAATAAGAATATGATCGCCAATGATACGAGGAAACCAATGGACCCGTCGGGCGTTCGTCTTGGAACACCGGCCATCACCACGCGAGGCATGAAAGAAAAAGACATGGAAACTCTCGGTAATTTCATGCTGACAGCGATACAAAACCGATCGGACGCTGCGGCAGTGAAAAAACTCCATGAAGAAGTGAAAACATTCTGTCTCCGGTTCCCGGTTCCGGGCATCACCGCGGCCTAACCCCTCTCCCATGAAAAAATCACTGCTGAGTCTCGGGCATGCAATTCACGGACTGACACATGCAATCAAAACCGAGAGGAACCTACGGCTGTTCGTGTTCGGTCACCTTCTACTGATGCTCGTAGCCCTCGTTGCCAGGGTCGATCTTTTCTCGATCCTCGCTTCGACGTTCGTCGCCGGGCTCTTCATCACCGTGGAGCTTCTTAATACCGCAATCGAACGCCTCGCCGATACCGTCGATGATTGCGAAAAGAAACGAAACGCTGGTCACTACCATCACGGCATCAAGCTCACGAAAGACGTGGGATCGGCTGCTTCGCTCATCATGCTCACGCTGTACATCGGCTGTATCGTCCTGATCACAGTCCCCTACACCCTCTACTTCCTCTTGGGTCAGGCGTGACATTTACTCTCGCTGCCGTTCTCGGCATCGTCGAGGGAATTTCCGAATTTCTGCCGATCAGTTCGACCGGTCATCTGATCTTGGCGCAGCGTCTTCTTCGGATGCAGGAAACCGAGGTGCTCAAAAGTTTCGACATCGCCATTCAACTCGGTGCGATACTGGCCGTGATTCTCATCTACGGAACTTCGCTTCGGCGTTCACCGAAATCATGGCTTCCGATTCTCGTTGCGTTTATTCCCACTGCCGTGATCGGCTTTCTGCTGCACAGCATCGTCAAAACATATCTGCTCGGAAACAGTTCGGTCGTCATATGGTCGCTGTTCATTGGAGGTCTTTTCATACTTGCATTTGAACTATTGTACAAAAAAAAGACAGCGTCTGTGTACTCGCTCGAAGTAATGCCCTTAAAAACGGCCTTCGCCGTGGGGGTTTGCCAATCGCTTGCACTGATACCGGGAGTATCGCGCTCCGCAGCAACAATCCTCGGAGGAATGTTCCTCGGAGTGGACAGGCGAACGATCGTCGATTTCAGTTTCCTCCTCGCGATCCCCACGATGACCGCGGCTACAGCCTTCGATCTCGTGAAATCAGCACACCTCTTCAGTCCACACGATGCCTCGGCACTTGGTATCGGCTTCCTCGCGGCATTCGTGACGGCGTACATCGTCGTGCGATGGCTTCTACAATTCATACAGACGCACACATTCATGATCTTCGGTCTCGAGCGCATCATCGTTGCGATCGTGTTTTGGGTCCTCATCCCCTAACCCCTTCTCCGTACGCCGGAGAAGGGGGAGCCCAAGCTTCTCTCAATACAAACCTTCCTCTCTCCAGCCGAAAAGAATGTGACCTATTTCCCTCTCCCCTCAGGGAGAGGGGCAGGGGTGAGGCGGAGAGAGGTGGCTCCACAGAGCCGGAGTGAGGACCGCTTTGCTGCAAACAAAAAAACCCCTCACCCGTTTAGGAAGAGGGGAAATCAATAGATAATTATTCTTATAAATTAATAGTAATCGTCGCACTACTCGGATCAGCTAGCGTCGATCCGCCCGAAGGACTGCTGAGGGACATGTTCACGGTCTTTCCACCAGTCGAATTACTGTTCGTGAGTATCGGCACAGTGAACGTCTTGCTAATTTCGTTGGCAGCAAACGTCAGCGTACCGCTCACCGGCGTGTAATCGACGCCGGATGCACCCGAACCGCCGTTCGTTGCATAGTTCACGGTGACCGCTCTGACACCAAGAACATGGTTGACCGTGATCGTCGCAACCCCCTGACTCATCGTGACGGCATACGCATTGGAGCTGAACTTGAGAGATCCGGAACCGATCGGCACACCTTCATCATCGTTGATGGTGACATTCGCAGCACCGATGCCAAGCCCTGCTCCTCCCGTCGGACTCGACAAATTCACGGTAAACGACCGATTGCCTTCGATGCTGCTATTGTTCGTGATGGCAACGGTGAAAGTCTTGGTTGTTTCACCGGCAGCAAATGCAAAAGTGCCACTTGTTGTCGTGTAATCGGCACCGGGAGTCGCCGACGCATTCGTCGTTGTATAATTCACCCCGACAGCCGTCGTCGTGACACCGGATCTCACGACCGTCACCGTCATGCTGCCACCATTCTCCGCCACTCCATACGCACTCGCACCGAAAGAAACGGTCGTCGCAGGACCAGAACTTGAGGAAGAAGACGCGGTCGGCAACGGAAGATTCGGATCGTTGATATTGAGCGTCACGTTTGCCGGGTTTGAAATACCGACGGCACCTTTTGCATTTTTCAATACAAGATTGACTGTTTTGGTTCCTGTCGTCGTCGCATCATTCATGATGACCATCGTGATCTTCTTGCTCGTCTCCTTGGTACCGAAAGAGAGAGTACCCGAAAGCGGTTGATAGTTCTTACCAGCTACCGCCGTACCGCCACTGAAAGAGTAATCGACCGATCCCGCCCCCTGATTTCCACCGGTTCTCGCGACAATGATCGTAATCTGCCCCGTCGCGACGTTCTTATAGACGTTGTAACCGTTCGCATCGAAGTGCACATATCCTCCCGCATTGTACGGAAGACTGGAACTGATCGAACTCACGGAACTGCTTACGGAACTGCTTGAGCTTGCAACACTGGAACTCGAAGAAGAAGAGGAACTGCTACTGGAGGAAGCCGATGAAACAGTTCCCCGTAGCTCGTTTCGGAGTCTCTGAAACAGCAGTGCAGCCTGTCCGCGTGTCAGTGGCAGATCCGGACCAAACGTATCACTCGTCATCCCTTTGATAATGCCCAGCTGATACATCTCCCCGATCGCATCGTCTGCGTAGTGTGTGGAAGAGACATCACGGAAGATTGTAGAACCCTTGAACGCTGCGCCAAGCTGAACGATACCAACGCCGAAGACGGTGCCTGCGAGAAACACTGCAGGGATAGAGCGGAGAAACAATTTCTTCATACAGATGAGTGGAAAGAGAAAAAGATCGCGCACATTATGTGTTCAGTCTTGTGTCAAAGCAATTGTGAAAATTCCCGAATTGTTCAGGGATCATGCTTGCATTGTTCTGCCATTAAACTATAAAGCACCATTCTTCTTCGCCTCTGCCTCGATCATCGCCTTGCTTGGCGGCGGGACGCCACCTGATTTTTCGAGCTTGCTTTGCAAATCCTTCATCTTCCCCTGCTCTTCTCCGGACAACGCTTCGGTGATTGCCTTCTTCCGAAGCGCATTAAAATCATTCGTCCACATCTCTCTATCTCGCCATGCGCGATACTCATCCAGTTTCATGCCTTTCTTCTTCGCTTTCTCTCGCTCTTCGACTTCCTTCTCTTTGTTCTTCTCCGCCTTCACGGCAACCATGCGACCCTCCTTGGCACTCTCGAGCCAACGCCCGATCTTGTCTTCGACGATGGAGCGCTTTTCGCAGTACCGCTCTCTGGATGCTCTCCGAATGACTGTCACGCGGCTCTCATCCTGCTTGAAATCGGGAGGCGGGAGCGTTGAGACCGAAAAAGGTTTGCTTGCCATGCCGCTAACCATCAGACGCAGGTATGCGTGAAACTTCGGAAGACTGAGAATATCTTTCGGCGCAACCATCTCTTCAAACTGAAGACTCAGTTCTTCACTGTCTTCGGCACCAACCTGGAAACACACCATCGAGCCGACGTTGCCGAACACCGCATCCTTAAGCGCCGAATTGTTGCCGCCGTCACCGATCATGAGCTGTCCGATGTACTGATTCGCGAGAGTCAGGTTCAGACGATACTTCCGAGCCTCGCTCAGGATCGTCGCGAACGATTCAGTCGCAAAGTTCTGGAATTCGTCGACGTAGAGATAGAAATCTCTTCGCTGTTTCTCGGGAATATCCGTCCTGCTCATGGCATCAAGCTGGAATTTCGTCACAAGCATGGAGCCAAGAAATGCGGAATTATCTTCGCCGAGATTGCCCTTGCTCAAGTTCACGAGAATGATTTTTCCGCTGTCCATCGCCTCTCGGACAGAGAATTTGCTCGTGGTCTGACCCACAATATTTCGAATCATTGGTACGGACAAAAGCTGTCCGATCTTGTTCTGGATCGCTGCAATCGCCTCAGTACGATACTTCTCGGACCAGTTGGCGTACTCGTCTTCCCAGAAGCTCTTCACGAGACGGTCCTCGAGATGCGAGACGATCTTCGCCCGGAACGCATCATCGGAGAAGATCCGGAGAATGCCCATCATCGAGTTGCCGGGCGATTCGATGAGTGCCAAGAGCGTGTTTCTGAGGATATGTTCCATGCGCCCGCTCCACACGTCGGGCCAGAGTTTCGTGAAGACGCTCATGAGCCCGGACACCACAAGCGGGAACTGATCGGGACCCGAACAACTGAGCATGTTGAAACTTAAAGGAAATTCTTTATCGGCAGGATCGAAGAGGATCACATCGTTCGTTCGTTCCGGAGGAATAAACCGAAGCACGGCTTCGATCAGATCACCGTGAGGATCGATGACGGCAACTCCTTTCCCGCAGTGTATGTCCGAGAAGATCATGTTCTCGAGCAGCGTCGATTTTCCCATACCGGTCTTTCCGATGATGTACATATGACGCCGCCTATCGTCGGGGCGTATGCCAAACTTGCTTCTACGGCCACGGAATACAGCTTCACCGAGGAGTGTCAGGTCTTTGTCATGCTCGGGGGTAGGAAGATCCACTGGAGGCTCGAGCTTCTTGCTCATCACCCAATCGATGTTCGGCGTCTTCACGAGCACGTTCGGGAAATGCCACAACGTCGCAAGCTCTTCGACAGACAATGCGTACGGAAGAACCGTAAACATCGGCTTCAAGGTTTCGCACCTGCGCACCGATGTTGCACGAAAGGCGTTGCAGTTCGGCAAAGCAAACTGCCGGAAACTGCTCAGAATTTCTTGGACTTTGTGTTCGGCGCTCGCCGTCTGATCCTCCGGAACAATCACGGAGAGATGCACGTTACTGACAAACATCAGACGGTTCACCTTATCGATGATCGCCGCAACGGGATCCTCTGATTCATGGCTTCGGCGCGCAGCTTTGAGGATATCCTCATGCGTGTCCATATCGCGATCGGCTTTTCCTCCACCCTCCTCCGATGCGGAAGCGAATGAAAACCACAGACGGAAACCTCCGAAAATAATTCGAAGCGGGAAGTATGCAATCCGTCTCCAACCGCGAGCGAGATGCACGGTGGCAAGAAATTTTGCATACCACGAAAACTTCTTCGCTAGTCCCTTCTCCATGAGCGGTAGAAATTTGAGCACACGCTTCCTGAATTTGGATTTGAGCGGTCGGAAGACTATCTGAATGTGTCCTCGCATTCTTGGATCCGGAAACCTCACGAGCGTCGACGTAATGCCTGCAATCGAGTCGATCGTCTGACGCGCAAGCATATCGTCAAACTGCGGATGACGCTTGATCGGAAAAATTTCATGCTTGCTCAGAAATAAATCCGTCGTCAGAACCGTTTCGCCTTGCTTCGGCTCCAATTCTTTCGGATCCATCTCCTCGATGTCGATGTCCGGATACTGCGCATAGAGTTGGCTTTCAAGGAGCGGAAGTGCCTTTCTTGTCCCACGCACAAAGAAACAAATTTTGCCCTGATACGAACCGATTTCAAAACTGATGAGACCGTCAATGCCCTTGAGCGAATGCAATGCAGAGATTGCAGGCTCGATATGCAGAGGTCCGCGAGACGCATTCTTATCCTCCGGATCGGGCAGAGCAGGACGGATGCGGAGGAGAGCCAGATCTGATGAAGGCGTTGTTATTGGTGAGAGTGAGGAGTTAGTCGCGGATAAGATCGGCAACCATCTGCAGTGCCGCCGCATTGTACGCGTAGTCCATACGAACCGGACCGAGGATGCCGATGGCACCGGTCTCACCACGAATACGATACTTCGTGACGAGCATGCTGCAACTGGCAAACTGCGTGCAGAGATCTTTCTCTCCGACGAAATACTGCACGGTCTCGTCGAGATCGATGTGATCGATGAGACTCGCAAGACGCTTCTCGAGCACTTCGACGATGCCGCTCACAAATCGACTGTCCGCCATAAATTCAGGTTGCTGCATCGCGTTGCTGAGTCCGAGGTACGACACCTGTTCGCGGTGCGGCACAGTGGCAAAGCTCACGTTCGGAATCATATTCGAGAGCATCGCGACGGCTTCGTACGCTCGCTCCCGATCTTTGTGCTGAAAATACTGTTCCTTGAGTTCTGTAAATCTGGCCCTGACTGCTCTCTCGTGACTTGTGGGCTTCATAAACTGCTGCACATACATCCGATAGCCCTGCACGGTCGGAATGCGTCCTGCGGAGGTATGCGGCTGCTCGATGAAGCCTTCTTCTCCGAGAAAGCGCATTTCATTGCGAATCGTGGCTCCGGACACGGGGAAAAGACCTCGCTCGATAATGTGATGAGAACCAACCGGGATCGCTGTCTCGATGAACTGGTCAATGATCGCCGTGAGAAGCTTTGCCTGACGGATGTTCATAATGGTCTCATTATAGCGGAAAACGGCGAAAATGGCGATGTGCTTAGGCTGCGGGAATAGAGGTCTCCACAGCAATGAAACAAGGACGTCTCATTCACCCAAATACAGTCCGCATGGAGGATTTTTCAATAGTAGACAATGCATTTCTCGAACCTTCCGTCTCCGAAAATAAATATTCTTTGCAGTTGATGGCGTTCCGTTATTCTCCGTTGAACTTTGAATCATTGCCCCGCAGAGTCCGACCACAGCATCCGCTTTCCCCAAAAGTGTTTTTGGGTGCAGTCGGATCGCATTCCCGAGAGTTTCGCGAATATGCAATACATCGGACCCAAGAAGAATCGTGCAACGTTTAATAAATTCTTGGATTCTCTGCTCAAGTGAACATACGACCCTTTCGTTTCCGAATTGATCGAGAATAGTCTGAAGATGTGTTTTTACCACGTCATACTGAACCGGGTCAATCACGATCGGACGATGCTTAAGACTTGAACCAAGATTTTCTACCATCAAAGGAACAAATTGTCCCAAACCTGCACCCACTTCGACGAGCTGATCGTCCTGAGTGATATCCAAATCGTATCCGAGATGATCCATATACTCTGGCACATCGCGCCCTGTCATCATCGACAGTATGCGCTGATCTTGGATTGGATAATGAATTGATAGAGCATTGAAAGCAGTGGGTTCTACTTGAGCATTCAATTGAGCAAAATACTTTGTCTTTGGATCTGTAAGAATTAGGCGTGCAGAGCCCGAACGATAACAATCCAGCTTCGGTGCGTTCATGAAAATAATTATACAACAAAAAACAAATTATGCAATATATCGCCCTACCCCGAATTCAAGCTGGAAGTTGAACACCTAGGCGGAGACAGTGAGAGGATAACACTTCGTAGGGAGTTTTGAAGCCAAGACATTTTCTGGGTCGATGATTGAGCTTGTTCTGGAGATGCAGTAGATGCTTCGGAGTAACTGTTTTTAAG
>CALRAD010000007.1 GCA_943350395.1 Candidatus Peribacteria bacterium
ACAAGCAGTACGGAATTGTTTTTGAATTCGAGATCGATCGGGTGCAATTTAAAATTTAAACTTCGCTTGCGCATTTCCTGTCCGGGCATGATGAAGGTGCGACCGATGTATCTGTTCTTCACAAAGCCTTCTCGATAACGAACTTTCAGTTTGTCTGCGAGTCCGGCCGCAGCCGGTCGACCTGTGTCGGGGATCGGGATGACCGAGTCGATATGAATCCCTGCTGCCTTAATTTGTCTTGCAAGCGCTTCTCCCATGCGCACGCGCGCCTTATAGACGTTTACTCCGTCAATCGTCGAGTCGGGTGCAGCGAGGTATACCCATTCGAAAAGGCAGGGGTTCAGTTGACCTTTCTTCACGACTCTCGAGTGCAGGCGATTCTGGCTGTCCACGTAAATCACTTCTCCAGGAGCAATGTCTCTGACGAACTCGAAATCGAGAGCCTTGAATGCAGTATTTTCGGACGCAACCATGTACTCGTATTTCATGCCGTAGCGCCTTCGACCGAGTTGCAGCGGACGGATCCCGTGCGGATCCCTGAAGGCGACAATGCCATGACCGCCGATCAGCGAAACGACAGAGTAAGCTCCTTTGCAGCGGCGAAACACGGTTTTCACGGATCTGAAGATATGTTCGGGTGTGAGTTTTCTTGGACGCTGTTTTCTGAGCGCTAACGAGAAGACATTGAGAAGCACTTCGGAATCAGAATTCGTATTCAAGTGTCTGAAATCCTGCTCTCTGATCTCACGAGCAAGCTGAGAAGCATTCGTCAAATTTCCATTGTGTGCAAGCGCCATGCCGAAAGGGGAATTGACAAAGAACGGTTGCGCCTCAAATTCGCTGCTGCATCCGGCTGTTGGGTAGCGAACATGTCCGATACCCATCGGACCTTTTAGTCTTTGTAAAGAACTTGCATGAAACACTTCGCTGACCATTCCTGTGGATTTCTTGAGATGAAATTGCTTGTCGTAGGTCACGATGCCTGCTGCATCCTGACCTCTGTGTTGCAGCACAATCAGTCCATCATACAAATCCTGGATGATGTCTCGAAAGCCGGAAACGGCAATAATTCCGCACATAGTTGAATTAGAGAAGCACTGCAAAGCACGCCTCCGCGGAAATCGAAGAGGCCGAACTGAGGCAGCAACCTACCATAGACGGATTGTACTGACAGTTCTTCCCTTGTTCAAGCCTAGAATTTTGGCTACACTGTCGCGTCTCATGGAATTCCGAACCATTGCCATCATCGCGCACATCGACCACGGCAAAACGACGCTCGTCGACCAAATCCTCCGTCAGGGAGGCGCATTCAACGATCACGAGCAAATTACCGAACGCGTGATGGACAGCAACGATCAGGAGAAGGAACGCGGCATTACGATCTACGCGAAGAACTGCTCGATTCTTTACAAAGGCACGAAAATCAACATCGTCGACACTCCGGGCCACGCCGATTTCGGTTCCGAAGTGGAGCGTGTTCTCAAGATGTGCGACTGCGTGTGCTTGCTCGTCGACTCGTTCGACGGACCGATGCCCCAGACGCGCTTCGTGCTGAAGAAGTCTCTCGAGATCGGCATCAAACCTATTGTCATTCTCAATAAGATCGACAGACCCGGAGCAGATCCGGAGAGAGCACTCAGTCTCGTCTTCGATCTTTTCGTACAACTAGGAGCCACCGATGCGCAGCTCGATTTTCCCTACGTGTATGCAATCGGCAGAGAGGGTGTTGCAAAGAGAAAGTTCACGGATGTTTCCAAAGATCTGACTCCGCTCTTCGAAATGATACTTGAGCACGTGAAGCCGGGGGCAAACGATGAGAAGATGCCGCTTCGATTCCAGCCGGTGAACCTTGCCTACGATTCGTACGCGGGACGACTCGCAGTCGGTCGTATTTTCGAGGGTACTGTGAGCAAAAATCAGGCAGTGTTTGTGAAGAAACCTGATGGCGTAAGCAAGCAGGGTCGTATTACGAAGATTTTAGTCTACAAAGGAATCGGTCAGGCAGAGGTCGACCAGGCAGTTGCCGGAGATGTGGTGACGCTTGCCGGTCTTCCGGACATTTATGTCGGCGACACCGTCGTTGCAGACCAAGAGACTGAACCGCTTGCTGCAATCACAATTGATCCGCCGACCGTTGCCATGGATTTCATGGTCAATGATTCTCCTTTTGCAGGCAAAGAAGGAAAACTCGTCACGACCCGTCATATTCGCGAGCGTCTTGAGAAAGAACTCGAGACGAACGTCGGACTGAAGATCGACTTCGGTGAACGTACGGATGCCTTCAGGGTCTCTGGCAGAGGTGAAATGCACCTCGGTGTTCTCATCGAATCGATGCGCAGAGAAGGCTTCGAGCTCGCCGTCTCTCGACCCGAAGTGATCATGCATAAGGAGAACGGCATCGACATGGAACCGTATGAGATGGCGTACATCGATGTTCCTGAGTCTTATGCAGGCGGCGTCATCGACAAGCTTGGACGCAGGAAAGGACTCATGCAGAACATGGAAACGAAGAACGGCATTGCGCGTCTGACGTACGAAATCCCGACACGCGGTCTTCTCGGTTTCCGGAACGAGTTCATCATCGACACTCGAGGCGATGGTATTCTCACGCACGCTTTTCACAAGTTTGCTCCGTACGCAGGAGATATGCCGGGTCGAAGCACCGGCTCTATCATTTCCGGTGTGACCGGACAGTCCGTCGCGTATGCGGTCTGGCAACTGCAGGAGCGAGGATCGTTCTTCATCGGCTCCGGAGTGCCTGTCTACGAAGGCATGATCGTCGGGGAGTCTCCAAACGGTCAGGATATCGAAGTAAACGTCAGTAAAGAGAAAAAGCTCAGCAATATGCGCAGTTCCGGAGCAGACGAAGCGATCCGCCTCACACCTCCAAGAATCATGACACTCGATATGGCTCTCGAGTACATCCAGGATGACGAACTGGTCGAAGTGACTCCGACGAGTATTCGTCTTCGCAAGAAGCTACTCGATGCGATCGACCGTAAGAGAGGAAAAAAACTTGATAAATAAACGGAGAGTAAGATTCCATGGTATACTATGAGGAAATGCACTCACATGCAGACCAACATTCACGCCGAGAAGCCATGAGGTACCCTTACGACAGCGCTGGGCACCGAATGACTGCACTTGTGCCTGTTGCAGATGAGCATCTCACTCTCGGGCAAATTCATGACATGCTTACGAGAGAAGCTGAAAAATTTAAAACGATCAATTATGTGTACATTCTCGACGCGGACAAAAAACTCATCGGTGTTCTTTCCGTGCGAGAATTATTTAGCACGAACCTGGAGGTGAAAGCAGGTGATGTATGCAAGAGATCCTCTCTGGTGACAGTGCATCCGGAAACACATCAGGAGCGTGCAGCCTACTTGTCATTGCAGCACAATATTAAGGCGATCCCTGTTGTAAGCCACAAAGGAGTGTTTCTCGGAGAAATAACTTCCGACTCGATCCTGACTATCCTGCACAAGGAAATGCACGAAGACTCCCTCAGGAGAGCGGGTATTAGACATCCGGATGCGTTTCATAACAGTGTACTGACACTGACACTCTTCACCTCCTTCAAACACCGTATTCCATGGCTTCTACTTGGGCTGATCGGAGGTTTGCTGATGGCAAAAGTCATTGCCTTTTTCGGAACAACACTCGAAGAAAATCTTGTTCTTGCTTCTTTTATTCCTTTGATTGTGTACATGAGCAGTGCCGTCGGAACGCAGATGGAAACGTACATCATCCGTGATCTTGCAACAGATCAAAAATTACCGATTCAGCCCTATTTACTAAGAAATTCTCTTGTTGTCGTTGCTATTGCGATTTGTCTCTCTGCGCTTCTTCTTTTGTCGTACGGAATTCTCTCTCAGAATTGGTTCATAGCACTTGTCCTTGGAGTTTCTCTCTTTGCTTCAATCTGTTCCTCCATCATTACCGGCCTGATGATTCCCTACGCCTTCAGTAAACTTTCACTCGATCCTGCGGATGCGAGCGGACCGATTGCCACAACTCTCCAAGATACCATCAGCATTGTGATCTACTTTGGGATCGCGACGATGATGTTGTAGCCCTCCGCCTCACCCCCGACCCCTCTCCCAGCGCTGATGCGCTTGGGGAGAGGGGAGCACTGCTATTCAAAAATTTGCGCTAGAGAGTAATTTGGGCTCCCCTTCTCCCCAACGTAGTGGGAGAAGGGGTTAGGGGATGAGGCGGAGTGAGGGCTGTTATTCAGCACTCAGCTGCCTTTTTTTCGCGGTGATGCAATTTCGAATTAAGCTTGCAACCGTCATCGGCCCTACTCCGCCCGGAACTGGGGTAATTGCCGATACGACTTCTGAAACAGCCTCAAAATCCACGTCACCAGACAGTTTTCCATCCACCCTCGATACACCAATGTCGATGACGACCGCTCCCTGCTTCACCATGTTTTTCGTGATCATCTTGGGTGAACCTACGGCACAGCAAAGAATATCTGCTTGCCTCGTGATCTCAGCCAAATTCTTGGTCTTGCTATTACAGACAGTCACAGTTGCGCCCCTGTTCAATAGCATGATCGCAAGCGGCTTTCCGACAATGTTGCTCCGTCCGACCACGACTGCATGCTTTCCTTCGATTGAAATCTTGTAAAACTTCAGAATCTCGATCACTCCCGAGGGTGTTGCCGGTGGCAGATGTTCAAATTCCACGGAAAGAAACATTTTTCCGAGGTTATATGCACCAAATCCGTCGATGTCCTTCTTCGGATCAATCGCACGAATGACCTCCGGTACATGCGGCTGCAGAGCCTTTGGAAGCGGGAGCTGCACAATGAAACCTGTTACGTCTGCATTCTCATTCAGTTCTCCGATAGTCTGCATCAGTTCTTCCAGTGTTACTTTTTCCGATAAATGTCTGTGCTCATTCCGAAGCCCTACTGCCTCGCAGCTTTTGAGCTTCTGCCTGATATAACTCTCGCTCGCCGGATCATCTCCTACCTGCACGACCACCAGCTTCGGATCGAGCTTCTTGATGTCTGCTTTCAGGCTCTCGAGCAGCGAATCTGCTACTGGTCGACCTAAGAGGAGAAGGGGGGACATGTGCACATTGTAGGCTCTTCTTGAGGATTCGAGAACACGCTCAAGGAGCGACTACGCAGTCGCGTGTCACGATGCATTTCCCGGTCCATTTGCCTCTTTTTTGATTCGGAGGACAGCCGGTGGTGCTGACAGTATTAGAACTTGCTGATGCTGAGCCTGTGGCTCCAAAGGTGGGAGCACCGCTGCCGTTGGCGCAGCCGGAACCGCAAGCAGGAGCAAGAGAGGGCGCGGATGAGGCGCAGAGAGCCTGTGCTGAACTGGAGGCATCGCTCTTAAGAGCGTCGTTAAAAGAAGAAACAGTCCAAGAAGCAGGTTTTGCTGAACAGGCAGTTTGAGCTACTCCAGCCGCCGATGACGACGTGTCCGTACATTCACCCGGAGTGGGACATGCAGGCTCCGCTCCTGGAGCAGTACCGGCTTCGGTACACGTAATATCTCTTAACCAAACTCTCCCTGCGCCACACTCCGACTTTGTTTTAGGTTCATAACAATATTTGGCCGATCCTGTATCGACACAGCAAGCCCCTTTTGGCATGGGACAATTACAGGCGGGATTGGCATGGAGAGTAGTGCACGAGTCGCCCCAACAGTTGTTCGGAGTGCCCCCATCACATTCAGCCTTTGTAACTGTTGACACTGAAGTTCCATTATCTGAGGTACAAGTATTATAAGTAGGTTTGTAGCAGCAATTCTTCTTGGGGGGTACAGAAGAAGAGGGTGGTGGAGGAGGAGCGGGTGGAGGAGCCGGAGGAGGTGACGAAGAAAGAGCTGTAGACGAAGGAATAATGGAAGACAATGAAGATGATGTCGTTGAAATTGATGATGACAATATCGAAGAAAAAGAGGAAGTCGTTGAAGCAATTGACGAAGGAAGAGTCATAGATGAGCCGGAACTTCCAATCATAGCTTTAAGGTAGCTGCCAGAAAACGGATTGAGACCAAACTGCTGTCCGATGACCAAAACCAAAACGGTTACAAGCGTAATCCCTGTAACAAGCGAGAGTTCTTTCTTGAGAGCCTTTTTCATAGAAGTAATTGGAGGGAATTACTTAAATCATGCTCTGGTATCGAGCTAAAATCAAATAATCACGTGCAGCTCGTTGTCACTTTGCATGTTTGAGTGGCATAAAATGCTTTCTGGCCTGGACCTGCAAAAAGCGTGGTAAAGGTGCACGAACATGAACTAGGTGTAGAATCCAGAACTGTTGAAAGAGTATAAGCCCTTGTATTCGAACCACCGCAATTG
The DNA here is from genome assembly GCA_943350395.1 of Candidatus Peribacteria bacterium. GTDB lineage: Bacteria > Patescibacteriota > Gracilibacteria > Peribacterales > Peribacteraceae > SICN01. Next base: position 6,331 of record CALRAD010000007.1, read on the forward strand.
CATGCGTAATAGCGAACACTTTGAGTAGGGGATGCTGGACTTGTCAGATATCCGGAATATTGCTCGATTGCAGTAGCAGTGACACTTTTCGTGCACGATCCTGTGCATACGTAAGGCATATTTGCCATCGCATTGCATCGGTCAGCCAGTCGCTGTAGAACCGGAACCGTCGGACTCGGTGATGAACTGAATGCAGAAGGTGTCAATTGCCCTGACCACTCGAACATCGGCATTTTGATGCTGCTGGTCATTGGAACACAACCTGCTCCGGTGGATCCCGGAGAAAAAGCTGACATCGAACCAGGGTTGACGAACCCCTTGAGCTTTTCCTGTTCTGCAAGCGGATCAAACCCAAATTGCTGTCCGATAACGAAAACCAAAACTGTCACAAGAGTGATTCCTGTGACAAGCGAGAGTTCTTTCTTGAGAGCTTTTTGCATAAATAGTCTGCTGGGGGAATCGTGTAAGAGTTTCCTCTATTAATATAAGGAAATCAAATCATTAAAAACAAACACCTAATGGGTGGTTCCTGATTTAGAGTATCTACATGCACGTGTTTGTCCCAAGATTGCACCCAGTGCATCCTGGATAATTCGAGGTACAGTAAAGATTCGTCGTGCATGTGATAGAACCAGGGCATGCAGAAGGCCTACACGTGGCGGGCAGAGTAGCATCACCGCAGTTCTTTCCTGAATGCCATGTTCTTGTCCCGGAACAGCTCGATTGTGGTCCTGGTCCATTGCACATATTGCCGCCACAACAGGCTCCCATAGTCGGAGGAGGTGGAGGAGGTGGAACTGCGACGGTGCAAGTAGCAGGCAGTGTTGCGTCTCCGCAGCTTTTTCCTTGGTGCCATGTTCTGGGTGCCGCACAACCTGCTTGCGTGAATACACTCCAACATGAATTTGTGCCGCAACAAGCTCCGAGAGGAGCCGGAGTCGGAAAACAACCGCATCTTGCAGAGGGAGATGTGAATGGCCAGAATCCTGGGTCGATGTAGGTCATACAACTGTTTCCTGTACCACTGTTTCCTGTACCACAAGATGCATGTCGATCAGGACAATTATTATTTGACGATGAACATGAAGCCAATGCCGCTCCTTTCAGATGCTGCCCCGTGAAAACATCTACACCCATGCTTTTTCCAAAAACAATTGCGATGACGACAATCGCAATGCCGCTGACAATAAGTATTTCTTTCTTCAGAGCTTTTTTCATAGAAGCAATTGGAGGTAATACCGAAAAGTGTCCTCTTCCTCTCTCTTAAAATCAAATTTATTTTATCCCATCGCCGCTTCGTACACTTCCTTTGAAACCCCTTACAGACATCAAAGGTTTTTGTAGGTACCCTCGTCTCTTTTTGTGACACGCACTATTTCGACTGTTCGATCTGCATGGACAATGAAAATGATTCTGTAACCTCCCAGGCGTATGCGAAAAGCATGCTGTTTGCCGATGAGCTTCTTGATTCCTGGTATCAGTGTGTAATCCCTCTTCAGCTGAGCCAAAAGCAAAAGCATTGCCAGCTTCTGTTTTGGATTCATTGCACGAAGAAGTTTTTCGATTCTATCCATGTTGAATACGCTTCAGAACCGCAATCATCTCGTCCGGGCTCACACCCTTTCCGTCGTTATCGCGATCCGCGTCGAAGAGAATCTGTTCTTTTTTTACTGTGTTCACTTTCATCGGCTTAATGAGAATAGAGCTATCAGTCATTTCCATCAGAAACAGATCTGTGCCAGCTTGTGTGCGCCAACGCTTTGGGAGCGTTATCTGACCTCGGACGGTACTGCGAGTCACTTTAGTGGTCATAGGAAAAAAGAAGAAAATACGTAAATAAGTATAACGTACTTTTGAAAGATAAGCAATGCCATTCATCACTCCATCGCCGCTTCGTAGACTTCCTTCGAAACCAGCTCCTTGGATTTTTCCGTATCGATGTGACGAATACTCCTATCATCGTGAATCGCACGGTCATAGAGGTCGTGTACCTTCCGCATAAATTTTGCATTCTCAAAGACATCCAGCTGTCTGCGTTTCTTGAGGCGTTCCATGCAGACCGGAAACGACGGAAGGGCAATCATCATCACGTCGGGTTCCAGAAACGGAGTGTTCACGCGAAGAAGCCAGTCCGGATCTAGCCCCAGTGCTTCGCCGTACACGAGGGTCGAGATCACGTAGCGATCGGAGATCACGATCTTTCCGGCCTTCAGTGCCGGCTTCACGACGGTCTCGATATGCGCTGCTCGATCTGCACAGAAAAGAAGCTGCAATGCTGACGCAGACGGGATCGTTTTGAGCTTGAGTTGCTCGCGGATAAATTTCCCAATCGAACCGTCTGTTGGTTCTGCTGTCAGAAGAACATCATGACCTTCACTCACCAGTCTCTCCGCAAGCAATTTGCTTTGCGTCGTTGTTCCGGAACCGTCTGGGCCTTCGATGACGATGAATTTTCCTTTCATGGCGAAGAGTATATACCAGTCTCCACCTCATCCCCTAACCCCTTCTCCCACTACGTTGGGGAGAAGGGGGAGCCCCGCTATCCTTCAGTGCAATTTTACTGAACAGCAGCGCACCCCTCTCCCTAAGCGCATCAGCGCTGGGAGAGGGGACGGGGGTGAGGCGAAAGCTCAGATCCTCCCCATCAAATCATTCAGCGTATGCGTCAGTCCTTTCACCACACCCTTGAGAGGCATATTCTTGAGCGAATAGACCATCTGCGTTTTATCCGGTTCTGTTTGGAAGCCGAGGACGATAAAGCCAGGGAGGCCGGTTGAGGCGAGAAATTGCTCGCACTTCTTTTGGATTTCGGATGTGTCCATGGTTGAAGTTAGGAAAAAGTATTGAGAGCAGAATTATGAATTAAGAATTATGAATTAGGAAGCTGCCGCGTCTGTTATTTGGATAAAATCCATAATTCGCAATTCATACTTCATAATTCAAAAAAGAGGGGCTTCATGTGCCCCTCTCTTCGATTAGCTTTTCCTAAAAATCACCTCCCATCCCGCCCATGCCTCCTGGCATCTGCGGCATTGCGGCAGACTCTTTCTTGGGAGCATCGACAATCGCAACTTCGATCGTGAGGAACATCGCGGCGACAGACGCTGCGTTCTGCAGCGCTGAGCGCGTGACTTTCTTCGGATCGATAATGCCGGACGCGATCAGGTCTTCGACCTTGTTAGTCGTAACGTTGTAACCAAATTTTGCATCTTTGCCCTGCTTGACGTGCTCGACGATGACCGAGCCCTCGAGACCTGCATTGCTCGCAATATTCTTGAGAGGGTAGGGGAGTGCCATGCGAACGATATCGATACCGATCTGCTCATCCTCGTTCATACCCTTCACTTTCTCAAGTGACTTGAGTGCGTGGATGAGAGCGGCTCCGCCTCCTGCAACAATTCCTTCTTCTGCAGCTGCACGAGTGGCTGAGTACGCATCTTCAACCCTGTGCTGAAGCTCTTTCTGTTCAACTTCCGTTGCAGCACCGACTTTGATGATTGCAACGCCTCCAGAGAGCTTTGCCATGCGCTCCTGCAATTTCTCTCGGTCGAAGTCACTCTTCGTATTTTCGATATTCGCTTTGATCTCGTCGACGCGAGCCTCGATATCTTTCTTTGAGCCGGCACCGTCCACAATGAGGGTGTTGTCTTTTGTGATCACAATCTTTCCTGCCTGGCCCAAGTCTTCGAGCTTTGTGTTCTCGAGTTTCAGGCCTACTTCCTCGCTGATCACTCTGCCTCCCGTTAGGATCGCGATGTCTTTAAGAATTTCCTTACGTCGATCGCCGAATGCAGGAGCTTTGACGGCAATGGCGGAGAATGTGCCGCGGATTTTGTTCACGACGAGTGTTGCGAGCGCTTCTCCTTCCACCCCTTCCGCAATGATCACGATTTCCTTTCTTCCTTTTTGCGCCACTGCCTCAAGGATTGGAAGTATTTCCTGAATCGACGAAATTTTCTTGTCGGTGATCAGAACAAAAGCATTCTTGTAGATCGCCTCCATTCTGGATGCGTCCGTGACAAAATATGGCGAAATGTAGCCGGAGTCGAACTGCATTCCTTCGACGTACTCCTTTTCAAGACCCATTGTCTGACCCGCTTCGATGGTAATGACACCGTTCACACCGGCATCCTCCATGACTTCCGAAATCATTTTTCCAACCTCAGGATCCTGCGCAGAAATTGTCGCAACGGCTGCGTACTCTTCTTTCGTCGAAATCGTTTTCTTCTGTTTGTCGAGATCGGCGACAACCGCATCGACCGCTTTCATGATGCCGTTCTTCATCGAAATAGCGTTGGCACCGGCTGTCAGGAATTTGAGTCCCTCGGAAATCAAGCCCTCTGCGAGCACTGTTGCCGTCGTCGTTCCGTCACCGGCTGCATCATTGGTTTTCGTTGCTGCTTCTTTCACAAGCTGAGCTCCCATGTTTTCCCACGGATCTTCCAACTCGATTTCTTTGGCAACGGTGACGCCGTCTTTGGTGACGGTCGGCGCACCGTAACTTTTGGAGATCAGCGCATTGCGACCGTTCGGTCCCATCGTAACACGGACCGCGTCTGCAAGCTTCTTGATGCCGTGGACAATCTTGTGTCGAGCGTCGTCACCGAAGGCGAGAATTTTGGAAGACATAATTGAGAGGAATAAAAGGAAATAAAGGAAGAAAAAGAATCAAAAGAGAAAGATCAATGCAGGTCTCCGACCTGCGATACTCATTACGATTTTACAATGCCAAGAACAGAATCCAGGTGCAGTACTTTGAGTTCAACGTCTTTACCTGACTTCGATTTTACTTTGAGATCATCACCTGCATAACGACCGAAAAGTACGATGTCTCCGAGTTTCAAATACTGGTGAGGATCGGGGCAGAGCACACCTTTGTCGTTCATGATACCGCCCTTTCCAAGAGCAATAACGACTCCTTCCTGTGGTTTCTCTTTGCTGCTGGTCTCAGGAATGACAATTCCGGACGAACTTACTTGTTCCTTCTCGAGCGGATGAATGATCACGCGGTCGCCAAGTGGCTCGATCGTCGTTGCGAGGTCTTCTACCTTGCGTGTGTCTTTGGACATAGGAAGGAATGGGGAAGAGATGACAAAGGATTCGAGTGTGAACCAGTGCACAGCGAATTATCAGTCGGGAGTGTAGAGTGATAATTTTTGATCGTCAAGAGCGCTTCTACTGTTTTACTATTTCCTTTCTATTCATTTGTTCTTGCTGTTCAATCATTTGCTTTCTACAAAGAGATAGTAAAGTCAGAAGTGCCGGCCTTCGAAGATCCATCGCCCCAAGCGCATTCAGTTTCTGTTCCGCAAGTTCTGATGCACGAAGTGAAAGATGAGGATGATTTTCCAAAGTCGTAAGAGATCGATCCACGCATTCGTAAAGTTCCTCAGTCACGCAACCCTTCGATGCAGAGCGAAGCTTTTCAATCGAAATCGGCTCGCCCCCAATAGGCAAACGAAGTAGCACCTTTGGTATAGCAAGAAGATTTGCACAGGATGAACAATGATCAAGAGAAATATCTAGATCTCTGTCTATCTCCTGCAGCAATCGTTCATCTTCAGGAGTTAGTGCAGGTTTCTCTGCATGCGGAGACGCAACTGGATGTTCTGCTTCTGCCGTCACTTTCATCAATTGACTATCCTGCCTCTCTAGTTCGGAATGGACTGAAGCCATGGTAAAAGCAGCAGCTGCAAGGGCCTGCACAAGCAGATTATTCGGATGCACGAGTGATCCGCTTCTAGAGTGCGACGGAGTGTCATGAGTATTGATTGATTTCATTCATTCAATCGTACCAAGAATCGAAAGCAGTGCAATATTTCCTCATATGGTAGCCAAGATTTTCCCTATGGCCTGCGAAATAGTAGCGATGAACAGTATTTTGATTACGATACAGGCATGCAGGAGCACTATGAGCAGTCGGAGGCAGATGTAATGACCACCACGGACAAGGGATCGATTGATAGTGCGAAGTTTCCCGCATTTCTGAGAAAACAAAGCAAATTTTCATTTGGCATGGCAAGCGATGGGGGCGATCAAGGTGACCCAAGGCAAATGTATACAAATTTCGGGATTATGGGTCGCACACCGACGGAGAGAAAAATTCTCTTCGGCACAACTACCGCAGTTTCGCTGATTGCATGTATGTTTGCCAATGATCAAATGAAGAAATCCGATGAGCGTGCAGCAGTGCAGAGAGCTGCTGACTACTCTGCTCTTCAGAAAAGAATTGCAGAGGATGCGAAGAAAAGGGAAGTCGAAGAACGCTCCAAACAAACTGCTACTGCTAAACCTGTTCTCAGTGAAGGAGTTTCCAATGAGGAGGATGAAGGCATCATGCCGCTCGTGATGCCGGAATCGGTATGGGCAACGAGAGCGCCCGGCGAAATCAAAAAAGGAGAGATTATCTATTCACCTGTCAAAGGCGCAGATGGAAAGGAAAAGTTCGCTTCACTGCAGTTTGTCGACAAGGATTCGCAAACATTGCTAATCATGAACGGAAAAAAGTGGGCACAAACATCGAGAGGATTTCCGGTTTTCGTGACAAAAATCTTGTTGGGAGCAGACGGCAAAATCACTATCGAAGGTCGAATTCTTCGTGGACTGTCGGGTGTCTCTACATGGGATGCGCAAAGAGTATCTAAGTTGAACGATGATTTGGAGTATGACGGAAAGTCTGAATTTACTGTCGCCACTTTTTTGGGCGATGAAAAGGGGCTGATACAAATGTACACAGAACCAGAAGTCGCTTCATCTGATGATGAAGTGGAGACTGAGTCTTCACATGAAAAAAGCAAATAAATGAACTCACTCGTTGTGGTGCCGATGGCGAGACTCGAACTCGCACAAGATTGCTCTCACACGCTCCTGAAGCGTGCGCGTCTACCAATTCCGCCACATCGGCACGATGATGCAATGAACGACAAAACGTCCGTTGCACTGTAGTGAAAAAGCCGAAGTGAGGAAAGCTACTCTATCCCAGTTTGCTGATCTCACTCGAGACCTTGCTTTTCTGAGTGTGCATCTGCGAGATATCTCTGCTGAGCTGAGCCTGCTCCTTTCGGAGAATTTCTCGCTGCTGCCTGAGGAGTGCTTCGGTCGCTTTTTTCTCAGTTTCGAGGATGCGCATCTGCTGTTTAAGATCTGCGGCCATAACAATGTGGGGAAGAAGATAATGGATTCGTGTATTGCTGAGACGAATCACCAGGCCTTCTCTTACTGCGTAAGAATTGCCTTTCTGATGCGTCTAAAGAATATGCTCAACTATCCTCCTTTGCTTCTTGCATTCTCCGTGTTTTTTGCCGGATGCTCGGCTTCGGCCATGCAGGATCCCATTCCACAGAGTGGCACTCGACCGACCGTACTCACATTCGGTTTGCGAGTCACTCCGGATCCCGAAGATAACCCCATCAGTCCCCCTGAACGCTTCAGCGGATACCATGTCGCGACCGACTTTGAAGTGACGAAAGAGGAGCTTGATCAAGATATTTCTGTATTTGCAATTTGCTCTGGAAAAGTTCTTTCCAGTGGATTCGCAGAAGGATACGGAGGGCTCATCATACAACGTTGCGTCATCAGGGGAGAGACCGTGACAGTACTGTACGGTCATCTGAGCCTTGCAAGTCTTCCGAAGACCGGAACAAAAATTATAGCGGGGAAGCAGCTTGGCATTCTGGGCGCAGCGAGGAGTCACGATACCGATGGCAATCGAAAGCACCTTCATCTCGGCATTCATCGCGGAACTGCAATCGATATGCGCGGTTATGTTCAGACTGAAGAGGAGGTGAATGAGTATATCGATCCGCTCACGGTCATACCGGGTGGAGCTGCAATTCAAAATTTGGGACCGGATATGATCCCATACTGGGAGACCGGAACCGGCATTGTCGTGCATCCCTGATTACTTCTCTGCAGGCACAAATTTCATTGAAAGAGAATTCACGCAGTGACGTGTGTTCTTCGGAGTCAGTTGCTCACCTTCGAATACGTGACCGAGATGGCCCGAACAATTTGTGCACTGTATCTCAATGCGTCTACCGTCTGCGTCGGGAATGCGTTTCACGGCTCCCGCAATTTCCTCATCGAAGCTTGGCCATCCGCAACCCGAGTTGAATTTGCTGTCAGAGGTATAGAGCTTGCTGTTGCAGCGCCTGCAGACGTACGTTCCATTTCTGGATTCCGAATCATACTCACCGGAAAACGGCGCTTCGGTTCCTTTGTAGGCAATGACTTGTTCTTCCTCGGGTGTGAGTGGGTTCCAGTCCATGAAATGAGTATACCCTAAACGACCCCCATCCTCGATCCTTCCCCCGATGGGGAAGGAAGCAATGCTTTACAGAATGGCATGGTTTCCCCTCCCCGTCGGGGGAGGGGTTAGGGGTGGGGGTGTATCATCTTTACATGCGAATCACGCTCCATCGTTCCGCTCTCAACTGGATTCTCTTCTTTTTGCTCACGTTTGCCGTTCTTTGGAGAGGTGGGAAAGCACTCGATGCGACATGGATGCTCGCGGGTATCGCTTGCTTTATCACGCTCGCCGACGTCTTCTTCGTACCGAAGTCCGAGCGTGTTTCGCCTCCTCTCGCGCTCTGGTCACTCGCATGCGCTCTCGTCGTGTGGACCGTCATCAGCTTCTATCTTTCCAGTACAAAAAATTACGGCTTGGATGAAGTGATGCAGACAGCATCTCTCTTTTTGCTGTTTCATTTTGCACTCGGTATTCCAGCGACAGACATTCCAAAATTTACCTCACGATTTGCACGCATTCTCTCGATTGCTGCGCTTGTCGCCTGTGCTGTAGGCATTATCGTCTACTCGCTTCAACCGGTCAGCCGTTTTGTCGGAACATTCTTCGATGTCCGCTTCAGCACGGATTACTGGCCGAATGCCTGGGCGGAGTTTTTGCTCTTTGCATGGCCTCTGATGGTCTGGTCTCTCTGGGGAAGAAAAACAAAAGTCGAAGTGCCTATTGGCAAAATACTTGTCATGGCCTTGTTGAATGCATGCTTGCTTCTCAGTTATTCCCGGGGAGCAATCATCGTGTTTGTTGCGCAGATTCTTTTTCTTGCCGTTGCAGCTTTCGTAGCGAAAGCGCCTTCATTCAGCGTGCGTCTACTCCTTCAGAAACTTGCAGCCGTATTGATGGTCACATTTGTTTTTTTCATTCTGATCAATCATCTTCGATCGCAATTCAATCCCGTTCAATCCGTTCTAGAGAAAGCAACCTTCACTGCCAGTGAGGGGAAGTCTTCCGTTTCCGAGCGAGCGCAATTTTTCGAGCAATCTTTTTACTTTGCTGCTCAGAAGCCACTTTTTGGTTACGGCCCCTACAGCTTTCGATTTCTTCAGCCGCATGCTCAGCAAAGTGTACTCGCAACGTCCGATCACCCTCACAACGTTTTCCTGAAGCTTGCAATGGAGAGGGGAGTTATTGCTTCGATTCTTTTTCTCCTGATCGTTACGTGGTGTTTTCTCTCTGCACTAAGAAGAGAGACCCGGAGGAATGCGAAAGCAGGCAGTCTGTTGATGCTTCTGCTTCTCGTGTCCGTGTTGGGGGTGATTCTTCACAATCTGATTGACTACAATTTGCAGTTTGTTGGCATCAGCGCTCCGCTCTGGATCGCACTTGGGCTACTGCCGACACGTACCGAGCGCAAAATCGGAACATCTTTGCAAACAATCATTACTGTTCTGCTCGCCATTGCACTGCTTCTTGTCACACTTTCTGAGGGACGATATCTGACCGTCAGTTCTCTCGCTCGCAAAGCAGAGCGTGCTGGTGACTATTCCACGGCTCTGTCTCTGTATTCACGCACGACAGCATCGATGTTTCCGAGAGACGGCTGGCTCAGCCGAGCTAAAATACTGATGACCGATGGGGATCTCGACAGTGCTCAAGTTGCAATCGATCGCGCAATGGTATTGAACAATCTGGACTATCGCATCTGGAAATTGCAGGGAGATTTATTCATCGCTCGGAAGGACCCAAGCAATGCATTGATCGCATTCGGCAAAGCGTATGATTTCGGTCGCTACAACGATCTCGGAATCACGCGTGCGCTCGTGGAGCTTCTCCGGACTCAGCCGAAAACGCTCGATGCGAGACGAAATGAATTCGAGCTGCTTCTCAATGATTTCGGACTTGCCATCGAAGAGAACACGCACTTCATCGATCTTTCGCAGAATGTGGAGGAGCTTGCGAAACTATGCAGTCTACTTGCTGCAATCTACCCCGAAGACGCTGCGGCCTATCGCAGTTTGTCTGACCGCAGCATGGAACATGCATTGCTCGAACGTTCGAGGCTGAGCGCAAGACCCAGAGGTCTTCTCTGGTAAACATTTGTGGTACAATTCGGACATTCCACCAAACTCCCTATGAAAAAACTTTCTCTCTTCGTTGTCGTCGTCGCAGTTCTCTTCTCCGCCTGCGGAAAAAAAGACGCAGTCGATCCTGCAGCAATGGATAAGGCGAAGAAATACAATCAGGTCATTCAGAAGGGCAACGATCCTGCTGATCCGATTCATGGAGCACAGACAACCTTCTCGTACGGTGCAATTTCCGGAGTCGCTCCCGCCAAGGCAAACGGTATTGGGTACTTGCGCACGTTCGCTGACGGATCTTCCATCGTTACGGTGAACGTCAACATTTTGAAAGCTCCGGAGAAGACCAGCTACACCGTGATGCTCAAAAACACAGCGACGAACGTTATGATGGAAGTCGGAATCCTCGAGAGCATCCTCGGTGACACTCGTCACTCGGTTGAGCTCTCAACAAAGAGTGATGTTCGTGGCTACAACACCGTCAATGTCTACCTCGGCAAAGTACTTGTTGCAGAGGGCACGCTGAAGGAGGTGAGGAAGTAGGAGGAAGGGAACTCAGCAGTCCACCTCTCTTTCTGATGGCTTGCCAACCGTAGCACGGTGGACAACCTATTTCAGAGCGAGCACGAGTTTCCATGGTCTTTTCGACCGAGTCGAAGCTGATTCTCCATTATTGTGTTGTATGAGTCGACGATTGATGTCGTTAGTGGAACCAAAATAAAAGGAGCCATCCTTTTGACTCTTTATCATGTAGAGGAAGCCTTCTATTTGAATCATTGCTGATTGTTAGTGAATCAATGTGGTCGGAACGAGAGGACTCGAACCTCCGGCCTCGTGGTCCCGAACCACGCGCTCTACCAACTGAGCTACGTCCCGATCGCACGCGAGCATACAACAGTGTGCTTGCTTTATTGAACACATTATTTGTTCAACTTTCTGGACAAAAGAAAAGCTGCCTTTACAATTGCGCTCCCCCAAAAATTATGAACTCTACCTTTCGTATCTCCAAAGGCATCTCTGTAAGGCTTTTAGTCGCTCATATGGCACTCATCGCCCTTGTCACAGTTGCCATGGTTGCTAGTCTCCCGATCAATAATCTGAGAGGCTAAGCTCTCAGACTGACTTCTTCGAGCTCTGAGTATTTTGGTATTTCTTCGCCCTGTCCTGTATTGCCTTCAGCTTCTTCAGAATGTCTTCGTATTGTTTCTTTCTCTTCTCTCCATCGCGAATCTGCTCTTTGGTAAGAACGCGCTTGAATGCAGAAGAAGCATTTTGCTTCTGTGCAGTCTGCAAACTCGAGGAAGACTGCGCACTCCCTCTGCGTTCCGGAAAACGGAAAACTGGTCTCGAGGAAGACAGTGAACGAGAACGGGAGAATGATGAGGCGGAAGAAGAAAGTGCAACGACGACAAGCAGGCTGCTCACAATGATCGTGACTTTGTTTTTCATGAATGAATTCTAGCATGTGACTGATTTTCTGCTAGAATTCAGAAGATCTCTTTTCCACTCACGTCTATGCGAAAAATTCCCATGTCATGGTTCCTGATTGGTGGCGCAGCCATCCTTATTCTCTGGCTTGTCTCGAGCTACAACGGACTCGTATCATCGAAAGGGCTCGTCGAGCAGGAATGGGCGCAGGTGGAAACGCAGTATCAAAGGCGTATCGATCTCATTCCGAATCTTGTTTCAACGGTGAAAGGAGCCGCAAGTTTTGAACAGGAAACATTCAAAGCAGTCACCGAGGCCAGAAGTGCTTGGGCACAGAGTAAGTCGATTGCAGACAGAACAGGGCAAATACAGGCTGCAGGCCAGCTCGATTCGGCACTCTCGCGCTTACTGGTCACAGTCGAAGCGTATCCTCAGTTACAGGCTACGCAAGCATTCCGCGATCTGATGACGCAGCTCGAGGGAACCGAAAATAGAGTTGCGACTGCCCGCAAGGACTATAACGAAGCAGTCGTTGCCTACAATGTACGTACGCGACGCTTCCCGGGACTTCTCGCGGCGAAACTTTTTGGTTTTGAGCCCGAGACTACATTCGACGCTGCACCGGGTGCTGAAAACGCACCTGCAGTCGACTTTACAAAGTAGCCCTGCCTCCGATGACTCATAGTTTTACGCGCACAGGCAAGAGCGCTCTGGTTATTTTACTGTTTGTTGGCATATTTTTTGTGCAATCATTTCGCGCGGTTGCTGCCTTTGTGTTGCCCGCAAATGACGGCTATGTGACAGACACGGCTGGTATCTTAACTCCTGCACAAAAATCAGCGATCGACGACGAGCTTCTGAGCTACAAAAATCAAACCTCAAATGAAATTGCCATCGTGATTCTCCCGAATCTCGACGGTGGAACAATCGAAGACATTGGACTCCAGATAGGCAGGAAGTGGGGAATAGGATCGGAGGGAAAGGACAACGGTATTCTGATGCTGATCGACTACGAGGGACGCGAAGTGAGATTCGACGTCGGATATGGACTTGAAGGTGCCGTACCGGACATAGTCGCAAAGGGCATCATCGATAAAGACATCGTTCCAAATTTTCGGAACGGCGAGTACGCAGCAGGCATTGCTGCCGCCATCGAGTCACTCAAAGGACACATCGCAGGAGAATTCACGGCGGATCGCTACGAGGCAACTCAGGACACTCCGGTGCCCGGAATTGTATTTCTTTTCGCATTGCTCTTTCTTCAGTGGGTTGTTTCTGTCCTCGGGCGAACGAAATCATGGTGGCTCGGTGGAGTGTTCGGAGGAGTCGGTGGCATGGTTGGAGCACTGCTTCTCGGCTGGTGGTTGCTGATTCCGATTCTGATTCCACTGGGACTGATTCTCGATTTTATTGTTTCTAAAAATTTTCATTCACGCGGAAAGACTCGCTGGTGGGCTGGGGGTGGTTGGGGTCCAGGAGGAGGCTTTGGCGGCGGGAGCGGTGGATTCGGGGGATTTGGAGGTGGAGGGTTCGGCGGAGGGGGAGCCTCGGGGCGTTGGTGATACAATAAAGGTATGAATGTTTTCTCCCCAATCCTTGTCGCCTTTATGTTGCTTGATTTTATGCAACAGCCCCTTCCGCAAGCAGCACTGCTGGAACCCGGAAGCCACCATGCAGTCAGCGGCACCGGGCAATTGACGATCGCAGTGGAAGGAGAGCAACAATTCGGTTCAGTTGCTCGAGGAGCAACCCGCGTTCCTTTTTTGACACTGAACATGTCCGCCTCTTGTGACGCAGACATCACAGTGCAGTCTTTGGAATTGAAGCATACCGGTCTCGGAAGTACTGACGACATTGCTTCGGTGTATGCGGTTGACGGCTACACACGAGTGACGAGAACCGCCCAATTTGACCGAAGAAACAAAACAGCAACACTTCGATTTCGCTCGTATGTGATTCCGAAATGCAGCGCAAGTTCTCTTGCGATTTTTGCAGACATGAGTCCTGATGCGACTGTCGCATCCGAGCATGCGATGAGTCTTTCGGGTCTTTCTGGCATTCTGTCGACGGCGAAGGAAACCGTGTTGTCGTCGAGCGTGGACAACGGCACAGTTGTTGCACTACCGGTGACTGCAGGGAAACTTACCGCACGTCTGCTGCCGATTTCCGGTCCCATTCGATACGGCAGGATCGAAACAGTAGCGAGACTGCAGCTCACAGCGGATGTCAGGAGCGCACAAATTTTGAAGCGAATCACCTTCACCAATGACGGACGTGCTCGCGACATGGATTTGCAATGGTTTTCGCTGCAGAAGCTTTCCGGCGTTTCCCTTACGAGGCTTGCTCCCAGAATGCGTGGGTACACGATTACACTCGATTTCAGCCCGACGTTCATCATTCATGCAGGACAGACGATCGTATTGAATCTGAAAGCAGAAGTTCGTGGTTCGCAGAGTAAGACCGTTAGCTTCATTATAGAAGAACCGTCCGACATCCTCGCTTCTCCGTATCGAGAGAGATGAAAATCATTCTGCCGTTTTTCTGCATTTTTTTACTGACTGCCTGCAGTCTGATTTCGCCTGTGGAAGTTTCAAAAGAAGAAGTCTTAAAACGCGCAATCATACGAAGTACCACGAGCGATGGTTTTTTAATGAATGGCACAGGAGCCGTTACTTTCAAGCAAGGTGCAGCTCATCGCACCGCCCGTTTTTCTTTTACTGGATCCGTTTTGCCTCTCAGACATGCATACTCACTGACAATCGCTGTTCCGAAAAAAAGAATTGTTGTTGCTTCTCCGGGACTGGCGACTCCAGCAGTGCCAGATCCTGTACTCATCGATGCATACTTTACCGCGATTCATGTTGATCATTCGACCCTCGTGAGACTTTCGAGAACTTCATTCGCATATGTACTGTCTGTTCGACTGTTATCCGAGGCCGCCGCCGATGACCTCTCAATTTCTGGCAAACTGCGCATTGATGCAAAAACATTTGCACTTCTCCATGCAGACTGGAAGTTAATTAATGTTCTTCCGGAATCAGATTCGTCAGAATTATTGTTCTCAGCATCACTGAGTGAAGCCTTTGTCGGAAGTATTGCACAGACATCAACGGGAACTGTCGTTCTGTCAGAAGCTATCTTCGACATGATTTTGGCGGAGTAGCCACTTCCGCCCGCATCGCATTCCGTGGATACTGCAAGAAGCAATGATTCAGGATCAGAAATCTCAGGCGCCGCTCGACGGCATTGCTCTGCCCCAATCATCGCAGGATTCGAATGTGAAAACGGATACGATGGCAACCAAGACGGATTTTTCTCCAGATCCAGGGAAGAGAATCCATGTTCTTGCCGGCATTGCTTGGATCAGCCTGATTGTCATCGCTCTTGTCTATATTGGATTTGCGTTGTACCTGTATTCTCATTTTCCAACACAGGATGGAAGTGATGCGGATCTGAAGAAGATCGGCGCTGTCACGCTGCTTATTGGAATGGTCATCAGTTCGTTATTCGGACTCATTGGTTGCATGAGAATTGCTTTGGTAAAAAAGAAAAACGCACGCATCAAGATCGCAGCACTGCTTCGATTGCTGGCAGGAATAACTCCTGTCATTGCCGTGAGCGTACTGACGCTCTTCGCAATGAAAAAGGAGCCGACATTCTCATTGCAGGTCTTGCCTTCCGCATCTGGCGAACAGCTGGTCGCTCCGGTCTCTGTGACGTTCGGCATGCAAGATACTCTCGCCATTTTTCAGAAACTTGGGTTCGTTCCGCTCAAGTATCAATGGGATTTCACAGGAGACGGAATTTTCGATCAGGAGACATTCGATCCTCAGGCAACATTCATCGCATCCAGATCAGGTATCTATCAAGTCACTGCAAACGTGACGATGACGAATGGAATTTCCAAGCAAGTTTCTCTTCGACTTCTTGTTCCGAGAGAAAGCTTTTCTCTCGAGCCCGTCGATCCGATCGTCGATGAGCCCGCTTCCTTCTCCGTTGAGCATCTTCTCGACAGAGTGAGCCAGGGAGCTCCGACCTTGCTGAAGGCGAAGTGGGATTTTGACGGAGACGGCGTGATCGATACCGAAACGTCCAATACTTCATCTTCGTACACGTATCGACGACTCGGACCAGTGAGTGTGAACGTCACGATCATTTTTTCAAATCAGACACAGACCTCCTATCAGCGGAGAATCGAAGTCGTGAAGCCACCCGAGCAGCCCTTTCCGATTACGCTCGACACGGAGCCTGCGACTCTTTTGGGCACGCCTCCATTTGGGGCTGTATTCACGTTGAAAACGAAGGAACCGATTGCAAATGCATCGTGGGATTTCGGAGATGGCAAAACAGGCGAGGGACTTCGCATCGCTCACGTCTACTCAATCGTCGGATCATTCACGGTGAACGCAACGATTCGCTCGCAAAGCGGAGCGACCGCGAGGCTTTCCAAAGTCATTCGAATAACGAACCCTTTATCGCTACCCGATTTAAGCTTTCAAGGCAGCCCTGACGTGATAGGCAACGCCATTCAGGGGGAAGTGCCTTTGGTTGTGGACATCACCCCGATTACATCACAGCCACTCATTTCCTTTGCGTGGGATGCGCAAAATGCCTCAGAGGTACTTGCAACAGACAAGAGCTTTCATGCGGTGTACCGTGACACAGGACGATATTTTCTGGATTTGATCGCCGTTGATCCCGACCAGAATGTTTTCAGGAAGCGGATCATCATCAATGCAAAGTCACCCGAGTCGGTCGTTCGTTTTACGATGGATCCTGCAACCCCGACTGCTCCTGCGACTGTGACGTTCGATGCATCTGATACTTTCGTCGCCGCAGGCGAAGAAATTACCGGATTCGTTTGGGAATACGGAGACGGAAAAACGGAGAATGAAAGTAAATTTTCCGGTTCGCGGATCACACATCTCTATGACGAGCCCGGCACCTATGTCATTGGAGTGACGATTCAGACGACATCAGGCAAAACGTACTCGAGCAAGCAGACACTCTTGGTGAAGGCTCCCATCATCGATGCATGCTTCATGCCGAGCAGAACGAGCGGGAAGGCACCACTCGGCGTCTTCTTCGACTCTTCATGCTCAGCCGGAGAATTTGAATCCATGCTTTGGGATTTCGGTGACGGAGCGCAGAGCGACCAGAAAAGTCCCACACATGTGTTCATCGCAGAAGGAAAGTATCAAGTGATGTTGAGTGCGACAACGAAGGACGGACGCAAGAGCCAAAAAACTTCTACCATTACCGTCACCACTGAATGAAATCATCCACTGTAGTACGAGGCGTAGCGATCGCAGGTGTCCTTGCGATCATTCTCGGTGCGCTGTTCCCGGCGCTCAGTGCTTTCAACTATTAGTCATACTGAGAGAAAACGTCGCACTGGTTTTAAATGAAGCATTCAGCGCTTCGGGATTGTTCGATAGATAAAAGTACCCTGCAGCCGCAATCATGGCGCCATTGTCAGTGCAGTAGACAAGTTTACTCGGCCATCGAGCAGTGATTCCGTGACGCTGAGCAAGTTCTGCAGCCATCATGCGCAATTTGGAATTTGCCGAGACACCGCCAACGATGTGTATTTCTGTGCACTCCGGAAAATTTTGCACAGCATTCTCAAGTGATGAAACGAGATGCCTGCAAATTGCGAGCTGATAGCTTGCTGCAATGGATTGCCGAACCGAAAGGTTTCCGATTCGATCTCCCAGATCCCGAAGCATATACTTGAGAGAGGTCTTGAGACCCGAAAAGCTGAAATCCATACCGTGCTGCTCTTGAAGAGGCAACGGGAATTGATACGCCTTCTCGTCACCGAGCTCTGCAAGAGCTGCAAGCGCAGGCCCACCGGGATACGGAAGTCCGAGCATGACTGCTCCCTTGTCGAATGCTTCTCCTGCTGCATCATCTCGAGTAGACCCTAGAAGCGTTCCCGTCGTATGAGATGTTCTCATCCATAGGTCGCTGTGACCGCCTGACACTGAAAGTGTCAGAATCGGAAAGGTCGCCCCTGCCCCTGACCCATCCTTCAAAGGGGAAGGGGAATTGTCCACAAGCCACGTAGAACTGAGGTGACCGAGCGTGTGGTGAACCGGAATCAACAGCTTGTTCCAGAGAACGCTGAGTGCCCTCGCTGTCGTCGTGCCAACAAGCAGCGAGCCAAGAAGTCCGGGACCCACTGTGACTGCAATGGCGTCAATTGCTGCAACATCGCATTGTGCATCCGACAATGCTTTTTCAATGACAGGCAACATCACCTCCAATTGTTTTCTTGCTGCATCCTCGGGGATGACACCACCACGGTATTCGAAATCCCGCTTTGAACTCGCAATCACGCAGCTTAAAACGTTTCGACCGTTTTCGACAACGGCTGCAGATGTTTCGTCGCACGATGTTTCGATACCGAGAATCAGCATACAAGCAGACAAGTTATACTATACTTGCCAGCATGATCCAATTTCTTCCATCCCGCTCGGTTGCTCTCGCCCTTGGGCAATTTGAGATTCATTGGTACGGAATCATGTATATGATCGGATTTCTGATCGGACTATGGCTACTGCCAAAGCTCCTGCAATATCGAAAACTGACACTGAGTGAGCGTCAGAAGGAGTCCTTGTTTCTCTGCGTATTCCTCGGTGTTCTTTTTGGTGGCAGAATTGGGTATGTATTTTTTTACGGGGGCACGTTTTATCTCGAACACCCTGCGGAAATTTTTGCAGTCTGGCATGGTGGCATGTCTTCTCATGGAGGTTTCCTCGGAGTGTTTTTTGCTTTGTTGTATTTTGCTAAAAAAAATCACATCAAGTTTTTTGCTTTGCTCGACGTACTTGTTGTACCAATTGCGATTGGCCTTGCTCTCGGACGCCTCGGGAATTTGATCAATGCTGAATTATACGGAACAGTGACAAATCTACCCTGGGCAGTAAGCTTTCCGAATGTTGAAGGATTGCGACATCCTACACAGGTCTACGCAATGCTCAAGGATGTCTTCATTGCCGCGGTCTGTTTTTTGCACCTACGATCGTCTAAGGGCTCGACAAAGAGGGTGGGCGAGACGACAAGCGTATTCCTTGTTCTCTATTCGCTTCTGCGGTTTATTGTTGAGTTCTTCAGAGACCAACAACAGGAACCGATAGCAATGCTTGGGATACTTCTTAGTAGAGGCCAACTCCTGACAATCCCTCTCTTCATCCTTGGAGTATTATTCTACGTTCGCCGTCACAGAGCGGGCGTTTGGGGATAAAGAGTTCGCAGCTCCGCAGTTACTATTGCTCGCTCGTTCCACGGTATTTGACCGACATCGGTCATCATGGTCGTATCTGATCCCTTACCGCAAAGAAGGACGATGTCGTCTTTCTTTGCAAGCTGCAAGAGGTAGCGGATGGCTTTCAAGCGGTCTGAAATACGAATACAGCACTTGGCAGGGAGAGAATCAGGCACCGAAGCGGAATCTCTGAAAATGGGAACATCCAATGACACCCCTGACAGTACCTCATCGATGATCGATTCCGGATTCTCCGTGTACGGATCTTCGTTCGTAATGACTGAAACTTCTGCAAGAAGGCTGCAGACGTTCCCGATCACGGGTCTTTTCTCCTTCATGCGATCTCCGCAGCTTCCTGCAAGAACAAGCAGTCGCTTTCCTGGGGGAAGCATCGACCGAAGAGTCCTTAACGTTGCTTCGTACGATTTCGGAGTAACCGTAAAGTCGATGAATACCGAAAAATTCTGACCTGCTTTGATCTGCTCCATTCTCCCGGGAACGCCTTTGAATGAAGCGAGTGCAGCCACCATTGCGTACAAATTCGGGTGTGACGGAAGTGCCAGAATGCAGCCGACGGCACACAGAGCATTTTCAAGATTAAACTTCCCTGGAATGCCAAGGTGAACAGGGAATCGTTCTTCGGATCCGCCTTTGTCCTTCCACAGAATCACGGCATTGAGACCGTCTGCATCATTGGTTAATTCTTCCGTCCAAAGATTCAGCGGTGCTCCTGTTCTCGAATCAACCTGAGTTTCCTCCGCATCGTAGAGAATTGTTCGGGCAGAGGAAATATTGCAGAGAACAGAGAACGATCGGTCTGAATAATGCAGAACTTTAGATCCTGTGAGTGGCAGCATCCGGAAAAGCATCGACTTTGCTTCGATATAGTTCTCCATCGATCCGTGATAATCCAGATGTTCTTCCGACACGTTCGTAATGCCAGCAATCAACGGATACGTATGATTCACTCTTCCCTGAAGCAATCCGTGGGAAGAACACTCGATCACTGCGTGCGTGCAGCCGGATTTCCATGCATCTCTGAGAAACCTTTGAATCGTAAAAGGCGACGGTGATGTCTTTTGCGTTGCATTCCAGCGAATATCGTCACCAATTCTGAAGAATGCAGTAGAAATTGCCGCGGTCTTGAGCCCACAGGCATTCAGCATGTGCGCGATCATGCCAACCGTTGTAGTTTTGCCGTCAGTACCCGTCATGCTGATGACCGTGAGCTTCGTTGCAGGAAAGCCGTACCGAATCGCAGCACAGAGAGCCTTCAATCTGTGGAAGCCCAGTCGGATTGCCGATGTCTCAGGAATCAGTGTTTTCAGAATCCTTTTCATACCGCTTCAGCATAGCACGTGTCATCCGTATATCCTCTGCGATGGCTTCCTTGAGGGCTCTAACGCTCAAAAAATCAAGCACGTCCCGTATCCTTGAAACAAGAACGAGATCGACGGAAATTGGCGCTTGATCGATCGATGCGTCGAGAACATGCACCTCAAGCGTGAGTGTATCGCGAAAAGCAGGGCGTGGCCCAAAGTGCATCGCCCCTTGATACCTTTTCCCTGCGATGACGATGAAGCAAGCGTAGATTCCATACAAAAGTCCTTTCGGTGCGCACGACGGATTTACATTGATTGTCGGTATGCCGATGCTCCTGCCGCGTGATCTGCCTTTGATTGTTGCAGCACCTTCGATCCTTATCGATTTAGGAGGCAAGTGTTGAAATGCCGCTCGTGTCGAATTGTGCACCATTGCGTGTCGATTGCATTCTATCAAAGTTTTGATGTTCATTTCTTGGAACTCCACCAAGCTTGATACGCAGTGACTCAAGAGAGGTCCTTGTTTTGTTTTGTACTGCCGCAAGATTGTTCATTCCGGCTGGGAGAGGCAGCGGAATCAGCATTGCCGATTGAAGACCAAGCTTCACCGTTGCACCAAGCAGTTTCGAAATCTTTCCGAGTGACCAGTTTGCGATCGCCGCTGCATTTCTCGGCACGAGAAACAATCCCTCCTTCACAGTTTCTGCGACGAGAACTCCCGGCTTGTCGAAAGCTTTTTCCTTTCCAACGGCACCGGTAATCCTTTGTACAGGATCACCGATGTTTATTTTGGCAGCTTCTCTGACGAATCTTTCGAAACCCATATAAACATTATAACATAAAATACTCGTTTAGTCTATATTTGGCCTGCCACCCGAAGCTCCATAGGAGCGCAGGGTGGCGGAGAGGGTGGGATTCGAACCCACGAACCCCTTGCGGGATTAACAGTTTTCAAGACTGTCGCCATCGACCACTCGGCCACCTCTCCATAAGTTAGTTTAACACATCAGGAGCATGGTATATTCATCTCCTATGAACACATCATCCAGATTGTCGATTCTTCGAGAACTTTCGACCAGTGAAACAGGACTGTCAAATGAGGAAGTGGGGAGAATACGCTCCGTTGAGGGCTTCAACGAAATTCCAGAGCAGCGTTCCTCGCTCTTGGCACTTTTTTTCTCGCAGTTTCAAGACACCATGGTCTACATTCTTCTCGCAGCCGTTGCAGTGTCGGCGATCGTGCCATTTCTCGAGCACGGAAAATTCGAGCAGGAAGAGCTCATCAATGCTTCCGTGATCCTTGCCATCGTTTTCATCAATGCAGTCTTGGGCTTTGCTCAGGAATGGAGAGCTGAGAACGCAATTGCGCTCCTGAAGAAACTGAGTGCTCCGAACGTGAAAGTACGAAGGGAAGGTGTGCTGAAAATTGTGCCGGCTCGCGAACTTGTTTCCGGAGATATCTTTCTTGTTGAAGCAGGGGACAGAGTGAGTGCGGATGCTCGATTGATTGCAACCTCTTCTCTCGAGGTCGATGAAGCAAGTCTGACGGGTGAATCTGTTCCTGTTGCCAAGCTTGCTGAAGTAAATCTGAAGGAGTCCCATGCGTCTCCTGCCATGTTGTATGCGGCGACACTTGTGACGCGTGGATTCGGAGAAGCTGTCGTCACCGCCACTGCTCTTAAAAGCGAGATTGGCAAGATTTCATCAATGGTTCGCTCCATCAAGCCTCCTCCCACACCTCTCGCTATTGAACTTAAGAAGACGGGTCAGCGCATCGGCGTGATTGTACTCGCCTTCTGCGCAGGAATCTTTGCTTTAGGCGCTGTGAAAGGCATGCCGCTGATTGATATTTTTTTCACTGCGGTCAGTCTAGCCGTCGCTGCCGTTCCGGAAGGACTGCCTGCGGCTTTAACGATTTGTCTTGCGATCGGCACACAACGAATGATGAAGAAGAACGCGCTTATTCGACGATTAGATGCCGTCGAAACTCTCGGGAGTATCACCATCATTTGCGCAGATAAAACCGGAACAATGACGCAGAATCGCATGGCTGTGGAAGGTCTGTGGTTGCCGAGTGGGCAGCAGCAAAATTTGGCGATAGAAATTGCAGCATCATGCAATAGAGCGGAACTTCCGGACATTGGGGATCCGACTGAAGTGGCTCTCTTGGTGAAGGCCGAACAGGAGGGCATCGAAAGACTTCCAATCGCCGATGAAGAAGTGCCTTTTACTTCCGAAGCAAAATACATGGTGACCTTGCATGAAAAAGACGGAAAAACCGTTCGATACCTTAAGGGTGCACCCGAAGTGATTGCTCGCTTTCTACCGGCGAATGATCGTGCTCTTATTCTCGCTGAGGCTGAGAAGTTTTCGAAAGCCGGCCTTCGCGTACTGGCGGTTGCATCGGGCACAGACGGAAGCATCTCGTGCGCAGGGCTCGTCGCACTGATGGATCCTCCTCGCCCGGGTGTTGCGTCTGCGATTGTGGAGGCAAAGCAGGCTGGCATTCGCACGATGATGATCACAGGAGATCATCCTTCGACTGCCCTTGCGATTGCACGAAATGTCGGACTGGAGACCGACGGGGTCATCGATGGAGAGCAACTCGAACAAATGGATAGGGAAGATCTGCAACACGCAATGAAGCGCACTGCCGTTTTTGCACGCGTCCAGCCGAAGCATAAAGTTAAAATTCTCGAAGCGCTGCAGGCACTCGGTCACGTTGTCGCCATGAGCGGAGACGGAGTGAACGATGCTCCCGCTCTGAAGCGTGCGCACGTCGGTATCGCCATGGGTCTTAAGGGCACCGACATTGCGCGCGAGTCGGGGGCAATGGTCTTAACAGATGACAACTATGCGACGATTGTTTCGGCGATCGCCGAAGGCAGGCGTATCTACGACAACGTGCGCAAGTTTGTACTCTTCCTCATGCGGTGCAATGTTGGTGAAGTCATGACGATTGCAGGCGCAATGCTGCTTGGCTTTCCACTGCCGCTTCTCCCCTTGCAAATCCTTTGGATCAATCTTGTCACTGACAGCTTTCCGGCACTGGCACTCGCGATGGAACCTGCGGAGGAAGGCATCATGCAACGGAAGCCGAGGAAGTCCGCTGATACCATTTTCTCAGGCGAATGGACACTGATGCTTTCGGCAGGAGCCCTGAATATGATTGTCTCTCTGTTTGTATTCCGCTTCACCCTCTCGCAGTTCCCCGAGAATCTAACACTTGCACGCACCGCCACACTTACAACAACAATTCTTTTTCAGATGCTTTTGGCTCTCTCCACTCGCACTCGTAGCAATGTCTTTGCATCATCTCCCTTCAAGAACAGCTGGCTCATGGTTGCGATTGCTGCCTCACTGCTGGCACACGTGCTGCTTCTCACAACGCCTCTCTCGATGTTCTTCTTCGTTACGAAGCTACCTTTTGTGCTGCTTGGGAAAATTGCCGGCGCCGCCGTCGTTGGCTTCTTGGCATTTGAATGCGTGAAGTGGATAAAAGGAAAGAGCATAGAAGCATAATAAAATAGCTCCGCCTCAAAAGGAGCATATGACATAGTTGATTGAGTAGGTGGCCTGCCACCCGAAGCTCCTAGGGAGCGCAGGGTGGCGGAGAGGGAGGGATTCGAACCCTCGAGACCTTGCGGTCTGCCACGTTAGCAGTGTGGTGCCTTCAGCCACTCGGCCACCTCTCCAAAAGAAGTATATCAGAGAGTGTTCATTTTCTCCTGCAACATTTGAAATGAAATTGAATCGTCTCCCAAGCCTGCAACGGTTTGTACATCAAGCGTGTTACCGTTGCGCTCAAATGTCTCAATAATTATGTCGAGAACTTCGTCTGCGACAAGAATGCATCCCATGCTTCTGTAGCGATCATTTGCCTGAAGCATTGCCTGAATGTAAGCATGCGAATGAATACCGTAGGGAGTACGCTCTAGTCCAGACTCTTCCTCCATCGAGAGTCGGAGGAAGCGCCCTGACTTCCCAAATGTAATGCGATCACCTTTTATTTCGCGAGAGAGAGCTTTCCAGGAAGCTAAGGGGGTCGTTGCATTGTAAGTTCTCCCTATGTAGCGAACCACTCTTCGTTGGCCTGTTGCTAGGGTAAACGAAGTGAAGCCGCCTTTTTTGTGCAGCAAGTAACCGACATTCGAATCTCTATCGACTAAAAATGAGTCACCTGTCTCAGGAGCCCATTCAGTGATCTCTATAGCTCTCTCTTTGGTAGGGAAAACATCCCAGATTGCTGCAGAGGCAGGGGTAGCCTGCAACAGTGCAGAGAGGAGCACAGTGAGCGTCAGCCGAACCTTGGAGGGGATTGCTAATGCCAAAAGTGCACTATATTACTATAATATGATATTGTGTCAATAGCCGATTTTTGAGCTCACTCCTGTGCTATTCTTAGAATCGACTTGTCTGCATTTCTACCCTGCACCAGCCATGAGAGTCGGTATTGTCACCTATGACTATGATCCGCCCATTGGAGGGCTTGGAGTCGTTTGCAAGCAAGTTACTAACACTCTGAAAAAACTGTATCCCGGCGACACCTACATCGTGCTCTCACCGAGCACACGGAGTGATGACCGCGTGAGTAAGGTCGCAATGTTTCGATGGAGGAAACCCGGAGGCTGCCCGATTTTTTCTCTCATACTTTTTTTCAAACTGAATTTCCTGATTCGGAAACATACACTTGATCTTCTGCATGCGCACTCGGGATCCGGAGGTGTATTTCTCCTCCGAAAGCCTTTGTGCCCCGTTGTCGTCACTGCACACCACACGTACTTGCAGGAAGCTGAAATTGTCTTTGCTCACTCGTATCCGAAGCGTCTGTGGAAAACATTCATGGCACTACTTGAAAAAAGAACCTACGCGATTGCCGACAGCATCACATGTGTATCGAAAGATACTGCCGATTTTCTTGAGCATCGGTACTGCGTGCCTCGATCAAAAATTACAGTCATTGAAAATGCGGTTCATGATTTTCGTGTTCACGATCACCATAAGAGAGAATCTCAGAGTTTGCTGTTTATTGGGAGATTGGAAGAGCGAAAGGGGATTTGGACACTCTTGAAGGCAATGGAAATTCTACATCTCTCCCACCCGAATCTTCGACTGAGACTGATTGGCAGAAATCTGCTCGGCAACTCTCTTTGGAATTTCATAGAGAAGAAAAATTTGCAAAAGTGCATAACCGTTCTCGGGCACGTGCACGATCCTCTGATGAAGCGCGAGCTTGCATTAGCAACGATTCTGGTTGTGCCTTCGCTCCTCGAAGGCTTTGGTCTTGTTGCAGCGGATGCAATGGCGTGCGGCACGTGTGTGGTCGTCAGTGATGCTCCGGGACTTCGAAGCATTGTCAGGAATCGCGACACAGGACTTGTATTCAGAACGGGGGATTCTATCGATTGTGCAAGAGTTATTGCTGAGGCGATCGATCTTCCGGAACTGCGGCATCATGTCGCAGAAAGTGCCAAAAATGATGCGATTCATCGATATTCACTTGATGAGAGATCTAGGGATTATCACGATCTTTTTGAGAAAGTACGGGTAGGTAAACAGTGAACAAGTTTTGTATACAAATTTCAAATTTTCCTCTAGGCTTCTGCCATGCATGTGCACACCCCCGTACTGCTCAGTGAAACGCTTGAAATCCTGTCACCAAAATCAGGGGATCGCATACTAGATATTACACTCGGGCTCGGTGGGCACAGTGAGTTGCTGCTACAGACGGCAGGGGAGACGGGGTCACTGATTGCCCTCGATGCGGATACCGAGAACATCGCTCTTGCAGAAAAGAAACTTGAGAAATTCGGTACGCGAGTGAAGATCATTCATGCAAACTTCAGCGAACTCCCGGGTTGCCTTCCAGAAGATCGACGACAGTTCGATGTCATTCTCGCCGACCTCGGTCTCAGCTCTCCACATATCGACGACCCAACTCGTGGTTTCACATTCAGAGCCGATGCGCCGCTCGACATGCGTTTCGACAGAACGTCCGGAATGACTGCGGCACTGCTGATTGCGTCTCTGGATGAAATCACACTGCTCAGCATCTTTCAGGGCCTCGGTGAATTGCCTAATGCGCGTCGTTTTACGGATGCAATTGTTGCTCGCAGGAAAGACGATCCCATCAGAACAAGTGGTGATCTCGTAGAAACGGCAAATTTCATCTATGGGTACAAAGCACCAAGATATCTGCCTCAGATTTTTCAAGCACTTCGCATCGCTGTCAATCACGAACAGGAGGCACTCTCGAGATTTCTTACTGTATTGCCAACACTCTTGGCTCCAGGGGGACGCTCTGCTGTCATTAGTTATCATTCACTTGAGGACGGTCCGGTGAAAACTGCTTTTCGTGAACTCTGCGCGGATCAGAAACATCCGTTTACTGGATCGATCACGACGAAATCGGGGTTTGAGATGCTTTCGAAGAAAGGAGTGATCCCGACCGCGCGGGAGATTCGTGAGAACCCTCGCTCGAGATCTGCGAGGCTGCGTGCAATACGGAAACGCGAGGAGTATACTTTCCTCCGCACCGCATGATGAATACCGTCTCATTCCCGTCGCTTCCTCAGGCACTCTCCGCACAAAGACGTCATTCTCTCGGTAGAATGATGCATAGCAGTACGGCGCTTCTTCTCTCTGCGATTGGAGCACTCATTATCATGCTTGCACTGTTGATTCTTTTTCATCATAACTTGAATGCAACGAAGGGTTACAAGCTGCGTACACTCGAGCGTGCACGTTCTCAGCTTCTACTTGAGCAGGAGGTCTTGAGCATGCAAATCGCCAAGTCTCACTCGCTCGATGCTCTGCAGAACGATCCGCAAATTTTTACAATGCAAAAGCCGGTGAAGCCAAAGTACGTGCAGGCTGATGTTTCGATTGCGGAAGCGGCAACGGGAGCGAACTAGGAAACAGTTCTGATTTGGATCGTCATCACCGGCGTATTTTTTGTGCGAATATCCGACACTATCACCACTCGTTGACCTTTCTTCAGGATACTTTGCTTGAGGAAAACAGACAAAGCGCGATTGAGTGTGACTTCCGGTTCATCGGAAAAATCGATGCAATGCGGGATGATTCCCCATACGAGCATCAGCTTTCGCATCATGCTGTCTTGTTCCACAAATGCGTGGATGGGAACGAGCGGTCTACACTGACTGATCGCACGCGCAGTATTGCCATGCTTGCTGATGGCAATGATGGCATCGGCATGCAACTTCGTCGCCAGTACGCTCGCAGCCAAAGCCTGTTCGGTTCTTGGCATATCAGATTCCAGACTCTTCTTGGAAGATAGAAACTGCTTCTCGGTGTACTGGAGTTCGAGCTTCTCGCTGACTTTGAGAATCCGATCCATCGCAGCCACAGCTTTATAGGGATACAAACCGGTCGTGGTTTCCCCTGAAAGCATTGTCGAGTCAGTCTGCAACTTCGCTGCGAACGCAATGTCGGTGACCTCCGCACGCGTGGGCATCGGACTGAAGATCATGCTTTCAAGCATGTGTGTAGCAACGATCACTGGCTTACTCTTTGCGCGACACTTAGCGACGATCATTTCCTGAATACGGGGCACCTCTTCAAAAGGAACTTCTGCGCCGAGGTCTCCTCTCGCAACCATGATTCCGTCGGCTGCATCGATGATGTCGTCAATATTGTCCACTGCTTGCGGCGTCTCTATTTTGGCAATGATTTCTCCTTCACTCTTATGTTTCTGTAGAAAATCCTTGAGCATCTTAATATCCTTGCCTGTACGAACGAACGACGTCGCAAAAAAATCAACGCCGCGCTCAATGCCGAAGCGAATATCACTCCAGTCTTTCGGCGTGAATGACGGAAGACTGATGTGTGCTCCAGGCAAATTGACATGCCTCCTCGAGCCAATGCTGCCGTCCTCCAACGCTTTTGCGATGACTGAACCGTTCTTCTCTATCTTCACAACAGAAAACTCGATCGCACCGTTGTCGATGAGAATACAACGCGCATGTCGAACATCTTCGGAAAATTTCGGATAATCAACGGTAATTGTTTTCAGCTTTTCATTTCCGACAGACTTGTGAATAAAAATAACTTTTTCTCCTGCCTGAACCGTAATTGGCTGTTGTACATCTCCGGTTCTCACTTCGGGACCCTTCGTATCGAGCATGATGCCAAGCGAAAAACCTTTCGCATTCACAAACTTGATGTTCTCAATCGTTTGTCCGTGCACTTCATAATCACCATGAGAGAAATTCAGACGACAAACGTTCACTCCCGCCTTTGCAAGTTTCTCAATATTTTCTTTGCTGCAGGTAGCGGGACCGAGAGTTGCGACAATTTTTGTGAAGCGCATGCAAAGACTCTACACGAGCTATTTTACCGGGACAACTGCCCAACTGAGCTTGTTACATCGTACACAGGTCAATTCCCAGAGCTGAAAAATCGCTCGTCTGTTGAATGCCTTGTCCGTGATCGGCTCGTAATAGCTGAGCGGTCGATAGAATTGAAACGCTCCGAAAATCAGCAATCCGAGAATTGTCATCGTCACGATGCGACGATCGTCAGTCATGACAAACTTTCCAATGCGCTGAATATTTGCGAGAACAAGCGCAAACAAAACAAAACTGAAGAGAAGCGGCAAGAAGTAGTGATAGAGGTACATGACTCGGGTGATGCGGCTGATCGCAAACATGTACGAGAAGTAGAAGCCCAGAAATGTCGTAAGCAAAAAAGGCTGCTGTAATTTTTCCTTGATGCTGAAGACAACCGAACCTACCAGGAGAATGACGGAGCAGACGACGCCAAGAAAACCAAGACCCCACGCGACCGGATTGCTCTGCAGATAAAGGTAGCGATATTCGTTTTCATTTGCCTGCTCCCAACGGAAATTGATGGAGCGAGCTCCAAAAGGCCAGAAGTAAGAAGGGCTCCCGTTCTCATCCTTCTTGCAGAGATCGAGCCTTGGCACTCCAACATTGTAGTGCTTCACAAACTTCAGGTGATCCCGAAGCATGACCGGGAAGGACGAAAGAGAATCCTGTGTTTGGTTCGAGAGAATGCTCTTGTACTGCTCGGATGCTTGATAGTATCCGGAATCAGCGAGCTCCGTGACGATTCTTGTGCCGCTGGAAAAATGAATCTGCCACACGGAGGCGTATGCGATGCAGAACGAAGTGAAGCTCAGAATGCCAAACAGCAAAATTCTTTTCCAATCGGGATACAAACGAACAACAACGAGAGGAAAAAGAAGTATGAAAATAAGCGCCACAACTTTTGTCGTCACCGCAAACGCAAAAAACATGCCAAGTGCAATCGAAAACAAGCAGTGAGCATGAATCGTAAGCAATCGATCCTTACGCTGGAGATGCAAAAAGAGAAGTACGCACAACATGCCAAAAAACGTCAGGGTGCTGTCGACCATCGCGCCTCGACTGTGCACGATTTGTGCATTGTCGAAGACATAGAGGAAGGAAAGCAGTGCTGAGAGGGGACTGCTCTTCGTAATGAAAAGAAAGATGAAAAACAGCACGCTTGCCGTCAGCCACGCAAATAGTGATGGGAATAGTCTGTATCCGGCGAAATTGAATCCCTGAGGAATATTGTTCGCGTAATCGGTCGTGATGAATTGATCGTTCTTTTCATTTCCGTGCACGATCTTCTCACCAAACGCGATGAAGAGCTTGCCGAGCGGCGGATGCTGCTCCATGAAGTACACACCGTTTAAATACTTCTGCGCGGACGCAATATGATACGGCTCGTCCCAGAAAGGACTTGGGGGAAAGTCGAACCTGTACATATAGGTAAAGAACGACGTCACGAGTACGAAGCTTGCGTACAACCACACGTGCAATTTCTTCTGTCCTTTGTCTGATAGCTTTTGAGTCATTGGGCTTAGTGTAAAACAAAAGATTGGAATTCCAAAGCAGAGGCGATAGTATTCTGTCGTTCTGTCTCCCTCCAAAGCACGTATCGTCGGCTTCAGCTTCGTCGCAGTTCTTGCAGTTGGTATTGTTGTGACGGGGATGCTAAATAAAGACTTCAGGTTGTCTTTCCGTGCTC
Organism: Candidatus Peribacteria bacterium; assembly: GCA_943350395.1. Lineage (GTDB taxonomy): Bacteria > Patescibacteriota > Gracilibacteria > Peribacterales > Peribacteraceae > SICN01. Next base: position 36,709 of record CALRAD010000007.1, read on the forward strand.
AACGAGCCTGCATATCTTCTTGCCCGAGCGATTTGTCTGCCGGAATGTGTCGATGTAACTCTGACGGAAGAATCTTCACGTGCTGCGTTGGATGCTATACGACACCTGTCAGCTGCACCGGTATGACTTGCACTCCTGGGGCACCAGACTTGTCAATGGCTAGTGCTACGGCTCTCTGTGCTGTTGAGACCTTCGGTGCTTGTTGTTATGGCTCCACTGGTCCTATCGGGGGCTGTGCTCAAGGAATATCCAGCAGAACTTGCTCGGGGAATCACCATCCTGGTCTCACGTGTGTAGCAGCTGCAGTTGCTGGCGATTTATCGTGCGGAGGCACTTGCCCCTTGAATACGATATTGCGTCCTGATGTTTCCTGTGTTGCTCCTTCCATCACCACTCCGCCTGATCCCGCTCCGGGAATGGTCTGTTGTAATACTCGTTGCGGTGATGGATTTCTAGATTTGTTTGAACAGTGCGACAACGGGAATCCTCCTTTGCCGAGTGCCATGAACAGCGATACTGCAGCCAATAGTTGCAGAACGGATTGCTCAAATTTTCGCTGTGGTGACGGCGTTACCGATGCGGGTGAGCAGTGTGACGGGAGCTCTACGTGCAATGCAACGTGTGTTTCTTCTCTTTTTACGTGTGGCAATAACATAGTCGATTCTGGGGAATCATGTGATGACGGCAATACTAACAATCATGATGCATGCCTCAATACTTGCGTCCCTGCACAATGTGGTGATTTCATTGTTCAAACTGGAGTCGAGCAGTGTGATGACGGTAACCTTAGCAATACCGATGCCTGTGTTCAGAATTGCAGGGATGCAAAATGCGGAGATAATTTTTTGCAAACCGGAGTAGAGGAATGTGACGATAACAATACAGCCAATAATGATGGATGCTCGAGCACCTGCAAAGGTGAACGTTGTGGTGATGGTATTACTCATCCAAATGGAGCCGACGGAGCGTCCGGGACTCCAGATGATGAGCAGTGCGATGATGCGAATATGGTTGCAACGGATGCTTGCTATAGCTGCAAGAATGCGAAATGCGGCGACGCTCAGATCCAGGCTGGAGTAGAGGATTGTGACGATGGGAATATTCTTCCGAATGATGGCTGTTCGAGTACCTGCAAAAGTGAAACAAGCTGCGGTGATGGTACTACTCAGCCAGCTGGAACCGATGGTGTGCCTGGTAATTCAGATGATGAACAATGTGATGATGGGAATACTGTTAATAATGATGCCTGCTCCAGCAACTGCAAAATTGAAAAATGTGGGGACAAGACAGTGCAACCTGCCGGTGCAGATACTAACATTGGGACTGCTGATGATGAGCAGTGCGATGATGCGAACCCTGATAATACTGATGTGTGCACGAATGCTTGTAAGTGGAATATCTGCGGCGATGGTTTCCCACGGCCTGTTCCTCCACCTGCTAAGGCAGCAAGTCCCGCTCAGGAGTGTGATGATGGTGATTTGATTAATAATGATGAATGTTCCAATGCTTGCAAGAATCCAATATGCGGAGACGGTGTCTGCAATGGCGCCGAAAACTCCGTATCGTGCTTTAGTGATTGTGCTTTGGCGCTGTGTCCCGCAGGCTCTGCAGTCTGGCCAACACTTTTATGTCTACCTCCTCCTATTCACGTTTGTTTGACTCCATACACTTTTCCATTCTGTTGCTGCTCAAATAGTGTTGTTTTTTTCTCGACTGTTAGCACAGCGCTTGATACAACTCGTGACGGTGTTTTAAGTACGCCTGAAATGTCCAGAGGGATCATAAAAACCATCAGAAACATATCGACCCAGAATGCTGAGAGTGATTTCAATAGTGATGAGACTGTGGATAGAGAAGATCTTCGGCTGCTTGTAAAAGTAATACGAGAATTTCTTGCAGCCGTCTGCGGCAACAGTAAAGTGGAAGCTGGAGAGCAGTGTGATGACGGCAACTCAGTATCCGGCGATGGGTGCGGGGAAAGCTGCAAGGCAGAGTAGAAATATCCTGCAAAAGGCGATAGTATTGCAGTCATTCATGAAGAAACGCTCTTCGTTAGGGTCTGCAGGCTTTGTTCTCAATTTGTTTTTCGTTGTCGTCATTCTGATCATTATTTTCACGGGTATTTGGGTCAGAGAACATGATTCCTCTGCGCTTCGAGGTACCGTGTCCGGCATGACATCATCCGAACCTTCAGCTTCCATCACGGAGCTCCTGAAAAACTTTTTCGGAATCGGGCTTTCCCCAAGCACCCCTGTTCTCGTCAATCCCGATCCGACCAATGACTGTGGAAATACAATAAACCCGTTCCCCGGACAGTGCATTGCCGGTCAGGAACGGTGCTGCAAAGGCAAATGGATTTGCCCCAATGTTCTTGGTCAGTACATATGCGAATGAGAACGAAAATTGATCGATTCTAAGAAGAAAACATGCACATCCTAGACTGAAAAAAAGTAAAGGACTGAGAGACATCGCTTGCTTGTAGACGCTGCTTGAGTAAGCCATAATTCAGAGTGCCCCTCATGCGCTTCAGCTTGTCCCTCTCAAGGCTCGGTATTGGCATTGCCTTGGGACTTGTGATGGGCATCGTCATTTTGCAAACAAATATTTTCAAAGATTTGTCTCTTCGCGGAGCAATAAATATTTGCGGAGACGGCCTTTGTAACGGCTCTGAGACATGCATGAGTTGTGGCATTGACTGCGGAGGATGTGGAATATTTTCATCGATGAGCGCACCGGTTCCGCCTACTTGTCCGGCAGGAATTCCTCCTTGCGCAGGACTCTGCACAGGAGACGGCGGTGCTTGTCCTGGTATTGCTGTTTCCTGCTGCATGGGAAGCTGGGTGAGTACGATTGCTCCGGGTTGCTGCAGTAACAATTGCCAGGCAGGACAGTGTGTCACCATGGCTGGCTCTGTAGGATCGACGGTCAGCGTCGGGTCTGCAACTTCGATGCCAATGAGCACTCCTGGTTCAATCGGAAGCACAGGTTCAACTGGTTCAACGGGGAGTACTGGATCTACAGGTAGTGCAGGCTCAACCGGTTCAAGTGGGAGTACTGGAAGTAGCGGAAGTACTGGCTCAAGTGGTAGTACGGGTTCGAGTGGCAGCGCATGCAATGACTGCTTGGGCGCCTGCGGTCCGACACCGAATGCGACAACTCTCTGTGGAGCAGGCAATGTCCCGGGATATTTGCCACTGTGCTCCGGTTTTGGCATTGGTCCCTGTGCCTGGGGTTGTGTTCCCGACGGCAGTGGTCCGCTTCCGCGTGATCCCATGCTCGATGCAACCAGCACCTGTGCGTCATCGGCAGGCAGTACGGGATCCACAAGTTCAGCCGGCTCGACTGCATCGACCGGAGTCTGCGGCGTCACCGTTCCGGGTCAGTGTGGGGGAACATGCCCAAGCGGATCGACATGTACCGGAACCGGCGTCCCGGGAGCCGAGACTTGCAACTGTACTCTGATAAATAACGGTTGCAGCGTTACCTCACCGGGAGTCTGCGGCGGAACATGTTCTCCAGGAGAGCAATGCGTTGGAACAGGTACTCCCGGAGCCGAAGCGTGTGCATGTGGACCGATGAACTCATCAAGCAGCAGCGGAATTTGCCCTCTTCCGATGCCTCTCTGTTTCATCGGGACTGCAGAGTGTTGCTCGAGCGGAGCATGGGCTTGCCCAAATGGTCTCACTGGGGCAAGCCAGTGTTTTCCCATTTCATCTTCAAAGAGCTCATCATCTTCTTCGTCATCCTCGAGCAGTTCGAAGTCCAGTTCCAGCTCGAGCTCTTCCTCAAAAAGCTCATCATCCTCCTCATCATCGTCCTCCTCATCCTCTTCCAGCAGCAATATTTCCTGTCCCCCAGGAACACAGTGCATCGGTTTTGACATCTGCCCTCCAATCTATACGCATGATGCTTGCGGGCTCGAGCAAGTTTGCTGTGGTGTTCCCACCGGCTCGTCATCTTCATCCAGTTCAAGATCGAGCTCTTCATCGTCGCTTGCTTGTCTCGGATCCAGACCATCATGTCCATCCGGAGGATCACCGTACTGTTGTCCGAACGGAAGTTGGTTTTGTTTACCCGGAACGATCGCTTCTTCATCGTCTTCTTCCTCCTCCTCAAGCTCGTCGTCTTCGAGCAGCTCATCTCTCAGTTCTTCATCGTCCAGTCTCAATAGTGCATTGGGGTCAATCCAGAGCAAGTGCTACAGGGAAGGAACTGCGGATTGTCGAGGTAATTTTGCAGGAGAGGGTTCGACCTGTAGTCCCTATGATGCAAACTTCAAACCAAAGGTACTTGGCAGCTTAAGTTTCACGGTCCCCCCCGGCGATCAGCTTTGCTCGGTCGGTGTCATCGGAACGTCTTCGGTCAGTCTAGTCATCTACATGGATGGTGCTGTAGGGACATTCTTCTCTGATATGAACTGCAGCACAGTACCGGAATCGAGAACTATTCCCCCTATCCCCGACACCCCTCCTGTCATCGGTCCCGGTTCCCACACGATTAAAGTAACGCAGGATTTCGATCGTGGCGGTGACGGTGTCTGGGAACTAAATCTCTCATTCACACTCTCGTGTAAACCGAGAAGCAGCAGCTCATCTCTTTCGAAGAGTAGCTCCCTTTCTTCCACCGCAATTTCTTCCAGCCAATCGCACGTATGCACGGGATCGCCACCATCCTGCGCTCCGGGGGAGAGTGCGCTCTGCTGCCCTAGTAGTGGTTGGAGCTGTTGGAATCCGAATCTGACGTGTCCGATTTCTTGCCCGACAAATTCATCGTCAAATTCAAGCGGCAGCAACAGCAGTACCAGTTCAAATGGATCCGGAGGTTCTTCGAGCAGCTATCCCGCTTGTCCATCAGGAACACAGTGTATTTCTTCGAACCTCTGTCCACCTGACTACACGCACGATGCGTGTGCTGCCGATAAGGTTTGCTGCGGCGTTCCAGCCAGCTCTTCGTCTTCATCTTCCTCCTCGGTAGCCTGTCTCGGAAATCCTCCGCAGTGCACTGGCAATGATTATGCGTACTGCTGCGGTGACAGAACCTGGATGTGTTGGGATCCAGATACCAATGGAACACTTGCAGATGCAGGACCAACTGGTCCCGTGCTCGGCGGAAGCCTGCTTGGATTTGCAAGCTCTGACGGCAACCCCTCGATCATCGCTAGCATTTGGGATTTCCTGAGTTCGATCATTCAGCGCATGGTGGATGCGATCATCAATGTCGTGACAGGAGCAGACAGCGGAATTAGTTACACGAGCCTTCGAGGTGCCATCGGTGCAGGATCAGCTCCGGCGCAGGTGTGCTACGGCAAAGTTGTCTGCACCATGGATCAGAACTATGGCTGCGGCTACACGGAACAGCTGCCCGCAGGGAACTCCCTGTATACCTATGGGTCCTTCATTGTAGGAAGTACCATGTTCTCGTGCTACACGAGACTGACTGCTGACAGAGTCGTGTATCCATTCGGCATGTATTCCTGCGGGTTCGACCCGAAAACCGCTCCGCAGAAAATTGCAGCTGCATGCGATTGGTCTCTCGTGCCGCTCGCACAGTTCTGCCCGAATAACTCCTGCAAGGAATCAGTATTCTCCCTATTGGATCCTCTCTATCCGGAAGGGTACGATCACGGAGACACGTATCCGGGTTTCCTCACTCTCCCTCAGGGATATACTTATTTGGGGGTACGGAGGTCCCCGTCTGATTCCCGGAGTATTTATCTGCTTGAAGGCGGAAAAAGAACCGACGGTCATCAGGACACACTGGGTGCAATGGCAGAATGCAAACCGCAAGTCATCACATGTCCTTCATCGAGTTCATCACTGCAAAGCAGCTCCAACTCGTCATCACGAATTTCCTCTTCTTCATTGAACAGTTCAAGATCGAACTCTTCTTCCAGTAGCTCAAGCTCATTGTCATCTTCGTCGAGTTCCTCATCGAACAACTCCGGTTCATCCTCTCGAAGTTCTTCCTCTTCTTCGAGCAGTTCAAGTTCCTCTTCGCGAAGTTCGTCTTCTTCCTCCTCGAGCAGCAGTTCGAGCTCAAGTTCACAAAATCTTATTTGCAGTAACGCAACCAGACCGCAATGTTCCTTCTCACTGATCTGCTGTCCAAACGGCAGCTGGAGATGCCAAAATCTCACACTGCAATGTCCTGCTCCTTGCCTAGCGGGGAGCTCTTCATCATCGTCGAGTGTCAGTTCTTCGAGTGCTTCATCTGCCTGCGGGGGAAGCCAACCTTCTTGCTCAGGAAATGCCTATCCGTATTGTTGCATGAACGGTTCCTGGACATGTTGGGATCCCGATCTCAACGGTACTCGCGGGTCTCTTCCGGCCAGCAGTGCATCGAGTGCTTCCACGTTCTCGAGTCCGACATGTGATACCTCAAGAATCCTCGGCACACTCAACACGCAGTGTGCTGAAACAGCGGGGAAAATTGGCTGCTCCGCCCACGGAAATCCTGTCCAAATTGCTCAGACTTCCCTTTGTACACAACCGATAGAATTGAATACGACCCCTCTCCTCGGCACATTTGAAGTGAAACCGGGTCAATCCTGCGTAATAGATATCGGAGGTGTTGGGTACGGACAAATCAATATTCGAGTTGACGATCCTCTTGGAGGCACCCCGTTCAGCGGGAAATATTCGGCAATTTCTCAGTGCGAACCCAATCCTGATTTTAGTAATGATCCTCCGGAAGACTCTCCTGATGAATTCTATTTTACTGCTCCCGGTCCATTCCTGCTCAACGGCTATTGGGGTCATGTGAACAGTCGCTACTTCCAACATCTCGGCAATTTTTCAATTCCTGGAACATATTCTGTCAGAGCGGATTTCGGCATCTTCCAAACAAGTGTGAACTCCAACCCGTTCTTTAAGTGGCAATTCTCCGATATTAAATTTCGTCTGAATTGCAGCGGATGTCCTACCTCTTCCGCTTCATCTTCGGGTACGAGTGCGTGCGGAACGCAACCTTCGTGCGGAACACAGACTGCCGTGTGTTGTCCAAGTGGCAATTGGATGTGTTGGGATTCTGCAACCCAGTGCCCTGCGACCTGTCCTGCTAGATCATCAAGTTCCAGCTCATCTTCTTCTGCCGCTTGCCGCGGAACGGAACCTCAGTGTATTTCGCCGAAGTACTCGTTTTGTTGTGCAAACGGCAGCTGGATGTGCTGGGACCCGGCAGTGCATGGGACCCCAGTCGATTCCGGAAACGGTCCCGTGCTCGGTGGAAGCCTGCTTGGATTTGCAAGCTCTGACGGCAACCCCTCGATCCTCGCTAGCATTTGGGATTTCCTGAGTTCGATCATTCAGCGCATGGTGGATGCGATCATCAGTGCAGTGACGGGGGACTTTGGATTTTCCTCCACATCAACTCTGAAGGGTGAGGTGACATCGGGTTCCTGCACCCTGACGCTCGGCGCAGCGACTGCAACTCCCAAGACAGGCGATAGCCAGACCAATGAAAACGGAAACACGGTCACGAGACCTGCCGGAGGATCATTTACCTGTCCCTCCGGATCCGTGCTCGCAAGCATCGCCTACCTCGGCATTGAAGCGGGCAACGACAGCACTGACGGTCTCACGATTGCCTGCAGTGTGCTGAATCCCGATGGCACACTTGGTCCAAAGGGTTCGTACTTTGCAAATGCCGATATCGACAGCAACCCGAGACGTCCCACAGATCTTGTGCAGCCAACGTGTACTGCGCCGAATGCGGTGGCATCGATTTACTGGAACGACATTATCAATGCAGGGAGAACAGATGCCGCCGACGGCATTGGCATCGGATGCAATGCGATATCCAACACAGGCATCGGAGGAAGTGAAACAGAGACACGCGTGCCCAATGACATCACGCATCACGGAACACCTCTCGAGAAGCTGAGCTGTCCCCCAAATACAGTGGCTGTCGGTGTTACCTACGATTCGTTCGGTTCGACACTTCCGGCCGATCCCGATGCGATGGATGCTGTTGTGCAGCTGAATTGCGCACCATTCATTCGAACCTGCACCGCGAGCAGTTCAAGTTCTTCTGTCTCTCCGTCATCCAGTAGCAGCGCAAGGTCGAGTTCGAGCTCATCATCGTCGAGTAGTTCAAGTTCCTCTTCACGCAGTTCGTCTTCTTCATCATCAAGTAGTTCAAGTTCCTCCTCACGCAGTTCGTCGTCGAGCTCGAGCAGTAGTTCGAGCTCTGTTTCCGTAGTCTGCAATCTTGCAACCAGACCTGCCTGCGCGGATAAAGCAATTTGCTGCCCAGACTTCAGCTGGATGTGTTGGGACTCCAGAGTTTCCTGTCCTGCCGGTTGCAGAAGCAGTTCTTCTTCATCCAGCAGTTCGAGCTCCTCGTCGTCCTCTTCGTCAAGCAGTTCCAGATCTTCATCCAGCAGTTCGAACTCTTCGTCATCCTCATCAAGCTCAAGCTCGCAGTCATCCTCTTCTTCAAGCAGTTCCAGGTCGTCATCCTCATCAAGCTCAAGCTCGCAATCATCCTCTTCTTCCAGTAGCTCGAATTCTTCCTCTTCCTCAAGTAGTTCCGTTTCGAGCTCAAGTTCACCGTCTTCATCCTCCTCCATCAGCAGCAGCACACGCTCGTGCCCAAGCGGATCGACCTGCGTCGACTTCTTCGCGTGTTCCCCGACAAACAGCATTGATGTGTGTTCTCCCACGAATGTCTGCTGCACAAACTCTTCGAGCAGCAGTTCGGTATCGAGTTCAAGCTCGTCCTCATCCAGTAGCTCAAGCTCTCAATCTTCAAGCAGTAGTAGCACGCGCTCCTGCCCGAGCGGATCAACATGCGTCGACTTCTTCGCGTGTTCGCCGACAAACAGCATCGACGTGTGCTCTGCAACAAACGTGTGTTGCAGAAATTCCTCCAGCAGCAGTTCTTCTCGATCGTCCTCCTCATCTTCTTCCTCATCCTCCAGCAGTTCTGTCTCAAGCTCCAGCTCACCATCCTCATCCTCCTCGAGTAGCTCTAGCTCGTTATCATCAAGTCCAAGTTCGAGTCTTTCCTCGAGTATCAGCAGTTCCCGTTCGTCTTCGTCCTCCAGCTCTTCTTCGAGCATCTCGAGTTCTTTCTCATCATCATCGTCCTTCAGCAGTTCATTCTCGAGCAGTTCTCGCTCCAGTTCGAGTAGCTCATTCTCGTCGTCACTGAGTTCCAGCGCCTTCTTCATTGCCTTTTCTTCATCACGATCAAGTTCCACCTCGAGCACATCAAGCCAATCATCGTATTCATCTCAGCCGATTCTTCTCGTTGCATTCTGTGGCGACGGGATGACGCAAGCCGGTGAGATTTGCGACATCGGACAACTGAACGGTCAGACCGGTCAAAATTGCACGACGACGTGCCAGAGATTGATTGTACCGACATGTGGAAACGGAAGAATCGACGCAGGTGAGGAATGTGACGATGCGAATACCAGAAACAGCGACGGGTGCAATGCTCAGTGCAGGCTGGAAAGGGGAATCTGCGGTGATGGAGTCATCAACACTGCCCTCGGCGAGCAATGCGATCTCGGCAGTGGAAACGGCAGAACAGGTGCGGATTGCGACGTATTCTGCAGATGGGTGAGACTGCAACAATGCGGCGACAGAATTGTCGACCAAGCGACCGAGCAATGCGACAATGGAGGACAAAATGGAAACTATCCGACGACTCGCTGTCTCAGCAACTGCGTGCTGCCCTATTGCGGCGATCGCATTGTTGAAGTGAATGAAGAGTGTGATGACGGCAACGTGCTGAGTAATGACGGGTGCGATTACACGTGCAGATTTGAGCGTCGTGCAGCCAATCCAGTGACTGCAGCAGTCATTCCAAGCATTCCACGAACGACAGGCAATCCCGACATGTACAACTTCAAACGGGTGCCGACTCCTGCCATCGCGGAAACCGGGCCCGGTCTTGCCATCTTCCTAATTACAGGCATTGCTGCAGGAATAGGTCTCGTCAGGAGAAGATTCTTCCGTCTCTAACAAATAATGGCTGCGCCACGTAGACGCTGCATGAAGCCACGTAAAGCGGTCTAACCGCCACGTGGCACGTAAATACGCCGAGATGCGTCTTTACGTGGTGCTCCCGGCAGGACTTGAACCTGCGACCAACAGGTTAGAAACCTGCTGCTCTATCCAACTGAGCTACGGGAGCATGGTTCGAGTATGAATTATTGTGCAGAAATTATGAAGAGAGAATACGTCGTCAATAGAAAGATGTCTCATGGCATATCACGTCGGTTCGTGCTATAATAAGGTGATGGAAACAATGCAAATACCGGCTCATGAAACGCCGGAACAGGCGGATATCCGTACAAACAAAGATGTCGCAGCATTTAGCTATGTATGGATCATGTCCGTCGTCATCTACATTGCGAGAAAAGATTCACCGTTCATTCGCTATCACAGCAAACAGGGCATTGTTCTTTTTCTGCTCAGCATTCCGGTCAGCCTCATTCCGCATATCGGAAGCTATCTGATCTTTCTGTTGGCAGCAGCCATGCTTCTTGGATTTCTCAATGCTGCAAACGGACAGACACGAGACGTTCCGCTTGTAGGTCCTTTGTCCAGAGGAGAGATGTCGTTGTCTGATGTCCTGCACCTTCTCATGGACTGGTTGAAGAAAGTTATTGTATCCAGGAAGAAACCCGATGCCAAATCCGTAGCGGTAGTACAAGCACCGCCACCAGCGGTGGACACGAAGCCGGGAAATCCGATACTCTAGCCATGATCCTATGACAACGTACAAGCGCGTACTGCTGAAAATCTCCGGCGAAGCGCTCGCCGAAGGTTTTGGTTTTGATTATGCAAAATTGCATTCGATTGCCTCTCAGATTTTTAGTGTCTGGGAAAAGGGTATTCAGATCATCATTGTCATTGGTGCTGGCAATATCTGGCGCTATCGCGATACGACGGAGAGCGGCATCGAACGAACAGCAAGCGATGCAATGGGCATGCTCGCAACGATCATGAATGCCGTCGCGCTGCAGTCTGCGATTGAGAAACTCGGAGCTGTCACACGTGTGTGTTCCGCGATCAATGTTCCACAGCTTGCGGAGCCGTATCTTAGGCGGAGAGCGGAGAGACATCTTGAGAAGAAGCGTATTGTGATCTGTGCAGGTGGCACGGGTAATCCTTATTTTACGACAGATTCAGCTGCTGCCCTGAGGGCACTCGAGCTCGAGTGTGATGTCATCTTAAAGGCTTCGAATGTCGACGGAATTTATGACAAGGATCCGAACAAATTCAAGAATGCGAAGAAGTACGAAACAGTGACGTTTCAACAGGTGATTGAGAAGAATTTGAAAGTGATGGATCAGTCCGCGTTCAGCCTTTGCCGCGAGCAAAATCTTCCGATTGTCGTTTTCAATTTTGCAAAGAAGGGCGCATTGCTCGATGCCGCACTAGGAAAGAAGATCGGAACGCTTGTTCGTGATTGATCGTAGCTGTGGTACAGTGTGATCCTATGCATCCCGCACTTCAGCTTTTCGGAGAGCACAGTAAAAAGACACTCGAGCATCTCCATTCCGAATTTGCAAAATTGCAAACTGGACGCGCCAATGCAGCAACCATCGAGCACATCTCAGTGGAAGCATATGGTCAGAGAATGGAACTGAAGGGTGTCGCGAGCATTTCCGTGCAGGATGCACGCAGCATCATCATTCAGCCGTGGGACAAATCCGTTCTTAGCGACATCGAGAAAGCGATTCAGATTGCGAATATCGGCGTTAATCCGGTGAACGACGGCATCGTGATTCGCCTGAATTATCCCCCGATGACAGAAGAGCGGAGAAAACAGGTCACAAAGATCGTGAAAGAACTTGCAGAACATGCGAAAATTCGAATTCGACAGGACAGGCAGGTAGCCAATGATGAGGCAAAGACAATCGCAGAGGAAGATGAAAAAGAGCGAGTCCAAAAAGAGCTCCAGCATCTTGTCGACCAGATCAATGTCCAGATCGATGAAGCAGCCAAGCAGAAGGAAAAAGAGGTAATGACAGTATGAAAAATCCAAAATAGAAAAACCAAAATCCAAGACCATGCGAATTATCTTGGAATTTGGCTTCTGAAATTTGGATTTTTGCCTGTAGAATTCAAGCATGAGGAAACCTCTGTTCGCCATCCCCAGCTTCCCCGGGAGCAACGGTGAAATCGACAACATGCGCACCCTCAAGCGATGCGGATTCGATTGCTTCGTCTTTCGATGGAACGATTCAATCGAGAAACTAAAGGATACGGATGGTTATTTCTTCGGTGCAGGTTTCAGCTATGAAGACAGAGGTCGATCCGGCATGGTCTCGGCAAGAGATCCGCTGTTCCGATTCATGCGAGAAGAAGCAGCGAAAGGAAAAGTAATCATCGGCAATTGCAACGGAGCCCAAGTGCTTGTGGAAAGCGGTTTGATTCCTCTCGGCGACGGACTTCGAATGTGTTTGGCACACAATGCAGTAAGCAGCGCAGACAAGACCGTTATTTCACCGGGTTTCCTGAACGAATGGGTTTGGATCACTCGTACGTGCAAGGCAGGTCGCTGTGCAACGTCCAACTGGTCTGGAACGTTGCATATTCCCATCGCGCACGGAGAAGGAAGGTTTGTAACCAGAGACAAGGATCTGATTGCAGAGTTGAAGCAAAACGATCAGATCGCATTCAGCTATTCGGATGCGCAAGGGCAGGTCGATCCGAACGCACCGACGACTCCAAACGGCTCGATGCTTGGGATCGCTGGAATTTGCAATGCACAAGGGAACGTCGTAGCACTCATGCCTCACCCGGAACGCACGACGCTCGGCGATCCGTATTTCCTGTCCGTCTTGCGCTGGATTGAGACGAAAGGGAGAGTGCAGAGCGATGCGAATGCAAGCACTCCTTTATCTGTGCATACAATCAATACAAGAGCTCCTCATGCGGTTGAAATCTTTATTGATACGGTTATCACCAATAATGAGGAACGCACTGTTGAGCAGGCTGCTCGAAGACTGGAGCCGTCACTTGCGCTGAAGCAGTATCGCTACGTTGGCCTTATGGAAGATCGAGTGACCGAACTTCTTTCTACACTCTCTTTCTTCAATCCGAACAAAGAAATTGCGTACGTGCGCAGGAGGGGATCGATCTATCGGTGGAACACCGAGAAGAGGGAGCTTGCAGCTACGGAAAACCGGGTCCTTTCGGGAATCACATTTCTTCGACGCGATGAACCCGACACCGCGGCGATACGACTAGGGAAAGGAGCTGAGACGGGCATCTGTTATGACTGCCGCTGCGTCAGTGCTGAGAAGCTCATGAGGAGAGACATTACGGAAGTTTTCTGCAATCCACATGCGAGTTCACTTGAGATCATGAGCTGAACATGCAACAGAAGATCGTCCTCATTGCCAACAACATTCGCTCGCTCTGGAACATCGGATCGTTTTTTCGCACTGCCGACGCCTTCAGCGTGGAACACATTCACCTGACGGGATATACGGCTGCTCCGCCGCGCGAAGAGATAAGCAAAACTGCACTTGGTGCGGAGAAAAGCATTCCGTGGTCAAAGTCAGAAGACCCGATGATCGTCATTGATCGAAGGAGACTCGAAGGATATGAAATTGTTGCGCTTGAAATTACAGGAAACTCGATGCCACTGTCTGACTATATCCCAAAAAAACCTGTCTGCCTGATTGTCGGACATGAAGTTCTTGGAGTCTCTGAAGCAATGCTGAAGTCCTCGGATGTGGTTGTTCATATTCCGATGCTCGGGAAAAAGGAATCGTTGAATGTTTCCGTAGCCCTCGGGATAGCTCTCTATCACTTGCAGCACTGATGTATTTGCATATTGCCCGCCTCGCGTTCGGGGTATAAACTGAACATACTTTCCGCTTTTTTCTATGGCTGATCCGCAACAAGGCACGAACCCTCCAAGGCCCGGCGATCCTGTCCCAAATGAAGGCTTGGATCCGACGCAGGTATTCGGTTCTCCTCCGCCACCTCCCGCTTCGCAGGCTTCTGGACAAGCACAAGGCCAGCAAGGTGCGGCGAATCCTCCTGTCCAGGACACCAGTCCGCCACCGCCTCCTGTTGGTACGCAGGCAACAAAGGAGATGGGGTATGACGATGAGGATATCAAGATTCTTGCTGAAGTCGGAGATTTTCGTTTTGGGTCGGTGATGACGTCACTCAATAATGATAAAGTCGTCGTACCAGCCCATTCAGAGACTAATTTCGACGAACAAAAATTTCTGACACTTCTTCGAGGATCTATTTCACTGACGAGGGACGAAAAATGGCGCATCATTCAGGCTATCCCAAAACTCAGCCAGTTCCAGATCGACGAATTGCAAAAGATTCTCGAGGAAGAGAAATTCAAGTTCAGCCAGCTTTCTCCCAAGCACCTGAAACATCTTCAGCAACTTGAGAAGAAGCATGCTGAAGATTGGAAAGATCTGCAGGGTCTCTATGTACAGACTGCAGCAAAGAAAGAGGAGCAGTCACAAGCAGATGATATCCGGAAGCAGCTCGGTCTCTAGAATAGACTCAGCCGTACACCAACGAACGCACCGATGCCAAAAAAACCGAGAATGATGCGGCTCATCCAGTGGCCGTGAATAGCTCTATGGATACTTCCAAGAAACAGGAAGAGAAAAATTGCAACAATGAAGCTGAAGATGAGCGGTGAGAGAAAGAACGCTTCTACAAAAGGAAGATTCCAAGCGAGCGCTCGCTTGTTTGTGTAGTACCCAAGAGCGACGAAAAGACCGTACCATGCAAGGAGCCAACCTGCATACACACGCAATGTGGACACGAGGGGATGGTACATCGAGGTTTCTGCAGTCAAGGGAGCTGCTGTAACCGTTGCAACAGGCTTCGACACTTCCGGAATTGAGAACCGGATGGATTTGGCAATCTTTTCGGTAGTAGCAGGCTTTGCAGTTGCGGCTTGAATGGGAGTTGGGGTGCGAGCGTTCTGCACATTGATCGCGTCCATTTCCTTTCTCTGCCAATTCTCGAGATCGTTGTCACGGTACTGCGGCGTGACTCCGAGAGGGGACAGCATGGTGACGAAAAGCTTCTGATCGTGCTTCAGTCTCTCGAAGGCCTGGTACTTTGTCTCTGCTTGCAATGTTCCTCGTCGAATATTTTTGGCAGTGTCCGTTCCTTCGAATGCAAAAGTCGTTTTCAGCACAGGTTGCTCCGAGGTCGACTGACTCGATGCAGCGCCAACAGATCTGGAGGCTTCGTGAATTTCAACGACATCGAGTTGCATGGTCTCAAGTGCAAGCTTTGCACTACTGAGATCTTCAGCATCAATCTGACCGCGAATCTCTTTATTGTCATCATTGATGGCTCGATACGTGAAAGAAGACATAGTTTCTGGGGTGTTTACTCACCGGTAGAGTACGGTGTGATAGATTGCAGCATAAAAGAAATTGCTTCCTTAAGACGCGCATCGCCAATGAGCTCGAAATGCATGCCACCGGTCCAGTCCTTAAAACCGACAACGTCTCTACCCTGCATCTTCACCTGACCGTCCACTGCATCCATCGATTCGGAACTGCCGGACACAAGATTGAGAACGATCGGTCCGGAGCGCAGCGCGTCAATCGAAGTCATGCCAAACTCGACATGCCAGGCATTGCTTGTCGTCGCTCCAAAGGATTTAAAATACCAATTTTTGTGCGCCGGAATGCAGAAGCCCGTGTGACTCGAACAGTACTTTTGAGTCCAAAGAGCAGGCTCTCCATATTTCTGTTTTGCCATCAGCACAATTTGTGACTCAAGCGAATTTATGGACGACTCTGAGCTCTGTTCGCTGCTTCCAAGGGAGGAAGCAGTCGAAGACGATGCAGGTGCAGCAACAGATGCTACTGACTTGGAAGAAACAGAAAGAGCTTTCGAAGACGAAGAGGATTCAAGCTGTCGTACACAGACACCAGAACAGTCGGCTCCTCCTGCCATAGGATCACAGCTGTCCGTGGAATCATCGACGCATAGAAAGCCTTGCGAGCAGGGAAGCCCGGCAATGCCGCCGCACATCGCACGTTCCGATGGAACAGATGAAGAGAGTGACGAAAAAGACGCGCTGGCAGCGGATTCCAAAACGGTGACTTCCTCAACCCGCATGATTTCACCGTTACCTTCAACTGTCGGCTGTACTGAACCGCGCACTTCGACGCGCTTCTCGAGATAGACGTTGAGACTGAGGTTTGCATCGGTTGACTCGAGCAAGATGAATTGTCCGTCATCAAGAACAAGCTTGTGAGTTCCTTGCTGGTAGATCGAAACACCCAATTCTCCGACGGTACCGATGTAACTGACATTACGGGTTGGAGTGATAACAGTTGATCCCGTGGTTGCGAGATCGGACTCGGAACCGACCGAGGAAGAACTCTGTTCCGTTGAGGGTGAGGAGGAGTCGAAAGAACAAGAGGTTAAAACGGCTGCTGCGAGAAGAACAGTGACGGGAAAAAAGCGCTTCATGAGTTGGGGGAGAAAACATCCGCAGCATACAGGATGTGCTCGAATGCGCCAAACATAGTCTGTGCATCGGAGCCTGTTTTGTGTACAGTGCGCCCAATGTTTCAGCCCGACCAATCGATCCTCGGCAACTATGCCGATTTGCTCGTGAAATTTGCTCTGGGAGGAGGAGAGGGAGCAAAGCCCGGTCAAACTGTGCAGCTGGCAATCCCTGATGCAGCTAAACCACTTCTGCCTGAGCTGATGCGTGCGGTGTTACAGTGCGGTGCGTACCCGAAAATTTTATTCATTCCCACGGAAGTCGACAGGACTTTTTTTGACTACGCCTCAGAAGATCAGCTTCTGCACTTTCCCGAAGCCTACAAGCGCGCCGAAGCGAATCTCCTCGATCATTCCGTATCGATTATTGCAGATCCTAATCCGAGAAATCTGCAGGGCATCGATCCTGCAAAAATTTTCAAATCAATGGATTCGAAACGAAAGTATCGAGACTGGCTGAATAGAAAAGAGCAGGAAGGCAAATACTCATGGACGCTTGCACTCTACGGTACCGAGGCAATGGCGAAGGAAGCGGGTATGAGTCTTGAGGAGTACTGGGATCAAATTATTCAAGCGTGCTATCTGGATGCAAAAGACCCGGTAGCCGAGTGGAAGAAGATTCAGACCGAGCAGGATCGCGTGAAGAAAGAACTTGATGTACTCTGTATAGAATCTGTGCACGTTGCCGGGAAGAACATCGACCTCACGGTGAAGCTCGGTGCAAATCGAAAGTGGCTCGGTGGCAGCTGCAGAAACATCCCAAGCTTCGAACTGTTTATTTCGCCGGATTGGCGAGGGACGAACGGCAAGATTTACTTCAACCAACCACTCTATCGCTATGGAAACATTCTGCGAGACGTCACGCTTGAATTCAAAAACGGACTCGTGACAAGCGCGAAGGCCCGCGAAGGACAAGCAGTGTTAGACAGCATGATCGTCCGAACGAACGCGAACAAAATCGGCGAGTATTCTCTGACCGACAAACGCTTTTCGCGCATCACGCGTTTCATGGCCAACACGCTCTTCGATGAAAACGTCGGCGGTGAATTCGGCAATACGCATCTTGCACTCGGTCGTGCATACAAAGACAGTTTTACGGGAGACCAAAGCCTTCCGACTGACGCGGAATGGGAAGCAATGGGCTTCAACGAATCGCCCGAGCACACGGATATCATTTCAACGGAAGATCGCATCGTCACGGCAAGTCTTCCGAATGGTAGCAAGAAAGTGATCTTCAAAGACGGAATGTTCACGGTCTAGTATCCGAAATTCCAAAACTCAAATACCAAAAACCAAATCCCACTTTGGAATTTGGCTTTTAGAGCTTTGGAATTCTATTAGTTCACGTTGTCATTCGTCATGACTTTGTCCGAGTAGGCCCAGAATGCATCGTTGCCCCCGATTTCACCTGCGCACTCGGCTGCAGTCGCGAGAGGAACGGCATTCGGATGGAAACCGAGAGGGAAGTGTCTGTAGACCCATACGATCTTTCCGTCGTATTCTTTCATCATCTGCTTCAATGTCGGATGCACACGCTGACAGAACGGACACTGATAATCGGAGTACTCGATAAGTGCAAGCCGTGCGCTCTTCGATCCCTGATAGCGGTCAGTGTCAAAATCGACCGGAGGAACGTCCGTTGCTTGCGGCGTGTTCGGATCGGTGCTCTTTGCCGAAGGGTTCTTCAGCATTTCGTCAATGTTCTTCTTAAATGCCTCGAACGGCTGCGCACCAGAGAGAACGCGTGCGTTGCCGGTCTTCATGTCGATCAGAATGTTGCCCGGAGTTCCGTTCACACCTGCTTTCTGGGCTGCCGCCATTTGCTCATCGAACATCGCCTTGAACTTGTCTGCGGCAATACACTCCTTGAATTTGCCTTCGTCGAGTCCGACTTCTTTCGCAATGGCAAGAATCGTCTCATTGATGTTCGTCTGGGGAGCCTGAGGAGCTTCCGGAGCATTCGGCACCGCACCTCCAGAGGGAATTGCACCGATGCCGAACGGACTCACGCCGCTCGCACCGACGAGAACCACGCCTACGATGACACCGCCGAGGAACATGGAAATGCCGAACCATACATTTTGCTGTTGGATTTCTTTCATTGTCATACGTGGATGGGAAGAAAATAAGCTGAATGATGATACGTAAGGATATTGAAAAAGAAAATGGCCGTAAGCATGTTTCGATGCGGTTTCAGCGAAGGAATGAATGACTTTGCAATCGTAATATGATATAATAAACGGATTATTAGAAAATAATGCCTGAATCGATTCTCATCGTCGGCGGAGGCTTCGGAGGAGTGCAAGCAGCACTGTCACTCGCTCGAAAAAAAATACCTGATACGCAGATACGATTCATCGATCCAAAAACGTACTTCGAGTATCACGCGGCACTGTATCGATTTGCAACCGGATCATCACCGATGGAAGCATGCATTCCGTACAAGGATATTTTTGAGAACAATGGCGTCGAAATCTTGCAGGATACGGCATGCACAATTGATCTGTCTAAAAAAATTGTCACGGGTGCATCGGGGTCTCACTATCGTTTCGATACTCTCATTCTGGCACTCGGCAGCGTCGGTGCAACATTCGGCATCGAAGGAGTTTCGAAGTACTCGTATGGCATGACATCCGCAACCGAAGCGCTGCGTCTCAAGATGCACATCTTGGAATCCTTCCAAACGGCAACGATAGCCGACGTTGAAAACCGAAAAACTCTCATGCATATCGTTGTCGTGGGCGGAGGTCCGACAGGCGTTGAACTGGCAGGGGAATTGGCTTTCTATGCACGAACACTTGCTCTTGAACACGGACTTGATCCTACTCTCGTCTGCATTGATCTAGTCGAATCAGCAGACAAAATTCTTGGAAATTTGCCGGAACGAGCATCGAGGATTGCAGAAGAAAGACTCAGAACTCTCGGTGTGAGCGTTCTTTTGAACCAGCCTCTCACAAGAGAAGAAATAGGAAAGATCCAACTGAAGGATAAAGAAATTTTGACTGCTACGGTCGTATGGACTGCTGGTGTGTGTGCACATCCTCTCATACAAAAAACTGTCGGCATCACTGTTGACAGAAAAGGTCGGGCAACTATAGATGCATGCCTGCAGGCAAACGGATACGAAAATATATTCGTCATCGGCGACGGTGCGGCTACACCCTATAGCGGGATGGCGCAAACAGCACTCTACGACGGAGACTTTGTCGCAAACGTCATCGAATGCAAAACAAAGAATCATGCCTTGCCGATCTACCTCCCGTCAGTTCCGCTCACAGCAATTCCTATCGGCGGAGAGTGGGCACTGTACGTGAAACAGGGTCGAATCGTCACGGGATACAGGGGATGGATGCTGCGCAGATTCGCCGATCTTCAGCTCTTCATGAAACTACTGCCCTTCTCGAAAGCACTGAGAGCATTCCGATGCGGGTACAAATTGGAAGGGTAGCAATGTACGATAGGGTGGTGCTGCCTGTTCTCCCGCCAAAATCACGAGTCGCGCTGATTGTACTGTTGGTTCTTGCAGTTGTTTTCACTGCGTACGGATCTTCTCTGTCGAGTGAGTTCGTGACGCTCGATGACAATGGACTGATCACCGACAATCCGATCGTCGCTTCGATGAATGCGAAAACGATCAAAGCTGCATTCACGTCGTACGATCCGGAGCTCTATATTCCTCTTACGTTTGTGTCATACCAAATCAATCACGCACTATCGGGTCTGAATCCGGCAGCTTTTCACCTGACTGATTTGCTGTTGCACACGGCGAATGTATTGCTTGTTATTTGGCTTCTCTTCGTGCTCATCGGCAACGGTTGGCTTGCTCTGGGTCTCGGACTTATTTTTGCGATTCACCCGCTCGGGAGCGAAGCGGTACTCTGGGCATCGGCTCGGAAAGACGTTCTGTCGACAATATTCTTCTACTCATCGTTTCTGTGCTATCTGTACGGGAAAAGCCGAGAGAGCCGGAAACTCTATTGGATCTCCGTACTTCTCTTCGTCTTCGGTTTGCTTTCAAAAATAATGGTGGTGACGTTGCCCATCGTTCTTCTGCTTCTCGATGATGCTCGAGGCAGACACATCAATAAAAAACTCATGATCGAGAAATTCCCATACCTCTTTTTTGCAGTCATCTTTGGCATCGTCGGCATCTTCGGAAAGACGGAGAATCTTGTGTCTTCCACGTTCGTGCAGAAAATACTGATGGCGGCGAAGAGCACCTCGTTCTACTTGCAAAAGTTTCTCTGGCCGACTGAACTTTCTGTAACGTACCCGTACACGGATCCGATCACGATTCTGTCGCTGGATTTTGCGATTCCGCTCGCATTCGTCATGTTGTTTCTGGGAGCAGCAGTCTTCCTCAGGAACAGAAACCGCACAGCGTTCTTCGGCATGCTTTTCTTCCTTATCACGCTGCTGCCAACATTCCTCAATTTTGCGAAAGGAGGGGACATATACTTCGCATCGGATCGGTACGCATACATTCCGATGGTCGGGCTTCTCGTACTGATCGGTTCCTATGCGAATCGGTGGTTTCACGATGCGAACACCATTCGATCCGTGTCCTCGCGTCGAGCAGTGCTCACCTCCGGAATTGTCTGCATCCTGCTTGTGTTCTGCATTCTGGCGCAGAAACAGTCTTCCGTGTGGCGAAACAGTACTGCGCTGTACGAAAACGTTCTCGCGTACTATCCGGAGTCGAGAGCGGCACACAACAATCTCGGTATGGAGCAGCTCGCTTCAGGAGAAATCGATGCTGCTATTGCGTCATTTCGACGCGCGCTTGCGATCAATCCTGATCCGAAGACAAGAGTGAATCTCGCTGCAGCATTCGTGCGAAAGAAAAAATTTTCCGAAGCAGAAACAATCTATAAGGCAGTCATGGTTTCAAATCCAGAAATTGCAGACAGCGCATACGGACTGGGGCAAATTGCGCAGAAGCAGGGAAAACTTGCGGAAGCCGCCGGCTGGTACAGAAGAGCAATCGATACCAATCCGCAGTACCAGAATGCGTATAATAATCTTGGTGGAGTCTATCTGCAGCTTAAGGACTGGAACAATGCCGTAGTTATTTTACGCAAGGCAATCGAACTGAATTCCGATTTCGTAGAATCTTCCTACAATCTCGCAATTGCTCTCAAGATGCTTGGACAGTATGGCGAAAGTGAAATATTGCTTCGAAAAGTTATCGCAGCGAATCCGGATGATGCAGATTCTCTCTCGATTCTTGCTGTTCTTCTGTACGAGAGGAAAGCGATAGATGAAGCTGCTCAAACGCTCAAGAAGGCTTTACAGATCGATCAGAGCAATCCAACGGCCCTCGAACTTCTGTACCGAATGAAGGCGGACGGCATCGTCCGCTAGAATGAACTCGTGAGATTCCTGAAAAGAATATTGCTGGCGATCGTCATAACGATTCTTCTGTTCATCGCGATCGACCGTGTGATTGTTCGTTCGACGCAGTCACGCATTCATTCCGACATCTCCTCGCTTCCGGGCGCCGAAGTCATCCTTGTTCCGGGTGCCAGAGTGTATGCAGGCGAAGTCTCCGGGATACTCGCACAGAGACTCGATGCGGCAATTGTTGTGTTGGAGGCGCGGAAAGCGAAAAGAATACTGGTATCGGGCGATTACAGCAGTCGCTACTACGACGAAGCGACTGCAATGAAAAAGTATCTTTTGCGCAGCGGTGTTGGCACCGGTGAGATTATGCTCGATCACGCCGGTTTTTCGACCTACGACAGCCTGTATCGGGCGAAGAATATTTTCAATCTGCGGACTGTCATCATCGTCAGCCAGGATTTTCACTTGCCAAGAGCATTGTTCATCGCTCGCGGCATTGGACTGGATGCAATCGGCTTTGCCGCATCCGGCGCTCCTCTCAGTCCAGAACAATTATTCCGAAGCGAGTGGCGAGAGCCGCTGGCAAGAATGAAGGCAGTGCTCGATGTACTTCGCCATGCACCGCCTGCGTTTACGGGCTCGGGACTGCCATTCGATGCACGCGGCACGCTTCTCCGATGGTGAAACCCCGCGAAGCTCCAGAGAGCGTAGTGGGGTAAGATAAAACCATGCAAAAATTCTGGCTGATCCCCGTCGGCTTCGCGCTCGTGATGTCGATCGTCTACGGTCAGACGATCCGAAACGATTTTATCAATCTCGATGATAAACCGTTGATTGTTGAAAATAAGACTGTCAGAGGCTTGAGTGCAGAGAATGTTAGGAAGGCATTCACGAGCTTCGATCCGGAGCTCTATATCCCTCTCACACTTCTCAGTTATCAGGCTGAGTATGAAATCGCAGGCTTGAGTCCTGCTCTCATTCACTTCGATAACCTCGTACTGCATACCGCAAACGCGCTTCTGGTAACTGTGATTATTTTCCTACTTCTGCAAAATCTGTGGATCGCTGTCTTCTGCGGACTTCTCTTTGCTGTGCATCCACAAAATGCAGAAGCTGTTCTCTGGGCCTCGGCTCGCAAAGATTTGTTGTCGGCATTCTTCTGTTTTGCTTCGATTGCGACATATCTGCTTGCGACGAGGCAGGGGAATGCCGACAACCGATGGAAAACGTTGTCGATCACACTTTTCGCACTCGGACTGCTCTCCAAGGTCAGCATCGTGCTGCTCCCCATTGCACTGCTTCTTCTCGATTGGCAACGACCGAGACGGCTGACAAAGAAAAACATCGTCGACAAAATTCCGTACGCCGTTCTCTCGCTTCTGTTCACCGTCATCGCCATTGTCGGCAAATTCGGAGTCATCGCTCACACGACGACCATGCAAAAACTGCTGATGGCTCCGAAGACGATCATGTTTACGCTTGCGCACTTTGTTTTTCCGCATCGCTTATCGCTGTTGTATCCGTTCGGACGAGAGATCAGCATCACTGACCCCGGCATTTTTATGCCGATGGCATTGCTGATGTTGCTTTGTGGACCCATCGTCATCAATCGTCGCGGCACGAAGATGATCACGACGGGCATCGGCATCTTCCTCGTCATGCTCGTCCCATCGTTGCCGAATATCGAGCGCGGCATCGATCTCTACGTCGCGTCGGATAGGTATGCATACGTTCCGTCGATAGGTCTTCTTCTCCTCGCGGCTTCTCTACTGCGCTTGCTCCGAGAAAAGATCACGTCGAAGCAGAAGACAGCGCTGACACTCGGAGCGCTCGTGCTCATCACAACACTCGGATTTCTCACGCATCGTCGAAGTCTGACATGGAAAAACAGTCAAACGGTCTACGCGTCCGTTCTGGAGTTGTATCCCGATTCGTATGTCGCCCACAGCAATCTGGGCCTCGATGCTTTGGATCGAAACGAGTTCGAAACTGCAGCACGCGAGTTCCGGCTTGCAGGAGAGATTCATCCAACGGACGATATGAAGATCAACGAAAGCATCGCGCTCAATAATCTTGGAACACTGCTCATGAGCAAAGATAAGTGCAAAGAAGCAATCAGTATGTTCGTGAGAGCCGCAACACTCAATCCGACTGCCAGTGATATCAAGTTCAATCTCGGAGTCTGCTACGAGCAAACGGGAGAGAGGGGAATGGCACTGGAGGCATTCGAGGAAGCAGTGAGGCTGAATCCGGAAGATTCAGAGGCAAGTAAAAAGCTGCGTCTACTTAAAAATTAGTAATTGTGTGTGGTGGCCCAGGGCAGAATCGAACTGCCTACGCCTGCCTCTTCAGGGCAGCGCTCTACCAATGAGCTACCGGGCCACGGACAAATAGTAGCAACGATCGCAAGCAGTGGGAAGGGCAGGGCTACGCTGCAGCATCTTCCTCATCCTCCTCCTCCTCCTCGAGCTCGCTCACTACTTCGGCTAGCCCCCGTGCCTCAGCTTTCTCAATGATTTCATCAAGCAAGCGAAACTTTGTCGCCTGGTTTTGGCGTAAAACAATTGAAGCAATCGATTCATCGGCATTCGGCTCCTTTCGGACAAGATACAACCCATTCTCAAGCTTGGTCGTAAAAAGTTTGGCTCAAGACTAGTTAAGAGGGGTTTTTCGAATAAGATTTAGAAGTACATTATACACGTTTTCTTGACGATGATTGAATCGCCATTCACATTCTTTCAGATGGAGATAAAAGGTCTGCTTATGAATGCCCTTGAGACGATGAAGTCGGACTTTGGCGAAGCTCCAAAATGCTTCGATACCGTTGATATGAGACTTACCCCGAACGAATTCACTCTTGCCATGGTGCACCCTGAAATGTTTCTCGTAGCCGACATCTACGAGTCCGTCGTAGCCTCTCCAACCATCACTGTGAATGATGCTGCCAATATCCACCTTGCCTCGGATAATGGCTTGCAGACTTCGTTTCTTTACATCAGGAATAATCTCCGTGTAGACTCTGCCATTCCTTTTAAGCACTCCGAAGACGATTGTTTTTCCGGCCGCTCCGCGGCCGCGCTTGCCGCGCACGCGGCGAGGTCCGAAGTACGATTCATCGACTTCAACTTCTCCTCCGAGTGGTGATTGGCGCTCGCAATCTTCCGCCATGCGTCGACGGATCAATTGAGCGAGGCGATTCACGGTGTTGCGATTCAGGCCGGTGAGTTCGGCGATTTTTGTCGCCTCAATATCAACGGCAAAATGACTTAAAAAGTTACGAAAAACATGCTCTGTAATTCGTGCTCTAAAGACGTATCGATTTTTTGGCTTCATAGTGCGGAAAGAAGGATATCATCCTTCTCTTAGCTAGTCATGAGCC
>CALRAD010000008.1 GCA_943350395.1 Candidatus Peribacteria bacterium
GCACAACTTCATCGTTTGGCAGTGGCTGAACTGGTACAACTACGTTAAAAGCCATTCTGGCATGGGAATGGACAGAAGAACCCCTGCAGCCGTAGTCTATGAATGCCTCACCAAGGAAAGTGTTACCCTAATGCTGCAACCTAACAATACTTGACATATATCTAAAATATAATATAATAAAAAATATGAGTAAGCTCTTCGTTCTCGGCAATGCGGAAAAGGCGGATTCGGTTTTGCGTACTGAGCCAGATGCAGAGGCGCTGAAATTGCTGAATCACTCTATTCTTCGTCAAATGAAGGTCTTATTCGCCTATACGCCGGATGAAGTGTTTGCGGCTGTGTTGCGTGAGATTGACGAAAAGGTCGTTTCGACTTCGCCGGAAGGATATCTTCGCAGAGTGTTCATTGCTTTCAAAACCGGTTGGAATGCTTATTTGTCGTCGAAGGGAGGAACTGTAACACCCGTGGCGTCCAAGACACTTCTCGAAGATTGGCAGCAGAACGGCAAGGATCCTACAAGAATCGCTCAGTACGATTTGTCTCCTTGGACAGTCGATACCTTGGAACAGGTCAATCATGCAATGTCTCTTCCTGTCACACCGACGGATTATATTCTGGGCTTCCCCGATCCCAAGGATTGGGAATCGGGTATTTTAAGCTCCTTCATGGACGGTTGGAATGCGGCGCGGAGCAAGCAGATCAGGGGGAATTGATCAAGATACTAGTCTGTCTTTATATTTTTTTCACCCCGTCTATGGACACCCTCAACGCACACGATTCCGAAGAGTTCTCGGCTAAAGATCCCATAGATTCATTGTCGGCCGCGGCCGATGAATTCGAATCGTTTGCAATCAATATGACAACCAGAGATTTTCTCGATGATCTCGGCAATATTTCGATGGGAGTGCAGATGACGATTGCAGGAGAGCCGACGATGGAAACGCTTCGGGATGTTCTGTCCAAGGCGCTGACGGTGCAAGAATGTTCGGCTTCTCATAAGCTTCCCGCTCTCGCATTCATTTCACCTGATGACATCATTGCGCTCGATCAGATCGTCGATTGTTTTCATCGTCTCGCTTCTGAAACGGATCTCGATGTTGATCAGCTCACAAAACGTGCCGAGATCCTCATTCGCGCGTTCGATTTACTTTTGAGTGAGTTGAAGACGGAGTACGTGGAGTGAAGACTACGAATGAGCGTAGCGAGTCGAGTGGTAGCCCCAAGGAGGATCGAACTCCTATTTCCTGGATGAGAACCAAGTGTCCTAGCCATTAGACGATGGGGCCATGAGATCAGCGATGATGGAAAGAGCAAAACGAAGCGAACATTAGACCCCACTTCGCTCCGCAGCGGCGGAGCTACGAGGGGCAGGCGATGGGGCCATGAGATGAGCGATTCTGGAAAGAGCAAAACTGCAATTTTATTGCAGCCGCGCAATTGTCGGTGATCAGTTGTCAATTGTCAATTTTAGGCTTCTAGTACAGGATGTGCGTACATTCGTTTCCCCCGTACTTATGACTCACTCAACGAAGCTCCCCGATGCAATGCCCGAGATCGACAAGCCCACACTCCTGATTGTTGCAGACGCTCATCATTGCCGTTTCATCGATGTCGGTGGTCATACGCTGCTTGAAAAAGAGACGATGGATTCCAAAGAGCTTTTGCACACCGATCGTCAGGACGCGCAGCCGTCACCTGCCTCCATGGGCAAAGGTGGCATGATGTCGGGCGTCGGCGAAGAACACCATGCCGAGGAGAATCGGCTGCGCGATTTTGCAAAAATGCTGAATGAGCGTACGTCTGCGGTCATTGCGGAACAGAAGATCGAAGCGGTCTATCTTGCCGCTCCTTCCAGATTCCTGTCGGAGATCAAGAAGAATATGCCGGCCACAGTTGCGAAAGTGTTGAAGTCGACGATTGATGGAAACTTCGTGAAGGAACCTGCAATCGAGATTCTTCTTCGCTTCCGTCCCGATCTTGAGGAGTCTGTGCAGAAGCTTCGAGATCTCGAGAACTATTCGAGCAAGAAGCACCTGCCGAAATAATGGATCAAGCTGCACTCACCAAGGCGCTTCAGGAGCATCAGGCAAGCGAACCGCACGGAGGCGGTTTCGGTTCTTATATTCACGATATCGTCTATGGTGCTAACGACGGCATCGTCACGACGTTTGCAATTGTCTCGGGCGTCAATGGTGCAGATCTTTCGCCATCGGTGGTTGTCATTATGGGGCTTGCCAACGTTCTCGCCGACGGTCTCTCGATGGGACTCGGGAATTTTCTCTCGAGCAGGTCAAAGCGGGACAACTACAGGAGGATTTTCAAAGAAGAACAGCAGGAGATTATCGACATTCCCGAGATCGAGCGGGAGGAAATCCGAGAAATTTATCGGAAGAAAGGATTTTCGGGAACCGATCTCGAGACAGTGACGAGCGTCATCACTGCTGATAAGAAAGTTTGGGTCGATACGATGATGCGAGAGGAGCACGGACTCACACCCGAGGATACGGAACACGCCGGGCTGCACGGACTTGTGACTTTCTGCGCATTCGTGGTGTTTGGCATGATCCCGATCGCTCCGTATCTGCTGCCTGTTTCCGCAGGCAATCGTTTTGTCGTGACGATCGCGGCGACCGGCATTGCACTCCTCGTTGTGGGCTTGCTTCGCAGTTACGTCACGCGGGAGCGGATGCTCCGGGGGCCTCTGGAGATTCTTTTCATTGGAATGGTGTGTGCGATAGCGGCATACGGTGTTGGAGTGATGCTGCGTGGATTTGTGGGAGTTGCTCTGTAATCACCGAATCCTTGCCGGACACATTTCTCTGTACGGGCAGTAGGCGCACTTCTCTCTCATTGGTGTTGCCGTAAAATCTTTGGCTTCAATACCGCTGTTTAAAAGTCGTATCGCCGTGACGGCATTTTGAAGTTCCGAGGCATTGCGTGTGGTCGAGAGTTCAGTGACACCTGCTTCTCTGAGGAAGAGCAGGCTCAGTCGATCGATCGGCTGCTTCCATTCCTGCTCTGCTGCAAGCGCGTAGATCGAGAGTTGTAGATCGGAGTCGACACTCTCTTGTGACCGCGGTTCGCTCGTCTTGTAATCGATGATCCAAAGACCCTTCTCCGTTCGTTCAATCCTGTCGTAGCGGCCGGAGAGCACGAGTGCTGTTGCGTTTTCCCGTTCGATATTTAGTTTGAATCCGGACTCGATCGTGATGACGGTTCTCTCTTCTTTTTTCCACCATACAAAGAATGTCTGCATCAGCTTTTCTCCGCGCATCAGTGCGTTGTCCATCGCCGCACGGTTCTCGTATCCCTCGGCAATAAAACATTCTCGAAACATGGTGAGCAGTGTGTTCAGTTCCAGCGGTCTCTGTTTCACGCTTTCTTGCTCGTGTTCGGCAAACAGTTTCAACTGATTTTTGAGCGGTGTTGTCGCTTGGCAGAGCATCTCGAGTTCACCCCATCGCCTGAGTGTGTTATGGATGCTGGAACCGAAACTCTCTCCGTCGCTGATTCTCCGAGGCACTTTTTTGACAGACATGAACTCGTACTGCTTTGGGCAGCGACGGTACGTCGAAAGTTGGGAGTAGGAGAGGGACACGATGACAGTCTAGCCGTCCGGAATCTCTCTAGCTCACAATTTGACCGGCGTTGTTTCGAGTCTCCAGCTTCCGCCTTTGTACGTGAACATCGCATTTGCGTTCGCTCCGGCTGCTGCCGTATACAAACCTTCGATCTGCTCCAGTCCTTTGTTACGGTCTTTATTTTGGTACACCGTGAAGGAATCTGATTCCAACTTGGTCTGCACGTTGTTCGTTGTTGCCGTTGCCAAGATCAGCTTTTTGCCACGAGGATTGAATCTTGGAAGCACATCATTGAGAAGGTTGAAGGGAGTTGTGTCATTTGCCGAGAGTTCAATGTTCTTGGCTTCCGTATCCAGACTTGTCGCTTTGTCATTGCCGATCACCGTGATCTTCTTCGCATTGGTCAGTGCTTTCATTGCTTCAGCAAGTTTCTTTGTCGTTTCCAGCATCGGCACACCGGCATTGATTTCGCTCTCCGGAAGACTGATATCCCACTTTGCTCCGTTTCTCTCAGCACTGACGACGTCCGAGGTCTTCACCTCACCGATCTCACCCGCTTCTTTCCAGCCGTTCACCAGTTTGGTCTTTCTGTCCGAAGCAACCGTGCCTGCGACTTCTTTCGCGATGTCTTCCTGTTTCATCATCATCTCGTCCACTGTGAAGGTAAACGATGTGCCAGCCTTGAGCTTCGTGTTGATGCATTCCTGCGCGAGCTTTCGAACAGTCACTTTCTTATCGGCATTGACTGCCATGTACTCATCGATATTTTTATGATCATCCGGAGTGAAACCGGCGAACGCGATCTTGAGATCAGGATATTTCTGAACGCTTTTCTTCATCGCAATTGCGACAGCTTCCTCCACTTCCAGTTCTTCTAGTTTATAGCGTCCGAAATTAAGTGCGGGAATGTATTTGGCGAAGAAGCCTAAGCCCGAATAGGTCGTGAGGAATGAAATACCGGTGTAGGTGAGACGCTTGAGGTCATTGCCTTTGATGCCGGTAGCCTTGCTGATTCTCTGGAGAATAGGATCTGTGAAGCTTTTGACAGTATCGAGAATTCCTTCGTACCACACTTTTTCTTCCGGTTCGGTCGCTACTTCCGTTTCCGGAAGCGTTGCTTCATGTGCGTCGACCGCTTGGTTCAGTTCGGGCGAGACATTCGGCTTCGTTTTCAGTGTTGCTTTCAATTCCTTGGAGTCGATCCTGCTCATGATTCTCTGCTTCAACTTCTCCATCAGCTTATCGGCACCGGTGATATCGAGAAGCTCTTTCGCCGTGCGCTCGAGAAGATTTATTTTATCTGCATTCCCTCCGGGGACTTTGTCTGCAGGGTTCTCTGCCGGCGAGCCTTTTGGTTGGGTCATGGATTTATTGGTGTTGCTTAGGCCGTTGCTTCGAACTGAAGGACGCTTGAAGGATTCTTGTTTCCTTGGGCATCCTTGGAAAGGACGACTCTTGTCACGGGGTCGCTGATGGCCTTGGCAAGATCGGTACCTTGTACTGTTGCCTGTTTACCGTTATTCAACTTGAAGACAATCGTCTCCTCCTGTTTAGAGTTTGCTTTCAGGATTGTAACTTCTGTCATCAAACCTTTGATTGCCCTAGTTTTTGCACCCTTACTGACAGTGACGATTCCTTCTTTTGTTTCGATTGTCAGGTTCGCTCCGTCATCTATCTTCGTTTCCAGAGTCTGCTTATCTTGTTTGATATTAACGGGGATTCGTTTTTGTGCTTCGGCAGCTCCCGCCACAGCATCCTTTGGTGCCTCAGCAGCTACAGGAGCAGCTTCCGGCAGACCGAGAGCGCTTAGGTATGTCGGATTTTTTCCTTCTTTGTAGGCTGCGATATACAGCTCTCTGGCCTTCGGTTGCTCGAGTGCAGCAAGTTGCTCTTTCTTTTCTTCCTCTTTGCCGGCAGCTGCAGGCTTTCTCTCGAAGTCCTTCTTCATCCGCATGAACTTCAGATCGCCTGCGATTTCTGCGGCAATGGGGATGGCGCTGAGTTTCTCAAGGACTTTGATGATGATATCGATGACGCCATCCACGAGCATTTCTTTGGTGATGCCAAGCTTCTTGGCTTGCGCAAAGATGTTTCCTTCGGGTCCGCCCTCGGCTTCCATCTGGTTGGCAAACCCATTCACTGCATCGAAAATTTTCTGTCCCTGTGTTTTTCCATCCTCAGGACTTGGCATTTCCTTCGCAAGTTTCTCCAGATCGGCATCGAGCTTTCTGACACGCTCATCCTTATCCGTTTGCGTAAGGAAATTGGAGACGATCAGCACATCCTGAGGGCTGTTCTGGAACAGATTGAACAGCGCAGTCAGTTTATTCGGTGGCAGTCTGCCAAAATGCGGGCTATTCTTGTTCTTATCAATCGCTTCTAGATAGGTCTTCAGCAGCTCTTTCTTTGCTGTTTCAATATCTTTGTCTAATTTTCTTATTTCTTCCCTATCATCGGGGTCTTTTTCATTCTGTGTTTTCTTCGCTTCGATGCTGTTTTTCAGCGTTTGCAGTTTTTCTCTCACTTTATCGATCGTGAGTTTTTCGTTGTCATTCAGTTTTGGAATTTCTTGAGCCATAGAGTGAATGGGAAGAATTTAGTTCGTGAGTGCGGCAGTGACTTTTTTCAGGAGTATGAGCGTCTGCTCGGCTTTCTTCGTCCACGGAATCGATTGGGCTTCGGTGAGGATCTCATCGAGTTTTTTCTGCTGTGTTTCGGTCATCGTCGGCACATTCTGTGCCCAGTACGCACGCCTCGAGTCACTCAGCATGCGGCAACTTTGAATCTTTGATTGAAGTGTTTTTGTATCCATCCAGTCATTATACACTATTTCCTGTTTTTTTGGAAGCACCTTCCTGCTCCAGTCTCTGCTACCCTGTGTTCGCTTTCCTCCCACATCTATCCATGCAAGTGCAGCACTTCGAGAAAGGAATTTCCTACAACGCAGACGAACTGATTCTCCTTGCGAAGAAGATCGGAAAATTAGCAACGTACTGCCGTTTCCTCAAGGACGAAGGATCGGTGATCCGTGTCGAAGCTGAGAAGAGAGACACCAAGAAAGACAGGGATCAGGTGAAGGTGATGATCACCGTGCATCTTCCGAAAGAGACTCTTCGAGTTGAGTCCAGAAAGAACCAGGTGCTCGAGGCGGTCGACAGCTGCATCAAGAAACTTGCTGAGCAGGTGAAAACGTACAAAGAAATGCATAGCGGAAAAGCGAAAGCGCATATCGCAGCGCGACGCTCGAAGGAATAAATCAGTTCTCGATTCGCCCTCGCTGCGGCTCGCGCTACTCGAACAGACACGAGTGTACGTTGAAACTATGCCTCTTCGAGTTGTGTGCTTCGGATAAGTCCTGTCACTTCGAGTAGTGCGCTTCGGATAAGTCCTGTCACTTCGAGTAGTGCGCTTCGAGCGCACGTATCGAGAAGTCCTGTGCTTTAGAAGACAATCTACTTCTTCGCCGCCTTGTCCTTGCCTGCAGCCTTGTCATCAGTCTTGCCTGCAGCTGGAGCACCCGCAGCAGCACCTGGTGCACCTTCCGCGGCAGGAACAGCAGTACCATCGGCAGCAACAGCGCCCTCAACAGGAGCGGCAACGACTTCGACGACTTCTTCTGCGCGCGGCTCTTGCACGGTAAGGATGACCATCTCTGCAGGAGATTTGATCGTGACGTCTTTCGGAACAACGAGAGAAGCAACCGTAATCGAATCACGGAAGTTTGCGAGTGTGGAGATATTGACGATGAAGGAAGCTGGGATGTCGCTCGGGAGACAGGTGACTTCGACTTCGTCATGCACGGTGACGAGCACACCGCCGAGCGTCTTGACTGCCGGAGACTCTCCTTCCACGCGTACGGGAACGCGCGTCGTAACTTTCTTGGTCATGTCGACAGCGTAGAAGTCCACATGTACTTCTTTGTCCGATACGGGATCGAAGCTGATGGCATGGATGAGGCAGGGGATTTTCTTTCCGTCAAGCGTGAGATCGACGAGGGTGTTCTCTCCCGCTTTCACGTACACGTTATGCAGATCTTTCATCGAACACTGGATGCTTGTGTTGACAGTCTTGCCTCCGTAGATGACGCCGGGGATTGCTCCGGTTTTGCGCAGATTCTTCGGGCTGATGCCCTTTTCACGCGTCGAGACGGCCAATGCAATCGCTTCTTTATTCATAGCCGGGATACTGTAGACAGGGTTTGGGGCGCGGTCAAGCCCGTCCCACGCCATTTCCAGAAGTACTTGAGCCCGCTTGCGAAATGAATCCACGTCGTTTTGCGGCGCAGAAGAGAGAACATACTGGAGCCGCTGAGGCGGCGCTTGCGGTCGAGAACACGGACGCGCGGCAGGTAGAGCACTTTCTTTCCGAGGAGATGGATTCTACGGCAGAGATCGATGTCCTCGAAGAAGAGGAAGAATCGGGGGTCGAAACCCCCGAGAGACCGAAAGAGTTCCGTGCGCATCAAGAGGCAGGCTCCCACAAGCCAATCCACCTCCACTGCATCCTTGTCTCCTATGGTCTTGGTCCACTCTGCGTAGTGCTTTTGCCAGGCATCGGGGCTCAAGCGTTTTTTTAAGAGATCGATCATAGTCGGGAATTGTCTCGCTGATGCTCGTATCGAGCCGTCGGGATGAACGAGCGCGGGACCGACGACACCGATGTCCGTACGGCTTCGAAGGGACAGGAGCATGTGTTCGAGTGCATCGCGTGGCATCGTGTTGTCCGGATTGATGATCAGGAGGAATTCGCTTTCGACGAATGTCAGTCCGGCATTATTGCCGCATCCGTATCCCGTATTATTGCGTTCTTCGATGATGCGTACGCTGGCGGTATTTTGGTACCGCGCTCGAATCCATCCGATCGATTCGTCGTCGGAATGATTGTCGATGATGACAATTTCAAGCTGAGATGCGACTGTTTGTGCTCGGAGCGCTTCGACACATCGAATTGTATCGCGTGGAGAGCGGTAGTTGAGGACAAGAGCCGAAACAAGCTTTGAGCTATAAGACATGAGCTATGAGTTTACAATAAAATTCCATCAAAGGGAGCGGGATGCTTCCCGCGTTTGCGGTAGGATGACAGCATGATGGCATCCGAGAAGGATCATAGTCGCGAAACACTCCGTCGTAGAGTCGCGAAGGTTCCGAAAGAACCCGGCGTGTATCGCTGGCTCGATCAGAACGGAAAAATCCTCTATATCGGCAAAGCGAAGAATTTGAAGAACCGCATGCAGGGGTATGTTCAAGATGGATTGAAGCGTTCAGCGTGGACCGAGATGATGGTGCGTCAGATTGCGAATTTTGACGTGACGGTGGTCCGAAACGAAGTTGAGGCATTGATCCTCGAGAGTACGCTCATCAAAGAATTCCAACCGAAGTACAACGTGCTTTTGAAAGACGACAAGGGATACGTCTACGTCCGCATCTCTCTCAAAGATCCGTACCCTCGTGTCGCAATTGTGCGTCAGCTGCAGCGAGATGGTGCTAGGTATTTCGGCCCGTTTCTCGGCGTTCGAGATACCGAGCATGCATTGTCTTTGCTCGACGGCATTCTCAAGTACAAAGCTTGCCGGAAATCTCTCGATGCGCTGAATGCCGATCCAACGCGCACGATGGAAGCGGACGCACCTTGCCTCGAGCATCAGATCGGGAAGTGCAACGGTTTGTGTATCGGAGCAGTTTCTCAGACTGATTATCAACAGCGCATTGATACGATTGTCAGTTTTTTCCGAGGAAACTTCGCATCGGTGAAGCGCATCGCAAAAGAATCGATGGCGGTCGCAGTTTCAGATCGGAAATTCGAAGCCGCAGCACGTTTTCGTGATGCGCTCCGGTTCATCGGGGAACTCGAGGACAGGCAAGCCGTCTCCGATCCGATGGGAGAGAATATCGACGTCTTCGGCATCGCGCTCAAGTATGGAAAAATTCAGGTTGTGCTCCTCAGGCAACGTGACGGCAAGCTGGTCGAGCAAGTCGCTTTCCCGCTCTCGGGAGAGGCGGACAGTGCTTCACTCGCGCTCGCACAGTTTCTCCCTCAGTACTACGAGCAGACGGACGATTTGCCGGAGATTGTTGTGCTTCGAGATCTTCCCGAAGACGCGTCGTCGTTGCAGAAATGGCTGAGTGAGAAGTACGGAAAAACAGTATCGATTGTCGTCCCCGAACGCGGCAAGAAGTCGAGACTTCTGGAGATGGCCGAGCGGAATGCGGAAGAGAAAGTGCAACAACAATTTGCAGTATTCGAGTCAGAGGCGCGCAAGGTCGAAGAGTCGCTGACAGATCTCCAGACGCTTCTCTCCCTTCGCGAAATTCCGCGTCGCATCGAGTGTTACGACATCTCGCATTCCAGTGGCTCTGCAACGGTGGGGAGTATGGTCGTATTCGTCAATGGAAAGCCAAAAAGAGAGCATTATCGGAGCTTTAATATGAAGACAGTTCTCGATGGTCGCATCGACGATTATGCGTCGCTCAAAGAAACACTTCGGAGGAGGCTTAAGTATTTGACACAGGATCTGAAAACTCTGGAGAGGGAATGGAAAGAGAAAGGAATAACATTTGGAAAAGTACGGAAAAAAGAACGGGAAACAGTGACTGCCAAAATCCACGCAGAAACATTTTCAGAGATTGCCATAGATTACCGAGAATGCATCGTTGCCAGACAGAATGACAAGATTGTCGCTTTTGGATATTTGCACCGTCATTCAAGCGGACATGTGGAATTGTTCTCCGTTTGGGTTGATGATGCCATGCGAGGCGAGAAGCTCGGCTCTGTCATCAGCCAAATGCTGTTGAAACGCAGTGAGAAAAAGAAGGTCTATCTCGGCGCGAAACCATCGCTCGAGGAATACTACAGCGAGATTGGTTTCCGGCATGTGATCGAGCCTTCCGAAGAACTTCTTGCCGAAATAAACCGGAATGTTCCCGATTTTGCAGGCGATATCATCATGATGTACGACGGAAAGCAGCACAAAGTCGATGGATCCTTCACCGATCATCCGAATCTTCTCTTGATCGACGGCGGCAAAGGACAACTGTCTGCGGTGAAAGAAGTGCTCGACGCACTCAAGCTGACGATCTCGCTTGCGTCACTCGCGAAGCGTGAGGAAGAGATTTTTACTCCTGCAAGTTTGTCTCCTCTTATCGTTCCGGAAGATTCCTCCGCGCGGTTTCTCTTGCAACGGCTCCGGGACGAAGCGCATCGGTTTGCGAACTTTAAGCGTGAGACGAGACTCGAACACGCAATGTTTGAATCGAAGCTTGATCAAGTCTCCGGTATCGGACCGAAGACGAGAGACGATCTCATTCGCAGATTTGGATCCGCAGACGATGCGATCGCGGCGAACGATGAGGAACTGAAGAGCATGCTGACGGAGATGCAGCTTCGATCTTTGCGTTTAAAATTTCCTCGATAACGGTCCTCACTCCGCCCCGCCGAGCGGGGCACCTCTCTCCGCTGCGGCGAAGAGAGGAAGATTCATATTGAGAGTAATACAAGTCACCCTTCTTCGCCGCAGCGGAGAAGGGTTGGGGATGAGGACCGGTAATTTTCCGTGACACATTCCGTCTGAGAGCTGTATGATCCACTTCTCCTTTCCCAATTGATCCTATGAAAAAACTCTCCTTCCTCCTCGGCTCTGTCGGCGGTGCCCTTGCTGGTTATGTCTTCAGCAACAACAAACTTCGTTCCGAAATGATGAAAGCCAAGGATACGACCGCTGCGGCAAAAATCCTCGGGAGTCATCTTGCAAAGGACGGTCAGACGGTAGCCAAAGAGGTGCAACAGCTCGCCGAGCAGCACCATCTCGATCAGCACATCGCGCACGGCAAGAAGTACGTAAAGAACTACTACGATTCCGCGAAAGATGAAGTGCAGAAGTTTCTCGGTGATAAGGTGAAAGAGGCGACGAGCGTTGCAAAATCGGCCAAGAAACAGGTGGTGAGAAAAGCCGAAAAAGCAACGAAGGGAGTCATCAAGAAAGTGAAGTCGATGGCTCGTTGATCTTTCGATTCCTGCAAAACGCGGGTAGAAAACCCGCTCCTTTTTATGTGTATTTTCCTTGCAATCAGCTCATTTCTGAGTAAAATCAGAAGCGGGCTACGAAATTTAGAGAGTTCCCCCAAGGAATTCTTTTTTATTTTATGGTTTCATCCAAGAAAATTACCGCGCCGAAGTTCATCATTGTGACGGGCGGCATCTGCAGCTCGCTTGGAAAGGGGATTGCGACGGCAAGCATCGGCGCGATTTTGAAGGCATGCGGCTATAAAGTCTTCGTCCAGAAGCTCGATCCGTATCTCAACGTTGATCCTGGAACGATGAGCCCCTTTCAGCACGGCGAAGTGTTCGTCACGGATGACGGAGCCGAGACGGATCTCGATCTTGGCCATTACGAGCGTTTCATCGACGAACCGATGAGCAGGCTCAGCACCGTGACGACCGGAAAAATTTACACCGAGGTGCTCGCCAAAGAACGAAAAGGCGATTTCCTCGGTGGCACGATTCAAGTCGTTCCGCACATCACGAATGCGATCAAGGACTGGATGAAGAACGCGGCCAAAGAGAGCAAGGCCGACATCATGATGATCGAAGTTGGGGGAACCGTCGGCGACATCGAAGGCGAGCCATTCCTCGAGGCAATTCGTCAGATGCGGTCGGAACTCGGGTCCGAGCGTGTGTTTCATGTGCATCTCACGCTGCTGCCGTATCTTGCCGGCTCCAAAGAGCTCAAGACGAAGCCGACACAGCTTTCCGTGCGTGAACTGCGTCGCATCGGACTCCAGCCCGATATCATTCTTGCGAGAGCGGACTACGACATTCCGACCGAGCTTCTCGACAAGATCAGCCGCTTCTGCGACGTCTCACGCGATGCCGTCATTCCGGCACAAACCGTGAAGTCGATCTACGATGTTCCGCTGAATTTCCAGAAATATGACATCGCGAATGTGATCGGCAGAAAACTCGGTCTCGGCAATTTGAAACCGGATATGAAAGAGTGGGAAGCAGGCAAGAAGCGTCATGAAAAGGCCATTAAGCCGATTCGCATCGCCCTTGTGGGCAAGTACACGAATCTCGATGACGCGTACCTCAGTCAGATCGAATCGATCAAATCCGCCGCCGCATTCCATGGTCGCAAAGCAGAGATCGTTTGGGTCGACAGTGAAAAACTTGAAAAAAAAGACGCGAAAGTGTGGAAAGATCTCAAGTCCTGCGCCGGCATCATCGTCTCGAGCGGATTCGGCAGTCGCGGCATCGAAGGCAAAATACTCGCTGCGAATTACGCACGAACGCAAAAAGTGCCCTATCTGGGGCTCTGTCTCGGTTCCCAGATTCTCGCGATTGAATTCGCCCGTGCCGCATTGCAAGATCCTCAGATCACGAGCCAAGAATTTGATGACAAAGAAAAACTCGGACATGAAAAGTATGTCGTTCACTTCATGCCCGGTCAGCACAAAGGTCGAAGTTTAGGGGGAACGCTCAGGCTCGGAGCCTATACGTGCAGACTCAAGAAAGGTACGAAAGCCTATGAAGCGTACAAAGCAGCGGGGCAGATATCGAACAACGATACGATTTCAGAGCGTCACCGCCACCGGTACGAATTCAATCAGTCCTTCCGCAAGCGCTTGGAAGAAAAAGGCCTCGTGTTCTCCGGCGAATGGCCCGAGTCAGGCTTGATGGAAATCGTCGAAATCAAAGATCATCCGTTCATGGTTGGCAGCCAGTTCCATCCCGAATTTAAAAGCAGACCGCACCGCCCACATCCGCTGTTTGCAGCGTTTATGAAGGCTGCGGTGAAGGGGTGATGAAGGCATGGTAGACTTGTCTGTTTGCCAGAAATAATCTACAATAATCAAGATGATCTTCTCGAAGAAAAACGCAGGCAAGTGGGTGGCAAGCACACAAGGGAAAGTGGTTGCCGTCTCTGCAAAACTGGATGTTCTCTACAAAAAAATCGGAAAAAGAGATGATCGAAAAAAGATTCAGTTCGACAAGGTGCCCTCCGGATCTTTCATCGGTGGCTTCTATGGAATTTGAATTCACAAAAAGAGAGTGTGATTTTGGGACAGTGTTCACGCCGACATTGCCAATCATCTTCGATGGTTTCCCCGTTGGTCATGCACTGGTGGATACGGGAGCAGATATCACGCTTCTACCCCTTGAGATAAACAATATTCTCAATTTGGAACTCGACACAGATCATGCAATCGCTATCGGGAGCGCAGGTGGAGGAATATTTAAAGCGATTCCCGCGAAGAAGAAGGTGGAATATACGCTGGAACACAGTGGCTTTCAGCCAATCAAATGGAAAGGCACCGTCTACTTTGCACCGAGACAACCGACGATTCTTTTAGGGCAACATCAATGTCTTTCTGAGCTGAGTATCACGCTCGATGGTCCGAGACGGAAGATACGTGTGAATGCCAAATAACTTCTTTTCCCGCATCCGCTGTTTGCGGCGTTTATGAAGGTGGCGGTGAAAGCCTAGAATTATGATTCTTGTTTCTCTACCACACCGTATCTCGATTCAAGACCATTCTTATTAGGAGCACTGATGATTGTTTCTCTTGGCGCATTACCTTGTTTTTGCACGTACGTTACACCTTCTTTATTCCCGTATACGATGCCTGGAGCAACAGCAAGTTCATATCGTAGCTCGTCCTCAACTTTTTTTGGCTTCACGGTATATGTCTGATTTTCATCAATATTAATAGTGAGTATTCCTGTCTTTCCTTCCAAAACTACTTTCATTCCATTGATTTCAAATTCAACTCCAATCTCCGTTCTTGGTAGGGAAATACTACTATATCTTTGTACGGTATTTCTAATAGCATCAACTCTTTCTTTGGATTGTAATATCTCAGCAAACCTTTGATGCATAATCCCCGAGAGATCGGCAGACTCCTGTTCAATTATCTTCGCAATTTTTTCACGTTCTGCAGGAATATCGTCTTCACGATCAGCTTTGAATGAGAAATCAGCAATTTGTATGCTATTGCCTGTCATTTCTGCCAGTGTTTCCTTGATTGCATTATAAAAATCTTGATCTGAAATAGGCAATCCTTTCAGAAAGGTATAATTATCTGGGGGAAAATATCGAGAAACAGTTCCATCCTTTTCCAGAAATGTGGGAAAAGAATCATGGTCTTCTGATTCAATTTTTTGATACACTTTATCCAAAAAAATTTTTGTTTCTTCCTCAGAAAGATCTGCCAGAAAAGAGATTCTTACCAACGGTATTTTTGTATATCCTTCTGATTCTAGACTAGATATTTTTGTTGCAAATGTTTCAATCATTTGTTTTTTGGGTAATAAGTAGAATAAAACCATTATATACTATTTACTTTATTAAATCAAGTTCTCTCCAACCCTCTTTTCATAAAAGAAAAGCACTCACCTGTATCATCCCTACCAATGAAGCTTTCGCAAACGCTCCTCGGGATCGACTTCAAAAATCCGACAGTGCTTGCATCCGGTATCTGGGGCATCACTGCGGCAAGCTGGAGACGAGCGGCGAAATGCGGTGTGGGGGCGGTGACGACGAAGTCACTCTGGCTTCATGAACACAAGGGTCACAGAAACCCGACAATTATTTCTACAGACCATTGGACGCTGAATGCTGTTGGCGTTCCGGATGCTGGTGTCGAGAAAGCGCGTGAGGAAATCGGAAGTTTCAACAAGAACAAGCCTGTTCCGCTCATCGCAAATATCATCGCCGAGTCCGTCGAAAATTATGCGAAGACTGCAGAAAGAATTCTGGAGTTGAAGCCGGATTTGCTCGAAGTGAACATCAGCTGTCCGAATATCGAGGACGAGTTCGGCCGGCCATTCGCGTGCAGCGTCGGTGACGCATCGGCTGTCACGAAAGCCGTGAAGGCCGTGAGCGGGAAAACACCCGTGTTCATCAAGCTCTCCCCGAACGTCGACAGTATTGCGGCTATCGCCATTGCCTGCGCAAAAGCCGGTGCCGATGGCTTCACCGTCATCAACACAGCCGGACCCGGTATGGCCATCGACTTGAAGAGCCGCATGCCGATCCTCGCGAACAAAGTCGGCGGTATCTCGGGTCCCGCAATCAAGCCTCTCGCAGTGCGCTGCATTGCGGATGTCTATAAGGCAACGGAGGGAAAACTGCCGATTATCGGTACAGGAGGTGTCTTCACAGGGGAGGATGCAATCGAACTGATGCTCGCGGGAGCAACGCTCATCGGTATCGGCACGGCACTTGCAGACAGAGGCGAGAATGTTTTCAAACTTGTCTGCGACGAGATGGCAGACTGGGGCAAGAAGAACGGAGTGAAAGATATGAAGGAACTTATTGGAGGCATGCATCGGGAATTGCAAAAAAAATCATGAAGCCTATTCCTCTCCAATCACGGCTCCCCAGAACCTACCCTATCGCTGCCGTTCGCCGCGAGACCGAGATGGTGCAGACATTTACTTTTAGCGTCTCACTCGGCGCAAAGCCGGGGCAATTTGTCATGGTCTGGATTCCGGGAGTCGACGAAATCCCAATGAGCATCGCGAGTGACAATGGCAAACAGCTAAAAGTAACGTTCTTCGCCGTCGGCGACGCAACACGTGTTCTTGCTTCCATGAAGAAAGGCGATCTTGTCGGCATCAGGGGTCCATTTGGAACGTTCTATGACTGGAAACCGAAGCAGCGTCTCGCTCTCGTTGCGGGCGGCTACGGTGCTGCACCGATGTACTTCGCAGCTCTTGAGGCCATCAAGGACGGGTGCTCGCTTGATGTGTTTATCGGCGCGAGAAGCAAAGAACATCTTCTGTACGAGAAAGAACTTGGCAGTCTTCCGAGGACAACGCTCCATATCGCAACCGACAACGGCTCAAAAGGTTTTAAGGGTTTTAATGTCGCAAATCTTGAAGTGATCTTGAAAGAGAAGAAACATTCGAAGAAGAAACCCTTCATCGATCAGATCTTCGCCTGCGGTCCCGAGCGCATGCTTGTCTCTGTCTCGAACCTGAGTGCTCTCTGGAAGATCCCAAGCCAGCTCTCGCTCGAACGGTATATGAAATGCGGGTACGGACTATGCGGGAACTGCGTTGTCGATCCGCTCGGTATACGCCTCTGCGTGGATGGTCCGGTGGTGAAGAATGATGTGTGTCAGAAGATAGAAGAATTTGGAAAGTATCATCGGGATGCAGTGGGCAGGAAACATAGTTTTTTGTAGAGACGCACCGCTGGTGCGTCTTTGTCACTTTTAACATGAGACGCCCCAGCGGGTCGTCTCTACTTCTCGATACGCCCCGCAGCAGCGGGGCTACTCGAAGTGACACAGGAAAAGGGGTGTATCGAGAACAAAAAAACCGCCCTTTCGGGCGGTTCTCGTATCGTCTTGATTGCGTATTAGGCAGCCATCGCGACTTGGACGTTCTCGGCCTTAGGACCTTTCGGACCCATGCCCATGTCGAACGTAACCTCCTGACCGACCTGCAGCGAGTCAAATTGACCGTTGCAAGCGCTCAGATGGAAGAAAACGTCGGGGGAACCCTCGACGGAAATAAAACCGAAACCCTTTTCGGTCTTGGTCTTGATCATACCTGTAGCCATTAGAAATGGTGGTAAGAAGTAGAAAGTAGAAAGCAGTAGCCTAAAAGCACCACCATCTGCGTTTACGGTACCGAAGAAAGCATAGGAATGCAATGAAGAAGCCCGGGAAAATAGGTTGCTGTCCTCACCCCGCGCAGCGGGGCGGGGTCACCCTCTCCAGAAAAAATTCTTCCGTTTTCTTTCTCCTGCCTCAGCAGGAGAGAGTGGCTCGCAGAGCCGAGAGAGGACCATGGAGAGGGCAAGAAGTCATATTGTCTCTTGACAATTAGTTCAGTACTAAACTAATATGTGCATGTTTATTCTTTCCCACTCTCTTATGTTTGGTGGTGGATGCGGTTGCGGCAAATAAGCTGCACAAGATAAAGAGCCCCCTCGGGGGCTCTTTTCTTTATGCTATTCTTCCTGCTCATGCAGATGACCTATCCCATCCTCACGCTCAAAGAAGGCAGCGAGGTGCACATCGAGAATCGTCACCATGCGATCTTCCGAACATCGGTTGCCTCACTCCCTGTCTGCGACAACGGATCGATCGTCGAAGTGCGGAGCTTCGATGACCGGTTTCTGTGTTATGCAACACTCAACAATCGTTCGTATCTCTGCGCACGCGCAATTGCATTTGAGAAAGGGGACCCGATGCAGACCCTTCGCCGGCTCATGAAGCGGGCAATCGACCTCCGCGACGCGCTCCCGTCGCTTCGTGATACCGATGCGATACGTCTGATCAACGCAGAAGGGGATGCCATTCCGGGTCTGATCGTCGATCAATACGGCGACATTCTGATCGTCCAGCTCACAACGGTCGGCATGGATAAGATCAGAGTCTTTCTCTTCGATCTTCTGATGGAACTCCGGAAGCCAAAAGGCATCTACGAAAAATCTACGGGCTCGGCTCGGAAGAAAGAAGCGATGGGGGATCGCGAGGGATGGGTGCGCGGGCAGGGGGCAGAGCTGATTACCGTAAATGAACGAGGTTTGAAATTTCTGATTTCTCCTTCCGGGAGCCAGAAGACGGGGCTCTTTCTCGACCAGCGAGAGATGCGCAGCCTCGTTCGCGAATCTTCCGCCGGCATGACCGTGCTCGATGTCTGCAGCTACGTCGGCGGTTTCTCTTTGGCCGCTCTCAGCGGTGGTGCGCTCGCTGCCGATGCCGTCGATTACGATCCAGAGGCTGTCGAAACAGCGAAGAAGCATGCGGAACTGAATGGCTACAGTGAAGACCAATTCGGTAGTTACTGCGAAGATGCATTCGACTTCCTCCGCAGAAGACCCTTGCCGCGTCCCTATGACTTTATCATTCTCGACCCTCCCGCATTCGCCAAACGCGACACGGAACTCGATCTTGCCAAGCACGCTTACACGGACATGAATCGTATGGCGATGGAGATGCTGCCACCGGGCGGGCTTCTGCTCACGTGTTCATGTTCGTACCAGATCGACACAGGGCTCTTTCAGACGATCATCTTTCATGCGGCGAGACAAGCAAAGAGATCGGTGCGTATTCTCCAAAGGCATCATCACGCATACGATCATCCGGTGAATATCTATCATCCGGAAACAGACTACTTAAAGAGCATGCTCCTCTATATTGAATA
This sequence comes from Candidatus Peribacteria bacterium, assembly GCA_943350395.1. GTDB lineage: Bacteria > Patescibacteriota > Gracilibacteria > Peribacterales > Peribacteraceae > SICN01. The sequence continues at coordinate 18,738 of CALRAD010000008.1, forward strand.
ATTTCCTCACTTTCTTTGATCGATCTCCAGCGAAAGCTCCTCGGCGACACTGTCCGCAATGACGCTTTTGCAGAAGCACTTCGGCGTGTGATCAAGCCCGGCGAGTCGACAGTTATCGATCTCGGTTCCGGAACCGGATTCTTAAGTTTTCTCGCAAGCAGGCTTGGCGCGAAACACGTAACGCTTATCGAAAACGGCGATATTTGTGAAACGAGTAAGGTGCTCGCAAAGCGCAATGGCATCAACAACTGTACGTTTCTCCGGAAACATTCGACGCAGGTGCACGGTCTGCCGAAGGCTGATGTATTGGTCTCGGAAACACTTGGAAACTACGCACTCGAAGAAAATATTCTTGAAGCGATCGAAGACGGGAAGCGTTTGTTGCATCAAACAGGCATCATCATTCCGGGGAAGATCAGCCAGTTCGTGTGTCCGGTGATCATGGGCAGAATCCAGAAAGACATCGATGTCTGGCCGCGTGTCGGCTTCGATCTCGATTTTACGGAAGCAAGAGAGATAGCGATGAACAATATGTACGTGAAAACCGTGCGCGCGGAAGATTTGATGAAGGGATCCGATGCGATACGCGAGTGGGATACGATCGATTTCTCGAAGAAAAATAAAAGCATTCGCACTGCCGACATTGTCTGGAAAGCAGCGACTCCCATGACTGTGTATGGCTTTGCGCTCTGGTGGAACGCAGAACTCGTCAAAGGTGTCGAACTTTCGACAAGCCCACTTGCGCCCATCACGCACTGGGAGCAAATCTATCTGCCGCTCCTGAAACCTATTGAGTGTGTGAAAGGATCCTCAGTACGCTTACAGCTCAACTCCGATACGCGCTGGAAAGTGAAAGTAAATCTGACGTGGACAGTCCGTTTGCTTGATCAACACAACAAAGAACTCTCGGTGCAGGAGATGGATATGAGGAGGGGGTTGATCGGTTAATTTCCCAGAGGAGGCTCATTCAGCTGAAACGAATCCATCACTGTGTTCATGAAACGGATGAACTTCTCATGCTCGGCATCCGAGAGCAGCGTGCATTCTTTTTTCCACACTTCTTCCGTATCCAATGGCACGTCTCGTTGCACACTACTGAATGAAATCACATAGAGGCTTTTCAATACTGGAAATGCGTAGGTGTATCCGAGTGAACAACTGCGTGTTCCTTCGATCGGGAAATCGTGAAGATCCGAAATGAAGACTGTTCCCTCGATTCCCTGCGTGATCTTCGCCGGTCGTTCGTTTGGTATATGCTCTCTCCATATCGCGATATCTTTGTTACCCTTCAGCGGTGTACGGCTGATGTTGATATCGATCGAGAGATCGAATGCCTCACTATCCGGAATCCAATACGTGAGATACATTGTGTTGTCATCTTCCCAAACTCTTGCTCTTACCGAAGCGTGTGCATTTTCGATAGTGCCCGGAAGAGATAATTGGAAGTGACTTGTCCCGTAGTCCAGTGTTGCGCGAGAAGCAGGCGATGCCTTCTCCTTGCTACAGGCGGAAACAGCGATCATGCACATCGCAGTGATCAGAGTCGTACGCATGGATAGTGATTTCATGTGCTTATGATAGCGGAGTTTCTTCTCCGATCATTTTTAGGAATTCTTCCTGATCGATTACCGCTACCCCAAGCGCCTTCGCATCATCCAGCTTACTTCCCGCCTCGCTTCCGGCGAGCACGTAGTTTGTTTTCTTGCTCACAGCCGACGACACTTTTCCTCCTCGGTCTTTGATCATCGCTTTCGCTTCCTCACGACCGAGAGTCGGGAGTGTGCCTGTGAGGACGAAAATTTTGTCCGTGAAAATCTGTGGGATCGTCCCCTGTGTGCTCACTGTTAGCCGAAGTCCGCCGTTTTCCAGCTTATGCAACAGTGCTCTGTTATCTTCATCATCAATCCATTCCTTCAGCGCACGAGCAAGCACAGCACCGACGCCATCGATCGACAGTAGTTCCTCTTCGCCGATTGACTGAAGGGTCGTCGCGACTTCCGAGGGGGTCAGTGTCTCGGCGTTCTTCTCCCAGTCGAGACGCTTGCTTAAAAGTTCTGCAGTCTCACGTCCGATGTGGCGTATGCCCAGAGCAAACAGAAATCGCTCCAGTGGAGTTTTTCTCGCCGCATCGATCTTTGCGAGCAGGTTCGCCGTTTTCTTCTCCTTGAAGAGCGGGAGCATCATCAGATCGTTTTCGGTCAGGAAGAAAATGTCACCGGTATCGCTGATCAAGTTTGCAGTGATGAGTGCTTCCACCGTTTCGCCGCCTAAGCCTTCGATATTCATCGCATATCTCGATGCAAAGTGTTCGATGCGTTGCAGGCGCACCGCACTGCAATCGTCACTCGGACAGCGGTGCACGACTTCGCCTTCGGGACGCACAAGCAGTGTGCCGCAGCTCGGACAGTGCAGGGGATAGTGAAATGGCTTACTGCCTTCGGGTCTCAAATTCACCAGTACTTCCATCACTTCGGGAATGATGTCGCCGGCTTTCCGTACGATCACCGTGTCTCCGATGCAGATGCCTTGCCGCTTGATCTCGTCTTCGTTATGCAGCGTTGCCCGTGTCACTGTCGTGCCCGCAAGCTGCACGGGCGAGAGGTGCGCAACCGGAGTGATCGCACCCGTGCGTCCCACTTGCAGTTCGATATCGAGGATCCGAGACGATGCTTCCTGCGCCGCAAACTTGAGCGCTCGTGCGTAGCGCGGCGCCTTCGCGGTCGAGCCCAGGTCTTTCTGCATTCTCTTGTCATTCACTTTAATCACAATGCCGTCGATGTCATACGGAAGCGACTCTCTGCTTTCTCCGATTTTTTTGTACAGTGCTTCGATTTCATCAATCGAGTGCAGGACTTGGTACGACTTCTCGACCGGCAGTCCGCAGACAGCAAGAAATTCCATCAGCTCTTTCTGCGTCTCAATCCCGAGGCCGTCCACTGCAGCACTATCAAGCGAGTAGCAGAACATGCGAAGATCTCTCGAAGCGGCAATTGCAGGATCCAATTGTCGCACCGAGCCTGCCGCTGCGTTTCTCGGATTTGCGAATTTTTCTTCTTCACTCAGATTCTCATTAATTTTCTGCAGTGTTTTTTTCTCGATGTAGACTTCCCCGCCGATTTCAAGCCACGCGGGTAGAAAACCCGCTCCCAAAGAAGATATAGTAGTTTCATGAGGAGCAGGCTTTCCTTGGCGGCCATAGCCTTGCTTGTCGGCCGTAGCTTCAGCGAAGGCTGGGCGAAGGCTGCTGCCTGCGGAATAGTTCTTTGGCATCGCAAACGACAGCGGAACAGCCTGAATCGTCTTTACCGCATGTGTGACATCTTCTCCTTCCACTCCGTTCCCGCGCGTCACAGCACGGACGAGGTCGTATCCTGCGTTCTTCTGTTCATACACGAGTGACATATTCAGTCCATCGATCTTCAATTCTGTTTCAAACTCAAACTTCACTTCAGCTTTCCCAAGTGCTCGTCGCATGATGTCGACCCATTCATCGAGATCCGCTCTGCTAAACGCATCCTGCAGCGATTCTTTTTTATAGAGATGTTTCTGTTTCGGCAGCTTAGAGTCGAGTGCTGCCCCCACGCGCTGCGTTGGTGAATCGGGGGTGATGAACTCCGGATACTCTTTTTCGAGCGCAATCAGCTCAGCTTTCAAGCTGTCCCGTACGGGTTCCGGTACGAGCGTCTTATTGTCCGTGAAGTATGCGCGGTTCAGGCGCAGAATTTCCTCTTTCAGTTGCAGGGTCCGTTTTTGTGCTGATGCTCTGTCCATGATTTCATTGTAGAAGAAAAACGAACTTGCAGCAGCAGCCCTCCGCGGCTGCGGTACGGGCGATCTGCAGGTGGTCATGTACCACTTCTCCAAAGTTATTTTCGTTGTCAATTGCAAAAACCCTGCATACAGAGAGAATCAGCGCTCAGATGCCGTCTGTTTCCGATCTCCGCAGGCAAGTCGACGCCCTCGACCGTCAGGTTGTGGAATTGCTGTCTCGTCGCATGACAATCGTGCGTCAGGTCTTGCACCAGTCGGAGGACGATGCACCGGATAAAGAGCGCGAAGCACAGGTCTTAAGCAACTGGCTGGAAGAAGGTTTCGACTACGACCTCGACGAAGCATCACTCGAGAAAGTCTGCAAAGCGGTCATGGAGATGGGGAGGAAGGCGAAGGATAGGTAGAGCCTCATCCCTGCCTACCGAAAGGCAGGCCCTAGCTCCTTCTCGTACAGCCCTCACTCTGTCGCTTTGGCGACATCTCTCTCCGGCGCTCCGGAGAGAGAAATGTTCGTAATCAAAGAATGCTCGGGCCCCCTCCTCTCCAGACCGTTGGAGAGGAGGTCGGGAGGTGAGGGCTGTAAGGAGGAAGGCAAAATTTACGAAGCCCTTCTGCAAGCCTCTGGAATGATATTGACTCCTATATTTTTTGTAGTAGAGTACGAGTTTGTTCCTATGATGAATACTTCCCTCCCCATGAGTGTCGAGACCTACTTGAAGGAGGCGGGGTTTTCGCAGACAGAAATGCTGATTCTCCGGAAACTGCTCGAAGAGCATGCGCTCACGATTCGTGAACTGGGTGCCAAGATGGGAAAGTCTGTGGGGCTGATCGATCAGGCGGTGAAGAAACTGATGAGCAAGAGGATCGTCCGAAAGGAACTGATCAACGGTCAACCGAAATATTTGATCGATTCCTTGGATGCAATCGTAAAGTGGGTCCATAAGGATATGGAGGACAGAAAATTGACGCTCGAGAGGCGGCATGAAAGCTTTTCGCAGTTTATAGCTACACTCAAGATCGATCAGAAGAGACCCGATATGGAGCACTTCTCTGGTCTTGAAGGAATCAAGCAGGCGTACGACAAGCTGATTGCCTCCGGCGATGAGCTTCTTACGTTCACGCCCGTTCTCTATCTTGCCGAAGACGATCCGCTCCGTGCGTACCGCGTTGATCTTTTCCGTCGCAGGCAAGTCCGAAAAATCTTCCAGCGCGTGCTTGCCGTAGACTCTCCTCTTGCACGCAGGTTCCAATCGCGTGATCCTTTCGAGTATCGCCGCACACTCCTCGTTCCCGAGTCCGAACTGCCTCTCGCGTTCGAGAAGACGATCGTCGGTGATACGGTGGCTTACATTGATCTAAAGGGCGAGAATGCCTGTTTCCTGAAGTACGCAGACCTTGCGAAAGCAGAGCGTGCGACGTTCGAGTGCCTCTGGTTGCGGACGCTTGAGCAGGAGAGGGATGGGACGGGAACGGTGTGCGCACTTGCAGTTCCGATGGCAGTCCCTTTGAGAACAAAAATATTCTCCTATCTTCGCGATTTTGTCCTGAGTCCGAGAAGTATCTGCATGATTATTCTGTTCGCTTTAATCAGTGGAGTGCTGACATTTGGTTTGTCCGAAAAAAACAGCGCTCTTAATCTTCATCGGATCAAGGATAAGGTTGTATCGATTGCAGTGACCGGCGCGTTGCAGTTTAATCCGGATGACATCCAAAATTTGCGAACTGAGAATGATTGGAGAAAACCTGAGTGGGTGAGGGTTGTCACGCTTCTGAGCCAAATTCGCCAGGGAAATGACAGTATTATCTTTGCATATATCGTAAGAAAAAAACCTTCTGATCCAGATACAATGGAATTTGTGTCAGATTCCTATTCGCTCGATCCGTATGCGAATACCGATGATGATCCGTCAAACAATGTCGATGTGAATCACAATGGAATTGTCGATGGTCCAGATTTGTTACAGTGGCCTGGGCAACCGTATGACACTCCGCCTCTTGAAGCATTTCAGGCTTATGATGGACCTGCTGTTACGCCCGATTTCTATGAGGATCAATGGGGACATGAGATTTCCGGGTACGCACCTATTCGGGATGTGCATGGCAAAACAATTGCAGTTCTTGCTATCGATATGACAGCGTTCACGTTTGATCAATTAAACAAGCAAACATTCACGCCTCTTTATGCATTTCTTGGCTTCTTTTTTCTGTTTATCCTGATTCGATTTGCCGCTGAAAATCGTTCGTTCTTCAGTCTTTTTCTTCCCGTATCAAAAGTTCGAGCATGAATACCTCTTTTCCAATTTCGATTGAAACCTATCTGAAAGAAGCGGGTTTTTCGCAAACAGAAATGCTGATTCTCAGAAAGCTTCTGGAGGAGGATGCACTGACGATCCGTGAGCTTGGAGCAAAGATGGGCAAATCCGTCGGTCTTGTCGATCAGGCGGTGAAGAAGCTCATGAGCAAAGGGATCGTCAGACGAGAGCACATCAACGATCAGCCAAGATATCTTATCAATTCTTTGGATGCCGTGGTGCAATGGGTGAAAGATGATAGGAAGAAGCACAAAGAAATGCTCGATCGTCGTCATGAGAATTTCGAAACGTTCATTGCAACGCTCAAAATCGATCAGAAGTGTCCGGATCTTGAACATTTTTCGGGTCTTGAGGGCATTCAGCAGGCATACGACAAGCTTCTTGCCGTCGGCGGTGAAATCCTCACCTTCACACCAGTTCTTTACCTCGCTGAAGACGATCCTCTTCGCGCCTACCGCGTCGATCTCTTTCGTCGCAGGCAAATCCGCAAAATCTTTCAGCGTGTGCTTGCCGTCGACAGTCCTCTCGCACGAAGATTCCAGTCGCGTGATCTCTTCGAGTATCGTCGTACACTTCTCGTCCCTGAGTCCGAACTGGCTCTCGCGTTCGAGAAGACGATCGTCGGTGACACCGTCGCCTACATCGACCTGAAGGGCGAGAATGCCTGTTTTCTCAAGTATCCGGAACTCGCAAAATCCGAGCGTGCTGCTTTCGAGTGTTTGTGGGTACGGACGCTGGAGCACGAACATGATGGGACGGGAACGGTCTCGGCGGGGGCGGTATCGACTGTCATTCCGCTCGGAACCAGAATCTTTTCGCATCTCCGCGAGTTTGTCCTCAGTAAGCGCAGCCTTTGGACCATTCTTTTCTTCGCACTTCTCAGCGGAGTTTTCACTATAGGGCTTTATGATAACAATCGGTCGTTGAATTTGGAGAGGATCAAAGACAAGGTCATGTCTATTGCGGCAACAGGCGCACTCCAGTTCGATGCGGAGACTGTGAATGCAATCTGGAAGCCAAGTGATATCGATAAACCACAATACGCAAAATTGATTTTCACTCTCAATCTTATCCGTCGCAGCAATACCGATATTCAATATGCGTACATCATGCGGAAGACGAGCGATCCAAAGAAACTCGCTTTCGTTGCGGATGCCGACTCACTCTATCCCGATGAGAAAAAAGACTTGAACGGAGACGGCATCATCGATACTGCCGATGCCTTGAATACGCCGGGCGAACTGTATGATTCCGATCTCTTCGATCGGATGGACGATGCTTTCACTCATGCCATTGCTTCTGTCGGTACAGATCAGTGGGGTACATTTATTTCAGGCTACGCACCAATACGGGACAAGTATGGAGCGACTGTTGGCATTCTTGGAATCGATATGTTTGCGAGCAACTTGGAAAAGATGACTCTGACATCATTGACACCTGTTTACTTCTTTTTTGCCTTATTCCTGCTCTTTATGCTCTTTCGTTTTTGGGCCGGAAACCGATCACTCATGGAGGAGTGCTTCGAGGTAATCAAGAGAAATCTTCGTCTCACGATTCTGTGGATCGTCTTCCTTATTACTCTAACGTACGGCATTTTCTTCGCCTTTCAGCAATACAAATATCATCTCTGGGTCGAGGCAACAGGGGAGAGGCTCAAGGCGATTGCTGCAACCGCTGCAAACCAATTTGATCCGGAGGATTTTGAACAGCTTCATTGGGCGAGGGATATGAAGACTGAGGCGTATCAGAGAGTGCACGATAAACTCAATGAGATCAGAAATAACAATCCAAGTGTGAAATATGCTTATATTGTTCGAATGACCGCGACTCCTCATATGTACGAATTTATTGCAGATGCAGATTCGAATTATAATCTACCGAATCTTTGGATAGATTTTAATAGTGATGAAATTCTTGATGATGCGGATGAGAATGTCTGGCCTGGTTTTAATTATTTTGATGCAAATGGAGACTTGTTTGAAAAAGCAAAAATTCAGCCTGTCTATGGTTTTAGCAGAGATCAATGGGGCTATTTTATTACGGGTGTAGCGGGTATCTATGACGAAAATAAACAGTTAGTAGGTTTTTTGGGATTGGATGTGGTGTTAGGGAATTAATTTCTTCAGTTTTAGTCAGATTTTTGGGTTACTGTATAATGATTCTCTAGAGCTTTCATGGATATCTTCTTAACAACTTTTAAACAATCTCTATCATGAAAACAAAAAAGTGGTTTGCAACTCTAGGTATCGGATTATTAGGTAATTTGGCAATTACATGGGCATTTGATTTTATTCTCTATCCTTTTGTGATTGTGAAGTATGGTTTATTGATAGGCGCCCCAATAATGACAGTTTTTTCTTTCTTAATTTGTTATACAATAATTCTTTTTTATGATTTTACAAAAAAAGACTGGCTTGGAATTGAGACCTTAAAGGGTCTTGAAGAATTTGCACCCAAGGCAGTTCCGAAGAATCTATTCGGACGGTTGTTAGTTACTGTGTTCAATTTTGTAGGTGAATGGACTGCTTGGTTTATGAGAAAGAGTGATATTTTATTAATGATCATACTTTCCATAAGATTTGATCCATTTATTACAGTTGTTCATATTCGTCATGGTGCCCATCAATATAATGGATTGTCGAAGAGAGATTGGAAAGTATTTATAATCAGCCTCATAATTGGCAATACTTATTGGGCTTTAGCCGTATATATGGGTATAACCATTGTAGAAGCGATTTTGCGATTAATTGGGGGATAAATGGCAATCGAAGTTACTATTTACTGTTGCTCTTGAATTTAGAAGGACTAAATGCATTTGTAATTTTATATATTTAGGATTATACATATTTTATTATGGATGATTTTAATGCATCAAAAGGATCAAGAATATTGCTTCTTTTAGCAGTTTTTTCGATTATTATCGTTTTTTTTATAGCATTTTTTAAATATTATGTCAATGAAGATTTTTTGATCTACATAAAAGATTATTGTGATCCAAATAAAGAAAAATGTTTTATACATCAGTGTGATGCAGATGATACGAGATGTTCCGCATTTCCAAACGGCAAATTTTATTACAAAATACTATATAAAAAGCAATACAATATAATGCATGATTGCGGTGGTGGAGAATGTCAAGAAATTATATGTCGTTCAGGCGAGCACTCCTGTCAAATTTTTTATTGTTCTGAAACCAACCTAAGTGAGTTCGGATTAGATGATACTTGCATCGATGATTTATCGGAATGAAATATCTAAGTTCTAAAATGGGCAAAAATGCGAATCTCTCTCAGGTATATGCTTCATCATTTGTTGGGATCAGTAGGGAAATTGATGAGCGACGGAAGAATAAAAGATTAATGAAGAAAGTTGAAGAATTCTTCGGTTCCAACATGCCTATTTTTTTTGGTAATAAACCTCGGGCTGTGCTAAGTAGAAGTATTGCAACTCCAAATATGGAGTTTGATCGTTTTCTTGTTCTTTCCGGCAAATTAGGATTAAACCAGTTGATTTTAGAATACCCAGACAAATTTGTAGCAAAAAATTTAAATAAATATCACCTTTGTAAGCTTTTTTTCTTTGGCAAAACAAGAAAGAAGAGTTCTATTCTGGTTGATACTTTTAAAATAATTAATTTTAACAAAATGGAAGGAAAAAATTTTAGTGATATTAAAACAACATGGCGTGAGAGCATAACTGATGTTCATCATAGATTTCTTTTTTCTGCTTTTCCAAAACTTACTGACAAAGTGGTCGATTTTTCTAAGTGGTTTAATCATACAAAGACTCAATCAGAATATTATTATTTATTCTTCCTTTCCCTCTTTATTTGTCATGGAGTTTTATTTGAAAACTTTCTCCCTAATGACAGGGAAGAGTCTGATTTTATCGATAAAAAATTTCTTCCTAGTTTCAAAGAAGCTGAAAGAATATTTGGGGTGAAACCATTAATCTATCAACTTTTACCTAAAAATCATGAAGACGATATTTATTGGTATTCATATCCAGATTCGATCAAGCAAGACTTAACTCTGCAGATGAATATAGAACGTGGTATAATATAAGGTATGGAGTTTAATTTTCCTCAAAATTTGCAGTATTGTCAGAGAATAGTCGAAGACGTTTCTGGTCTTCTGTATTATTCGCATATTCCAAGTGCTCTTGCAGCATTTTTCATTGGTATATTTGTTCTATTCAAAAGTAAATTTTCTTTACTCAGCAAAATTCTATTTTCTATTTCTCTAGTGTTTTCATTTTGGGTAGTAGCCAACCTACTGATTTGGATATTCTACTATAAGAATAGTCTTGTGATGGCTATCTGGGCTCCAATTGAGGTTTTTTCTGTCCTTCTTTATATTCTATGCTTGTATTTCACATATGTTTTTATAGAAAAAAAAGATTTATCCATCTGGTTAAAATATATATCTACTGTACCACTCTTTGTCACAATATTAGCGACACCTACCAATTATAATCTTACGGCTTTCGATATCCAGGAATGCATATCTGTCGAGAATTCTTTGTACACAAGCTATATCGTTTATGTAAAACTTTTCTATTCCTTGTGGATTATACTTTTTTCTGTCTATAAATATTTTACAGTCGATAAGTTTTTTAGAAAGCAGATACTTATAATGACCACTGGTATTATTATCTTTCTGTTATCTTTCTTATTTGCTGGCTATCTTGCAGAAGAAACAAGTGTATTTATTTATGAAGCGATTGGTCTTTTCGGAATGGTTGTTTTTATTGGGGTTTTGGGCTACTTGATAGTAAAATTTAAAACGTTTAATATTAAGTTAATCGCATCACAAGCTCTAGTTGTCTCACTTTTAGTTCTTATTAGTGCACAATTTTTCTTTATTCGGAATAATACCAATAGAATTTTAACAGGGATAACTTTGATCTTAGCTTTTGTATTTGGATCCTACCTTGTAAAAAGTGTGAAGAGGGAGATTGAGCAGCGTGAAAATATCGAACAACTTGCAGTTGAGCTCAAGGATGCAAACGATCAACTTAAAGAACTCGACCGCCAAAAAGACGAACTCCTTGGGATCGTCGCGCATCAGCTTGCAAAGCCGATTACGGCGATCCGTTGGGATCTGGAATCTCTCCTTGATGGTGATCTTGGTCAAATGAACGAGAAGCAGAAGACCGAAGCAAATATTATGCGTGGGCAGGCGGTGAACCTAGCAGACCTTGTTTCGATGATTTTGGATGTATCCAGAATCCAGCTTGGTCGTATTCAGCTTGCGCCACAGCCACTGAACCTCAATGAGTTCTTTGCTGAGATTTTACAGGTTATTCAGCCGCAGATTATCCAGAAGAAGCTCAACTTCATCAAGAAGATGCCGAAGACGCTGCCGACGGTTCTTCTCGACAAGCGGTATACACGCATGACGGTCGAGAACATGCTGACGAATGCCGTGAAGTACACGCCGGATGGGGGCAAGGTAACGTTCGACCTCAAAATCGAGAATGGTGTTCTTCGTTGTTCAGTCTCCGATACGGGCTGTGGTATTCCGAAGGAAGAGCAAGGTAAGATCTTCGGGAAGATGTACCGAGCGAGCAACGTCCGAAATACTGTGGAGGGCAATGGTTTCGGTCTCTATGTCGCGAAGGGTGCCATAGAAGGGCAAGGTGGCAAGATGTGGTTTACGAGCGAAGAGGGCAAAGGCACGACGTTTTTCATTGAATTGCCGTTGAAGGAGGTGGGGAAGAAGTAATCGTTGAACTCTTCGTCCTCGCCGACTATCGCGGGTCTGGCATCAGCTCTAGGCTCATGGAAAAGGCCGAGGAATACTTCAGGGAGAACGGTTGCGACTGGATCAGCGTGGATGCGATTCGGGGCAATGAGAGCGCCTTGGAATTTTATAGAAGGCAGGGGTACACGGAACATGCAATGACATTGCTTAAAACGTTCAAACGGAGACATTGCCGATAACTCGTTTGTACAATGCGAGCAGTGCATCCAGATTCTTTTCGAGCGAGAACTCCTTTTCCACGCGTTCGCGGCCTGCCTTCCCGAAAGAAGTCAGCTCTTCTCTGTGATCGCTGCACCACTGAAGCCGCTCCGCGAAGGCACTAGAGCGGGGATCAACGACCCAACCTGTTTTACCATCTTCCACCACTTCTTTCGCACCGCCCATACAGGTGGCGATCACCGGCCGTGTGCAGGCCATCGATTCGAGACAGACTGTGGGAAATGGGTCGAGGTAGATCGACGGTACCACCGTCGCATCAGCCGCGCTATAGAGCAGTCGCATCTCCTCCGGCGTCTGGTGCGCGAAATAGTGTAGACGCTTGCCGAGCAATGCGAATCCGGAGAGGTCAGCACGTCCTGCCAGCAAGACATGAGCATCCGGTGGCATGGCGTGCAGAAGTGCCTCACTTCCCTTGTCAGTCCCGATCCTGCCCGCCAGAAGAAAAAGTGGTGCATCGGTCGGTAGATTGAGTGCCCTTCTTGCGTCAGTCTTCGGGGACACTTCGCGCCAGAATGTCGTGTCGATGCCGTTATGAAGCGTCTGTAGCTTGTGAAAACCGTACCGTTCTAGGAACAGTCGTAGTGCATCGCTGACGCAGAGGACGGCCGCGACATCTCGTAAGTATCGTCGAATAAGCAGATTGCGAAACGGGTTGTATTCCCAACGCATCCGCTGCAGATCTCGTGACCACACGGTGTTCTCGTTACCACGCACCTTACCGTAGCTCACCATCATTGTATCGTGCGTGGTCATGACAACCGGAACTCTCTCTCTCTCTCTCTCTCTCTCTCTCTCTCTCTGCTCACGCGATGTGCTGCACTGATCCATCGATACCCTGCCTGCCAAGTGATATTGTGAGCGTGGATCACATCGGGTTGTACGTCGTCCAAAATGCGACGTATTTCACGCAAAGGTGCGGCAGAGAAGACGCCGCGGTAATGAGCCCACCGCTTGCCGCGTGGCTGGATTGTGCGGATGCGTACGCCGTCGTTTTCGAAGGGTAACTGACCTTGCTCTGCTGCGGTGATAATGGTGACCTCGTGACCGCGCCTCGCTAGGCCGACGGAGGTTTCCCATACAATCCTTCCTCCGCCACCCAGCGCCATTGGAGGAATGCCGTCGCAGATCAGCAGAATTCTCATGGCTTCTTTGCAAGTACGCACCAGCCGATCGCATGTTTCCATGATCTGTCATTTGCGTGTGTATCTCTCCACAACGCGTAGCGCGTCAGTAGATTCGACCATGGCGCAAGGAGCCACATGACCAATGTTCGCTCGTATGGACGCCATTGATTGATCATTTCGCGGATGCGCATTTGAGCGAGGGTCGCGTGGTAGCCACCACGTTGATCAAGATGTTCGACCACGAATCCTGTATCTTCAAAAAGAACTCTCAGTCCAAAACAGGTGTAACGGAAATAGTCGTGCGGTTCTTCATGCAACTCGTTCATCTGAGGTGCGGTAAGCAGGCACAGACCTCCGGGTCGGAGTAAGCGATATATTTCCTGCAGGACTTTGTTCGGGTGCGCAACATGCTCAAGCACCTGAGTACAGAGGATGCTGTCGATACAGTTATCGGGCAGTGGGATCGCCTCGGCAGAGGCGATAATGTCGGCTCCAGACGCGTGGTTACAGTCGAGCGTTCGGTATGATGTTGCATTTGGGCAAAAGTATCGACGAACGCTGCCGGCTCCGATATCGAGGAGATCGCCCTTCAGGAGTGGGGTATACGCAGATATTTGTTCTTGCAGCAGTACCCGGTCTGGTTGTGAGATAATCATGGCTTTTTGGCGATACAGACGACGTTGGCATAGACGATGCCCGGCAGACAGACACGGTTCAGAAGCCGGCACACACGCTCCATCCATCCGCGCAGGAAGCGTTTCCAATGCGGGAGCGGATGCCCCGTATACGGGCTGAACCACTTCTGCTTCAGTGTCTCGCCAAGAGAGGAAAACAATCCGCCGTATGGCGTACATAGTTCCACTTCCAGACCCGCATCCTCGAAAAGCGATCGAATACCCTGTTCGGTGTAACGAAAATAATCGCCGGGGTCGGGATGAAATGGGACCATAAAGGGAGCGGTGAGAATGCAAAGGCCACCCTTTTTCGTCAAACGTGCCATGTTTTGTACCAAGACCCAGGGCTGACGCACATGTTCGAGCACCTGATTGCTGATGACCGTATCGAACTGGCGAGACAGAAGTGACGCAGGTGGATCAAGGATGTCTCCAACGATATCGGCTCCCGATTGGAGATCGAAAGATGTATATATCGCACCGCGCTTGATAAACAAATGCTTGTACCTGCCTTGGCATGCGCCAAAATCCAGCACAGAGCCGGGCACGCGTGGAATCACTGCCTCCATTACCTCCTTGGTGAAATAGAGCCCGGAAATCTCTTTTGGAGACAACATCACGAAAGAGAATATCATGTTTTCAGTTTGTGTAATACAAGTTAGGACTGGGCGCGGACCACTTTGATGCCCGCTGTATTAATAAATCTGACTTTCACCCCTCTTAGTTGATTCACACAGAATCCAGCATCTTCAGTACTATTGGAATCCACAGCGGAGCTGAGAAAAGGAGTATTGAGTGCCAATAGTACTTTTTTGAGCGTGTTGGACATTGATAGTGGTAACTTGATGCTAAAAATACAACTTCATCGAATTGCCGTTGAAGGAGGTGCCGAAGGTTGCTTAAAGGTCTTCCATGCTTTCGATCGCCGGAGTACAGCCGCTGCAAATGGAAGGATCTTTCTGAAGCGCGCGTGTCTGAACGAGGCATGCAGCCTTTGCGTTTGTATTTGTGATTTTTGTGCAAAATTCAGGATCTTTCTTTTTCCATGCGAGGCCATATAAACAACGGTCATAGACGGGGATATCGTCTTTCACTGAAATGCAATTGTTTTCACCGAGAAGATAACGTGTTTTTGCTACAGTGCAGCACTTCATCCTCATTTTTGCATGATCGCCACCCGCAGAGACGCATTCTTCCAGTGTAGCTTGATGAGGCTGCCCATCTTCATCCCAGTACACTGTGTATTTTTCAGTGCCACAGGGCAGGGCATGATTCTCCGCTGCCCCTACACAGCTAATTCCATAGCTGCTTGGCATTAATGATTCGCAGATAGTAGGATCCTTCGATTTTTCAGCATAGTCCCGAATGCAAAGAGCAATGCGTTCTCCTGTTGGTGGTCCGAAAATATTGTACGCAATAATATTATCGCATATGCTTACATCTTTTTTCTCCCAAGCGATATTTGCTGTTTCCCAACCTGCCTCATCCACTCTGTATCCAAGGAATGTGAGACAGAGTGGAATAATGATGGTGAAAAGCAATACAAGTCCGGTGATCGTAAGAATGCTGTACTTGGCAATTTTCCAGATAATAAAGAGTGCTTTGCCGATGGCGTTGGAAAAACCGGAGACCATGATTATTGTATGCATAGGATATCCCAAATTTTGTCCTTCGTGTCACCGGTTATCGTTTGAGTGATATAGATTGGGATGGCTTCCGTAAATGTCCTGCCATACGTATCGATTGATTCTTTTGTTGTAACTGAGATGGTGCCTTCATAGGAGCCTTCCGTATCTTTTTGATTCACAAGCTGCTGCATATCCGAAGCGGTCATTATTTCCGAAAGCAGCAGATTTTTTGGCACTGTATCGCTTGCGATTCTTCCTGCCTTCAAAAGATTCGCAAGCGTTGTAACCGGCAGGCTGTGCTCGATTACAATTTGATAAGGTTCTGTGTTGTTTGAATCGATTTTGTACGCTGTGGCAGCTGTTGTGGCAAGGCTGTCGCTACCTGCGATCAAACTGCCTTCGATACCGATGGAATTTCTCGATACATTTGCAAGGTTCATGTCGCCGACGACGAAGCCGCTGAGCAGGGGTACATTATTGGCTGGATCTAAGGCAACAATAGCATTGATTTTTTCTTTGCCTTCGGTCATCTCCATGATCTCACTTGCCATTGCGTATGCGACGTACGTTGCGTGGCTATGTACAGCAGTATTGATCTGGGAAGGAGGGAAACCGGCATTGATGAGTTGTCGTGCCACCCATTCTCCAATCGGCTTAGTCCAGGGCGCATCTTGCGTTGTATAAGACAGTGCTGCTTTTTCCCAGTTAATTGTTACCACTTGCATTCCACTCTGAAAAAGTTCGCGCGCTACTAATTCCATACTTCCTCTTTCGCTGCTATTCATTCCATGAATCACAACCCAAACGGGGAGATTGTGGTTCAATTTTTTGATTGCATCTTGTCCAGAAGTTGCATCATAGTTCTCTTTCCGTTTGCCTGTGTCGCTATAAAACTCCGCCACGCTCATGCTCACCGGCATGACTTCCGAATTACCATCGATGCTTATTTTCCCTTCGATTTTTGAACTGCTGTATTTTCCAATATCTACTCCTACGGTTGCCGAGAACGGCGTTGTCGCATAATTCGGGAAGGCTGGATTGGTGTAATTCGTTTGATCCTGCACTCTCAGCGTGTAGTTTCCGGGAGTCAATTTGAGGCTGACAGAATCACCGGAAATACCGGTCTTCGAGAGCGTATTGTAGCCATTGTTCGGTAGTGATCCTCCTTTGATATCCAGAGAGAGACTTCGAGTGAGAGAACCTCCTGTCCACATATTCACCATCGAATCCTGCTTCACGGTGAAGGTGATCTCACCGAATCTTGTCGGATAGATCGTAAGATCCTGAAGGCCTTTGAACTCGCCGTTCGCATCAAGCTTCAGGCCGATGCTCTCGTAGACAGATGAAATTACCTCATTGTTGGTTGATGCGACGAGGGTTGTGCTCGTGATGTCGAGTCCGTACGTGGTTCCGGGTTGCTCGGCCACATTCGTCTGCGGCAGCAGTGTCTGTCTCCCAAAACTATCGACAAAGAACACCAACCCCGTTGTCGCTCTTGGGTCTGTTGCGGCCACCATGGTGCCATCTAAGGTCTGTACGAAGCCATTTGCGACGAGTTGTTCGTGGTAGAGCTGACCTGCGGCTATCCGTGCCTCCGCCGTCTTCGTTTGTATCAACTGCTGGCAATTCTTATTCCATATCGCATCTACCGCACGGAGGATCGTATCTGCGTTCGGCATGCCGATGCCGATGTTCGAGAGCTGCGACATGGGGATGCTGCCTGCGTACGAACTGACGACGAGAGAGAAATCGCTCCGGAGTCGCGTGTCGTTTCCACCATTTCGGATATCCGAAAGAGTCGAAAGACCCCGCTGCAAGAGATCGCTGAGCATGCTGTAATATTGGCTGTAGGCAGCGCCGAGAGAGGACATCAGATCCGTTCGGTCGCGCATCATCTGAGTATAAATCTGCGTCACCGTGTAATTGCCGACTCTGTTTTCCCATGCCTTCATCGCCGTTTCATGCATGACCTCGTCTCTCCATTCGGGATGTGCTTTGAAGAATGCCGTTTGGAATGTCGGTGCCCAATTGCAGTACGGAGCACCAAGTGTGGGGAGCGTGCCGATGAGAACCGACTGTTGCATCTGCCCGAGTGAACCGCCGACAATCGTCGGGTTTTGGCTCATGGCAAGGATCTCCTGCGCTTGCTGGTTCATCGCTTTCCCCTGCGCTCCCGAGGCTGACCAGAGTTCTCGGCTACTGCCGAGAGTCAGCTTCTTTTGGTCTGCATCCCAGCAGACGGGAAACGCAGAGAGGATCGTGCCATTGGGAGACTTGAGGACGACGCGGTACTGCCCAGTCGGATTTGTCGGATTTAATGTGATGCTCACGGGAGTGAGGTTTCCGTTTGAGGATCCTTCGATCGTCGCCCTTGTGAAGAAGCCTTCCTGCGGCGCACCTTCAAACATCACCGTGTTCTCTCCTTCGAGCGGTGACGATGCGGCGATCGTGATGTTCACTCCCTGGATGTTCACGGCTTCCAGAAGCGGTGCGGATGGTAGCACGTCGGGAATCTTGAGTGTTCGAAGGACTGGAATATTTTCCCTGGTTTGCATGACGAGCGTTCCTCCGGCGTCGTACATTTCATCGACGATGTCTCTTCCTGCAGCGAGGCAGTTTGCGATGTACGGAACTTCTTCCCCTATGTTCCAGACTTCGACGGTTCCTCCGATATGACCGGCGGCAAGCACGCCATTACCGACAAACGTGAGCTCAGTGATCTTCGTTTGTTCGCCGTTCATTCTGGTCTCTTGTCCGCTCGAGAGATCGTAGAGGCTGATGGTTCCTCCGGCACCTGCCACGGCAATCGTTGTGCCACTCGGAGCGACTGCCACTTTGTACGCAAGACCGCTCATCGAGAGAACCTGCTTTTCGTCTCCGTTTGCTTCCCGTATCCACACGCTCGACCAATCTCTAATCGTTGCAATTTTGCCATCGGCAAGCGCTGTGCCTGCATAGTCGTTTGAGTTGGTCGACCCGAGTGATTGTCCGGAGAGTGCATCGAGAATCTGCACTCCTTTGCCATCGATATCCACCATCACTTTGCTTCCATCAGGGCTCACGGAAGCCGCATTCGTCCAACCTCCAGTCGGCTTTCTCCAGAGTTCCGTGCCTGTTGTCGTATCGACAGCGATGACCGCACCGCTACTTTCTCCAGCACTCACGTACACAATCTCGCGGGTCGGGTCTTGCGTGATGAAGTATCCGCGGCCGATGCCCGTATTCATGCTTGATTTGATGTCTCCGTTTGCCGCATCGCGGATTTCGATCGTACCGTCATTATAGACCATGACGAGCGATGTTCCAGAGACTGTCATCGCGGAATTGTTGAGACGACTGCTTCTGCTTGAGGACAATTCGCCGTCCCATCCGTAAATCGTCGAGGGATTCCAACTGAGCTCTTGGCGTTCTTGCTTCGTAGCTTGGGCAACAAGCGCCTCTGCAATCATAGTGAGAGTCTCAGTATTGAGAGTTGATACTAACTCGTCAGGGGAGGTATCTGAATTTAATGTTGCGGCTTCCTGCAGGGCTAAAGCAGCTGCAGCATCCTGAGCAGATTGTGCGTCGGCAGCGGCTTTTGCCTGTGCGGCAGAAAGATTGGTTTGTGCCGCAAGCAGCAGTGCCTGCAGCTCGGATTTCTTTGAGGAAAGTGTTGATTGTTGCAATGCAATGTTCGGATCTTGCATCCTCATTGTGCGAAGCAGCGGTGCGCCGTCTCTCGTTTGGATGACCAAATTTTCTTTCTGAACGTACATTTCATCCACAATATCCGTGCCTGCAGAGAGGCTTTTTTGAAGAACGGGACTCGTTCCCGATACATTCCAAAATTCCACGGTTCCGCCTCTGTGTGCCGTTACAAGCGTCCCGTCATTGCTGAAGGTGAGACTCCAAATTTTTGTTCCTTCCCCGGTCCACTGCGTCGCTTTCCCCGTAGCCGTATCAAAAAGACCGATGGATCCACCCGCTCCCGCCACGGCAATCTTTGTGCCACTCGGAGCGACTGCCACTTTGTACGCAAGACCGCTCATCGAGAGAACCTGCTTTTCACTTCCATTCGCTTCCCGTATCCACACGCTTGCCCAGTCTCGAATCGTTGCTATTTTGCCGCCTGCGAGTGCTGTGCCTGCGTAGTCGTTTGCGTTGGTCGTCCCAAGCGACAGTCCGGACAGTGCATCGAGAATTTGCACTCCCTTGCCGTCGACATCCACCATCACTTTGCTTCCATCAGGGCTCACAGAAGCCGCATTCGTCCAGCCTCCGGTTGCCTTTCTCCAGAGCTCCGTACCACTCACTGTATCGATCGCAATGACGGCTCCGCTGCTTTCTCCCGCGCTCACATACACGACATCGCGCGTCGGATCTTCGACCAAGAAATAAGCGCGACCAATGCCGGTTTTCATGGTTTTTTCGATCGCTCCGCTTTCCGCATTGCGGATTTCGATTGTGCCGTCGTTATACCCCTCGACCAAATATTTTCCGGACGCTGTGACGGCGGAATTGCAGAGATATTTTCCGTTCGTCGACGGCAATTCACCGTCCCAGCCTGCGACAGTTGATGCCTTCCAGTTGAGCTTTGTTCCAGTTGGTATTTCTGCAATCTGCGTATCAACATCTGCAATTTGCTGATGCAGATTTGTCACTTCTGCGTCGAGCTCGTCGATAGTTGTTCCCGACGGCAAGCTGCGGCTTTCGAGCATTTCGATCATTGCTCCACCGAATGTATCCATGTGTTCACTCACATTTCTTCGCTCCTGCGATCGTCTGATTCGTGCCTGCGTGTCGGTTTTGAGAGCCGATTCTCCGATTCCTGCAGTCAAGAATCCTGTCATACTTGCATCGATCGCGTTTGGGTCTGAGACTACGTTGCTGTTCATGGGGAGTGGGGGAGGAAACACCACTCATTCCACGCTTTGCAGTTGCGCTTCGGCAGATCTCTTTACGATGCTTGAAAGATCAGCATCGATCGGATGGCTTTTATAAGGGCTAAAGTATGTTCTTACTGCTCTTGGAACGTTTGTATTGGAAGATTGACATCTTGTATTTATAGTACTTATTCACATCCTAGACCCTGTCAAAAACCGCAGAAATATGCTAAAATAACCAGATTTTGCCCGTGCGCATAAAGGAACGCGCACGCGCGAAAAAAAACACAAACACATGACACACATCCGCCGTCCATTGGCTTCGATCCTCCTGACAGCACTTATCCTGTCTCTGATCGTGTCCGATGGCAGGAACAGTTTTGCTTCGGTACCTGTTTTTGCTCCTGAAGAGACAGCAGTCGAGAAGCCGGTGTTCGGTCCCACGGTTTTGGACTTCGCGTTCGGTCCTTTCGCTCTTGCTGCGATCACGAAGGCAGAGCAGGTTCCTGGACTTCCGCTTCGAGACAGATCTGCATTGCGTGCGATACAACGCCTCATGATTCTTCGGAGTGCTCCTCCAGAGATCATCAAGCAGACAATCGGGTCTGCTCTCACAAAAACAACAATCGATCTCGCTTTCGGTGAGGCGAGGAATAATCAGGTGCTCACATTCGTCGATGGCAGGATTGTCTGGAGAGACGTTGCATCGAGAGATAGAACAGGTCTCCGAAGTCAGCCCGGTACTGGCAGGAAGCCAATCGCAGATACGGGGGAAGCTACCGTTCGTCACTACGGAGGCACACAAGCATCATCCAGTTCCACGAGTACCAGCGGCATGTCTCAGGCAGATGCAGATACGCGTTACGTGAATGTTGCAGGCGACACGATTGCGGGTGCACTGGTGATTACGAGCAATGGTCTTGGGCTTACGATCATCGGGACTGCGTCGGGGAATACGCTTCATGCAGAGCGCCTGCTGAGTGTTTCCGGTTCCAGTATTTTTGATGGCAATGCGAGATTCAACTCCACGGTGACGCTGAATTCCGTCACCTACACACTGCCGAATGTGGATGGCAGTGCTTCGGGCAAGGTTCTTAAAACTGATGCAAACGGGCAGCTCTCGTGGTCGGAAGATCTCTCGGTTGGCACAGGGCTCTCGCAGATTGCAGGTGACTCACGTTATGTGAATGAGTCCGGCGACACCATGACCGGAACTCTCGTCATCAATCTCACCTCCGGAAATCTCGGGCTCAAAATTATCAACACCGCTTCTGGAAATATTCTTCACGCAGAAAAAGATCTCACGAGCTCAGGCACTCTCACCGTCTCCGGCATCACGAGACTCAAATCGAACCTCAATGTCGTTGGCACCATTTCCGGAGCAGCCCTTCAGATTATGGCAGGCAGCACCAATTACATTCAGGGATCTCTTGGCATCGGCAACACTTCCCCGAAAGCAAAACTCGATGTCACCGGCACGATCTCGGGAAACACGTTGACCGTCAGCAGGAACGGTTCGTTCTCAGGCTCTCTTACGACCGTCGGCAACATTTCGACCAGAGGCGCACTCTCCGGATCAACCATTTCAGGCTTCGCTCTCGGCAGCTGTACCGGCTCCACAGAGAAGCTTCTCTTCAACAATTCCACAGGACAATTCTCCTGCGGCACCGATCTTACAAGCTCATTTGGCACAGGCAATGTGTTGACTCTCGGTGATGCGAGATATGTGAATACTTCAGGCGACACCATGACGGGAGCACTCGTCATCAACCTCACCTCCGGAAATCTCGGCCTCAAGATTATCAACACCGCTTCCGGAAACATCATCCACGCCGAGAAATCACTCTCAAGTTCAGGCACTCTCACTGTTTCTGGCATCGCCAGACTCAAATCGAACCTCAATGTTGTTGGCACGATCTCGGGCGCTGCTCTTCAGATTATGGCAGGCAGCACCAATTACATTCAGGGATCTCTCGGCATCGGCACGACTTCTCCCAAAGCTACTCTCGATGTCCGTGGCACACTCTCTGGAAGCAGAATCTTTGCAGCCTCTGCTTTCTCCGGTGCAGGACTCACTTCCTGCTCAGGCGCAGGACAGAAACTCATCTGGAACAGCTCGACTCAACAGTTCTCCTGCAGCACGGACTTAAACAATCTCTTTGGCACAGGCAATGTCCTGACACTTGGTGATGCCAGATATGTGAATACCAGTGGAGACACCATGACCGGAGCTCTCACCATCAATCTCACCTCCGGAAATCTTGGACTCAAGATACTCAACACTGCTTCCGGAAACATTCTTCACGCAGAAAAAGATCTCACATCGTCCGGCACTCTCACCGTTTCCGGCATCACGAGACTCAAAAATAATCTGAACGTCGTTGGAACAATCTCCGGTGCCGCACTCCAGATTATGGCAGGCAGCACCAATTACATTCAGGGATCTCTCGGCATCGGCACCACTTCTCCCAAAGCTACTCTCGATGTGCGTGGCACACTCTCGGGAAGCAGAATCTTTGCTGCCTCTGCTTTCTCGGGTGCAGGGCTTACTTCTTGCTCGGGTGCAGGACAGAAACTCATTTGGAACAGCTCGACTCAGCAATTCTCCTGCAGCACGGACTTAAACACGATCTTTGGCACCGGCAATGTTTTGACACTTGGTGATGCGAGGTACGTAAACACCAGTGGAGACACGATGACGGGAGCACTGACCGTCAACATTACGAATGGCAATATCAACACTGTCGGTATCAAAGTGATCAACACACTTTCGGGTGCCATTTTGCATGCCGAGTCGTCTCTCACATCCTCCGGTGGTCTGATCTTCGAGGGTGCCGCAACCGGATCTTCTCTGTATCTTGGAACTTCACTACGAGGGGCGGGACTTGCCGATTGTCTTGGAAACAGCAATAAGCTCGTGTGGGATGCAACGTCTGGACACTTCAGTTGTGCGATTGACCAAACGGGATCGGTGCTGACGCAGGGGGCAGGGGATGCACGCTTTGTGAATACTTCGGGCGACACGATGACCGGAGTTCTCGTCATTAACCTCACTTCCGGAAACCTCGGACTGAGAATCATCAACACTGCTTCCGGAAATATTCTTCACGCTGAGAAAGATCTCACGAGCTCGGGAACTTTCACCGTCTCCGGCATGACAAGACTTAAAAATAATTTGAACGTCGTCGGTACAATCTCAGGCAGTGCCTTGCAGATCATGAACGGCACGAGCATCTTCCTCGGTTCCGTCGGTATCGGTACGAGTGCGCCGAAAGCAAAGCTTGATGTCACCGGAACAATTTCTGGGAACACTCTCGTGATCTCGAGAAACGGTTCGTTCTCCGGAGCCCTGACGGTAGCCGGGAACATCTCGACCAGAGGAACACTTTCCGGCGCCACAATTGCAGGGTTTGCTCTTGGCAGTTGTACCGGAGCGACGCAGAAACTTCTCTACAATAACTCCACGCAGAAATTTGAGTGCGGAACCGATACGCAGGATGCTTTGGCGTTCGGTACGGGCAATGTCTTGGTACTTGGAGATGCTCGCTACGTGAATCAGTCGGGTGATACCATGACCGGAGCCCTTACGATCAATGTGACGGGAGGGAATATCAACACGATCGGACTGAAGATCATCAATACGCTCTCCGGTGCTATTTTGCATGCCGAGCGTGAGATCACGAGCTCGGGGAGCATCACAGCGTTCGGCAACATCCTTGCGCGCGGCAGTTTCTCAGGCAGAAACCTTACGGTCAGCAACGGTGCTTCGATCTCAGGAACACTGCTTGTACGAAACGGCATGACGAGCAAATCGTTCCTGAGCGGAGCGACATTCTATGGTGCCGGTCTTTCTTCTTGCAGCAGTGCCGGAGAGAAGCTTTTGTATAATGCAGCGACCGGTGCATTTTATTGCAGCAGCGATACGCAGACAGTATTCGGTACGGGTAACGTGATTGCGGTCGGGGATGCTCGCTACGTGAATGTCTCCGGTGACACCATGACCGGAGCACTCACGATAAATTTGGCTTCCGGAAATCTAGGACTCCGAATCATCAACACTGCTTCCGGAAATATTCTTCACGCTGAGAAAGATCTCACGAGCTCGGGAACTGTCACCGTCTCCGGCATGACAAGACTTAAAAATAATTTGAACGTCGTCGGTACAATCTCAGGCAGTGCCTTGCAGATCATGAACGGCACGAGCACCTTCCTCGGTTCCGTCGGTATCGGTACCACCTCTCCGAAAGCAAAACTTGATGTCACCGGAACAATTTCTGGGAACACTCTCGTGATCTCGAGAAACGGTTCGTTCTCCGGAGCCCTGACGGTAGCCGGAAACATTACAACCAGAGGCAATTTCTCCGGAAGCAATCTGACCGTGAGTAACAGTGCGTCGATTTCCGGTTCTCTACTTGTCCGTACATCGATCGTGAGCAAAGGATCTCTGAGTGGTGCCACGATCGCGGGCTTCGCTCTGAGCTCCTGCAGTGAAAGTGCGACATCGAAGCTTCTCTATAACAATTCCACCCAGAGATTTGAGTGCGGATCAGATCGCTACGCCGGCATGTCCACGGGATCACTCATCAATGGAATTGGCGATCTTCGCTACGTGAAGAAGCAGGGGGACACGATGACGGGAGCACTCATCATCAACATTACGGGAGGAAACATCAACACCGTCGGACTGAAGGTGATCAATACGCTTTCCGGTGCGCATATTCATGCGGAGAAGACACTCACGAGTTCGGGGTACATCAAAGCGATGGGGAATATCCTGACGCATGCAAATTTCTCGGGTAGTAATCTCACGGTCAGTAACGGTGGATCCATCTCGGGTGCGCTTCTTGTCACGGTTGGTATCACCAGCAAAGGTTCCATCAGCGGTGCAACGCTCTATGGCGGAGGTCTCAGTTCCTGCACCGGAGCAAGCCAGAAGCTTCTCTACAATCCCTCTACAGGACGCTTCAGTTGCAGTACCGACGGCGTGGATTCAAGTTTCTTTGGTACCGGCAATGTCATCCTCGTTGGTGATTCTCGGTTTGTGAATACCTCAGGCGATACGATGACCGGAGCACTCACGATCAACCTCACCTCTGGAAACCTCGGACTCCGAATCATCAACACTGCTTCCGGAAACATTTTGCATGCTGAGAAATCACTCTCCAGTTCGGGCACACTGACGGCAGTTGGAATCGCGAGACTTAAAAACAATCTGAACGTTGTTGGTACGATCTCGGGTAGTGCTTTGCAGATCATGAACGGTACCAGCACTCTGCTCGGATCTGTGGGCATCGGCACGAGCTCACCGAAAGCAAAGCTTGATGTTTCTGGTACGATCTCCGGCACGACGCTCACGATCAGCAGAAATGGTTCGTTCTCGGGAGCTCTTACCGTGATATCCGGCGTAACAACCAAGGGCTCGTTCTCGGGGAACAGTTTGACCGTGAGTAATGGCGTTTCGATTTCCGGTTCTCTTCTCGTGAGAACGGCCATCGCGAGCAAGGGCTCGGTGAGCGGAGCAACGATTTCCGGTTTTGCACTCGGCAGTTGCAACAATGCGACGTTGTCCAAGCTTCTTTATAACTTTTCAACCGGGCGATTTGAATGCGGATCGGATGTCACGGTCGCGATGAGTACGGGAGTGCTGATCGGGTTAGGAGATCTTCGGTACGTCAAAAAGCAGGGCGACACCATGACAGGCACTCTTACGATCAACCTCACATCGGGTTCTCTTGGTCTCAGAATTCTTCAGACCGCTTCCGGAAATATTATTCATGCCGAGAAGAGCCTCACGAGTTCGGGGCTCCTCATGGTCACGCAACGCACACCGCAAGGGTCGGGCGCACTGGTCGTTCGGCAACTTGCGAATTCAACTGGCGTGTATATCGGCGCAGGAACAGGCGGTCGCATGTCGGTTGGTCCGGGGATACTCAATCCCATTGCTCAGCCGCTCCTTGTGCTCGACAGTTCCACAGGTTCTGCGAAAGCGCCGCACATTGTCTTCGGACAGAACGGCATGTTCGATGTTTCTCTCTGGCGCAGTACCGGAGCAACGCTTAGCTTGTCCGGGCATTTACTTCCCGGTCTCACAAATAAATTCAATCTGGGCTCGGGTGCAATTCGGTGGAGGTCTCTGTATCTTTCGGGAGGCACAATGTATCTCGGGAATGCCGGCAATCAGGCATCGATCAATTACAATACATCTGCCTCACGCTTTGGCATCGACAGCAACACGGACGGTACGGATGAACTCAGTATCCTGAGTACCGGCAATGTCGGCATCGGAACACTTGCGCCGAAAGCGAAGCTCGATGTCGGAGGCACGCTCTCTGGAAGCAATCTTGTTATTTCTCGTGGTGCATCGATCTCGGGAACGCTGCTCGTCAAAACAAGCATCACGTCGAAAGGCTCGCTCTCGGGTGCCACCATTACGGGTTTTGCTCTCGGCAGTTGTAACAGTGCAACCGGTTCCAAACTTCTCTACAACAATTCCACTCGACAATTCGAATGCGGAACGGATCAGGGAGGGGGAGTGGACGGCATCGAATACTCCGCAATATCGGGAACATTTTTGAATAAAGCAGGAGGGACGATGACGGGTGCTCTGGTGATAGATCTTACGAGCGGATATCTGGGACTTAGGGTCATGCAGACCGCATCCGGAAACATCATCCACGCGGAGAAGCAACTGAGTTCGTCCGGGACGATCATTGCAACCGGCAATATCTCGACGAGAGGAACGCTGTCCGGAAAAACGCTGACCGTGATGAGCGGCAATAGCTATCTTCTTGGTTCCGTTGGCATCGGCAAGTCCGCAACACCGAAGGCAAAGCTCGACGTGCTCGGAACAATCTCGGGCGCAGCGCTCGTGATCAGCGGCAACGGTTCGGTTTCCGGTTCGCTGATCGTCAAGAATAACTTGTCGGGTTCGGCACTCTTCGGCTTCGGTCTCGGCAGTTGCAGTGACTCGAATACGTCAAAACTCCTCTACAACAATTCGACCGGTCAATTCAGCTGCGGAACCGATCAGGGTGCTGCGGTGGTTGGTACGGGTAATATGATTACGATCGGTGACAGTCGCTACGTAAAGAAGCAGGGCGATACGATGACGGGAACCCTTAAGAGCCCCGGGTATTTACTCGCGTCCGGCACGACACTCGTCGAGATGTCAGGTTGGAACGAATCGCTGAATCTGATTCACTCGGGTCTTGCGACAAACTCTGTCACGCGTCTTGCGAATCAGGGTGATCTTAAGAATATTTCTACAATTCAGTCCGGAGAAGCACACTTCCGGCGAGGCGGCACGTTTGCGCCGAAGGTGGATTACTCAGTGGGCTCTGCTCCTCTTTCCGTTGTGATTAACGATTTGAATGGTGACGGGAAGGCAGATCTTGCCGTTGCAAACAATGGTGCGGGAATATCAGTCCTCATCGCCACAGGGAGCAATACTTTTTTGCCGGATGTCGAATATACGGCGGGACTAGGGCCCTACAACATTGCGACGGGCGATCTGAATGCTGACGGCAAACCGGATCTTGCCGTTCCGAACAACGGGAGCAACACTGTTTCGGTATTCATCAATAAGGGCGATGGAACGTTTGCAGGAAAAGTTGATTACGATACAGGTTCCGTTCCGGATTTCGTAGCGATCGGCGATTTGAACGGTGACGGCAGACCTGATCTTGCAGTGACGAATCAGGCAAGTTTTACGGTTTCCATCTTCCTGAACAGGGGGAATGGCATTTTCAGTAGTAAGGTCGATTATGCCACGGGCAATGCTCCTCAAACAGTCGCCATCGAAGATCTTAATGGAGATGACAAGCCTGATCTCGCAGTGGCGAATTACGGCGGCTCCGTTTCGGTCTTTCTCGGCAGAGGCAACGGCACCTTTGCTGCAAAGATTGACTACACGACAGGAGACGCTCCGATTGGTGTTTCGATTGGAGATCTGAATGGAGACGGCAAAGCAGATCTTGCAGTAGCGAATAACGGCGATAATTCGGTCTCCGTTCTCCTGAATAATGGCAACGGAACCTTCGGTACCAAGGTTGATTACATAACTGCATCCAGCCCGCAGGCTGTTGCCATCGGTGATCTTAACGGTGACGGTACACTTGATTTGGCTGTGGGATCCAGTTTCGCTATTTCTATTTTCCTGAACAACGGCAATGGTACCTTTGCTACCAAAGTTGATTACACCACTGCAGCAGGGGGAGGCCGCTCTGTTGCTCTCGGAGATGTAAATCGGGATGGCAAGTTGGATCTTGCTGTGACGATCAGTGATGATCCTGGCATTGTCTCCGTTTTCCTTAATAACTCCAAGACGATCCTGTATGCCTCCTCCAACACCGGCGGAGCCGTTGGTATCGGTACGGCTACTCCCGGCTCCGCACTCGCTGTCTCCGGTGCGATGCTCATCAACCAAAACGGAAATATCCTGAACACTGCAGCGGACACAGGTCTTGCACTCGAAGTGATCGGCACCTCCTCCGGTCGCGTGTTCCACGCACAGGATGTTCTCCGTTCCAGCGGATCACTGATTGTCGAGGGCAATATGTCCGGTGCGACGCTGCAAGGTGCGGGGCTTGGAAGTTGCACGGGTGCCTCGCAGAAGCTTGCGTATAACATTTCCACCGGAAGGTTTGCCTGTGCGACGGATGGAAACGTTGCCGCATCCGTCGGAACGGGCAATGTGATCACTCTTGGCGATGCTCGGTACGTGAACAGATCGGGTGACACGATGACCGGAACACTCACGATCAATCTCTCGTCGGGACATCTCGGTCTCAAGATTCTCAACACCGCTTCGGGAAATATCATTCATGCCGAGAAACAACTCAGTTCCTCGGGAACGATTCTCGCTCTCGGGGGTATTACATCGAAGACGTCACTCTCCGGAGCCAGCTTCTTCGGAGCTGGACTTGGCAGCTGCAGCGACGGCTCAACGTCGAAGCTACTCTATAATTCTGCGACAGGAAGATTCTCGTGCACGACAGACAGTACGACAACCGGAAGTGCTCTGACATTCAGTTCGGCAAGCAATATCTTCGTGAACCAGTCAGGAGACACCATGACCGGCGCACTCACGATCAATCTGAGTTCCGGACATCTGGGTCTTCGTATCCTCCAGACCGCATCCGGAAACATTCTTCATGCAGAAAAAACTCTTACGTCTTCCGGAAACATCATCGCTGGAACCGACATTGTTGCAAAAGGTTCAGTCAAAGCCGATGCAGTTGTCTTCACCTCCGGCACGACACTTGCCGAGATGTCCGGTTGGAACGAGTATCTGAATTTGGTTCACTCTGGGCTTGGAACAAATTCAGTCATTCGTCTCACGAAAGAAGGCGATCTTAAAAATATCGGCACGATCCAATCTGGTGAAGCACAGATGAGGAGGGGAGGGACGTTTGCGACGAAGGTGGATTATGCGACAGGGACGAATCCCGGTGCTGCGGTTGCGGCAGACCTCAATGGCGATGGAAAACCGGATCTTGCCGTAGTGAACAGAAACAGCGATACGGTGTCAATTTTCATCAATACCGGTGCAGGGCTCTTCGTTGCCAAGGTCGATTACTTGGCCGGTTCAGCACCGATTTCCATTGTCGCCGGCGATCTCAACGGTGACGGAAAGCCGGATCTTGCGGTTGCCAATGCGGTTGGCAATTCTCTGTCGATCTTCATCAATAAAGGCGCTGGTACTTTCAAAGACAAAGTCGATTACACGGCGGGGACAGGCGCTCGTGAAGCTGTTATTGCCGATCTCAATGGCGATGGAAAGCCGGATGTCGCTACAGCCAATCAGGACGCTGCATCGATGTCCGTATTCCTGAATAGAGGCGACGGCATCTTCGCTGCGAAGACCGATTACATCGCCGGCACCTCACCGGTTTCCATTGTCGCAGGTGACATCAACGGTGATGGGAAAGCCGATCTCGTCGTTGCAAACTATGACAGTGATACTGTTTCGGTCTTCAAAGGACACGGTAGCGGTAGCTTTATGGCCAAGGTGGATTATACGACCGGGACTGGCCCGCGTTCGGTTGCGATCGGGGACGTGAGCGGAGACGGGAAACCGGATCTTGCTGTTGCAAATCAAACGGCTGATTCCGTTTCCGTCTTCAAAAACAACGGTGCGGGGACCTTCGCCACGAAGGTGGATTACACGACGGGCACAACCCCCCAGTCCGTTGACATCGGAGATCTCAATGGTGACGGCTTTGCGGATCTTGCGGTTGCCAACTACGGCAGTGCATCTGTTTCCGTATTGCAGAACAACGGCAATGGCACATTTGCGACGAAGGTGGATTACACGACCGGAACGCAGCCGAATACTGTTGCCATCGGCGATCTCAATGGTGATGGCAAAGCCGATCTTGTGCTCCCGAACTACGGCAGTGCGACAGTTTCCGTCCTCCTGAATAACTCCCGCACGATTCTCACTGCCTCCGCCAGCACCGGCGGAGCTGTCGGTATCGGTACCGCTACTCCAGGTTCCGCACTCGCAGTATCTGGAGCCGTGCTTATCAACGGTAACGGCAATATTCTCAATACCGCAGTCAATGCAGGTGTTGCTCTCGAAGTGATCGGCACAGCATCAGGACGTGTGTTCCATGCACAAGATGTCCTTCGTTCCAGCGGGTCACTGATCGTCGAGGGCAACATGTCGGGTGCGACGTTGCAGGGAGCGGGACTTTCCAGTTGCAACGCGTCGACGAAGAAGCTTCTCTACAACAATTCGACGAAGAAATTTGAGTGTTCAACGGATGGGAACATCACCGTCAATCTTAATTTTGGCAGCGGCAATATCATCAGCATCGGCAATGCGCGCTACTTGCGGACATCCGGAGGAACGATGACCGGTGCACTAACGATAAATCTTACTTCGGGGAATCTCGGACTCAAAATCATCAACACCGCTTCGGGAAATATCATTCATGCAGAGAAAGATCTCGCGAGCTCCGGAACGCTTACGGTGAAAGGAAAATCTCTCTTAAAAGATACGCTCACGATTGCCGGTTCCGGGCATCTTCTTGCAGGACGCGGTGCCACATCGAATACGGTGAACCATGCAACAGTGACCATCGATTCATCACAGCAAAGCGATGATTCGTCCATTGCGATTGCTCCGGATGGTTTGCCGGTAGTCAGTTACTTTGCTGCAAGCAATCAAGATCTTCGAGTCGTGAAATGCGGGAATATTTCTTGCAGTGCAGGCAACATCACGACAACCGTTGATTCAACAAATGCTGTCGGAAAGTATTCTTCGATTGCCATTGGAATCGATGGCTTGCCGATCATCAGTTACAACTATGGTACGGATGATTATCTGAGAGTCGTGAAGTGTGGAAATCCTTCCTGCAGTGAGGGCAATACGATCACGACTGTTGATTCCAGCGACCAAGTCGGATGGGGTACTTCGATTGCTATCCCTCCGGATGGTCTTCCCTTCATTGCGTACGAAGAGCCAGGCGGTTATGGAGGAGGTCATCTGAAGACTGTGAAATGTGGCACGGTGGATTGCAGTAGCGGGAATACGACGACAACTGTTGACACTGTGGCAGGTTATTTTGATGTTTCCATGACGATTGGTTCTGACAGCTTGACCGTGATCTCTTACCGCGATGGTATCAATGCCGATCTCAAAGTGCTGAAATGCGGCAACGCCGCCTGCAGCAGCGGGAACACGACGACGACCGTTGATTCGACGGGGGATGTAGGTCAAAGTAACACCATTGCCATTTCACCGGATGGTCTTCCTGTCGTTGCGTACTTTGGAGCTACAAATGGAGAGGTGAAGGTTCTGAAGTGCGGAAACGCCGCTTGCAGTTCGGGGAACACGATTACCTCCGTGAGGAGCGGAGACGCAACAGGCTTGGCTGAGCCGCATATGGCGATCGGTGCGGATGGTTTTCCTTTGATCATTACCCATCTTCGCGTCATCAAATGTCGTGACATTGCTTGTACCAAGAGCGTCTATTACGGAAACGTCAGCCCCCTCTACACTACTGATACTTCCATTGCCATCGCGCCCGATGGTTTGCCGATTTTCAGCAACATTGATATCGCTGGTGCCAATATCTATATCAAGGTAACGCGTTGCGGTAATCCTACCTGTTTGTCCCTCTACGATTCTTCCATTTCTTCCTTCACCCGCGGCCAATCCATCGGTGCTTCCAAAGGCAACGAACGCTCCTTCTTTCCTGCCTTCGAACAGCTCAACGTCATTTCGATCGGCAATCCCACCAGTTTCCGAAACCTCACCTTCGCCGTGAACGGCATCGAGCGCATGGCACTCACCTCCAGAGGCATTCTCGGCATCGGCACCAGCGGCTCCACGATCCTCAATAGTTCCAACATTCCGGCAGGTTCCGTCCTCATCGGCAGTGGTGCTCTCTGTGTCGACAATGGCAGAAGTGCTTGCGATGACGCTGCACGCGTTGCCGGTCGCATCTATGCCAAATCCTCAAGCGTCACAGCCATCGACGTCGCCGAGAACTATCCCACCCTCGATCCTACCATCGTTCCCGGTGAACTCGTCGCCACCGATCCTCTGCATCCCGT
>CALRAD010000009.1 GCA_943350395.1 Candidatus Peribacteria bacterium
TACTGTCTGGCAAACAGTTCAAGAAGATCTTCCCCCTCTCATGGAAGCAATGATATTTCTCTTGGAAGAACCTTCGATTTTCTCGGAAAATCACATTCGTCATCTCAGGCAATCAATGAAGCAGGCAAAGAAAGGCAAAACTATACGCATGAAATTCTGATTACTCCATTTCCCTCGCAACCACTGTTTTCATCTTTTCATCTGACACCTCCTTCCACGGATGACAGCCGAGGATTCTCTTTGCGATCAGAAACAAAGCAATCGGAAACGATTGTGTTTTCAGTGCCTCGATCGCGAACATCGAGCATGTCGGATCGTGTCTGCAGCAGCCGTAGCGAAAGAAGTGCCGTATCGGTCCGTGATCCGGTGAGAGTGTGTGCTGATAGATTCTGATCAACATCACGGAAACTATTGCAGGGAGTGATGAAACGGTAGCCAGTGCTTTGCGCGGAAGAGAAGGCATGGAGTAAGATAGTGCATCATACACCTTCATGAGTTATGCAGCTTTCACTCAATGACATTCTCTCACTTCTCTCCGTCATTGCGGTCTTGATGTTAATCGTGCTGATTTACCACATGATCTTCGTGTCGGTCTCACTTCGTCGCATTGCCGACCGTATGGATGATCTCAGTAAGGAGATCGAAGGCTTGATTTTAAAGCCGATCGGAGCGATCGAATATCTGATCGACTGGTTTGCCGGTGCCGTTGAGGGGATGAGAGCAGGAAAGGAGGTAGATGAGAAGAAGGCGCATAAACACAAGAATTAAGAATTACGAATTATGAACGTCGTTATCTGTTTTGCGATATTCCATAATTCATAATTCTTGATTCCTAATTCATCTATGAGTCATCTTTGCTTTCGCCTAAACTATGGTTGATGAGCATCCCCGACTTCAAGCAGTTCATCGGCAAGGACACCAAGGCGGTTCCGATGTCGCTTCAGAGAATCGCCGCTGCGAAACTTCCTGTGGAGCGGTACTGGATCGGGCCGGAGGATGCGGCAAAAATTTCAAAAGAGGAAGCCGATGCGTACAAGACTGCGCACGGCATCATGATGCGGCTCAGTATCGAAGCGCCACTCAAGCACAAATCGGGGCATCCGGGCGGACCACTGTCCGCTTTCACGTTCTGTTACGAACTGTATCGTCACCGGAATCCGGAGTGCGACGAATCACTGCGCTTCAGTGCCGGTCATCTTTCGCTTCTTGCGTACAATCTGCAGTGGCTCTTCGGGAGAGATAGGGGAGATGCGCGCCTAGCTTCGCCGCAGGCAATCCTCGATACGTTCCGTACGGTATCCGGTCTTCCCGGACATGCGGAAGCTGGCATTGGCGATATTCCGTTCGGTTCAGGACCGCTCGGCAAAGGACCGTCGAATGCGCTCGGCAATGCATTCGGTCGCAAGATTCTCAAGAAGAAAGGCATTGTGGATGTGCTTCTTGCTGACGGAGACAGTCAGGAAGGACAAGTGCTTGAGGCATTTAGGCTCGCATCGCACTTGAAGCTCGACAATCTGATCGTTCACGGTGACTGGAACGACATTCAGCTCTCCGGAATTCCAAGTAAGACGATGGCGACGGATCTTGCGAGTATCGCAGCCGACATCGGTTTTGCCGTGATCGAAGTTCAAAACGGTAACGATCAGGCTCAGGTCGCTGCAGCAATCGAGAAAGCCGACAGTCTTGTCGGGAAAGGTCGTCCTATTTTCGTCTGCTACTACACGACGATGGGATCGGGTGTTGCGCTCATGGAAGAAGGATCGAATACGGGCAAAAAAAATTATCATGGTGCGCCTTTGTCCGAAGCCGAAGCGAAAACCGCACTCGATGCGCTGAAGTTGCCGACGATGGCGGAGCTCACAAAGTCGTTTGAGCCCGTGCGCAAAAAATATCAGGAGAAGTTTTCTGCAGCACTCAAGAAACGTTCAAGTCTTCGATTACCCTTCACACTTCCTGCCGCTTACAAGCGTGTAGTGACGAAGGAAGCAGGTGCGGCACGCAAGG
Organism: Candidatus Peribacteria bacterium; assembly: GCA_943350395.1. Classification (GTDB taxonomy): domain Bacteria; phylum Patescibacteriota; class Gracilibacteria; order Peribacterales; family Peribacteraceae; genus SICN01. The sequence goes on from CALRAD010000009.1 coordinate 2,005, forward strand.
ATTTCGGAGCGGTGCACTTGAAGGCTCTTATGGCTGGCGATCCCCGTATTGTCGTTCTGCATGCTGATCTTGCCGATTCCGGTGGATTCGGAGCAGTCGAAAAGGTATTTCCGGATCGCGTCATCAATGTAGGAGTTGCGGAAGCAAACATGTACATGATGGCCGCGGGAATGAGGCAGGCAGGTCTCCTTCCTGTCACATACACCTTCGCGGCATTCGGCATGAACGAAGCAAGAGCGAATGCGCGTTTGATCGACGTGAATACGGGTCACATTCCTTTGGGTGTACTGCACGATTGCACGCATGCGGGACTGAGTGTGGGCGAAGACGGCGAGACGCATCAGGAACGCAACTACGTGAATATCCCCTTCGATCACACGCAGGTGTGGGTGACGGGGGACAGCAATCAGGCGGCTGCGATGGCGGAGCGAGCAATGCAGATTATTGCAGCGGGAACCGAGAGCATTTATGTGTTCTCTGGACGGTCAAATCATCCTCAGTTACTGAATGCGGCAGGTGAACCGGTGTACGGCTTCGATTATGTCTTTGACGGTCGTGCAACGGTTGTGCGCGGTAGCGGCGATACGCGAGACCAGGCGACGATTCTCAGTTACGGCGCGGCACTGCATGAGGCGGTGAAGGCTGCAGATATTCTGTCTGCAAAAGATCGGACAGTACGCGTACTCAACGTCGGTTGTATCCGACCGCTGGATGCAGCAGCAGTGCTTCAGGCAGCACTCGAGACGCAGCACTTGATTGTCGTCGAAGATCACAACACTGAGGGAGGACTCGCGTCTCAGGTCGCCGATATTATCGCCGATCTTGCAGTACCGTGCACATTGCACCGCATGGGAGTTCGGCATTATTTCCCGTCGGGTCCGGCAGATCAGCTTATGGTTCTTGCAGGACTCGATGCCGAAGAAATCGCGAATGCGGTGGAAGATCAGTTCGCGTATCGACTTGCAGGGGGAGAAGAGGCATTCGTCGCGTGTTTGTATGCACTTGCAACGCGAGTGCTGACAACACGTTTTGCCGTGAGTGCTCAGCCTTTGATCAAGCGATTGCTTATCGACCCCACATACATCAAGTCTCTCCGCGAATTCTGGAAAGCACGCGAGTACGATCGGAAACAATTGCCGACGAACGAGGAGTTGATTGCAGCTCTTGCTTCGGTTGTCGATACGACAGGCACGTTGAATCCACTCACGGGAACCGAGAGGGAGGTGCAGCAGGATATCGGGATGATTTGATTTATGGATTTGGGTACGATCTTCTGTTGCACGAAATTTGACAGGCATTCAAACATTCGTCGATCGTCGCATACTGATTCCCGAGCGACAGTCTTGCACTGATCACACCTGTGAGCTGCAACATCTGCAGCGATACGAAGATGACAAGGCAGACGAGAATACAGAGCTGCAGCCAATTCTTCCGGATCGTTGATTGCTGTGGCTTAGGCATGAGAGAAAGCAGGAGCGAAAATTAAGGGCAGAGAGTCCAACCGTACGGAGAGGGGTTGGCAACAGGATCTGCGCTGAAGCATGCTCGCTGACCATTCTTCTCAAAACATCGCGGCCACAATACTGTGCCACGACCAAATGGCCATAGGAATGCACCCGTACAGTCAGTGCTGCCTGCTGGAATGCAGCGTCCAAAATGCCCACAGCGGAATTGGCTTAAATCGATTTTGCACCCTAGGGAGGAAAAATCTGGCTCGTGCGCACAGGTGTAGGGCGCAGCACCCGCAGAACCGGGAGAGCCAGTTGATCCTGCCGATCCACTCGATCCTGCTATCCCAATTGATCCAGTAGAACCAGAGGATCCTGTGAACCCGATTGATCCAGTAGAACCAGAGGATCCGGGTACGGAAGAAGCAATAGAGCTACTCGATACCGAACAAGAACCTCCTCCCGTACAAGAAATCTTTCCTATTTTATTTCCGGAGTACTCTGTAAACCAAATATTTCCATTCGGTCCCTGTGTAATTCCTGCAGGACCGCTGCCCGCGGTCGGGATCGTAAATTCGGTGATGGTACCGCTCGGTGTGATTCTTCCTATTTTATTGACATTCCGTTCGGTAAACCACAGATTGCCATCGGGCCCTGTGGTAATTCCGGTGGGATGACTGTTCGCTGTTGGAAGGCTGAACTCCGTCAGAGTGCCGCTCGGCGTGATTCTTCCGATTTTGTTTACATTCTCTTCTGTAAACCAAAGATTGCCATCGGGTCCCGTGGTAATGACAGTAGGATTACTTACCGGTGTGGGAAGAGCAAACTGAGTCACGGTGCCACTCGGTGTCATTTTTCCGATTTTATTTCCACCTCCGTCTGTAAACCAAAGATTGCCGTCCGGTCCCGTCACAATACCGAAGGGAGCGCCCCCTGTTGGGAGGGTAAATTCGGTGATGGTGCCGCTTGGTGTGATTCTTCCGATTTGATTTTCATTTGTTTCCGTAAACCAAACATTGCCATCGGGCCCCGATGTAATCCCCGTAAGAGCAAGATAGCTGCCGGCTGCTGGAACTATAAATTCGGTCACGGTACCGGTCGGAGTGATCCGCCCTATTTTATGTCCGAATAATTCTGTAAACCACAGATTCCCGTCCGGTCCGGTGACAATATCCCACGGGGTACCCGCTGTCGGAATGCCGTACTCGGTCACGGTGCCACTTGGGGTGATTCTCGCGATTTGATGTGTGTTTGCTTCCGTAAACCACACATTGCCATCGGGACCTTTGGTGATGCCCGCGGGAGAGGCATTCGCTATTGGAACCGGATATTCGGTGATCACATTCCCATTGCATACAATCGTTCCTCCGCAGGAAGAAGTGGAAGCAGAACTGCCGCCGGAAGAATTGCTTCCTCCTGATGAAGAGGAAGAAGTACTACTAAACATCTTCCCGATGTTCAAGCGTCCGTTGCTTACAACTTTTGTTTGCAGAACAGGAAGGACATCAACGGATGCGAGTATTTTTTGTTTTACATTCAGATAACCGAGAGAGGAATTGGTATTCCACAGCAGCACCGCAGCTCCGGCTACATGCGGAGTTGCCATTGAGGTGCCGCTGAGTAAGCCATAGTTATTTCCGGGCAGCGTACTGTAGACATCGACACCAGGAGCAGCCAGATCTACAGAAACTGCTCCGTAGCAACTGAATGCTGCAAGCGCGTCACTGCGATTGGTCGCAGCGACAGCGATGATGTTGTCATGGGTGAAGGAACCAGGGTAGATCGGCAGAGTATCATTATTGGTACTGTTGTTTCCTGCTGCAGCAACGAAGAGATTGCCTTGGTTCTTATTCGCCGTGATTGCATCGGAGATTGCCTGGGAGAATGTGGGAAGACCCCAACTGTTGCTTGTCACCTTAAAACCCATTGTCGTTGCATAATTGATTGCTTCGACGGCATCACTGACATTACTGCTACCGTCCGCTTTCAGAAACTTTAACGCAGCGACCTTTGCTCTCCAGTTCACACCAGCAATTCCGACACTGTTATTCCCCACTCCGGCGATGGTCCCCGAGACGTGTGTCCCGTGACCATTATCGTCCATGGGGTTGCTGTCATTATTCACGAAATCATAGCCATGCACATCATCGATGTATCCATTGCTGTCATCATCGATGCCATTCCCGGCAGTCTCGCCGGGATTTGTCCAGATGTTGGCCGCGAGATCAGGGTGATTGTAATCGATGCCCGTATCGAGGACTCCCACAACAATGCCGGTTGCAGATCCTGTCGTCGTATTCCATGCTTCCGGAGCGTCGATGTCGGCATCTGCAGTACCGCTGCTCTGACCGGTGTTATGGAGACCCCACAATTGGCCGAAGGAAGAATCATTCGGGTTGATGAAGACGGATACCGTGTAGTCTGGTTCGGCGTACTCAACTCGGGGATCGCTCTGCAGACTCGTGGCAATAGTTCTCGGATCATCACTGTTACTGATTTGAGTAACGTACAGGCGATCCAAGCCTGCTCCCTCCATGAACGACCGTGTCGTAGTCTGGGAGGAATCTTGGAACAACTTCGTGCTATTACTCAGCCTATATTGGTTCAATAATGCCGTATCAAAGGCATAACCCTGCTTCATCTTGATCAGGATGCGGTCCGATGCATAGCTATTGGCCGATAGGAGAGAAGAGACACTTGAAGTGTTGAAGCTGGGCGCAGGCGAGGAGGACAGCTGGGTATAGCGCCTCTGGCAGGAGATCTGACAGGCATTGATGCACGCATTGACGTCCGCATACTGATTGCCGAGCGAGAGTCTTGCGGATAGGGCGCCCGAAAAGAACAGGCGGCTCTGCAAAATCAGGGACAAAACAAGTAAGCCAAGAATCGAAAACGGCAACCAGTGCTGCCGAATTTTTGAAGATCGATTCTTACGAGCCATACTGAAAAATTTTACTCCTTTTCCTCAATGCATTCTAAGAGAAAGCTACAAATTCTTTTCCTTCGTCACGCCATCGCTCACGATGATCGGATGCCGGTCGATGAAGATCGATACGTAGAACCTCTTGATCATCTCCGTCGAGGCGGCAAGAAGCTCGCTGATGAGAGAGCTGAAGCGGCGGATTTTTCGATAGAGCTCGCTCAGCATGTACGCGGAACCCGGGCTTTGAGATTTCGAGAGTTTCTTCGCTTGCTTCTCAACGATGCGCACTTCTCTGCGGATGTGCTCGACGAGTTTTTGCTGCATGATCGCCGGAGTCGGGATCTTTGCGATTGCTTCGTCTCTCGCTGTCGTTCCTGTCTGCGTTGCACCGGCACCCGTAGCGGCTCCGCCGGACACGGGCAGGTCTCCGCGCTTGTCTTCACGTACGCGACTCGCGACTGTTCCCATCAAGTCGATTACTTCGACGATCTCCCGGAGTTTCGGCGGTTGAAAAACCTTGTCCGAGACGGCATTAGGGCTCTTTGTGATCGTGCTCTTTGGTGTTTCTGCGCTGAGGCTTACTCCGTCCATAATGTTACTATTGTAGCTTATTTTGGCGGAAAAGTCATTCTTGCCTTGTGTGTTTTGCTCTAGAATCGGGTCATTCATTCCCGTTTTCTATGCTTCCAGACACCATTTTCCATCGAATTCTCAAAAAGGAGATTCCGGCGACTGTCGTGTACGAAGATGACGAGGTTCTCGTTTTTCATGATATTCACCCGAAAGCTGCGACGCATTTGTTGTTTATTCCGAAGCACTTCGTGGCATCGATTGCAGACATCACCTCGGAGACTGCGCATCTTCCCGGGCTGCTGATTTTGAAGGCTAAGACATTTGCGAAAGAGAAGGGGATCGACGGATATAAGCTCACGTTTCATGTCGGTAAAGGCGGAGGACAGGAAGTGATGTACCTGCATCTGCATTTTTTGAGTGAGCAGAAACTAGCCCTCATCCCCTAACCCTTCTCCGGTCCTCTCTCGGCCCTACGGGGCCACTCTCTCCGCTGAGGCGGAGAAAGAAAGCGGATAAGTTTTTTTCTGGAGAAGGGGGAGCCCGAGCTTCTTTCGATACACACTTCCTCTCTCCAGCCGATGGAGAGAGGTGGCGCATCAGCGACGGAGTGAGGACCGTAGAGGCGCAACAAAAAGAGACGCGCTTTCGCACGTCTCTACGATCTCTTTTTACGTTTACTCTGCTGACTTCGCTTTCTTCTTCGGTTCTTTTTCCTCTTCATCGTCTTTCACTTCTTCTTTCTTCGCATTCTCTTTCTCTTCCTGATCTTTCTTGATGCGTGCGAGAGTAGCGGCGTCGATCGGTTTGAGAGCTTTGATCGAGAGACCAATTCTGCGCTCGTCGATATCAATGTTGATGACCTGTGCTTCGACTTTCTGGCCGATCTTGAGGACTTGTGCCGGATCCTGGATTTTCTCGTGGCTGATCTCCGTGACGTGCACGAGCCCCGTGATGTCCTTTTCGAGATTGAGGAATGCGCCGTAATCTGCGAAACGTGCGATGGTGCCTTCCACTTTTTTGCCGACCGGATAACGCTCAGCGATTTCCTCCCAAGGATCTTTCGTAAGTTGCTTGATGGAGAGCGATAGCTTCTCGCCGTCGATGCCGATGATCTTTACTTTCACGCGGTCACCGACTTGGGCGAATTCGGACGGGTTTTTGACGTGTCCCCATGCAATCTCGGAGATGTGCACGAGTCCTTCGAGACCGTCGAAGGCGACGAAGAGACCGAATTTCACAATGCCGCTTACGATGCCGTCTTTGGCGCTGCCAATGGCGAGATGTTCCAGAGCCTTGGAGCGTTCCTCTGCCATCGCTTCGCGCTCGGAGACGACGATTTTTCCGGCCCCTTCATCGAGAGTGATAATTTTCACCGTGAAGGTGTGACCGATGAACTTCGCAAGTCTGCTGATGATCTCGGATGTGTCTGCATTGTTCACGCGCGGGTAATTGCTCGGCGAAAGTTGGCTCACCGGCAGGAAGGTGCGGATGCCGTCGATGTTGGCAAGCAGTCCTCCTTTGTTCGCTTCCTGTGCCGTGAATTTCATCGTTTTGTCGTCCTCGATCATCTTGTGGAAACGATCCCATGCTTTCTGCTGACTTGCCATACGAAGACTCAGGACGATCATGCCTTCGTCGTTCTCTTCTTCGAGAACCAGTGCAGCGACGATGTCACCTTGGTTTAGTTCTCGGAACGTATTCATGCTGTCACGGAGCTCTCTGCCGGAGACGATACCTGTCGCAACGCCGTTCAGGTCGATCAGCATTTTATTTTTGCCCTTGAAGATGACTTTTCCTTCGATCAACTCTCCTGGGCGGGCACGAAGAACTTGCGGTGCATCTTTGAGAAGCTCCAACATGAGTTCGGACTGTTTCTCAACGGACTTTTTGGATTTGGTCATAAAAAACTTGGGGTGCAAGGGGAGGAATAAGAACTTCTTCGGGCTCTTGCACGAGCAGCACGAAGAAAGTATGTCTACTGTACGTTGTTTGCGTCGTTGCTGTCAATCAGCTTAAAACAGTGCTGACTTGCCTACATTCAAATCCTCATTCGAGTTGAATTTCTGCTTCTGCGAACTGATCGGGTTGTAGATCGTGTAGTACAGCTGCACGAGTTCGTCGGTTCGGAGTCTTCGCATCGTGATGCCGACGTTTTCGAGTCCGGACTGGATGAGCGTGATGCGGTCGCGGAGGATTTTACTGTAGGAATGGAATTCATGGCTTCGAACCAATGCCTTGCTTCGGGAATCGTCGACATTCATCCAGTCGAAGAACCTCGAAAACACACCCCGCTTCATCTTGGTCGGTGAATCTACCGGAACGATGATGTAGAAATTTTTCTGCATGATGTCGGCAATGTCCACGAGTTTTTCCATGAAGCCGATGTAGTCGATCGTCTGCTCTTTGACGAGGGGATTCGTCTGTCCATCGATTTTGTCGCGGAGGCTCTTGAGGTACGGGTCGATATTGAGGCGCGTCGAGCGGATAAGAATCTGGATCGGGAAGATCAATGTATTGATGAACCCTTGGTAGCCCGCGATGATTCCTTGCTGTTCGATCTCGCTCTTGAGGTTGAAGTTCAGCGAATTCACCTTAAGGATGGCTCTGAGGCCTCCATTTTTCAGGATGACAGTATCTTCTTTGATCTCGGCGATCGGCAGGTACCGTTGTGTGGAGACGATGTGCGATTTTTTCTTGCCGCGCACGCTGTCTTTCATGGCACTGCCTTGCTGAGTGACTTTCGAGCCTTTGGGTGTGAGAGTTGGATCCATAGAAATTATGCTTGTTTGGCGATGAGTCGTTCATAGACTGAATTTTCGTGCGCGATGCCGTCGATCGATCGTTCCGGGTCCAATCCGTCCGCTCGTATTTTTCTCGGATTTACCGGCAGTGCGGATATCTGAGAACGATCTGCCTGTGCAGCTTCGCCGGTGTCCACACGCGTTTGCATTTTTCTGTCGACTTCTTCAATTTGCGTCTTCACCGGTTCGAGAGCGTCGGGATTTGGGTTGTCGTGTGCGGAGAGGTGGTTCATTTCTTCCTGTCTTTTCTCCATCTGACGCGTGATCTCGGCGAGACGACTGGCATTCTTCGTGATCTTATTGTTGGTATTCGCAATTTCTTTCGTTGCCTGATTGGTGATCAAGTTGATCGAGATCCCCGTATGAGGACTCCAATATCGTATTGTCGGTTTATTGAGACTTTCGATGAACAGAAGAATAAGACGGAGGAGTGAGAGATCATTGATCTTGAGGAATGCGAAGGCTACTGCGATCACGGTCGGTATCCAGCATGCGGCGAGGCCGACGACGTTCCGGACCCCGTTTTTGACCGCGATGCCGTAGAACATGTATCCGATGCCGGCTCCGATGCCGCTGATTGCGAGTTGCCGGAGTGAGATCGGGCCGATGATCTTGTCCTCCACGTAGACGTTCTGCGGGATTTTGACGGCTTCGATAGGCATAGGGAGAGAGTTCAGGAAATCTCATTAGTATAGCAGAAACACGGCAAAAACGCCAGAGCTCCCCCATCCTCAGTCCTTCCCCCAAGGGGGAAGGAAGCACTGTTTCAATAAAAATGAAGATTCCCCTCCCCCCTCGGGGGAGGGGTTAGGGGTGGGGGAAAGACTCTGGAAAAGGATCGAGGGATGAGGGCTTTCTTACGCAGTCACCTCTTTTTTCTCTTTGTGCTGCGGTTTTACAGCAGCTTCGGTTCCGTGCATCAGCATGAGCTTATCGTCGGTTTTGCCAACGACGCGGATGATATCGCCTTTCTTGAACATCCCTTTCAAGATGCTCTCGGCGATCTCGTCTTCCAGATGTTCCTGGATCGTGCGGCGAACCGGACGTGCGCCGTACTCGGGGTCGAAACCGAGCTTGGCAAGAATGGAAACGGCTTTGGTATCAGGCTCCAGTCCGTAGCCTTGTTCTTTCAGGCGCTCACCGAGCTGATCGAGATGGATGTGTACGATTTTGCGGATCGACTCCTGTGAAAGGGCATTGAAGATGATGATTTGGTCGATGCGGTTTAAGAACTCCGGCTTGAAATTTTCCTTGAGTTCGCTCATCACTTCTTGCTTTTTCTCTTCGTAGATTTGCTCTTCTCGCTTGGCCTCTTCCCCAAGCTTAAAACCGATTTTTCCGGCTTCTTTCGTGAGCTTGTCGGCTCCGATGTTGCTGGTCATCACGATGATCGTGTTCCGGAAGTCCACGGTTTTCCCCTGTCCGTCGGTGAGCTGTCCGTCTTCCATGATCTGCAGCAAGATGTTGAAGAATTCGGGGTGCGCTTTCTCGATTTCGTCGAACAGGACTACCGAGTACGGCTTCCTGCGAACGGCTTCGGTGAGCTGTCCTCCTTCTTCATAGCCGACATAGCCGGCCGTTGTTCCGGTGAGGCGTGAGACATTGTGACGTTCCATGAACTCGGACATGTCGATCTTGATGAGTGCATCGTCGCGTTGGAAAATTTCCGTCGCGAGAGCCTTCACAAGTTCGGTCTTTCCGACACCCGTGGGACCCATGAACAAGAACGAACCGATGGGACGCTTCGTATCTGCGATGCCGACACGGCTTCTCCGAATGGCGCGTGCCACTTTCACGAGAGCTTCATCCTGTCCGATGATGTGTTTCCGGAGAACGTTCTCGAGGGATGTGAGCCGTTTGCTCTCGGATTTCATCAGCCTCGACACGGGGATGCCGGTCATGCGTGCGATCACGGCGTTGATGTCGTCTTCGCCGATCTCTACCGGTGTTCTCATGTCGCCGTCGACACGGCTTAAGAGCGTTTTTTTCTCTTGTTCGAGGTCTTCCTCTTCCTTGCGAAGCTTCAGCGCGTGTTGGTACTTCTGCTCATGCACTGCAAGTTGCTTCTTGGCTTCGATATCCTTGAGTGCTTTTTCGATTTCGGTGATGCGAGGGGAGTGGTCTTCTTTGTGGAGAACGCTCTTCCCGGCAGAGGCTTCATCCAAAATGTCGATCGCTTTGTCGGGGAGAAAGCGTTCCGTGAGGTAGCGCTTGCTCAGTTTGACGGCGGCTTCGATGGCGACGTCCGTGATATGCAGACGATGGAACGTTTCAAACGTTCCCTTGAGGCCTTTGAGAATTGCAATCGCATCTTCGATGGACGGTTCCTCAACCATAATTGATTGGAATCTGCGCTCGAGTGCGCGGTCTTTCTCGATGCTCTTGCGGTATTCATTCGTCGTCGTTGCGCCCACGACTTGCAGAGCGCTTCTACTGAGTGCCGGCTTGAGAATGTTCGCCGCATCCAGAGAGCCTTCGGCGGATCCCGAACCTACGACCGTGTGGAGTTCATCGATGAAGAGGATGATCTCACCTTTGCTTTCAGTTGCTTCCTTGATGATGTCGTCGAACCGTTGCTCGAATTCTCCTCGGTATTTCGTTCCGGCGACGATGGATCCCATATTCAGCTGCAGGACGCGCTTTCCGCGGAGTGCGACCGGCACGGTGCCGGCAGCCAGACGCTGCGCGAGTCCTTCGACGATGGCGGTTTTCCCAACGCCGGATTCACCGATGAGGACCGGGTTATTTTTCGTCTTTCTGTTCAGAATGTGAATGAGTCGTTCGATTTCTTTGTCGCGTCCGATGATCGGATCGAGTTTCTTCTCACTCGCTTTCTTCGTCATGTCTTCGCTGAAATAATCGAGGACGGGAGTCTTGCTCTTTCCTTCCGATTTGCGACGTTTCAAGTTTTCGGGATCCTGTGTTCCCCCCGCTCCCTGCATGCCGGCAAGTGCGCCTTGAAGACCGTGGAAGAACGATTCCAAAGACGACTCGAGATTTTTGTTCTGGCTTCTGAACTGATTGATCTGGCCAAACATCTCTTCGATATGAACCTTGAGGTCATCGGGATTGATTTGCATGCTTTCAAGCAACGCCGTTGCGGCGTTTTTGCCGCTACTTAAGAGGGCATAGAGGAGGTGCTCGGTTCCGATATTGGCATGACGGAATTTGTGTGCGATCAGCACACTCTGTTCAATCGCCGTATTGAGCGAGAGCGAGAGGCCGTGTTTAACATTCTGACCCTCAGTGTCTTCTCCTTTGTTTGCTTTGAGAAGAATGCGAATGTTCTCGTGTGTTACGCCGGCTCCCGTTAGAATCGAGAAACCGAGAGATTTCGGAATACCGAGTAGTCCAAGGAGGAGGTGCTCCGTTCCAATGTACTGTGCTTTCATGTTTTTCGCTTCCTGCTCCGCGAGTTGCAGAGCGAGCTTCGCATTCGGGGTGAATCGGTCGAACGGGTGCATACGAGAGGTGGGAAGAGATTATCACTCACTAGTGAAGAGTGATAAGATCATCGACTGATCGAGAATAATACCATGAGAACAGTGATTATTAACAGGAGATTCCGTTGTTTTTTGCTGTGTGTGAACTTCAATAGATAAATGTCATCTTTGATTAACAACTGTCATTATTTTCTTCTTCGAAGTGCGTAGTAGTCCTGCACGAAGATCGTGATGACCGCGGTTGTTGGCACGGCGAGGATGATGCCGAGAATCGGATGCACCGTGCTTGGGAAACTGATGCCGATCATCATGCCAAAGAGGATGACGATCGGGGAGAGACCGACGGCGTGTTTCATAATCAGGGGAACAAGCAGATTGTTTTCGCAGAGCTGGATCACGTAATACACGCCCATGACGATAAGGCCCCAGACGAAGCCGGCTTGTGTGAGAGCCACGAACACTGCGGGGAGCGCTCCGAGAATCGGGCCTGCGTACGGTATGAATTCGGTGAAGGCGGCGAGGAGAGCGAGTGTTACGGCATACGGCATGCCAAGGATCTTGAGGGCGATGAAGACGAGAATGCCGATAGTGAGACAGAGCAGGAGTTGCCCCTGGAACCACTGCGAAACTTTTTGGTGAATGGCCTCCGCTTTCGTATCGTAGTAACTGCGATAATTTCTCGGCAGCAATACGCGGAGAAAATCGGCGACTTTTTCACGTTCCATTTGCACGAAGAATGCGAGGAAGAGAATCAGGATCAGGTTCACGATAAAATTAAAGACCGATCCGGCAACTTGTACGGTGAAACCGAGCGAACTCTGTGCGACGGCCGACAAATTCTGTCCGAACTGGAACAGTGCGGAGGCCCGATCTTTGATGCCCATGGACTGAAGCGCTTGCTGCATCATTTCCGTGAGACGTTCGTTCATGCCGTCAGACAGGAAGGTCAATTGCACATGTGGATTTTCCAAGAACGAATCCGCACTGTGATTGATGAACCGCGCAATATCTTGGATTTGCGTGGCGACGATTGGAATCAGAGATGCAACCAGAAAGATCGCAATCGAGAGGAATGCGAGATACAAGATCACGACGGCAATGCCTCTCGGGATGCCGTATCGTTCTAGTCTTCGTACATGAGAGTCCATCACGAGTGCCAAGAACAACGAGAGGAATAGGAGGAATATTTTGTCCCTCGTGATGTAGAGAATCGCTGCAAAGACACACACCGCGAGGATCGTCGTCGCCACTTTCGTGACGGTAGAGGCACTGACATCGACGAAGACCACCATTTTGTTTTTCTCCTCAGGAGGCAGGGTGGATTTCGAGAATGTGTTCTTCTCCTGGTTTGTTTGCATGCGGGATTTTGCTTTTGCCCAGAGCGATTGTGCTTTCGCGCTGAGGATCTGCATGGAGACGAACGGATCCGACGGAGTTTTCTTTGGCATAGGATTAGAGGGTAACGTTGCTGACGATTGTATCAAGGATGATATAGGAAAGCAGGGAGAGAACGACGCCAAGGAGCGCCGATCCGATACCTTTTTTCGCTGCGTCCGAGCTGCCGCCCGGAATTGCCGGCCCTATCATGTACCGAAAACCGTTGACGATGAGCATGATAAGACTGAGGGTTGCTGCGAAAGCAATGATGACGAACGTGAGATTCGAAATATACTCGCTGATGCAGTTGAAGCCCGCTCCCGGATTATTGAGTCCACCATTGCCGAAAATCGAGTTGCAGGAAGGGGTTGCGGGATTTAAACTCGCGGGCTGCGCAAATGCCACAGGCATCAGAAGATCGCGAAACAGTGTAAGCACGGTGAAGAGTATGCGCGCTTGGAAGCCTTAAAGTAAATCCTTTTTTGCGCTACAATGTCTCGCCGTATGCCTTTCTCTTGGTTTACCACTGCTCGGCCCATTCTTGCACTCGCTCCCATGGCGGGAGTCACGGATGCGTCGTATCGTCAGCTCATCAAGCGTGTGGCACCGGAGACGATTGTGTACACGGAGTTTTTAAGCAGCGATGCGCTCGCGTACGGTGCCGAGAAGACGCTCAAGATGCTCGAGTTCGATCCGGCGATCGAACGTCCATTCATCGTGCAGATCTTTGGTGCAAGTCCTGCGAAGTTTCTCGAGGCGTGCAAAGTCATCGAGCAGATCGGAGCGGACGGCATCGACATTAACATGGGGTGTCCAGCTGCGAAGATTGTCTCGTCGTGTTACGGTTCGGCGCTCATCAGAAACCCGAAGCTCGCGGCCGAGCTCGTGCATGCGGCGACGAACGCCGTTAGCATTCCGGTGAGCGTGAAGACGAGACTCGGATGGGACAAGACGGAGGAATTGATTCCTTTCTGTAAAGGATTAGTCGAGGCAGGAGCAAAAGCACTCTCGATTCACGGTCGCAGATACCATGACAAATTTGCGGGAGCCGCGAACTGGGATCCGATCTACGCACTCAAACGTGAGGTCTCCGTTCCCGTCATCGGCAACGGCGACATCGCCTCGGTTGATGACGCGCTCGCAAAAATCGGGAATCTGGACGGCGTGATGGTCGGTCGCGGAACGTTTGGCAATCCGTGGGTGATGCGTGAAATTAGTGAGGCATTTGGTGGGCTGAAGGAAAGGGATGAGCTCACCGGAAGATGGGTAATACAACATGCCAAAAACCCAGCCTTCGCCAAGGCTATGGCCGGCAAGCAAAAACCAAATTCCGTTCTTCAGCAAGCATCAGCATCTTCGCCCGAGGATCGCATGAGCATTTTTCGAGAACGACTTCCGTTTATTCTTGAGCACTGCGATCTTTCAGTGAAAACAAAAGGCGAGAAGAGGGGAGTGTTAGAAATGCGAAGACACCTCAGTTCGTACATCAAAGGATTCGACGGCGCAAAAGAACTTCGAATGCGAGTTCTCACGCTGGAGCATTTGGATGACGTGAAAACTGCGTTACAGGCTGTCTAAGCAGACACTACATCTCCAGCTTGATGCCTGGTCCCATTGTCGGGTTCACCGAAACGCTCAGGATGTACGCGGCTTTGATGCCGGTCGGCTGCGCATCTTTCACTGCTTGAAGGAGCGCTTCGAGGTTCTCTTTGAGTTTTGCATCTCCGAAGCTGACTTTTCCAAACGACGAGTGAATGATCGCCTGCTTGTCCATTTTGAATTCGATGCGACCTTTCGTGAGCTCCGCAATCACTTTCGCAGGCTTATCGGAGACCGTTCCGGACTTCGGGCTTGGCATCAGGCCTTTCGGTCCGAGGACTTTGGCGAGTTTGCCGAGATCTTTCATGAGCTGCGGCATGGCAACCGTGATGTCGAAATCGAGCATCCCACCCTCGATCTGCTTGATGAGGTCTGCGCCACCGGCAAACGATGCTCCTGCTTTCTTTGCCTCATCAACGAAGTCATCGGTGACGAATGCAGCAATGCGGACTTTCTTGCCTGTTCCATGCGGGAGACTCACCGTACCGCGAACCAATTGGTCGGCCTGGGTCATGTCGGCGCCAATGCGGATATGTACTTCAGCCGTTGCGTCGAAGGTGACGGAGGCAACTTTCGTCAAGAGTTGTACGGCTTCGGAAAGCGGGTAGGTTGCTTTTGTCAGCAATGCTTTCTTCGCTTTGTACTTTTTACCGCCTCGAGCGGCCATTGAGTGAAGAGTCTTCATTGGAGATTGGGGAACGTGGTAGAAACGGGTCGTCCCAGTAGCAGACGCGATCGTCGCGACAGGACTCCCACGAGCCGAGGCATTGTGCCTAGAGGTTTTCCAGAGCGCAAGGAAAAATTAACGCTTCCTCTTCGCCGTTTTGCCGTACTTCACGCCGCCGTTGGCATGGACGGAAGATGACAGCGACAAAAGCAATCCAAGCATCAACAG
This sequence comes from Candidatus Peribacteria bacterium, assembly GCA_943350395.1. Classification (GTDB taxonomy): domain Bacteria; phylum Patescibacteriota; class Gracilibacteria; order Peribacterales; family Peribacteraceae; genus SICN01. The sequence continues at coordinate 17,064 of CALRAD010000009.1, forward strand.
AGTGACCGGCATCGCCGCACCGGAGAAATCGCCCATGAGAACGAAACTCAAGAGCAGAGAGAGACCTGCAAGCGTTGCAATAAGACAACCGATGACTCTGCAGCAGTGAGTGAAAACAAGGTTTGGGACGCTCGCAGAGGCTTTATCGATGTGTGCTGCCATGCGGCTTTCATGCAGCATGAGACCAGCACCGATGACGAAGAGCAGGATGAGCGCGAGGAAAGTCTGTGACATCTCGAGTGTCATGCTGATGAGTCCGTACGTGAGTTGTACGAGACTCAAGCTGAGGAGGATCAATCCGAGCGTTTTCATGATCATGCATCCGATGGCTTTTGCGACACCTTCCGGTTTTGCCCCGGTGACATGCAGCCCTGCGGTCATCAGCAGCGCGAATGCAGCGAAGACGCCCAGTGGGACGTACACAATCAGTGAAGATTGAAAGAGACTCGGAAGTGTGTTCATGAAAAATTGGGGAAGCGTGAAGCAAATCGTAGCGTATGCATCACGAAAAATCTGTTGATAGAGCGCTCATTCAGTGATGTAGCAGTCGGGAGACGAACTTCTCTTACTCGTTCACCGTCACTCCCATGTTCTTTGCAGTCCCCGCGATAGAGCGCTTCGCAGACTCGATATCGGTGGTATTGAGATCCGGCATTTTTACTTTGGCGATTTCCTCGATCTGCGCCATCGTGATCGAACCAATTTTCTCTTTATTCGGCTGTCCGCTGCCTTTCTCTTTGCCGATTTTCTGGAGAATAAGAAAGGAAGCAGGCGGTTGCTTGAGGATGAAAGTGAAGCTGCGGTCGTCGTAGATGGTGATCTCAGCAGGGATGACCTGCCCCATCTGACCTTTCGTTTTTTCGTTGAATTTGAGACAGAATTCCTGAATGTTGATGCCGGCTTGTCCGAGCACGGGACCGAGTGGCGGGGCAGGATTCGCCTGTCCACCTCGAGCCTGCACTTTGATGACTTTCATGATTTTCTTTGCCATAGCCGCGCTACTGTAGGGACAGCGAGAGCGCTCGTCAATCTCACTTCGACAATTCTGCGATCAACACACTGATGGCTTCTCTTCCTTTTTCCGAAACATGAAACTCGTACAGGCGATCACGCACGCGGATGAAGATCACTTTTTCGGGGCTGATGGCCGGATCGAAGAATGCGAGCATATCGACCGGAGGACCGCTTTCACTCGTCAGCGTTTGATCGATGAGTCCTGTGACTTTCGGAGAGAATTGTTCCTGCAGCGCCTGCTTCACGCTTTGGAAGATCATTTTCGTGTTGTCGCTCTCAATCCATGAGAAGAGCGCAGCACGGTCGTTATTGAGCAGCAGCACCGTCGTCTGCGCATTTGCGACCTGCGTGATGAGTTGGAGAAGACTCGCTTCGCTCGTCTGCGTCGGCATAAATTGGAGTGATGCGAGCAGTGCGCCGACATCGACGCTGGTTTTTTTCTTGGTAGACACTCCTTTCTTCACAACGCGCGTCGAAGAAGACATGCCGGTTTTCATGGGATCAGCGGCCACGGAAGCGGCGGAGGAACTCGTGCTTGCTGTTTCGGGCAGAGAAGGAGTCTCCTGCTCTTGCTGTTTCTCCTTGAAATAGTAATCGACTCCACCGAGCGTCAGTGAGACGACGAAGAGTAGCGTAGCGAGGAGGGGGACACTTGAAGACACGACGCAAAGTGTATCACTTCTCAGGCGATAGGTGGATCAGGTTATTGGTTACTTTCCGAAAGCTAATTTCACCCACTGCGGGTTCTTCCGGAGCTGAGCATCTCTCTGGCAGATTGCACGTTCATGCGTGTGCAGTTTCGCACAGTGCATCGGTTGCGAGCTTTTGCCGCGTGCAACAAGCCTCTGTCTGTCGATTTGCAACTGAGGATTTACGAAGACTGTACTGTTACTGAACAGTTCTCGCTTCGCAGTATTCTTGGGAGCGGAAAGGGTTCGGGCTTGCGTACGTATATTTTTTCTGATGTTTGCGCTGATTTTCATTTGAGTGCGCTGTTTCTTGCTGAGGTAGCGAGGTGCACGTTCCGAGTGTGCTCCGATCGTCGTGAAAGCACCTGCAGCGAACGGAGTGCGTGCTTTATCTTTGCTGCCCAGGCCTCCCGCAACAGCGAGGCTTCCTGACACACAGGCGAATACAGTCGAAATTGCGACCAGGCCTTTAAGAATGTGGTTCATAGAATGGAGGTGAATGTTGTTATTATATCATTATTTATAAATATGTCAAATATCTTCAGATGACGTCAGCATCACTTTTGCATCAGCAACGATGATTCTGTCTTTGGAGACTAGTACAGGGTTAAGGTCGATTTCGGAGATGTTCGGACAATCATGCATCATTGCAGAAACATTGACGATCGCTCCCGCGAGACTCTCGATGTCGAGTGCTCCTTTTCCGCGCATCCCGAGCAGTAATCGCCACGACTGAAGTGAGCTTAGCATTTCATATGCTTTTTCTTCGGAGACGGGTGCGAGCGAAAAGCACGTATCCCGAAACAGTTCCGTATAGATGCCCCCAAGTCCGACCATCACCAGAGGTCCGAAGTTCGCATCGCGAATTCCGCCGATGATGAATTCGGAGCCGATCGGAAGAAATTGTTGGATGAGAATCCCTCGGATGCCGGCACTCGGCATGGCTTTACCGCAGTTCCTTAGAATTTCGTCGTACGCTTCCTTCACATCTCTTTCGTTCTTGAGATTCGTTCGTACGCCTCCGATGTCGGTTTTGTGCAGAATTTCGGGTGAGCTAACTTTTGCAATCACCGGATAGCCGATTTCCCCCGCGATCTCCGCTGCTTCACTTGCCGAATGCGCAATGGCTTGATCGGGAGTGGGAAGATCATAGAGTTGGAAGAGATCCTCAGTCAGTTCTTCTTGCAACAGGCCGTGTCGACCTTTGAGGATTGCCGATGCCTCGGACGAGCGATCGTCGTCACAATCGTCATTGACGGTAACGGATGAGTGTTTCGGTTTTATGAGCAGCGAAGCCATCGCATGCATGGCTTCTTCCGGTGAACCGAAACAGGGGAGTCCTGTTTTCGAAAACAGCGCGCGTGCTTCCTGAAGATGCGGACCCCCCATGAAGCACGGGATGATCGGCAGAAGCCGATGATTTTTTTTGGTTGCAATAATTGTTCGTGCGATGTCTTCGCACGGCGTCATGACTTGCGGCGTGAGGATTGCGACGATGCCGTCGACTTCTGGATCCGATGCACATGCTTCGAGTGCTGCTGCGTACCGCTTAGCTTTTGCATCGCCGAGGACGTCGACAGGATTGCCGATACTTGCAGCCTCAGGCAGTGCGGATTTCAATGCTGCGCTCGTTTTTGGATCGAGATCCGCGAGTGTCAGTTTTTCACGTTCTGCTGCATCGGTTGCAAGTACCCCAGGTCCGCCTGCATTGGTGATGACTGCGATATTTGATGAAAGCAGTGCAGGCTCACCGTTGAGTACAGACAGAAGGCCCAGAAATTCTTCGGTTGAAAGTGCACGGTGAATCCCCGCCGCAACGCAACCGGCATCGAGCGCCGCACTCGAGCCTGCAAGTGCTCCGGTGTGGGATGAAACAGCTTTTGCGCCGCGTTTCGAAATTCCTGCTTTCAGGAGCACGATTGATTTCTTCGGGCTTATTCTTTTTGCAGTGTCGATGAATCTCACACCGTCTTGAATGCTTTCGAGGTAGAGGCCGATCACGGTTGTGTTACTGTCTTTTTCACAGATCTCCAGAAAGTCCGATTCATTCATTGCTGCTTTGTTTCCGATGCTTGCGACGAGAGAGAAAGCGAGATCTGTTTCTTCGCTCCTGTCGAGAAGTGCAACCGCCATGGCACCGGACTGGCTGATCAATGCAATCGATCCTGCTTTTGATGGCGTTGCTGCAAATGATGCATTGAGACCGATTGACGGTCGCAGAATGCCGAGGCAGTTCGGACCCACGAGGCTCATCTTGTATTTTGTTACGATCGTTTTGAGTTCTGCTTCTCGTGCTCGGCCTTCGTCGGTGCCGAGTTCTCCAAATCCTGCGGAGATCACGACAAGTGTCTTCACTTTCTTCTTCCCGCACTCTTCTGCAATGCCAGATACTGTCATTGCCGGCGTGACGATCACTGCAAGGTCGATTGTTTCAGGAATGTCTTCGATCGCAGCAAAGCAACGCTTGCCCATCATTTCTTTGTGTTTCGGATTCACCGGAAAGATCTCCCCTTTATAGCTTCCTTCGAGAAGATTTTTGAGGATCGAACATCCGAGCTTTGCTTCATCATCACTCGCGCCGATCAGAGCGACGGATTTGGGTTCAAGAATGTACACGGAATGATTGTACATTGATTCCTTTCTCCAATGGGAGCGGGTTGCTACCCGCGGTTCCAAAGCTATACTTCCCGTATGGTCATAAAACGTCAGCAGCGCAAGGATGAAGTTCTCGAGAAGGTGCTTGCCCCCGAGGAAGCTGCCGAAGCCGAGGCGACGCTTCGGCCGACGAATCTTCAGGAGTACATTGGCCAGAGTGATTTGAAGCAACATCTCATCGTCTATTTGCAGGCTGCGAAGAAGCGTATAGAACCTCTTGGACATACTATTTTGCATGGACCTCCAGGACTCGGGAAGACAACACTTGCCTATATTTTGGCAAAAGAAATGAATGCCCAAATCCGCGTGACATCCGGACCCGCGATCGAGAAGCCGGGGGATCTTGCGTCACTCCTCACGAATCTGCAGGCAGGAGACATCCTCTTCATCGATGAGATTCATCGTCTGCGGCCTGCGATCGAAGAAGTGCTCTATTCCGCGATGGAGGATTACGCGCTGGATCTCGTGATCGGCAAAGGTCCGTCTGCGCGTTCGATGCGCATCGACCTGCAGCCGTTCACGTTGATTGGCGCGACGACGAAGATCGGAGCTGTCAGCATGCCGCTTCGCGATCGGTTCATTCACAATTTCAAACTTGCGTTCTATCAGGTCGATGAACTGAAGAAAATCGTCTCGCGGACGGCAGGCATTCTGTCCGTCGCGATGGACCTCGATGCCGCAGATCTTCTCGCACGCGCAAGTCGCAGTACGCCTCGCATCGCCAATCGCCTCGTTCGTTCGGTTCGCGATTTTGCGCAAGTAAACAACGAAGAGGCCGTCACGCACGCACGTGTGAAAGCTACACTCACATCACTCGGGATCGATGCGCACGGTTTGGATACGACCGATCGCCTGATTCTCCTCTCGATCATCGAGAAGTTCTCAGGCGGTCCTGTCGGTTTAAGCGCGCTGGCTGCGATGCTCAGTGATGAGCAGGAAACGCTTGAAGACGTCTACGAGCCATACTTGCTCCAGTGCGGGTATTTGCAGCGCACACCGAAGGGGAGGATAGCGACGAAGATGGCGTATGAGCTTTTGGGCATGAAAATGCCGGAGGGTACACAGTCATTGTTCTGATTTTTTGTTTGATCAAATGTTATTTGTCCTTTCTTTTTGCGCGAAAAAGAAAGGACGAAAGAAAACGCGTGCGCCAATTCCCGCCAGCTCACCCCCACCGGTGGCGCACGCCTGCCCTTCGATGCTGCTAAAGCATTATCGAATCTATTGCCTGCTTTATTTTTTCTTCAAACACACTTTTTGAAAACTTCTTCGCTTGCTCTCTGCACACATCGCCCGAATATTTTTTCCGGTCAAATTTCGAAAGAACTTTTTCTAAAGATGCTGCTTTTGGTTCATCGAAAAATTCTCCGGTCACGTGCTCGACCATCGTTTCCAGCGCTCCTCCCGATCGGTATGCGATCACGGGTGTACCGCAAGCCATGGATTCAAGCGGTACTAAGCCGAAGTCTTCATCACCGGGAAAGATCGTCGCTGTCGCATTCACATACAGACTCCGAAGTTCTTCGTGCGATTTCCAGCCACAAAACTCGATGGTCGGTTCTGCAAAATGATTGAGTCTCTGAATGTCGGGTCCTTCACCGACGATCTTGAGGTGCCTGCCGAGCTTGTTGCACGCAAGGATTGCCAGATCGATTCGTTTATAGCGAACGAGAGAAGAGACGATCAGGAAGTAGGATCCCCCTCCCCCCTCGGGGGAGGGGCTAGGGGTGGGGGTGGGGGAGGTTGGGCGCTTCATCCAGAAATCATCGACCGGCGGATACACAACATCGCTCGTTCTTCGCCAATACAACTCAATTCTCCGTTGCACTGTCTTCGATGCTGCCAGAAGTTTGTCCGGTCTGTCCGCCGCTTCGCTGTCCCAAATTCGCAGCCGATGAAAGACACGGCTCAGATACAGTTTTGTAAAGAATCCAAGAAGTCCTCTCGACGCTTCTTCTAATACATCATGCGTGCGATCCCACAGATAGCGAGCGGGGGAGTGGACGAAACACAGGTGCTTGGGCTTTCCGTTCGTGATGATGCCGTGTGCGAAGGCCGAAGAAGTGGAGATCACGAGGTCGAACTCCGAGAAGTCCCATGCTTCGACCGCACGTGGGAATTTGTTGAGATAGAGATGATGATTGTAGGAGCCGAAAAATGGCTGAATTGTGCTCGTACGTACGCGTTCTTTCGGAAACCAGTCTGAAAGCTTCTTCTCGTCATACAGAAGAGTGTAGATCGGTGCATCAGGAAACATCTCCGCAAGGATCCGCAGGACCCGTTCAGCACCGCCGCGCATTGTCAGTAATTCGTGTACGAGAGCAATTTTCATAGATTGTGGCAGAAGTTCACTTGCCCTGAGCGACCCCGCCTCAGCGAGGGAGTCGAAGGGTGGACGTTTGCTATTTTCATCGGGAGAAGCATACATTGTTTCGATTTTCTTGACTTTGGTCGAAAAATGGCGAGAATGCCGACCTTCATGTTTCCTTCATCCATGCCATCAACCGGCGCATCTGATCTTCTGGTGGAAGATGGTGACAGCGATGTCGTGCTTTCCTCCAGCCTGACTACGCCTCTTCTTCGCGACGAAACGAGGAAGTCTCGGGAACGCGACCCTTCCCGCGGTGAAAGCGACGTCAGGTTGCTTCCTGAATCGGTGCGTCTACAGCAGAGGAAGTTGCTCGAGCAGAGGATGTATCAGGAATGTGGCGACACAAAAAGAGCTGCGGAGGCATCCATTCGCAACGGGAATGGGGAAAACATTCAGCGTTACGGCATGTAGTGTACGTTACCGTTGTGCCTGCACGCTCCGCGCTATTTTCGCTGCGAGCATTCTCGGGATGAATCGTGTCATAAATGCGCCGATTTTGTTCCGAATTCCCGCGACGACGAGCGGTTTGCCGCGCTTCATTGCATTGTATCCGATCTGGGCTACCTGCGTTGCATCCATCGATCCGAGCCTGAACAGTCGCGAATTCCCCATATTCGCATTCGCTTCGAAGCCCGTTTTCGTCGGTCCCGGGCAGAGACAGGTGACGGTGACTCCTGTTTCTCTCAGTTCTTCGGAGAGAGCTAGTGAAAGGTTCATCACGTACGCCTTACTCGCGAAGTACACGGCCATAAGAGGACCCGGTTGGAACGCAGCGGTTGAGGCGATGTTGAGAATCTTCCCACTCTTGCGTTTCACCATCGCAGGCAGGAGACATTTTGTCAGTTCCGTGAGAGCTGCGATATTCACGGCGATCAGGCTTTTCTCTTGTTCATACGCTGTTTCATGAAACAGACCATAGGCACCGAACCCCGCATTGTTGATGAGCACCGTCGGTTCGATGTTTCTATTCTTCAGTTCTTCGGTCAGCTTTTTCACTGCATCAGGAAGGCTCAGGTCGGAAGGAAGGACGGTGACGCGTACTCGATGCTTTTCCTCCAATTCTTTTCCGAGTTCCTCAAGTTTTCCTCTACTGCGCGCAACGAGGACGAGATCATCGCCGTCGGCCGCACAGAGTCTTGCAAACTCTTCCCCGAGTCCTCCGCTTGCGCCGGTAATGAGGGTGCTATTCATCGGGCGGAGCATAGCAGAAACTGAAAAATGTGACTTCGATACCCCCGACTACGATTCATCGTCATGAGCAAAACAGCGTCTCGTGTCACTTCGTCTGCCCGTCACCTGTCTCTTTTTTTGATTCTTTTCAATACTGTGGCAACTTCCTATGATCCACGCTCCCGCTTTGGCGTTCACTACGACGATTGATGATCTGCCGATGCACGAAGTGTCTTTGGATCCGAGTCTGCTTCGAGATGAGCCGGACAGAAATCGGGTTCACTTCACCAATACCGTTTTCGGTGTGCAGAAGGAATTGAGAAGCGTGTTGAAAGCAGAAAAAAACTCCGGGAGCAGTGTTCTCCCCGATCCTCCCTGGGTTGATGAATTGATGGACCTTGGCAGTTTCAATCCAAAAGCGGCGATGAAAGTGACTCTTGGGGAACATCGCTACGAGAAGTTGGAGCCGAATTTGGGTACTCTCGAGCGTTTGTTTCCAAGGGCAGGCACTGTGAATCATTCGTAAATGCTCTTTTCAATGTGTGTAAAGTTTGCTATACTAGTTATGTCATCGAGTGAATAGAGTTCATCCTTTACTCCTTCGGTGGCCAAAAACAAACACCGTCCCGGTAGCAATACTCGAGGCGGTTTTGTTTATAGGGCGGAAAATACGAATTATTTTAGGCCGAGAGCCAAGTACTCTTTCATTCCCTTTAGCCAACCGCCGGTGAAGTATTCTTCCGGTTTGAAATCATTTGGGTCAACCCAGAGCATTTCCGTGTGTCTGGCAGAGAGTATGACATCGCCTTTTACGAGGGTTCCTTCGTAACATAGCGCGAAGATGCGAACGATAGGTTTGCCAGGAGCTTGTTCTATCCTTTCATGTCGCATGAACATCGCGGGCAGTGCTCCTATGGCAATATCAGCATTCGTGCCGAGTTCTTCCGTCATTTTTCTTCTCAAAATATCGTTGAGGGATGTTTCAAATTCATTTGGTTTGATGCGTCCTCCCGGAAGATCCCAATCTCCGAAATTGTCTTTGAGGATCAGGAGCTTGCCTTCTTTTTTGAGAAGGAGTTTGAGTGCGACAAAGTACGTGTCTTTTTCGTTCGGTGCCATAGTGTGATGGTGGAAATCTCGGCGAAGTCCCTAGACGAAGCCAGATGGTGGGTCGGGAGGGACTTGAACCCTCGACCAATGCCTTAAAAGGGCACTGCTCTACCAACTGAGCTACCGACCCACAGTTGCTTTGGTGATTATGTCGCAGTTGCGACCAATTGAGAAGAGCTAGGATATGCGTATGCCTCATTTCGTCTACCTCGCACGATGCAACGATGATTCTCTGTATGCGGGAACGTGTATCGATCTGCAGGCGCGTGAGGAAAAGCACAATGCAGGAGAGGGTGCGAAGTACACGAGGTCACGATTGCCGGTGGAATTTGTGTATCACGAAGAATGCGAAACGCTCGGGCAGGCGCGAAGTCGCGAGGCGGAGATCAAGAGGATGTCGAGAAAGGAGAAAATGGCGCTGATGGTAACTAAAAAGGCTACCATACGGTCATCATGATCGATTCCCACTGTCATCTTATCGCTCCTGAATTTTTGCCTGATGTCGATGCGGTGATTGAGCGTGCGCTTGCAGCGGGAGTCGAGCGGATGATCACGATTTCCGATGCGCTTGAAGACATTGTTCCTTCGCAGAAGCTTGCAGAGAGGTATTCGTTTATTTTTTGCACGGCAGGCGTGCATCCTCATCATGCATCGTTGTTTGATCTCACAAAAGATCTCGGGATCGTGCGTGACGCAGCAGCGCATCCAAAGTGCAGAGCGATCGGAGAGATCGGTCTCGATTATCATTACATGAATAGCCCGAAAGATTCCCAGCAGCGCGTGTTCGAGGCACAGCTAGCGCTCAGCAAAGAGCTGGATCTTCCTGCAGTTGTGCATTGCAGAGATGCGGTCGAAGACGTGTGGACGATCGTGAATCACATCAGACCGAAGAAGCTCGTGATTCACTGTTGCACCGAGAAGTGGACGGACGTCGAGAGGTTCACTGAAGCCGGGTACTTGTTGTCTTTTACGGGAATCGCGACGTATCCGAAGTCAACGGAGATTAGAGAGACGATCAAACAGTGTCCGATTGATCAACTGATGATTGAAACCGACAGTCCGTTTCTCGCTCCTGTTCCGTATCGAGGGAATCGCTGTGAACCAGCGTATGTAGCTGAGGTTTTGAAAACGGTCGCTGAGGTGAAGGGGATGAGCCTCTCTGAGGTCGATCGCATCACGACAAAGAATGCAGTAGAGTTCTTCCAACTACGCTAGGCTTCGTCGTACAAGTCTCTCTGCGCTTGTAGCTCAATTGGATAGAGTGCTGCCCTCCGAAGGCAGAGGTTGTGGGTTCAAGTCCCGCCAAGCGCACCAATTGATTCCTGCCTGCCCACCGTAGCTTCAGCGAAGTGGGTCGAGGGCACCATTCGTCACTGCGTTCCTCATGGCGAGCCACTATTCCGGCGGAGGCAGTGGAGCGACTACGAGCTCGCTGACAAATTCGTGCAGACGATCGAAGGCCAAGTATAAGCGATCATCGGTATGTTTTGGTTTGCCATTCGCGGCGTTCTCCCGCTGACTCCAGTCTCTTGCAACGAAAATCCCGCTACTTTCATGCCATTCTTTCATATTCATTGACATCCAGCGTTCATACTTTTTCATAACTGCGCTGAGTGCTTCTTTCGGAGTAGGGAATCCTGTCAAAAATTCCTGCGGTCCGTTTCCGTATCCGACACCGACTGTTACGCCGCTGCTATTGATGCCCCATGGAGCACCATTTCGTTCAAGTCCGTGCGTGCCGAAATCAAATACATCGAATTTTTCCTCTGAATTCTTCTCAATACTGACGCATGTAGCATGCCCTGTGGGATTGCCGGAGAGAAGAACGATGAATGGTTTTTTCTTCTGCCTCAGTAGAATTTCTTTCAGCAGAATAGCCTGGTCTTCACAATCTCCGAGCATTTTCCCGTTTTCTGTACGATTGAGTGTTTCTTCGGGTGTCTGCCAGTGTTCGCCGAACGAATGTTCGGTTCCTTTTTTCAGTGGGTTTGCATCCGGATCAGGAGAGTCATAGGTGTATTCCACGAAGTATCGCAGAAACAGTGCAAGACGCTCCGGCGTGTGCAGCAGACGTGCTAGTGTCGCGATGTATTCCTCGTGTGTCAGGGCATCGTTTTTACTCTTCTCTTCGGGATAGAGCCCGACGGTATGTCCATGCTCCGTCATCAGGGCGATTTTGTGATGCTTCTCAAGTTTTTTTCTTTTGCTTAGAATTTCGTCGTAGTCTGCATGGAATGCGTCATCAGCCTTGCTATGATCGAATTCCGCATCCAGAGTCGCCTCCGATCGTTGAAGGATTCCTTCGATGCGTTTCAGCAGTGTTCGGTACACGTCCATCGACGTGACAATCATTCCGTTTCGCATAGTGAATTGATTCACGACCGTATTCCATCGATTCAAGAAGACTGCGAGCGCGTCTTTCTTGAGTGCTTTCTGCAGTGTACGGCAACGAATGTTTATTTCTTCCTGCCTCGTTTCGAGTTTTTCATGTTGCTCTTTCCACAGCGGCTTCAGTTTCTCGGTGATCTCGTCGAAGCTCAGTGTTTCCAGTGGTTTTTCTTCAGTTTCTTTTTGAGCTGTCGCAGGATTGTCTTCTGAAGCGAAGAGTTGAGAAGCCCTGTGTCCAAGAGCAGCTGTAGCAAGAGTGATGCTGCCCAGAATAAAATGGCGCCGATCGACACTTGCATGAAGCAGGCTCTCTTCGGGCGGCTTTCGCCCCGCAGCATTCTGCCTTTCTTCAATCAAAACTTCGCTCAAAGGAGAGCATCGTACTCATACTTCGGTTGGGGATTCAAGAAGCTTCTCCGGGGATGCTCTTTCTGTCGCTCCCAGATTGATGCAATCGCTTTACTTCAGTATTTGATTGATGGTCATAGATCTGTCTTGAGACAGTCCGCATGCATGGAGTGCGGTTGTCATGAGTTCTTTGCCTCTCACGCCATTGTCTCGAATATTTCCTCTCTTATCGAGAGATCCATACGATGAACCTTCTTGGATTCCTTCACCTGCGAGCACGGCGTAGCCGACTGTAGAATGATCTCTTCCTCCATACTGGTTGATGAGATTCGTTCTTCCGTGCTCTGTTGTGCAGAGAAGAGTGAATCCGTACCTTCTTGAATCCAAGATCAACTGTGCGAGAGCTTGGTCTGTCGGGGGGATGAGTGCATCATATTTCTCTTTTATTTTCACGTGACTGTCCCAGCCGTCACCTGATTCGTTATAGAGGAAGGTAATGCCTGCACCCGCTTTCGCCATTTCAACCGCCAGTGCTGCGGCTTTTCCAATCGGGTGCGTTCCGTAGCGCTCTTCTGCCTTTTGAGCTTTTTCGTAGGGTTTTTTAAGCGTGTTTCCTCCGAGAAGAAGGGAGGCGGCGAGGTCTCGGTTCTTTTCCATTTTCTCGGTTCCACTGAGAGGCAATTCCAGCGATCGAAGTAATTCGTACCGCATACCTAGAGAAGGCGGAGAATCTTCGAGGAGCGGGGGGCGAAAAGCATTTTGTTTTTCATCGTAGCCGACAAGGAAAGAGCCCGGATGGATTTTTGCACTCCCCGGCCATATGCTCGGTACTCGTATGTGGGGATAGGGTATCCAGCCGTTCGATAATTTTTCTGCCTGCTTCATCGTATCTCCCACGATGTATTTTCCATCATGCTCGGTGTTTCCGGAATCCAACGAGTGGATCACGCTTGTCTTGTGAGCTACTTTTGCAAATTCTTTCCACCGATCGTCGATCATATCCCCGTTTGCACATCGCATGACTCCTTGTTCGCCTCTCATTTCGGAAGGCGCTTGCGTCAGCGGGGAGACAAATTCATAAGGAGATTGTGCTCCTCCCTGAAAGAAAATGACGAGCGGTCTCATTTTGTTTTTTACGTCTGCTTGCAGATCTGTCACCGAGCCGAAAGCGGCTGCGGAACTCACGCTTAAAAACAATCGTCGGGGGATTTCTTGACGCCTGCCCTGTTTCGGCTCTTGCCGATTGTTGTCATAGTGCCTGTCAACAGTGAGTGTGTTTCCCAGGTGCAAAAATCGTACGCAGATCGATCGGTCGGGACAAGAAATTACAGATGATGTCCTCTGCAACCTTGAGAATAAGCGCAAATATTGCCCTCGTCATTTTTCCTGAATACCGATTTCCTCCTTCACTTCTCTCTACCCGTATGTCTGAAAACACTCTACACTGGCGCAACTCTATGGATCACGGTGACGTCATTCTTCGGCTTTCAGACATCACGTTCTATTACGATCACCGTAAGCCGATCCTCGATGCTGCAAGTTTTTCCGTTCGCGAGAATGCCAAGCTCACGATCATGGGCCAGAACGGTGCCGGAAAGAGCACGATCTTCAAGTTGATTACGAAGGAGGCAAAACCTCAGTCCGGTGAGATGCACCTCAAGAAGGGCATCACCATCGGTATCGCGAAGCAGGTGATCCCTCACGACGATCTCAAGAAAACGGTTCGAGCGTTCTTCGAGAGTGCATTCACGGAGAAGAAACACGATATCGACAAGGTTGTCGCAAAAGTGCTTGATGTCGTGCATCTCAAAGCGCCGCTCGATAAAGTGCTCAGTGCTTTTTCCGGAGGACAGAAGGCGAGACTGCTTCTCGCATTCGCGCTCATTCAAGAACCGGATATTCTCCTTCTGGATGAGCCGACGAATAACTTGGATAAAGAGGGGATCGATCACCTCACGGCGTTTCTTGTGATGTACGAAAAGACCTGCATCGTGATCTCACATGATGCTGCGTTCCTCAACAGTTTCACTCACGGGGTGCTGCACCTCGACAGTTTCACGCACAAGGTGACGCAGTACGTGGGCGATTACTTCGATGTGGTGACGCAGATCAGTGAGCAAATCGAGCGCGAGCAACGGCAGAACGCTCGGATGGAGAAGCAGATGCAAGAGCAGAAGGACAAGATCAACTTCTTCTCCCATAAGGGTGGAAAGATGCGCAAACTCGCGAGCAAATTGCGTACTGCCGCGGAGGAAGCCGAAGAAAATATCGTGGATGTGCGGCAAGAAGACCGGACGATCCCGCCGTTCACCATTGCTGCCGAGCCATTTGCATTGCCTTTGGTGAAGATCACGTCTGTGACGATCATGCAGGATCACAAACCCGTGAAGAAGCGTGTCGATGTCACGGTGCGTCGGAGGCACCGGGTACTGATGACGGGGCCGAACGGCATTGGCAAGAGTTCGCTGCTCGAAGCGATTGCAAACGGAACCGAGAAAGGAGCCGTGATGACTCCGGGTGTTCGCGTCGGCTATTACCGTCAGGATTTCTCGGGGCTTCCGATGGACAAGACCTTGTATCAGATACTTGAGACCGCCATGGAGAAGCCTGTCCATCAGGAAATTTATGCGACTGCGGCGCGGTTCCTTCTGCCCGGTGACAAGTTACAGGCGAAGGCGATCGAACTCTCGGAAGGTCAGAAGGGCTTACTCTGCTTTGCCCGTTTCATGCTTCAGAAGCCGACACTGCTCATTCTCGACGAGCCCACAAACCACATCAATTTCCGTCATCTTCCGGTCATTGCCGAAGCGCTGAATCAGTACGAAGGCGGGATGATCCTCGTCAGTCACGATATGGATTTTGTGAATCAGGTGACGGTGAATGAGACACTCAATTTGGGTGAACTGTAGACGGTCCTCATCCCCTAGCCCCTTCTCCGTCTGCCGGAGAAGGGGGAGCCCGAGCTGTTCTCAATGAAAATCTTCCTCTCTCCAGCGGATGGAGAGAGGTGTCCCGCAGGACGGAGTGAGGACCGTTACCGGAATGAGCATCGAGCCACCGTCCCCGTCGACAAGCTTCTTCCGTCTGAGGCTTTCAATGTCAGTTCGGTCGCTTGAATCTGAAACTGCAGTTCCGGACGATGTTTCTTGAGTATTCCTGTGAGCAAGCGATGAAAGCTTTCCGGTGTATCGCCGTGCGCGTATCCGTTTAAGAGCAGAAATGACGGAGAGTCTGTTAGCAGCGCGCAGCAGTTTTCCAGAAGCGACGCGAGATCCCGCTCCACACGCCATGTTTTTCCTAACGGAGAGTGACCGAATGCAGGAGGATCCAGAACGATTGCGTCGTACCTCTTACCGCGCTTTTTCTCGCGCGTCACGAAGAGTGGAGCATCTTCGAGCATCCAGCGAATGCCAGTCTTTGGGATTGCATTCAGTTCCGAGTTCTCACGTGCCCAGGTGATCGCCGGTTTCGACGCGTCGACGTGAGTGATAAAATGACTGTCTTTTGCGAGTGCCATACTCATGCCGCCGGTGTAGGCGAAAAGGTTGAGAACGGTGAGCGGCTTCTCAGATTTCTTTGCCTGAGTCCGCGCCCACGTCCAGTTTTGTTCTTGTTCCGGAAACGCACCGGTGTGTTTATACGGCGCGAGGCGGATACGAAGTTTGCAATCGCCGAAGTCGACCGTCCAGTGTTCCGGAATCTCTTTCTGTGTTTTCCAAACCCCTTTTCCTTTTTCACCTTCATAGATTGCATCAGCGCTTTCCCAAAGATCAGGCTGTGCTGCCGCAGCGCCGAGTGTCGTTGGATCGGGTCTTATCAGCCGGTATGGCCCCCACTGCTCCAGTCGTCTGCCCTGGCCGAAGTCGAGGAGGGAGTAGGTGTTTCGCATGCACGTGTATACTAGAGCATTCGACAATCGAGCGCCCGTTTTGCAGTCCTACAGTTGTTATTCGGTGCAGTGTTTCCCTTTTGTTGACTTTATCAGGGAGAGGAAGAGAATTATTTTTATGAGAAACCTTGCAGAGATCGGCATCAACATCATCGAGGTCATGCCTCCGGATAAGCCGGAACAGACGGTATCTTTGCTTGTAGAGGAGCTCGGGTTGGATCGTTCCGCTGCGGAAGCTGCGTTCGAATTTCTCAAGAAAGCAATGGCGTCTCGGGAAAAAATCCAAAAAACTCTTGCAGAGCGTTCGGCGCATGCGTGATGCATATTATGCACATTACAGTCTGTACTCCGGCAGCATCTTCCAGACTGCCTGATGCAGATTTCTGAAGGTATCTGCCGTCGGCTTGTCTTCGATGATCAGCCCGACCATGTCTTTGGATGATGAGATGATTGCGACTTTGTTTCCGTAGATATTCACTTCGACGGGAAGATCGATGCCTTGCAACATTTTGAGCGTTCGTTTCTCCTTCACACGTTTCTTAAATGCCAGATCGCTCGTTGCGGATTTATTGGTAATTCCGACATACGTGATGCCGAGCTTGGCTCTCCGTGTACAGTATTTCCAGATCCAATCATTCAGCTCCGGATCGTTCTCACGCGGAAAGAAATGATCGAAATCGCCGATGGCGTACAGATTCTTATCGTTCGTTCGCAGTGTGTCTTCGTAAATTTCTTTGATGCCGTCGATACCTTGGAAGAGGCGCACTTTTGGTTGTACCGAAAACGGATTTCGGATGCGCTCGAGATCGGGAATGACTTGCAGGAGACCGGTCTTCTTCACTTCGAGTTCTTCTTTTCGGCGTTCGAGCAGCGAAATAAGCACAAGAGGGGAGCAGGCGGTGAAGTATTTTACGGAATCTTTCTCAAATTCCTGCACAATGCCTTTTGCCGCAAGGTCTCCGAGGATGTTATAGGTGTGTCCTCGTTTCAACTTTGCTTTTTTTGCAACGACACTCGCCGGCTGTGAGCCGAGTTCAAGGAGTGCGAGATACACAGAACCTTCAGGCTCACTGAAGCCTGTGTTCTCGAGTGCCTGCAAGAGGAGCGCAGTGATCATGTTGTCACGAAGTGGTGACAGTATAGAGAGGTATGAGCTTGAAAAGCAAGCTGATAAGCCATAAAATGCGTCACTAGCTTATAACAATTATCCAATATTCTCGATGACTATCATCTCCTATGACACCTTTGCCTTAGTCGAAATGCGCGTTGGGCGCATCATTGCAGTCGACAATTTTCCCGAAGCGAGAAAGCCTGCGTATAAGCTGACGATCGATTTTGGTCAGGAAATCGGTTTGAAGAAATCCTCAGCTCAGATCACGTCGCTCTATTCAAAAGAACAACTCATGAATCGCCTCGTTGTCTGCGTCATCAATTTTGCCCCGAAGCAGATCGGTCCCTTCATTTCCGAATGTCTGACTTGCGGAGCAGAGGATGGCGAAGGTCGTGTGGCGCTTCTTGCATTCAACGAGAAAGATATTCCTCTTGGTTCCAAAATTTTCTGATTACTATGTCACATTCCACCTTCAACACTGCAGTCATCAAGATCGGCACCGAAGTGGTGACCACGCCAGACGGTGCTTTGAACGAAAGGATGATCGCTCATCTGGTACGACAGGTCAGGCGTGTGAAAGAAAAAATCGAGAGAGTGATTCTCGTGACGTCCGGTGCGGTTGCGAGCGGACGAGCGAAATATCAACGCAAAAAGCATTCGGGTGAACGTACGACTGAAAAGCAGATGTATGCAACCGGTGGGCAGGTGAGGCTGATGTCGTTGTATGAGCAGTACGTTGAACAGCAGAAAGATTGCATCGCACATCAGTTGCTTGTGACGCGAGACAACTTCTCTTCAGGTGAGCGGCAAGAGCAGATTCTCGGCGTGCTCGGTGAAATTTTTGCCGATGAGATCGATGGACTTCCCATCTTCAATGAAAACGATGGAATCGCGAATGAAGAGATTCGTTTCACAGACAACGATGAGCTCGCGGGCATGATTACTTCGTTGGTGCGGTCGGATGTTTTCGTTTTACTTTCGGATGTCGACGGAGTGATGAAGGACTATGGCACGGATCATGCGAGTTTGATCGCGCGTATCGCTCCCGAGCAACAGGATGCATACCGAAAATATATTGTCCCCGTCACGTCCAAGAAAGGCACCGGTGGCATGGAATCGAAGTACAAGGTGGCTTGTAATGCGGCAAATAACGGAATGCAGGCGCATATCGCGAATGGCAGAACCCCTGGGATTCTCGAGAAAATTCTTCTGGATAGAGAAAAAGGCGTCAGTACGATGTTCTCGACGCGGTGATGACGTTGTAGTTTTGTGTGTGAGGTATGATGATGCGGGTATGTCGACGCAGGAATCCACGATCCTATGCCGATGCCTTTCGACATGACATGGATGGTCTACGGAGGGTTCGAGGCGATCGTCGATCTGTGATTTCGGTGTTACGGGTAAGAGAAACACCAGCTGTACGTCTTCCTAGTATCCCTTCCCCTCACTTTGTATGCCTATTATTGCAGCGATTCTCGTGGTCATCATCGGACTTGGCGGCTCAGTTGCCGCAGAATCCTCGCTTCCCGGAGATGTTCTCTATCCGGTTAAAATCGGCGTGAATGAGAATGTTCGTGCCGGATTCACCCTCACGACTCGCGGAAAGGCGAGGTGGAATATGCGTCGCGCAGAACGTCGTTTGGAAGAAGTGGAAGCGTTGATTGCAGGCGATATCCTCACGCAGGAGAAAGCAGGCGACAATCATGTGAATTTCCGCACGCATGTCGAAGCGGCAAAGAAGGAAATCGCAGCACTTCGTGCATCAGGAGATATCTCCGCTTCAGCGGAGGTCAGCACCGAACTCGAAGCTTTGCTCCGGGCGCATGCGTCTGTGCTTTCGCGCGTCGCTATTCGGAGCGGCGATACCCGCGATGCGTTGAAAATTTTGTTGTCTGCCCTGGAGAATGAGTCCGGAATCAGCGGTAGACTGGCCGACGATGCCGCGCGAATGAATATCGCAGGATCCGCTTCCGGAAGCGGCATGCGCCTTGCAACCGAGGCTAGTATGAAGTCTGCAGAAAATAAAATTGCTGAAGTTAGAGTCTTTATTGGTGCCAAAGCAGGCAGTGCAACATCCGAGTCTGTGGCCGAAGCGAATGCACGACTGAAGGTTGCACAGTCCACTTTGGACTCTGCACGTGCGTTATTGAAAGCAGGCGCGTTCAGCGATGCCTTCGCATCTGTGCGAAAAGCTCTGCACACCGCGCAGGAGGCCAAGCTTCTGCTGGAATGGAATTCTTCTGAAAAGAGAAATACGAGTTCATCTTCTTCGACAAAGAATTCGTCCGCGTCTTCCGCCAGGTCGGATTCTGATGATTCCGATTCAGACGACTCCGATTCAGAAGATACCGAGGATGACGATGACAGCATCTCCAGTGAAGCGCAGGCGAGGATCAATGCTGCTGCGAAGAAGATCGATGAAGTCCGTGCAAATCTCGCTGCGCGCGGTAGCGATCTCAGTGTGACAGCGAGGATGCAGGCAGCGGCGAGGCTTGATGCCGCAGCTACGAGCTTGGCACAGGCAAGGGTCAGGTTTGCGGCAAGCCTCTATGCGGAGGCCAGAGATGGAGCAGACATGTCTTTCCGAATGGCGATTGATGCACAAACGCAGATCGAGAAAGATACGAATACGGAAAATTGATGATGTCTTTCGACATTGATTTCGCAGGTGCCTCAAAACACCTGCGTTTTAGAGAAGTTTCAGAGATTCCAGAGCAGCCTTGATTCCGACTTCATCGACATTGCAGATCGAAGAAAAGACGTAGTTATATTTTTTGCCTATGACTTCAAAGTAGGTTTGATCGCAAAAGCCGCCGGAAAAATACTGCACGGCAGTATTTCCATTGATGGTTGTGTCTTTCGGCTCCATTCCGGGAGGAAGAATGCCCAACTTTCGATCCGGTTCCTGTGCCGCCGTGATTGCCGTGATTGCCTGCTCTGCAGAACGACTGGGAGACACGGTGATGCGATTGAACGTCATTACGCCTCCGCCTTCGAACACTCCCGCAAAGCCGAATGAGATTGTCTTCTCATCTTCTTCGTATGCCGAAAGCTGACAATCGGAATTTCCCCAGAGGGGGTTATAGGGAATTGTCACTGAAAATCCTTTATTAGGACGTTCGAGTGCAATCGTCGTCATCGCCTCTCCGCTATTCCAAGAGGTAGACCATGTTTCGCTCTGCTCCATTCGTGGTAGAAAATCATCGGGAGTACAGGCAGGACGAGAGTCTGAAACTGCTTTCGATGAGATCATCGATGAAGAAGATGCCGCAGTAGGGATCGTTTGTATCGCAGGTTCTTGGATATTGCATGAAGCCAGTATCAGCGTAAGAGAGGCAATGGTAAGAAGGTGTTTGTTCATGAGCGATGAGTATAGATGACTAGGAGTCTCTGTCCATGATCACTATGATAGAGCTCATGATGCGGTTTACTTTCCATAACGGTCTGCTGGCAATGGGAATCGGATTCGCAATCTTATTCTCTATTCCTTCTGTGTTCGCAACGACAGGGTGCAATGCCGTTGGATGGGATTGGAGCCATGACGATGTGCGTGGATGTGATCTGTACTACCCGGCGATCCAGTGGATGTATGATGAAGGAATAGCTGAGGGTGAGCTTCAAGAAGTATTGCCTGCAGGCGAAAAACGCCTCTTTCATCCCGATCGACCTATCAATCGGGCGGAGTTTACGAAACTCGTGCTTCTTGGGAGCGGTGACCATAGCGTTCCCTCGCCGTGCGAAGAGGATCCTTTTCCCGACGTTGCAAAGAATGAATGGTACGCACCCTATATCTGTGCTGCAAAGAAGAGGGGAATCATCAGTGGTTTCCCGGACGGTACGTTTCAACCGGCGCTCAGTATCAATTACGCGAACGGCGCGAAGATTCTGACGAAGTCGTTCGGTGTCGCATTGAAAGAAAGCGATCTCACCGCTGTCGATGGACTGGAGCTTTGGTACAAGCCATACGTTCTTGCACTGACGCGGGAGGATGCAGTCGCACCGACGGTCAGTGCGTTCAATCACTTGATCACACGAGGGGAAATGGCGGAAATGATCTATCGATTGGCGAATCACAAGCCATCCTACGTTCTTCCGACGCCCGAAACGGACGGGGAGCCGCTTGGAATGGGGTATATGAACCCGTTCTCACTCGAATTCAGCCTTGGTCTTTCGGTGAATGCTCCGGACGCACCGTATGTGTTCGCACCTGCAATGACAACGTTATGGCAAAGTGTGCCGACTCTGAAGGGATACAGGTTTTTTCATGCCCTGCCGCAGATACGTTGTGGAATGTCTGGGATGTGGGAACACTGTGATCCCGTGTTCATCGATTGGTCGATCAACTTGTTTGTGACGGATCTCTCCGTTGCCAATGCGAAAAAGAAGATGCTACTGCCGGACGCTCAGGAGACGCTGTATTTTGGCGGTAAGCCCGGAGCGTGTTCTACTCTTGGAGTTGAGGGTGAGAACACTACATTTTGTTTTGTGCCGCTCGGTAAGAACCGAACGCTGATCGTAGAACGGGCATTCATCGATACGAATGTTGTGTATATGGATATGCCGGGCATTACGCCACTGAAAACATCTGATGCGTGGTTTGTGCGCATACGAGAGAGCATGCAATTTACGCGGTAAATTTTCACCAACTTCTTATGCGCACACTCACGTGGAAACAAAAGGCAAAGATTGTATGGGTGGTGCTTTGGCATCCAAAAACGCCTTTCACTGCAAAGGCGACAATTGCAGGCGGGCTTCTCTACGGTCTCATGCCCTTTGACTTTATCCCAGATATTCTTCCGATTCTCGGCATAGCGGACGACGCAACGTTTCTTGTGTTCGCTTTTATTCTCTTTTTGCATCTCACGAAGAAGATTCGGGAAGAGCTGGAAAAGAAAAACGATATCATTGACGTGAATCCGCGCTAGAAGAGAGCCTTCAGTACGAGATAGATGATCGCCCATCCTCCGCCGAAGACGAATGCGATCACAAGGCCTTTGATGAGTGTGCTTCCCATAGCAATGAGGGGAAAGAAATAGGACAACTCTCTAGACGTTTCAAGACGTCAGACTCTTACCCTTGTAGGAATGTTTGTCTTTTCGGTGTTACGCTGGAGTCGCTATGAAACCGCAATACGGAGAACTTATGTTTATGTTAATCATCGGCCTGCTGCAGCCTGCAATCGAGATTCTCTGGAGCTCACGGATCTCCACGTACTACAACGGAATTGCAGCCGTACTGGTCCTTGGGTACGTTTTTGTTCGGATTCTTCGAACAGGAGGATCCATACTCCCTCTCTGGGGCCTTCGCTTCGATAACTTCCGGCATTGCCTCTTTCCGTATCTTGCACTGACTGCACTGACGGGTGTTGCTGTCTATGCATACGGATGGTTTGTCGGGCACACTCCGCTCCCTATTGGTTTTTGGTACTTATTGGTGGTCTACCCCATGTGGGGTATCGCGCAGCAATTCGTGTTGCAGAATTTTGTGGCAAAAAATCTCACGACGTTGGTGCCATCGCTCACCATTCGCTCTTTGGTTGTTGCTGCCCTCTTCGCTTGTGCGCACATCCCTTCCGTCGAGTTGGTGCTTGTTGCATTTATTGCGGGCTTTGCCTTCACCACTCTTTATCATCTTTATCCAAATCTTCTGGCACTTGGACTCGCTCATGGAATCCTGGGAGCACTTCTGTTCCACTTGGTTCTGGGGCAGGATCAATGGATGATTTTGACAGGGTATTTTTCCTAGATCAGAGTGTTTACCGAACAAACTTAAGGAATGACTAACAATAAGGCGCTCGGGTAGTATATTGGAAAGAATGGACGGTCTCATCCGTCCTTCTTCATTACATTCCCATTCCTCTATGAGTTACGTCGATGGATTCCTCATTCCTCTTCCGAAAAAGAATATAAAAATGTACCGCCGGATGGCCCAACTCGGCAAGAAAACATGGATGAAGCACGGTGCGCTCGATTACAAAGAGTGCCTTGCAGACGACATCAGCAACCCCATGGGAGCATCTTTGTCCACGATCCTTAAATTCAAGCCGGGCGAGACGGCTGTCTTCGCTTACATCGTCTTCAAGTCCCGCAAGCACCGCGACAGCGTCAACAAGAAAGTGATGAGCGACCCTGCGATGAACGATCCGCAGATGATGAAAAAGATGCCCTTCGATTTGAAACGCATGTGCTACGGCGGGTTCCAGTCCATCGTGGAGGCGTAGGGTCCGGCGCTACAATGTCGGTGGAGCTCCTTATTGGAACGTATCACAGAATATTCTGGACTACGGTTAGGGGTGTAATAGCTTCTTTTCCAGAATGTAATAGTCACCCTTTATGCGGTTCTTCTTTAAAGAAAGCACTGTATATCCCAGCTTTTCATAGAATCCTTTTGCCGTCGTCGAAGAATGAAGGAGGAAACTTTTGACTCCCATTTTGCGCACCATATCTTCTATTTTTTTCATGAGTTTCCTGCCAACGCCTTTTTGAATGAAGTCCTTGCGCACGTACAGACCCCCCATTTCTTCGGGTGATTTCTTTCTGATATCGGCATAGCCGACGATCTTTCCATCTTGAACGGCTACGTATCTAAGAAACGGATCATCTTGTAGCTGGAACTCAACCGTATTCCACCGCTTACTCCAACGTGCAATCTGAGATGGCGTGTAATCGTGCTTATTGATAGCACGAATTGTTGCCTTTCGCAGTGCAGAAAGCTCTTTTGCATCTTCCAATGTAGCCTTTCTAATTCGCATATTATTTTTTCGGCAAAAAATGTTTGAATCTAAAAGCACTTCCCGATCCAGTTTTCATATGCTTTTCAAATGCAATCGCTTTTTTCTCTTCCCGAAATCCGCAGAACCATTCAATTTTCCATGGCCTCTTATTCTTCGTTGCTGTGACTGAGCCTTCATTATGTTCTTTCAATCGTTCGTTCAAGTTTGTCGTGTGTCCAACATACTGATCACCATTTTCAGCCTTGAGAATGTAGACGAAATGCCACATGCATTCATTATACCTGTCAGCCAGACTACGCGCTCTCGCTCTACCACGGACTAGGTTTTTGAGTAGGACTTCTACAACAAAGCAGCGCTACGTCCGGCAGCCTACGCTTTTTAAGGTACAGCAAAGACTGGCCTGCCGGCCGAAGCACCTTCGCAAAGGTGCGTAGGCTGGAGCGCCAAACTCGACGCTATTAGAACCGCGATGTGTTCCGGGGTGGCACTCGTCTGATGTACGATGACACCCGACATGACCGCACCGTTTTTCAATCTCAAAGGCAAGACGCTCGTCCTCATCGACTGGGCAAACGTATTCCACGCGCAGCGCAAGAACGGCTGGGCGGTCGACACGCGTAAGCTGTTTTCCCTTTTCAAGGGACATGAGAACATTCACGACATCGTTCTCTTTCATGGAACGGACCAACACGCAAAGTCGGAACTCTTCCTCAAAGAACAAGCTGCAATCGGCTATCGCATCGTGACAAAGGCCGTGAAGAAGGTACCGGTGACCACGGACCACGAGGGCAATCTGCTTGCGAAGCCGATACTGAGACGCAAGTGTGATTTCGATGTCGAGATCGCCAAGGAGATTCTCCTGAGCCTCGATGGCTACCAATGTTTCATCCTTTTGAGCGGAGATGGCGACTACGCTCCGATTTTCGATGTGCTCCGAGAGCATCGCAAGCAAGCTATTCTTGTCTTTCCGAAGGGAGGACTCGGTCGTGAGTACTTGGAAAACGAGCGATCTTTCTCTGTTCTCTCGAACGTCTGTGTCCCTTCATCGAGACAAAAAAATTATCCCAGCGGGACCAAAGTCCAACTGGGCATGATTGACTCTATTATAGCAATACCCCGAATCTCGTCAAAGCAAAAAGTCCTGATTGCTCAGGACCCCTTACCGACCGAGGACACCCCGATCCACTAGCTACAGTATATCCATTGTATGGACAGTCATCCACCATTTTCTCAATATGAAGACTTCACATTATTTGCCTCAGATTTGGGAAAGCAGATCGTACCATGTGCATTAAATAAGGGATGCATCCATTCTCCTGAATTTAAGGACAATTTTTTCATCTCTGTAATAAGTGCTTTGTTTGAAATAATTGAGATGGCACCAAGCACATTTTTCCCATCAGCTGATTCCTTGAGATAACGCCATGCATCATGGTAATAGGATGACTCATTGGTAATCGCAGATCGATCAAATATTACAGCTAAATGATATGGACTGTATTCCCAATCATGACCAAGAAAAGTATCTGCATGGGAATCGCTTTCTCTATAAGGTCTTATGCTATTATCAAAAATCATCCTTATTTCTTCTTTTGTTGCATGACGAGGATCTTCTAAAAGTCGTGAATATGCCTCTTGAGTTTTTGGATCAAAATTATCATCCTCTTTAATTTTTTCCTGGCCTCTCATTTTTCCTAATCCATGAAGTTCCCCTTCATAGGGGAACCATTTCTGAATTTTTTCAGCAAAAAGTTCCATTGTGCGCTGACGCACAGTGCGGTCGGAAATTGCTTCTTGCTTTGCTTGACCATGACAGCATTTCATCAAATTGAGCAATTCTGTATAACCTAAAATTGCGCTTGAGCCAAGCGTACCAGTCGCCGTCATCACATTCGACGTTCCAGGCCAATACCTTACAGCATGTTTTAAAAATGAAGTGAAATTGTGAGGATCTCTTTTTTCTTCCTCACTCATATCTATTTCCGAAAAAGGCCATTTTCCGCCCGTCCAGTACACCTCTTTTGGTTCTATTGTTTTTGCTTCCAACATTTTTCTGTATTCCTCAAAATTCATAAATCTGATACCAAATTGAGAAAAATCTTGAGCACGGATCTGCTCAAGCTTCTGATACGCTATTTCTTTGGAAGGAACTTCCTCTAGCCCTCGATCGATACTATTAAGCTCCATCTGTTTATTATAGCATAAATTGTCTTTATTATCAATGGAGCTCTGAGCTACAGAAAGTTAGAACTTTCCTCGAAGAAGGAAGCCTTCTCCGGCTGGTTTGAATAGACTGAATGAAATTCAGAGTGGCAGAAATACTGCCTCTACTGCCACATCATGTTTTTCTGGCTTACTAGAGACCAGAAGTGTAGTGGCATTTCATGGAACGCTATGGTGGCAGTAACCCTAGGTTCGATGATCGCCGCATTACAGCAATTTCGGCGGGACGTATTTCGTCACGTCCTTTGGTTGAAGCAATATCGTCCGGCTGCAGGCTTTCGTGAGTCCGAATGACTGCCCGTGCAGCGAACTTCCGACGTAGACCACTTCCTTTCCGAGCCGGATGCATTCCTCGACCGCCGGAACGAGGTCGGTATCGGAACTCACCAAGTAGGCGATGTCATAACGCCCGTCGAGCGCGAGTCGAATCATCTCAACGGCGAGGAGGATGTCTACGCCCTTCTCGTGGAAAGAACCATCGGGATACGGTATCAAGTGGCCGAGACCGAGTTGCACGTTCTGCTTCTGGAGAAAACGCAGGAGCTTCTGCTGATTTCCGTACAGGGTTTCGCTCTTCTCATCGCCCCTGATTCGTCGAATTCTTCCGATGTAGTAGCGAACCTCCGCGAGCGTTTCCGGCGCTACAAGTTCGGTGGAGAATGTTCGCACGTCAAAATCGATAGGAGGCCGCATCGATCCCGTACTCCCCGGCTGTGGCATCGACAGCAGCTTCTTCAGCTTGTGGTACCAGTTACTTCCATCGATGAAGACGATCGCCTTCCTGCCGCCTACGTTCGCACCAAAAGACTGCCGTCGCACCGTTTCCGGCGGGAGGGCAGTGGGTTTAGCATTCCTATTGTAGGGGGTGGGAGCCATAAAATCAACCGAATCATACATCATTTTCCGAGGAGAGCACTGCGCCGAAGATG
Source organism: Candidatus Peribacteria bacterium (assembly GCA_943350395.1). Classification (GTDB taxonomy): domain Bacteria; phylum Patescibacteriota; class Gracilibacteria; order Peribacterales; family Peribacteraceae; genus SICN01. The sequence continues at coordinate 43,694 of CALRAD010000009.1, forward strand.
ATCTTTCCGCTACGGAGTGCTGTCAGATGGCAGAGAAGGCATTTTTCTGCTATAATAAAAGGATTTTATGGACACACAAACAACGAACCTGAAAAACGTCATTCTCGGCTCCATGCTGCTGTCGTCCGACCGGAAGAATAATCTTCTGGGACTTCTCCCGACATTGGATGAGAAAGGTCTGTCGACACTGAACACATTACTCCTGTCGGAATCTACAAGAATCCAGCAGATATGTGTGCTTGTATTGCAGAAAGCCGTGGATGAAAAGAATACGGAATGGTTGGAAACTCTCGATAACTATCTGCACCAAAGCCTCCGAGAAGTCAGAAGTGCCCACGAGCAAACAAGTGACCAAAACGACAACGATCATATCAGGCACCTTTTCGACATCGCATCATGAGTCCTGAATTTTCACCCACAGGCGATGCCATCGATAAGCACCAGATCAAACTGGATGCCGCAGATGGCGTATCCGACAGCAGGATCGATGCAAAGAACGAGAAAAGTGAAGCATCGACTGGAGAAAGGCTCACAGCTCTCTATATCGGCAAAGTCAATGATCTTCAGGGAAGACTCGCAGAAGCAAAGCGCACTGTAGAAATTTTGAAGAATGCACGATCACCCCACTGGCAGCAACTGGAAAAAGTATGCAGTGAAGTTGAAAACGGACTGCTTCAAAAATTTTCCGTAGTGCATCCAGAAACGATAACAGCAGCAGCCGAAGAGTTCGATCAGGAAATACAAACACTGATCGCAACACTGACAATCGGTATGCAGAAACAATCGGGAGAATCGAATGACAGCGCTCTCGACAAAAATACGGAGAAGCTTCGTGCTGCATGCGAAGCTGCGAAAGA
>CALRAD010000010.1 GCA_943350395.1 Candidatus Peribacteria bacterium
GGTTCGTGCAGCAGAAGAGACGGAGATGTCACCGGAGAGAACTTGTTCAACGACGGAAGCTTTCATGGCAGCAAAACGGAAGGAGGTGTGAGATTTCATGACTTCACCCTACCTACGAATGTGTAACCCTAATTGCTGCAATTGGAACATATATTTGCAAATATAGAAGCCTTCCCGACATGTTTCATTATTTTCGTCATCTTTCCCTTGACCCACCCTTATCGGGTCTCTAAAGTGCCCGAGCTACGAACTTACGTTCTTTGATCCGTCTCCCGCGGGACAGTAGTCCCGCACTTGATCATTCAGGGGGATAAGCGGATCTGATGGAACCTCCAAGTATTTTATGGCTTTAGGTCTTCTCGCCCGCAAAATCGGCATGTCCCGCGTGTTTCTCCCGAACGGAGAAGCGGTCCCTGTGACGTATTTGCAGATCGACGACAACGAGATCATCAGGACGAAGTCGCAGGAGAAAGACGGTTACCAGGCTGTCGTCTTGGGTATTGGCCATCGCATCGTCAAAACAAGAAAAGGAAAAGAAGTAAGCCGTTATCGAAGCGAAAAAGAGTTTACGGTCGATTCGATCGCTGAGTACGAGAAGGGAAAGAAGCTGACGGTTGCCGCACTTCCGGTGGAGAGTCTGGTGACCATTACCGGTACCAGCAAAGGAAAAGGATTTCAGGGTGTCATGAAGCGTCACCACTTCGCAGGAGGTCCTGCGAGTCACGGTTCGCACTTCATTCGAGAGCCTGGTTCCGTGGGTATGCGCACATGGCCGGGTCGTATCCATGCCGGCAAGAGAATGCCCGGACACATGGGACTCGAGACCTGCACAGTGAAGCACAGGAAGGTTCTCGTCTGTGACGAAGGACGCAAAGTGATCGGTGTGAAGGGTCCGGTACCGGGTCCGAATGGAACGATTGTGACGTTAACTCTTGAAACTCCAGCCTTCGCTCCTGCGGGAGCTTCGGCCGGCAAGCCCGCTACCAAATAGTTCGTTTCTCTCACTACAAGTAATCATGACGATCGACCTCTACACAGCAACGGGAACGAAGAAAGGCTCTCTGGAGCTTCCTGCAAGCATGTTCGAGGCGAACATCAATAAGGGTTTGATGCATCTTGCGCTCATTCGTCAGCAGAGCAACCGCCGTCATCCGATCGCACACGTGAAGCACCGAGGCGAGATCGTCGGTTCCACAAAGAAGATGTTCCAGCAGAAGGGGACCGGTCAGGCTCGCCGTGGTCCGATCCGAAGCCCGCTTCTCAAAGGAGGAGGAAAGGCTTTTGGTCCAAGGAACGAGGCAAACTTCATTAAGAATATGCCGAAGAAAATGCGCAGAGCCGCTCTCTTCTCCTGTCTTTCCCTTCGAGCAAAAGAAGGAGCGATCATCGGTCTCGAAGAGTACGGAGATGACATCAAGACCAAGACCTTCATGATGCTTCTGAAGAAATTGCCGGTCGAGTTCGGCCGTCGTATTCTTTTCGTTCTTCCCGGTCGTCATCGAGGTCTCGAACTTTCGGCTCGCAACGTGCCCCGCGTGAAAACGATCTTCGCACCGTATTTGAATCCGGAGGATGTTCTAGGCTCCAAAAATATTATCTTCCTCAAAGATGCAGTTCAGGTGGCGGAAGACACGTTCGTGAAAGAGAAAACTGCCGAGCCGAAAGAAGTCTCCGCACCCAAGGAAAAGAAGATCATGAAGCCAAAAACTGAGAAAGCAGCTAAGAAGCCTTCTGCACCTAAAAAAGTCAAAGCCTAATTTCTCATGCATCTCTCCTCCGTCATCATCGGCCCCGTCGTCACCGAGAAAGCAGAACGCTTGAAGCTCGAGGGGACGTACGTGATCCGAGTGCAGCCTGCAGCGACGAAAATCGACGTGAAGAATGCGCTCCGAAAATACTACGATGTCGAAGTGTCTTCCGTTCGCGTGCTCCGCACCGTTCCGAAGACCAGACTCGTGGGACAGAATCAGATCATGGAGAAGCGTCATCGTCAGAAGCGCATGATTGTCCATCTTGCCAAGAAGAGTAAGCCTCTCGATCTCTCCAATTTCCAACTCGCCTAACGCCACCATGCCTGTTATCCAGCAGAAACCAACGAGCAATGCGAGACGGCAGATGTCGATCGCCGACTTCTCCCTCCTCACGAAGAAGCGCCCCGAGCGTGCCCTCACCAAGGGAAAGCAGCGCATCTCCGGACGCAACAACATGGGTCGCGTGACGGTGCGTCACAGAGGCGGAGGACACAAGCGTCTACTGCGTCAGATCGATTTCAAACAGACGGACAAGCACGGTATCGTCGGTCGCATTGCAGCCATCGAGTACGATCCGAACCGTTCCGCCTACATCGCTCTCGTGCACTACATGGATGGCGAGAAGCGGTACATCCTTGCACCGGAAGGCATGAAGGCAGGTGATGAGATTGTCTGCGGCGAGCGCACGAAAGTGAAGCCCGGAAACCGCATGATGCTTGAGCACGTACCGGTCGGCTATCGAATCTACAATATCGAGATCCAGATCGGACAGGGTGGCAAGATTGTCCGTTCGGCAGGCACAAGTGCTGTTCTCGTGGGCTTAGACGGTCCGTTTGCCCTCATCGAACTCCCGAGTGGAGAGATGCGCAAAGTTCGCTCGGCGTGTTACGCAACCATTGGAACCGTCGGCAACGTCGACCATCACCTCATCACGATCGGCAAGGCTGGACGAAATCGTTGGCTCGGTAAGAAACCGGAAGTGCTCGGAAAATCCATGAACGCCGTCGACCACCCGCACGGTGGAGGAGAAGGTCACTCTCCGATCGGTCTCAAGTATCCAAAGACTCCGTGGGGTAAACACGCTCTTGGTGTCAAGACCAGACGCCCGCATCGAACGAGTGATCGGCTTATCATTCGACGTCGCATCAAGAAAAAGAAGAATAAGTAAGCTATGCTCAGGTACCGAGACAATTTCTTCACCCCCACACTCCCATGGTTCAAGTCATCATCCCCCTCATCGCAATCGCCGTTATCCTCACCACGACTACTCTCTAATCCCCCATGACACGCTCACTCAAAAAAGGCCCCTACGTTGATCCAAAGCTCCTGAAAAAAGTTCTGGCTATGGTCCAGAAGCAGGAGAAGAAGATCATCAAAACGTGGGCGAGAGATTGCGACATTCCGCCGGAGTTCGTCGGATTCACCTTCGCGGTTCATAACGGCAAAGAGTTTCCTCCTGTCTACGTCACAGAACAGATGGTCGGACACAAGCTCGGCGAGTTCAGTTGGACCACGAAGTTCCGTATCCACGGCGGCAAGATGAGCAAGGCCGAAGCCGCTCCCGCTCCGAAGCCCGCAGCCGCTCCCGCTCCCGCCAAATAATCTCTCATGCATTCACACCTCTCCTCCGCCAGGCTCGCTCCAAAGAAGGCTAATCTTATGGCCAAGATGGTTCGTGGGCTTTCCGTGCCGGACGCCATCGAGCTTCTCCGGTCAACGAGCAAGAAGAGTGCCAGACTTTTTGAAGGTGTGCTCCGTTCGGCTATTGCCAATGCCGAGCATAACTTCAAGCAGAATGCTCAGTCGATGATCGTCAAAACCGTGGTTGTGAACCAAGGAACGTCGTACCGTCGCGGCATTCCGATGGCTCGAGGGAGAGTCCGCCCGATCCGAAAATTCATGTGTCATGTCTCGATCACGCTTGGCTTTCCGGGAACGCTCAAGGCTGAAAAGAAAGAGCAGGCGAAGAAAGAAGTGAAGAAAGTACCCAAGATTTCGACGAAGAAAACTTCCGCTTCCTCCAAATAATTATGGGACAGAAAGTAAACCCCAACGGCTTCCGTATCGGTATCACGCACTCGTGGCCGAGCACGTGGTTTGCGACGAAGGACAAGTTTCGCACGATGTTCCTCGGCGACGTTCTTGTCAGGCGCTACCTCGACAAGAAATTTCAGGATGCGGGCTTAAGCCTCATCGAGATCGAGCGAGGCAAGAAAATTTCCGTGACGCTCAACACCAGCAAGCCGGGAGTGATCATCGGCAAGCAGGGAGCCGCCGTCGAAGATCTTCGCAAAGAACTTGAGAAAAAATTTGGAGGTTCTTTCGAGGTGAACGTGAAGGAGATCCGTACACCGGATGCCGATGCCGTGTGTATTGCTGAGAGCATTCAGAGCCAGATTCAACGTCGCATGCCGTACCGCAGAGCCTGCAAAATGGCGATGGAACGAGCGATGCAGGCTGGATTGATTGGAATCAAAATCGGAGTTTCCGGTCGTTTGAATGGCGCAGAGATCGCACGTGCTGATTCTTTCAAGGAGGGCAACGTTCCGCTGCAGACGCTACGCGCCAACATTCAATTTGCCACTCGTCACGCTGTCACAACGTACGGGACAATCGGCGTTCAAGTTTGGGTCTACAAGGGCATGGTCTTCAAGAAAATTCAGGAAGCGAAATCCTCCGCTTTAGTCTCTCTCCCCGACGCTCACTAATCTCCCATGCTGCAACCCATTCGCACCAAATATCGTAAGCACCACCGCGGCCGCGGCCAATTTAAGGGCAAGGCTACGAGGGGAGCAACGCTGGCTTTCGGCACGTACGGTCTCAAGTCTCAGGAAGCGGGCGAGATCACCTCGCGTCAGCTCGAAGCCGCGCGCCGAGCGCTCACCCACGAAGCCGCTCGCGGCGGAAAGATCTGGTGTCGCATTTTCCCGCAGAAGCCAATCACCAGGAAGTCACCCGAGGTGCCGATGGGATCGGGCAAGGGCGCGGTGGAATTTTACGCAGCCGTCGTGAAGCCCGGAACCATGCTCTTCGAGATGGACGGTCTGCCTGAGGCTACGGCGAAGGAGGCTTTTAGGCTCGCTTCCCACAAACTTCCGGTTCTGACCAAATTTGTCGTCAGCATTCACAAGCACGCCGTATGAGTACCAACACTTCCACCACCGAGCTGCAGCGCATGACGCCGAAAGAACTTCGTCAGGAGATTGCACTGCATCAATCCGAGTATGCCAAAATGCGGATGGGCGTCGAGATGCAGAAAGAGAAGAATCATGCACTCTACAAAGCAAAGCGCAGAGAGATTGCACGCATGAAGACCGTGGAGACCGCGATGAAGAATGGCGTTCCAACGGTGACAACGGAGAAGAAAACGTCGAAGATTTCAGATGTTGCGGACAAAACCGCTTCCCAAGCGAAGAAAAAGACTGTAAAAGTTCCCCGCTCAAAATAATATGCGCACGAAAATCGGTACCATCACATCGGCCAAAATGCAGAACACCGTTGCCGTTACCGTCCATCGGTACGTCATGCATCCGACGTACGCAAAGCGTTACCGCGTCAGCAAGAAGTTTCTTGCGGATACGAACGGCAATGATCTGTGGGTAGGCGATGAGGTGACGATCACCGAGTGCAGGCCTCTGAGCAAGCGAAAGTGTTTCAAGGTGACGGAAGTCTTAAAGAAAGCGCCGAGAGTGTCGGAGATGAAGACGGAGACGGTCGAACAGAATACGAAGCGCGATCATCGCGATGCAACCTATGAGAAGAAAGCCAAAGTTTCCGCTCCCAAATCATGATCCAGCAGCAGACCGTCCTCAACGTTGCCGACAATACGGGTGCAAAAACCTGCATGTGCATCAAAGTGCTCGGAGGAAGCAAGAGGCGGTATGCCGGCATCGGTGATGTCATCGTGGTCGCCATCAAGAGCGCTGCTCCAAGAGGTACCGTCCGTCAGCACGCCGTCGAGCGCGCTGTCATCGTGCGCACCCGCAATGTTCAGAGGCGCAAGGACGGCAGCGGTATCCGTTTCGACGACAATGCCTGCGTGATCATCGACGCCAACAAAGAGCCCAAAGGCACACGTATCTTCGGACCCGTTGCCCGCGAACTTCGTGCAGGCGGTTACCAGAAAATTATCTCTCAAGCCCCAGACGTTCTCTAATTCTATGAAGCTCTCCCAAGGCGACTCCGTCGTCATCATCGCAGGCAAGGACAAGGGTAAGAAGGGCACAATTATGCGCGTGCTTGCCTCCAGCAACCGCGTGATCGTGAGTGGCATCAATATGATGACCAAGCACGTGAAGAGGACGGCACAGAGCGAAGGAAAAATTGTGAAGCTCGAAACGTCGATCTCGGTGAGCAATGTCCAGATCGTTGACCCAAAAACAGGCAAGCCGAGTCGTATCGGATACAAGATTGATTCCAAGACTGGCAAGAAAGTGCGCGTCGCCAAGAAGAGCGGAACGATTCTCGGTCGCACCAAAATCGAGCCGTCTGCAGCCGAGAAGAAGTTGGCAACGTCCGGAACCGATCTCAAGAAGGCGACTGCCGCCAAGAAGCCAGGATTCTGGAAGAAAGTGGGCTTTGGCGCCGACGCAGCCGAAGGATCGAAGAGCGAAGCAGGTCCGGCCTCCAGCACGATTCATTCCCGTTCCACCGGTCGCGGTTCCTAATTTCTTATGACATTCATCCCTCTCCAGAAACGGCTCCAGACGACGATCGCAGATTCCCTCAAGAAGGAACTCGGAGTCGGCAATGTGCATGCGCTTCCGCGCATCACCAAGGTGATCGTCAATACCGGTCTCAGCCAGAAAAAGTACTCTGCCAAGGACGTGCAGCAGTTCATCCTCGAATCCCTTGCGACCGTCACTGGTCAGCGTCCGGCAATCCGCAGAGCCAAGAAATCCATCAGCGATTTTAACATCAGAGAGAACATGATCGTTGCAATGATGGTCACGCTTCGCGGCAAAAAGATGTATTACTTCCTCGATCGTTTGATCAATTACGCCCTTCCTCGTATTCGAGATTTCCGAGGCTATCCGATGAAATTGGACGGTCACGGCAATTTCTCACTCGGCATTATCGATCAGTCGATCTTTCCCGAACTTCCGCCTCCCGAGGCCAATAAGATCTTCGGCATGCAGATTCAGATCACCACCAACGCAGGCACCGACGAGAGAGGACTCGCACTTCTGAAACACATTGGCATTCCTTTTAGGAAAGTTGCCCCAAGAAAGACTGACGTTGAAAAGAAAGCCTGATTCTGCAATACTCTCTAGCCCTTACTTTTCTTTTACTTTCTACAGTCCTATGGCCCGAGAAGCACTCATCGTCAGCTGGAGGAACAAACAGGAGGCTCACGCCAAGTCTCTGGCTGCGGGCAAGAAGCCTAAGTTCCCAACGCGCGTCTACAATCGTTGCAAGCTCTGCTACGACAAAGGAGGTTACATGCGCTTCTTTGGAATCTGCCGCATCTGCTTTCGAGAACTTGCAACGAATGGCGACATTCCCGGCATTAAAAAATCTTCTTGGTAATTCTCCACTCTCATGCCTCTTACAGACCCCATCGGCGACTTTCTCACCCGGATGCGCAATGCGCAGCACGGAGGGAGGACCGACTGCAGAGCTCAGTGGTCGAAAATTCTGCAGGCGATGTGCGATCTCATGAAGAAACAAGGATATCTTGAGTCCGTTTCCGCTGAGGGCGACGATGCTCATAAAGAAATTGTCGTGGTGTTCAAAACAGACCGACCTGCACTGCTTTTGAAGCGCATCTCCTCACCCGGAGGACGCAAGTATGTCGGTGCCGGAGAGATTCGCTCCCATCTACACGGCAGTACCATGGCGATTTTGTCCACGAGCAGCGGACTGATTACTCATAAAGAAGCAAGGTCGAAGAATATCGGAGGTGAAATTCTCTGCACCGTTTCCTAATTCATTTATGTCGCGTATTGGAGCCAAAACCATCGCAATCCCGACCGGCGTCACTGTCGAAGTGAAATCCGGCGTTGTGCATGTGAAGGGCTCGAAGGGAGAGCTTACCTACGCGCTGCTCCCAGAAATTGGCGTCAACATCGACGGATCAGTCCTCACAGTGAAGCGCATCCTTGAGAACGGCGAAGCGAAGGCCAGACACGGTCTTACGCGCGCTCTCCTCGTGAATATGATTGCGGGAGTAAGTAACGGTCATGAGCGCAAGATCGAGATTGTTGGTGTCGGTTATAAGGCCGTGATCAAAGGAAAAGTGTTGAACCTAAGTCTCGGCTATTCGCATCCGATCGATTTTACGCTTCCGGCCGGTATCGACGTTGTCCCCGACGAGAAGAACAAGAACATTCTGACCTTCAAAGGCATCGACAAGCAGCTTGTCGGACAAGTTGCAGCCGATATTCGTTCGCTCCGTCCGCCGGAGCCCTATAAGGGCAAGGGCATCCGTTACTCCGATGAAACCGTTCGCAGAAAGGCTGGTAAAGCAGCTGCCGCGAAAGGCGCTGCGTAATCCCAAACCCTCACCCCCGTCCCAAACCCTCATCTTCCATGAAGCCAACTAAGATTCAACTCCGGGCCGCACGTAAACGAAGGATCCGCGCCAAGGTGATCGGTACGGCCTTGCGCCCTCGTCTCACGGTCTTCTGCTCGCTCACGCGTGTGTACGCACAGCTGATCGATGACGCAGCGGGCAAGACGATCGCCTCTGCACTCTCGACCAAAGGAAAGAACGTAAAAGAAGCAACGAAGGTCGGCGAGACGATTGCAGCGAAGGCAAAAGACCTGAAGATCGCTGCTGTCGTGTTCGATCGAAACGGTCGCAAGTTTCATGGACGCATCAAAGCTTTAGCCGAAGCCGCTCGCGCTGCAGGTCTCCAGTTCTAGTCCCTTCTTCCAACTACCAGTTCTCATGGCCAAATCCTCCCGTCCAGACCGCAAGAAGAACGATCGTCGCTCCGACAAGAGGCGTGAGCCCTCGGAGTACGAAGACGTGACCCTTGCGATCGACCGCGTCACGCGCGTGGTGAAAGGAGGTCGCCGTATGCGTTTCCGCGCTGTCGTCGTTTTAGGAAACAGAAAAGGAAAAGTCGGTCTCGGTACCGGCAAGGCGACGGAGGTGCAGGCATCGATCCAGAAAGCACAGCGTGATGCAAAGCGTCATATGATCATCGTGCCGATGAACGGCTCTACAATCCCGCACGAAGTGAATATCAAGCACAAGGCAGCGAAGCTTCGTCTGATGCCTGCAAGCAAAGGAACAGGAATCATCGCCGGAGGTCCGCTCCGCGTCATCCTCGATCTCGCAGGTGTGAAAGATGCGCTCGCAAAGCGTTTCGGTACCGGTAATAAGCTCGTGAATGCTCAGGCAGCCATGATCGCTCTCGGTATGCTCCGAGGCAGCCAAGCAGTGATCGCTGCAAGCGCCGCACCGGCATCGATCGGCGGTGCAGCCACTCCGGTTGCTCAGAAATCAGCTGCTGATCTCGGTATTTTCATTCCCGAAGGTCCGAATCTTCCGATTAAGGAAGTGAAGATGAATGACCAAGACAGGAAGCAGATGAACGAAGGACCGAAAGGGTAACAGTCATGGTTCGAGACGCACTCGTAAAAACTCGTGCTCCTCACCATGACACTCGTTGCTTTGAATTGTCATGCTGAGGAGCGTGAGCATCAGCGAATGCGTCTCGAAGCATGCCCTACTTTAGGGCTTTCTTCGCCTTCTCCAAATCATCGACATCGACATAACACATCGCCTCTTTGCCGAGTGACGTCGCATAGATATGTTTGATATTGATGCCGGCACCTGCGCATTTGCGTGCGAGATCGGCAATCGCACCGGGCTTGTTATGGACTTTGTAGGCAATGATCTCCGTTTCGACAACCTCGCTCATCGGTCGTAGGACGATCTTTGCCGTCTCCGGATCATCGAGGACGAGGTGAACAAGGGTTTTTGTCGGACCTTCGGTGCACGACAGCGCTTCGATGTTCACGTCTGCGGCCCGAAGCATGTCAGATGTCCTCGCGAGTGCTCCCGGGTTATTCGGCAGCGTGATGGTGAGTTCGATGGCGGTAAGCACGTTGTTGTAGGGGAAAAGTTTGAGAGGCATGGTCGGGGAAGTAGGGTGGGAAGTCAATGGTGTTGTAACCGGTTTACAGCAACCGATAATCGGCCATCATCGCCTTGGTTCTGGCGACTTGTTGGCAGTCGCGTTTTCCGCAGACTTCGGACATGACATTGTCGACTCTGCGTCCGCATTCACGACACAAATTTTCGACGAAAAAAGCAGCATTTTGACTTTCGGGAATCGTTTGCAGTAAGCATGCATCATTATGCGCAACGAACGCATCGATGACATGCGAATGCGGCGGTGTAAAGTTGGGGGTATTCATGGGAGAATTGGGGAATGAAAAATTAAAAATAAGCCTCGCTTGGGAAGGAGGCTCTGCGAGGGAATTCTTTGGTTCCTTTACGCAGCCAGCCGCCTTCCCGCTGTAAGCAGGAGGTTGAGACTGAGCGTAAGGGACAGGGAATACTTCACAGTAGATTGAAAGAAGAAAATCAGGAGTGGAAATCAACCGTTACTCTCTTAAATTGGATTTATTCGTTCTCTTTGCCCCAATCCATTTTCTTTCCAAGTAGCGTCGATCTTTCTGAATTGAGTCAGTAATACTCGGTACGTATCGAAATCAATCGGATTACCATCTCTATCAACATACTCTTGAGGTGCCTCTGCGGAAGCTATTGGTCGCGTCGTAACGATGTCGTGCGATGGGGTTGCATCTGGGTTCGTAGTCATGGGAAGGATTGGAAGTAGGAAATGATACAGGAAAAACGCGCCTCTCGTGGGAAGGAGGCTCTGCTAGGGAATTCTCGATTCCTTTACGCAGCCAGCCGCCTTCCCGCAGTAAGCAGGAGGGAGAGACTGAGCGTAAGGGACAGGGACTGAATCACGGGCGAAGATTAGAGCAGGGGTTGGGGGAGTGTCAAGAAAATGAAAACGTAGTGGAAGATCCACATCTTCCGCGGTTGTCGTATTTTTCCGTATGCGTGTCCGCGGAGGTAACGAACCTCCGCTACGATCTTCTTTTTCCCTTTACCTCTCTCTCTTTTCTCTCTAACATTCACGCCCGCAGAGGTCTAAAAAGACTCCTCCTGCGTTTTGATCCCTCTGCACCGTTTTCTTATGTTCCATACGCTCAAGCCAAACAAAGGTTCCACGCACACCAGTCGCAGGTTCGCCCGCGGCAACGGTTCCGGTCGCGGTACGACTGCCGGTCGCGGTACCAAAGGTCAGCAGTCCAGAGTCGGTAAGGGTCGACGCCTCGGTTTCGAAGGAGGTCAGACTCCACTCATCCGCCGTCAGCCCAAGCTCGGAGGATTCATCAGCCCGATGCGCGTTACTGTCGATGTGCTCAATATCGACACTCTCGAGAGGAAAGTGCCCCCAGGCAGTTATGACAAGGCATCTCTCTCAGCATTGAGGCTCGTGAATGGAAAAGATCCGGTGAAGATTCTTGGTCGTGGAAAAGTCACGAAGAAATTTGCACTCAGCGTCTACGCCGTTTCGAAGAGCGCCAAAGAGGCAATCGAGAAAGCAGGCGGCACAGTCACGATCGTTCGAGCGTAATCTATGTTCACGTATCTCAGACAGCTCTGGCGTTCGCACGATCTCCGCAAGCGCATTCTATTTACGATCGGGATCTTGGTTCTGTTTCGCGTCATCTCTCACATCACCATTCCCGGAGCCGATAAGGCACTTCTGAAAAACTTCCTGAATAACAGCAATGCGGGAGGAACGCTCGGGATCTTTGCAACCCTCACCGGAGGAGCTCTCAAGAACTTCTCGATAGCGCTTCTCGGTCTTTCTCCGTACATCAACGCCTCGATCATCCTGCAGCTCTGCACGGTGATCTTCCCGAAGCTGGAGGCACTTAGCAAAGAGGGAATCCAGGGTCAGCAGAAGATCAACACGTACACCCGCTGGATGAGCATCGTGCTCGCATTCATGCAGAGCTACGGTTTCCTCTTCCTCTTGAACCAAGGCGGAAGCGGCAACATCGTTCCGATGACGTTCCCTGCAGTCCTTGCTCCCATGCTCTTCGTCTCCGTCGGTTGCGTCTTTGTCATGTGGCTCGGAGAGCTCATTACCGAGAAAGGAATCGGCAACGGTATTTCACTTCTCATTTTCACGGGAATCGTTGCGGGAATGCCGACGACACTCACCAACTTGTTCCTCGCTGGACAGGACAAGATGAGTGCTTTCTACCTGTTCCTGATTCTCTCCCTCGCGATGCTCGTCGCCGTCATCCTCTTCACGGATGCGCATCGTGCCATCCCGATTACATACGCCAACCAGGGTGCGGGTCGCGGGGTGAAAGCGAATATTCCGATTCGTCTGAATCAGGCGGGCATGGTGCCAATCATTTTTGCAATCTCCCTCATCACCTTTCCGGCACTCATTGCGCAGTTTTTGCAGACGGCTCCGCGCTTTGCGGGCGTCGTGAACTTCATCAAGTTGAATCTGGACTCGCAAAATCCGTCGATTCTTTACATGGCGCTCTACTTCCTCCTTGTCATCGCGTTCACCTATTTCTACGTCTCCGTCACATTTAAGCCAGATCAACTTGCCGAGAATATCCAGAAGCGAGGAGGGTTCATCCCCGGTGTGCGTCCCGGTCTTGAGACCGCCAAGATGCTCGAAAAGATCAGCAATCGTTTGAATCTTTGGGGAGGTGTATTCCTCGGTATCGTTGCCATCGTCCCGCTCATCTTCACCCGTTATTCGACACTCAGTTCGCAGGATTTGATCATCTCTGGTTCCGGTCTGATCATCATCGTCGGCGTCGTGATGGAGCTTGTGCGACAAGTGAATGCGCAGCTTTTGGCGCATGACTACGAAAAATTGGTGTAACTCCGAGGGTGAAATTTTTCGCTATACTACGATTATGGATCTCGTCTTTTTTGGAATTCAGGGCTCAGGCAAGGGCACACAAGCAAAAAAACTTGCAGCAGAGTTTGGCTACGACATTTTCGAGGCGGGCGGAGAGCTCAGAAAGATTGCCGCACTTGCCCACCGTAGTCCCGAGGGCGAAGGCGGGTCGGGATCGGAACTTGGGATTAGGGTGAAGACCTACATCGATCAGGGACATCTGGTCCCGCATGAGATCATCATGCAGGTCGTGAAAGAGGCGATTGCAGCTCGTCCGCAGTCGACGAAGATTCTTTTCGACGGCATTCCGAGAGACGAAGCGCAGATGCGCGATTTCGATGTCATTATGAAAGCTGCCGGTCGCGATGTGCTTGGCATCCATTTCTTGCTCCCGATCGACGAAGCAAAAAACCGCATTCTCGGTCGCGCGAAAGCCGAGGGGAGAGCGGATGATGCCGATCTTGCGATCATCGAGCGGCGCATGAAGACGTTTCAAGAGAAGACGATGCCGGTCATTGAGACATACAAGAAGGCAGGAATGATTACAGAAATTTCGGCTGAAGGGAGTGTCGATGATATTTATGAGGCGTTGAAGAAGGCACTCTGAATCGCTACTATCTCCGCATGGCTTTCGACAAACATTGCCAGATTTTCACGCAGGCGGAGATTGAGTCCCTTCGCAAAGGCGGTGTGATTCTTAGAGACTGCCTGAAGTTTGTCAGCGCAATGGTCGCTCCCGGCATCACGACGATGATGCTCGATCAGGCCGCGGAGGCTTTTATTCGTAGCAAAGGTGGAAAGCCTGCATTCCTCGGATACTTCGGCTTCACAGGAACGCTCTGCACGTCCGTGAACGAGGAAGTCGTGCATGGCATCCCGCGTGCGGACAAAGTTCTGAAGGAAGGGGACATCGTCTCTCTCGATGGCGGCGTGATCTACGACGATCTCTACACCGATGCGTGTGTCACAGTGGGGGTCGGGCGTATTGCACCGGATGTCCGAAAATTTTTGACCTATACCTCAGATACTTTGGAGAATGTCATTACTGAAATCGTTCGTGCGGGTGCGCAGGTCGGGGACATCAGTTCTTACATCGAAAAAGCCTTGAAGAAGAATGGCTACTCTGCGGTACGCACGCTCACCGGACACGGGCTTGGAACGACGCTCCACCAGTTTCCCGATGTTCCGAATGTCGGTAAAGCGGGTACAGGCCCCGTGCTTCCTGTCGGTACGATGATCGCCATCGAGCCGATCGCAACGATGGGCTCTCCGGAGGTGTATACGGCTGATGACGGGTGGACGGTGATCACGAATGACGGCAGCATGTCGTGTCACTTCGAGCATTCGATACTCCTCACTGAGAGCGGACCGGAGGTGATCGCCTAGAGTGGACCGGCCTGCCCACCGTAGCTTCAGCGTAGGTGGGAGGTGATTGCGTAGGAATTTGTTACTTCCCAGCCCTTTGGTTGCGTTCTTGCTGAGATCGCTTCTCCATTTCGACAATCTTGATCGCTTCTTCACCCAATTTTTGGATGATGTATTTCACATTCAGATTGAAAGAAACAGTCTCTCCGTCAATTCTCACGCCCTGGAGCTTTTCTGCTTGGTCCCTGAAACTCTTTCGGGTGTTTGTAAGTGAACAGATCAGCGTATTGTCGGCATCGACCGTGATGATGCAGTCCTCAAAGACTTTGTCATTCTTGAGTATCTGCAGTCTTCCCTCAAAAGCTTCCAGTTCCCTGATATCTTTCGATTGGCTTCGAAGTTCATTCAGCAGCGTCTTGTCGCTCTCTAGCTGCTTTTCTTTTACGAGAAGTTTGCCGTTCTCACCTTTCTTTCTCTCGAGACTTCTCGTGTTGGCTTCCTTTTCTTTTTGCGCGTTCTGTATGCGTATTGCAAGCGCTCTTCGCTCGTTCAGTGCAGGATCATTCTCGCGGTTGAGTGCATTGAATGCGTTTTGCATCTCTGTGAGATCATTCTCGAGGACGATAGTTCTGTCTTCCAGCTTCGGGATTTCTCTGTCGTTGACATTGCGAATATCTGCGCAACGATTCTGCTCCTGATCTTTCGCTTTCCAGAGCGCGTCGATCTTCTCTCCGCGCAGAGTGTCGAGTTTGATGAAGCGTGAGTGATCGTGATTGATGTCCTTCAGCTCTTCGATGATGCGGGTTCTCTGCTGCTCAGGAAATTCAGGATTTCTCTGCTCCTCGAACTTTCTCGGAGCCATGCGCGGTCGCAGAGGAGGGAGAGGTTTATCATCTTGCTTCTCCTTTGGCGGTTCCTCATCTTTTTGCTGTTCTTTCTTCACGTTCGGCTGCTCCTCTTGTCTTGCTTTCGCTTCGCGTGCTCCAGCGGCTTCAGCTAAGAAAAAATCAGCGAGCGCATCAGCTTTCTCCTGAAGCGTTGTTTTATTGCCAAATAAAGCCTTATCTTGGTCTTTCGCACGCTCCGCATTATTTTTGCCAGCCTCTATGACATTGTGAATGAGCGCAGCAACTTGACGGGAATCTTTCGGCTGAATTTTTTGCAATTCTTCATCCGTTGCCTTCAGCGCTTGCAAGGCAATGATTCTCCCCAAATGTTGCACAACAAACAGTTCTTCTTTTATTTTTTCTTTATTGATTGGTTGTCCTGCGATCAGGGCATCGAGATTACGACATGCCTTCAACGCTACTGGATCTTTCGCCATGGTCATCACCAGAGCGTCGAGTGTGACTGCATTCCCTTCAGGTGCTTTCTCTCCTCGAGGTTCATCCTCACCTTTTTCTTTCGGTTTCGGTGCAGCCGCAGGTTTCTCTGCTTTCTTTTCAGGCGGCTTTGCTGCCTGTCCGTCCAATCGATCGTTGAGAGTTCCGCGTATTCCTTCCAGTGCCATGTCACTTATTGCGCCTGCCATGTCAAACCCGGCTGCTGCTTTTTCCTCAGGGCTTGCATTCTTATCTCTAGTGATCTTTCGAGCGTCCCTGATCCGTTCCTCATGCAGTTCTTTTCTGGTCTCCGCAGGCGGTTTCTTTGCATCTTGTCCTCCCGGCAGCTCTCCTCCCGCTTCGACGACTTTGTCGATGAAGGCAAGCAACTCTTTCCGATTCTTTGGAGCCAGTCTCTTAAAATCGGCATCCGTTGCTTTCAGTTTTTCTTTTCCGATCTTACGTGCGAGTGTATCCATTTCCTCGAAGACCACGTTCGGGATAGCAATCGTCGGGATGTTCATGAGTGCTTGCAATTCTGCGAACCACTCGTTCGCTTTCGGGTCTTTTGCGATTTCCTTCGCGAAACTGTCGAGCGTCATTGCGTTGTCATTTTCACGGGCATTTTCTGCTGCAGGCTTTCTCTCAGGATTTCGTTTCGGCTGAACTGCAGGGGCTTTTGCCGCAGCATTTTCTCGGACAGGTTTTACAGCGGGTTTTTCCTCAGCGTTTACAGCGAAGTTTGCTCCGCGTGCACCTTTTGGAACGTCGCGCACAGGCAGTACCTGTGCTGCTCTTGGTGCTGCGGCTGCTTGCTTCGGCGGCTGCTCCTTTACTTTCACATCGATCTTTTGCGGTTCTACTTTCCGCTCCGCCGGTTGTTCATTGAGTGGTTTTGCTTTCACGTCCATCATCTTTGGTTCTGCCTTTCGCATTGGTTTCATGACGGGAGCTTCAACCTTCTGAACCACCTTCACTTCTGTAGTTTTCTTCGGAGGTTCTACTGCTGCAGGTTTTGGTGTTTCCGGCACTGCCACCGCTGACGGTGCAACAGTTTGCTTCATTCTGTCTTCCTGCGTAAACGTTGCTGCACGCGGCTGCATCGAAGTCGCTGCAGGCGGTTTCGGAGCCGGCGCTTCGACTGGAGCCACTTCAATCGGTTGCTGCACGGGTTCCGGCTTGGGAGCTTCTTTCGGAGGGGGAACCGCGATCGGAGGCGAGAGAGGAGCGGGTTCCGTACGTTTCGGTGTTAATGCAGCTTGCTCTTTGCTCTTCTCCTCCAGTGCGGATACAGATGACTTTCTCTCCACGGTGATTTTTACATTTCCGGCTGCATCGTTTCTCCGGATTATTGCAGGACAGTCCTTGCCTTGAATTTTGATCGTCATGTTCTTCTCCGGCGTGCCTCCCATAAACGCATCCAGATCGTTTTGCTGAATCGTGATGTAGTGCACGCCATTCGAGGCACGTCCTTCGTTCGTGTGTGCAATCTCAGGGATCTCTGCATCGATCGGAAGGCGGAGACGGTATTCCGATGCGGATTTCTGCACATTCTTGAATTGCTCGTTGTTGTAGATATCCAGATTCGTCGTCTGTGCTCCATTCGTCAAAAATTCCGCCAGTCGCTTCGCCGCCATGCGTTCGTCATAGTTTGCATCGAACGAAGCGCCGCTCTTCTCCGCTTTCGCTTCCAGTGTGCGGATGACTTCTTCGATTTTGCTATAGGTGTGTTCGAGATCTTCAAACTTCACGAAGTTCTCTTTCACTGCATTCTGTCGAAGATCCCCGAGTTCCTTTAGAATTCCCCAGGCTTCCTCAAGCTCAGGGTCGATATCGTCATCGCTGCGTTCGGTGAGTGTCGCATCCTCCGTTACATTAGTCTTTCCGCTCGTCGTTCCTTTGTTCTCGATTGCTCCGCGAAGCAGTAAGGCAAGCTTGTCGATTTCCTGCTTGTAGTGCTGCGTGCGGTCTTTGATGCTGTCGTAGGTTGCTTTGTGCTTCTCCTCGCGGTTTTCACCAACCTGTGCATAGAGCGGATTCACTTCTTTTTTTTCGACTTTTGGTTCCTCTCGCGGCTGCCCAAAGCCTTCTGGACCCGAGAATCCAAGCAGCCGTTGTTCTTTGGTTGAAAAGGAATTCATGAATTTGTTTGTGTGTGCACTTAAGGATTACAGCGCATCGATTGTCGAGAGAAGTGTATCGGCATCGCTCTGTTCCTTTTTCGTCACGATTGTCTTGATCTCCGGCACACGCTGTTTCCGGAATGCCTTCAGAGCATTGTCCTGACTTCGAAAAGCATCTTCGATGGCATGCTCTTTCATCACTGCTTCATCACTGAGCTTCCTGAGTTCTTCCATGGCGCTTGCACGCTGCTCGTCCGTGAGTCCTTGCGCTACCGCAGTGAGGGATTCAATCATTTCCGGGAGCAACCCCTGGAGGTTCGTAGCAGACTGGATGAACATATCGACAGTCATAAATGTTGAGTGGAAGTAAATCTTATTATTATACTCTTTTTTGTTGTTTTTCGCAAAGGCTTGCTGTCTATCGCATACTATTCTGTACACCGATCCACCGTTCATCCGCATCCGAAGCATCTTCAAATTTCTTTCATACTATTTTGGTATTTTTGCAATAGATTCTTACGTAAGACGTCATCTTTTGTGAGAGCCAAGTCTTGCTGACATCAATCAAACTCTGTAGGATCCTTGAGCTTACTTCCCCCGTTTCTTCGGTGTCTAAGGATGTGATAGAGCTCATTGGCGTCATCACAGAGTGCTTCCCCAACACCACGTTCCAAGTCCGGATTACCTCAGAAGAAGCGAAGGATCATACATTGCTCTGTCACCTCGCAGGACGCATGCGCGTCAACAAAGTTCGCATCCTCCCCGGTGATAGGGTGCGAGTCGAGATGACCCCGTATGATCTCCAGAAGGGTCGCATTGTCTACCGTTTCCGCACCGACGATCCGGCCGGGTTCCCGGCACCGTCTCGCCCCGCAACTCCTCCAACCCCCGCCTTGCCCGTCGAAGCTCCCTCAGGAGCGAAGTCGGGTCCCACTCCTCCACAGCCATGAAAGTCAGTCCTTCCATCAAATTCCGTTGTGTGAACTGCCGTCGCGTTCGTCGCAGACGAAAAAATTTCATCGTTTGTACTAACCCACGTCACAAGCAGCGCCAAGGCTAACCCCCAACTCTCTATGGTCCGTATCTCCGGTGTCGTCCTTCCAGGCAATAAGCGCATCGAAATCGCTCTCACGGCGATCAAAGGTGTCGGGCGAAAGATGTCGAGGACGCTTCTTCTCAGTGCCAAGATCGATCCAGGAACAATGGCCGAGAAACTGACCGAGACGCAGGAAGGACTTCTCCGTTCACTCGTCGAGAAAATTCCGACGGAAGGCGATCTCGTTCGCAAAGTCTCTCTTGATATCAAGCGTTTGCAGGACATCGGTACATGGAGAGGGCATCGTCACAAGAAAAAACTCCCCGTTCGCGGCCAGACATCGAGAAGGAACGCCAGAACCAAGCGCGGCAAGAGAAAGACAGGACTCTCTGGTCGCACTACTCTTACCAAGACCTAATTTACCCCTCGAATCCTAATTTTATGCCTGATATTAAGCCTCCATCCCCTCCGAAAAAAACTGCGGCAGAGATTCTCGCGTCACTCGAAACGCCGAAAGTGGACGTTGCTGCTGCCGATGCTCCGGCTGCAGGCAAGCGCAAAGTGAAGAAAACCAAGAGGAGTGTCCCGAAGGCAAGAGCTTGCATCAGCGCCACAGAAAACAACACGATCGTCTCCATCACCGACCCAAACGGTCAGGTTCTTGCATGGGCGAGCGCCGGATCTTCCGGTTTTAAAGGTGCCAGAAAATCCACGCCCTATGCTGCGAAAGTGGCGGCAGAGCGTGCAATGAGCATGGCTAGTTCGTTTGGAATCCAGTCTCTTCAAATTGAAGTGAAGGGGATCGGGCCCGGTCGCGAGCAGGCAATCCGCGGACTGCAGGTTGCCGGACTCAACTTCGATGCAATCATCGATACGACGCCGATCGCACACGGAGGCTGCAGACCATGCAAGCCGCGTCGCGTCTAATAATCAATTTCTTTCTCTTCTTTTTCTCATGCGTTATACAGGTCCGAAAGCACGGCGTGTCAGGAGACTCGGGGTCAACATCTACGGTTCTGACAAATACGATCGTGCGCTTCAGAGAAAGCCGTACGCTCCCGGCATGCAGGCAGCAAGCAGAACAGGGAAAGCGAAGATTTCCGAGTACGGCAAGCAGCTCCTCGAGAAACAGAAAGTCGCATACATGTATGGCGTGCACGACAAACGTCTTCGTGCGATCTACGCAGAGGCTAGTGAAACACTCGGACAGACCGACACGATGATGGCAACGCTTCTCGAGCGTCGTCTCGACAACGCACTCTTCCGTGCTGGATTTGCAACAACCAGAATGCAGGCGCGTCAGTTCGTCTCGCACGGCATGTTTACGGTGAATGGTCAGCGTGTGACTGTTCCTTCTTACAAAATCAGCATCGGCGATAAGGTGAAAGTGAGAGAGCAGAGGAAGTCGTCACCCGTTTTTGCCCCGATTCTTGCCGCCCACGAGCGGTACACGGCTCCGGACTGGATGAAGGCGGATCCGGCGAGTCTCAGTTTTGACATCGTCAAGCTGCCGACGGAGGAAAAACATTTCGAAGGGTCGATCGACATGCGCAAAGTGATCGGTTTCTACTCTCGCTAAATTTTCGCTCTTATCAGTTTCCTTACACCTTTTATGCACATTATCCAGGAAGAGATCGGACTACCGAAGGTCTCGCATGTACAGGTTAAAAAGGGCGACACCACCCACGTTGTTTTCTCGGTCGGTCCGTTGCCTCCGGGTTACGGAATGACTCTCGGCAATGCTCTTCGTCGCATTCTTCTCGGCAGTTTGCCGGGTGCCGCCATCAGCTCGCTCCGGGTATCCGGTGCAAACCACGAGTACACGGCAATCAAAGGCGTTCGCGAATCTGTCCTCGACATTGCGCTCAATCTGAAGCAAGTGAAACTCCGCAAGCACCACAAAGACAGCGAAGTCGTGACGCTCGAGGGCAAAGGACCCAAGGTGATCACCGCCGGAGACATCAAAGTGAGTTCCGACATTGAGATTTTGAATCCAGATCTCGAACTTCTGAGACTCGAGAAAGGCGGATCCATTAAGATGGATCTGACGGTTGAGAAAGGAGTCGGTTACCAGTCCGCATCAGAACTCAATAAGAGGCGAAACGAGCCGGGTCTCATCCATATCGATACGATCTTCAGTCCCGTCGAGCGCGTTCGTTTCGAAGTCGAACCCACGCGCGTCGGTCAGCGCACGAACCTCGAGAAACTCGTCATCGAAGTCCAGACCAATGGCTCTCTCTCCGCAGACGAGGCCGTGCGCTTCGCGAGCCAGCTGCTGTCCCAGTACTTCAACTTCTTCTCTCTCGATCAGGAAACCGTCGAGAAGGAGTTTATGGCTGATTTCACACGTACGAGCCAGGTTGTTCCGGAGACGGATCGATCGTCCGCCAAGGAGAGCTACACTCCGATCGAGATCCTCAATCTCTCGCCGCGCACGCTTAACTCGCTCATCAATGCCGGTGTCGGATCGATCGAACAACTCGTAAAGTGTTCGCCACCTACCCTTAGTAACTTCCGCGGTTTTGGAAGCAAAGCCCTCGACGAAGTGAAGGCAACGCTCGCTACAAGGAATCTTACCCTCACCGAAGAGTAGACCACTGGTTTTCTTGCGAATTTCTCCCTACACTGCCCTCCCCAATGCGTCACCAGAATCACAGTAAACGGCTTGCCAGAAAACCCTATCAGTCACGACTGATGGTGAAGAATATGGTGACGTCCGTACTTCTCTACGAGCGCATCCGAACGACGAAGAAGCGTGCACAGGTTATTAAGGGTGTTGTTGATCGCGTGATCACGATCGGAAAGGGAGAGAAAAAAGATGTCGCCATTCGCAGGATCAACCAGTACGTGTTCGATGACAATGCATGCCGCAAAGTTATGGAAGTCCTGATCAAGCGTTATGCTAACCGCACGTCGGGTTTCAGTCGCGTTGTGCCGGTTGGCACTCGAGGAGGAGACGGAGCGCTTCTCGCAGATCTTATTCTCATCGACGCCGCAGTTCCTGTGGAGATCGAAGAAAAGAAGGTCGCAGCCGTTTCCACAAAGAAGACTTCCTCCAAGAAAATTTCTGAGTAACCTCCTATGAAAACTTCCTTCCCAAAACCGGCTCAGACTCCAAAGTGGTACGTCGTTGACGCAGAGAACCAGATTCTCGGTCGACTTTCCACGAAGGTTGCAAACGTCCTTCGCGGTCGACATCGCGCTTCCTACGTCCCGCACTATCCCGCCAAAGACCACGTGATCATCCTAAACGCAAGTAAGATCAAGGTTACCGGTGACAAAATCGAGCAGAAAATCTACTACCGTCACACCGGATACCTCGGTCACCTTCGTCAGACAACGCTCAAGCGCATGAACGAAAAAGATCCAACGAAAGCTTTAACGCTCGCCATCAAAGGCATGCTTCCGAAGAATGCGACGCGCGATCACACCTTGAAGCAGCTTCACATTTACGCCGGCGCAGAACACGAACACGATGCGAATAAGCCTGTTCCTCTTCCGCTCTCCTGATTATGACAACTTCACGTCCTTTCTTTTATGGTCTCGGCAAGCGCAAGAGTGCGATCGCACGCGTGCGACTCTTTCAGGAAGGTGCGGGGAAGGTGATGGTGAATGACGACGTCGCAAGCAAGTATTTCTTTTCGACTCACACTGAGAATGCTCTCTCCCCACTTGCGATCACGGAGCAGATCAAGAAAGTCGACATCGAAGCTTTTGTCGAAGGCGGCGGCAAGGTCGCACAGAGCGATGCTATTCGTCTTGGCATCAGCCGAGCGCTCGTTCTTATGGATCCGGCACTCCGCACAATGCTCAAGCAGGCAGGATTCCTCAGGAGAGACAGTCGCATCAAAGAGCGCAAGAAGCCGGGACTCCACAGAGCCCGCCGTGCTCCGCAATTTGCAAAGCGCTAACAGCGAAAAATTCAAAACTCAAATACCAAATTCCATTTGGGTTTTGGTTTCTGGAATTTGGAATTTTCTTAGATGGCAATTTGCAACTTCATGTAATACACACTCGATCCTTCCGCGTTGTCCGCGATGAAGCGGGCTTCGATTGCATTGAGTTGCAGAATCGTTTGGCACATCTTGAGCATCATCTCCGGAGGAAGAGTCACGCCGGCTCTGAGGCACGTAATACAGAGCCCTGCGGCGTCTTTTGCCTTAATGTAGGGCTCGCCGAGGGTCTTGATCGCTTTCACGAGGTTCTGCTGGAGACTGTGAATATAGTGGTCGATGTGTTGCTCGAGTTGTTCCATCGGCAATTCGTAGACATCAGGCAGCGCTTCGATGATGTCTAAATCTTTATGGATCGCATGAGCGATGCAGGCTTCGATGGACATGAGATTTGTGTGTGAATGTTTGTGTAATTTTTTTGACGAATCCGATCAGTATAGCAGAAAACACTTCTTCACGCACGGGTCAGAGGTTGCGGGAGAGAGGAGATATGGTTTGTTAACGAAAAGATTATTTTCCTATAGGCGTGCAAGCTTTCTGTCGTGTCTACTCGCCATAGCAATTGTTGCGTCCAAATCCTCTTGTAGAGCCTGAATATCTTTTTGAGTTTCCGAGAATCCTTGTTCCACTTTTATTGTCAGATTCGTGATTTGCCCCTGCAAACCGACAACTTTGTCTCCAAGACCTGTGATTTGCACCTGCAAGTCACTTTTCATTCCTTGCATATGTTCCAGAAGCACTTTGTTGGTGATATCGTCTGCCATAGGGAGCGATGCTAGGACGATTCTCCAGCCAAGGCAATAAAAATAGGGTGCTTCAATACACAGTCTCTAAATAACAAGATTCACAATACACAATCTCCGGTCTCTCGGGCCCGTACGTTGTCTCGATCGGCTTGCTGCATTTCGCGCAGGAACGCTTGTGGAGCGTTCTGGATGTCTGACGCTTCTGCAGTGCCATCATGCGCGTTAGAGGGGCTTCCTTGGGCACAGGGAGGCCGATTTTTCGATAGAAGGCGAGCTCTTGGGGGATCAGGCGGTAGGGCTTTCCGGAGATTGCACAGCGCAGGATGAAATTGAGAATGTCATCCGGGACTTCTGCGATGTCGTCCGGAATATCTTTGGCGTCGATCGCTTTCAGATCATCAGGTAGCGCTTGCTCAAACTCCGACCAGCGCCATCCACGATGCAAGGCCTCACGCTGATCCAGCGGATACCATTCGTTTGCCTTGCTTTCGTTATACCCGAAGCTCGAGAGCTCGGGCGGAAAGAACTCTCCCCATGTTTTTTCTTTACGCATGGCATCAACGATCTTCGGGACAAGCGCCTCGTACTCCTCTTTTGTGTACTGCTTATTCAAAATGCAATACCTCTTATTCCTGATCCCGAAGCATCCGAAGCAGTCTTTGGAACTGTGGCAGTTGTCGCAGTAGAGCATCGAGCTGCATTGGTACGTGAGGTTGCAGCAGACTCCGGAGATCAGTTCGATGATGTTCGCGCAGTTGTAGAGCAGTTCGTTGTTGCCGCACCGCATGAAATCGCAGCAGTCCGTGTTCTTGTGACCCTCGAAACCGTAGCGGCAGTCTTCAAAATGCTTGCCGTTGTATCCCTGATGAACGTTCTTACAATGCAATAGATAGTTGCCGGTACAGTTTTCCGAACCGATTTCCCAGATATTGGGCACGGGTACTGTCGCCCGCAATGTCTCGATCTTCTGTTCAAATTCTTTTCGAAACACGGAGTCGGTCAGAAGCTTTTTACTCATACGATCAAATTCTTCCGGCTGCACTTTTTCGTTCAGTATTTCATTCGATGCATTGCGTTTCCCCACGCACCCAAGAACACGCTTGCAGCCCTTGCAGTCGAAGCAAAGCATGCCGTCGGTCACATTGAAGCAGAGCGTGAGCCAATGCCCGTTGTAGCAGTCCTCGCAGAGAACACAGCTATAGCAGAGTTGCATGCGTTCGCACGAGAAGCAGTCGACGCTGTCACTCGAGCTGAAGACGAAATCGCTGAAGTACACTTCTTCATCATCGATCAATGATGACCCCATGTAGCAGTTCTTGTTTCTGGAACTGTGGACGGTGTAGTCACTGTTCTCGCTCTGCGTCGAGAAAATGCACAGACGCGGCACCTGCTTTCGAAGATCTGAAAATTGCGTGAAGAAGGAAGAAGAGAGATCGAAATCCTTGCCGTAGGTGAGACCGTCCCACTGATCCGACCAGAAGCAGTCGTGGCAGTAGACAGTGAATCCTTTGTCCGGTGAATAGATCGAGATGACGTTCTTTTTGCACGATGCACACGTGTTTTTGTAGTAGTGGTTGTCGTTTCGAAAGGCGATGCGGCGTTGCTGTCTGCATTCGGGGCAGAGTGATGGGGGAGGCAGATGCAACGTTGTTTCTCCGACGACAGGCGATAGTTTTTTGAGCATCGCAAGATCGTCATCGAGAATCGTGAAGTCCGAGGAGCAATTCTGACAATGTTGTTTCATGAGAATGCGTGAAATGAGCTTTAAATATACTGTTATTGAACTGAAGATGATAATAGACAGTATAGATTTAATATATTATAATAAATAAGTATGGAAGACATCAATGCCATGGTTGATAAGGATGCACGATATGCATTCGTTGTTTTCACAACAGGAGCTGAAACCGGTTGGGTGTCGATGCATGCCTGCGATTACAGCCCGACCACTGCAGATGCCATGCTGAAGAGAGAATATGGATCTGGCTCACATGCAATTGCAGCACTGGAGGACCTTCGATTGGAGCAAATATCCGCTCTCAATGTCATTTTTGACAACGTAAGCGATATGCGGATCTCTACGAGACAGGATTTGGAACGAGTGCTGTCATTTCATTGTGAAGCCATACGGGAAATACCGATACGAAGTGCGATCCATGCGTCATTTCTTCCTGAAATAACGAGAACGCGGGGCGACACAAAATATTTGCCGATCATACAGAGGCTCTTTGATTTGTACCTTGAATGCGGCGATGACTCCATACAATTTGAGAGCGCGGCGGAACGTGAAACAGTCGGAATGGAACCTGCGAGAAAAAAAAGTTGCATGATGATTTTCCAAATTGCATTTCGCGAAACAAGGAATCGCATAACGGAAACGATGACGAGATGGAATTAGGATATGTGGCGACGATCAATCGGCATGTACCTCGCAAAAAGCATAGTATGCAAAGAATTCATGTCAATTTTTTGATGTGGATGGAGCCGACGACCGGAATCGAACCGGTGACCCTAGGTTTACGATACCTATGCTCTACCAGCTGAGCTACGTCGGCTTATCTTGCACTGGTGCCAAACTCTGGAAAGATCGAAACGATACGGAGGGAAAGCTGCCTGTCCTCCGTAGCTTTAGCGAAGGAGGAAGCTACGTCGGCTTACTGTCTGGTTTCCGTGGGTGTTCTATCTCTTAAAAGATCAGCGTTGCAGCGCGTATTCTCGTGAAAAACACGATGTTTGGCAAGCATGATGTTTTTTTGCGGTTTTTTACCCTGAGACGCTCGCTATACTCCCCTCATGGATATGGAAAAAGCTCTCCGTTGGTCGTGGATGAATGTGCTCACGCGCAAGCGGTATGATCTGCTGAAGGAAAAATTTAGAACACTCGATTGTGCTCTTGAAAATATTTCGGTCGAAATGCTTGGGGAACTCGGCATCAGGGAAAACACTGCGATGGGAGCCATCAACCGTTTGGAGGAATTTGATCCTGAGGCACATCAAAAAGAATTGCAGAAGCGGGGTCTCACGCTGCTCACGATTGAAGACGAAGCCTACCCAGAAGCACTCCTGCAGATTCCTGATGCGCCTGTCTTTCTTTACGCAAGAGGTGATGTGAGTATTCTCCGTGAGCCCTGCCTCGCGCTCGTCGGTACGCGAGGCATGAGCGACTACGGCAAACGTGTCACGGAGCATTTTGTCTCACCTCTCGTGAAGGCAGGCATTGTCACGGTGAGTGGTCTTGCTGCCGGTATCGATGCTGAGGTCGCGCGCGAGACGATAAGAGCAGGTGGGAAGACAGTGGCTGTTCTCGGTCACGGTTTCGGGACGATGTATCCGAAGGCTCACGTTCATCTTGCCGATGACATTGTGAAAGCCGGCGGCTTAATTCTCTCGGAGCTTGCGCTCGATATTCAGCCCGACAAGTTTACGTTTCCGGCTCGCAACAGGATTATCGCAGGTCTTTCGCTTGGTACGGTCGTGCTTGAGGCTGCGAAGCAGAGCGGATCTCTGATCACCGCCGATTTGGCACTCGATTACAACCGCGATGTGTTCGCCGTTGCCGGACCGATTTTCGACCCCAACTACGAAGGTTGTCATCAGATCATTCGGAAGGGGACCGGCAAGCTTGTCACCGATGCGGCTGACATTCTCTGTGAGCTTGGGATGGCGCATGCGGTGACCGCACCGCAAGAATCACGCAGAGATTTTGCCGCAGAGAATCAGGAAGAAGCAGTCGTGTGGTCGGTGCTCACAACAATGCCCGTTGATCTCGACGATCTCGTCGTCAAAGCGAAGTTGGACGCTGCTACGCTGAATGCAACACTGACGATGCTCGAGCTTCGGGGTGCTGTCAAAAATGTCGGGGCGGGGCAGTGGGTGAGGGTGTAAATTTTGCAAGAATGAATCGCGGCCAGGATGGCCACGCTGATGAAATTGAGATTGAACCAGTGCGCCTTTCCAAGGCGCGGGCATCAGAACCGTAGACGCGCGAATCGCGCGTCTCTACACAAATACATCGTTTATGACATCTGAGATTCCTGTCTTCCGAGACATTGTTGATAATGTTGTCTCAGCAAATTTCCAAGCTCAGTTCCTTGTTCTACTTCCACAAGAATTTGTCTTGGACTTAGATCTCTTCCGCTTAAATTCATAATGGTTTCGTCTGGAAAAGGCGAGTTTGCAACATAATCTGTCATGTGCTCCAGTGCGTCTCCAAGCATGCCTCAATCGTAATCTCGTCAGAATAAAAGTCAATTTTTTACTGCTGCTTCGACAATCTTCCTGAATTCCTCCGGCTTGAGTGATGCTCCGCCGATCAATCCTCCGTCGATTTCGGGTTGTGCCAAAAATTCCGCTGCATTCGCGCTGTTCATCGATCCGCCGTAGAGAATGCGTGTATTTTTGTCCTTGAGAAGCGACCGGATGAATGCATGCGTTTCATTTGCTTCGGAAGCAGTCGGCGTTTTCCCTGTTCCGATTGCCCAGACTGGCTCGTACGCTACGATCATGCCTTCAGTTTCTGCAAGAGCAAGCAGTTGTTCCGCGAGCACCTCTTTTGTTTCCCCCATCTCGCGTTGATCGGAATTTTCACCGATGCAGAGCACCGGTATCAGACCGTTTTCCAGAGCTGACAGTACTTGTTTCGCAATGTACTCATCGTTCTCTTCATGATGCTGCCTGCGTTCGCTGTGACCGCAGAGCACGTGTGTGCAGCCGATAGATTTGATCTGTTGCATCGCAATATCTCCAGTGAATGCTCCTGCAGTTTCCGGTCTTCCGCACTGAGCGCCGACCGAAAGCTTTGCCGCGATACAGAGACGAAGATCAATGGCAGTCGGAAAAACCGCAACGTCGACAGCCTCACTCGAAACGTATGGAGAATCAGGCGTATCCCACCCGACCGGTGCAGCATTCATTTTCCAATTTGCCCCGATGAATTTTTTCCGATTCGGCATGCTCTCAGTGTACGGTATACTTGCGTTCATGAATACGCCTGAGCGAGTCGTTCTTGGCACGGATCATGCAGGTTTCGCCCTCAAGGAAGCCGTAAAAGCTCATCTGATTGCAAAAAAAATCGACGTTATCGACTGCGGCACATCGTCGGAAGACGAAGTCGACTATCCTCCGTTCATCCGAAAAGCAGCGCAGGCCGTTCTTGAGTACGGGTGCCCGGGGATCGTATTCGGCGGCAGCGGCAATGGCGAAGCGATGGTCGCGAACAAAGTGCATGGCATTCGCTGCGCACGCTGCGTAAGCCTCTGGGATGCGGAAATGGCGCGTCGCCATAACGATGCGCAGATGATGAGCCTTGCGGGTCGAGTGACCGACAAAAAACTTGCGTGCGAGATGGTGGATCTGTTTCTCGTAACACCCTTTGACGGCGGTCGACATCAGAAGAGGTTACTACAGTTTCCGGATATGGCGGAAAAATAGAAGATTCAGGGGAAATTTAGAATGTATAATGTATAATGTAGAATGAAATCTTGGTTACTCAGTTTGTTGTGAGTCATTCTACATTCTTAATTCTACATTCTACATTCGTGAAAGTCCTCATCACACCTTCGATTCTCTCGGCTGATCTCGGACATCTGCAGGATGAGATCGCGTCGGTCGAGGCGTACGCCGATTGGTTGCAGGTCGATGTGATGGATGGACATTTTGTGCCGAATTTGAGCTTCGGCGCTCCGGTGCTCAAAAAAATAAAAACGAAGCTTCCGCTCGATATTCATCTGATGGTGAGTAACCCAAAGGATCGCATTACAGAATTTGCTGCACTCGGCGTCCAAAATATTACATTCCATGCGGAGGCAGTTACCGGTACGGAGGAAAGGAGAGCCCTGATACAAGCCATCCGTAAGATGAAGGCAACTGCGGGCATCGCCTTGAATCCAGAGACGTCCGTCTCGGCAATCGATGATGTGATCAGTGAAATCGATCTCGTGCTGATCATGTCCGTGCATCCCGGATTCGGCGGTCAGAAATTTTTGCAGGAGAGTCTCGAGAAAGTCAGAGATATTCGTGTGAAATTTCCAAAATTGATGATCCAAATCGATGGAGGTATCGATACCGCGTCCGCTCCGAAAGCAATCGAAGCGGGAGCAAATAATCTCGTTGCCGGTACGGCGATTTTTGGATCGAAGGATCGCGAAGCTGCAATCAAAGCTCTCAGGGGTTGACATTGCTTGTGCCCATCGTAAAATATTTTCCTATGCGTCTCCACATTCTTATCTCGTCGATGTTCGCTTTGTTGGCTCTTTCAGCCTGCGGTCCAAAGGAGCTCACTCTTTCCTCGTTCAACGGTTCGAAGATGGTAACGGTTCTCGTCGATGTTGCCGATACTCCAGCCGAACGTGATGTCGGACTCATGAATGTCACGACACTGGATCTGGGGAAGGGCATGCTTTTTGTCTTCCCTGAGCCCGCAATGCTTTCTTTCTGGATGAAGAATACGAAGATCCCGCTTGAAGTGATGTTCTTCGATGCTCTCGGTGAATTTGTCAGCACAGCCCAGATGATTCCGTGCGAAGGAGAACCGTGTCCGAAATATACTGCACAGAGTCTTTCTCAATATGCACTCGAAGTGAATCCCGATTTTCGGGAAGCAAATGGGATTGGAGTCGGTTGGAGGATTGATATGAAGCAGGTTAAAAAGATAGCCAGGCCCAAGTAGTCTCGGAACTGAGACGCAGCATCTCAGTTGGAGAGAACGATCACATTCTGTATGCTTGCAGATTTTTTTCAATTCTTCCGACAATGTCGGTTGTCTCCGGCAGCACGAATGATTCTCCGGTGATTTTCTCGAAGAGCTGAATGTACTTATCCGCAAGCTGAAGCCGAACATCATCGGTGATCTCGGGCTTTGGTTTTCCGTAGTCGAACCCCTGTTCCCGAAGCCACAGACGGAAAAATTCCTTGTCGAGACTCTCCGGTTCCATGCCTTTCGTCATACGATCTTCGTATGACGATGCGATCCAGTATCGCGATGAATCCGGCGTATGTACTTCGTCTGCAATGGTGATTGTCCCTTCTTCATCCACCCCCATTTCGTATTTCGTATCGACGAGGATCAGACCGCGTTTTGCCGCGAGTTCTTGTCCTCTCTTAAAGAGCGCGAGTGCTCGGTCACCGATCTCTTCCCACTGCACAGGCGTCGTTAATTTCTGTTCGATGATTCCTGCAGCATCGATCAGTTCATCGGTCTCGCCCTTCGTCGTCGGCGTGATGATCGGGGTAGGGAATTTCTGATTTTTGACCATTCCTTCCGCAAGCGTATTGCCGCAGAAATTTCGCATGCCCTTCGCATAGTTGACCCATGCCGACGTACCGGTTGAGCCCGTTAAATAGCCACGAACAATGATTTCGACCTTGAACATCTCAAGCTTCTTCACGACGGCAGCATTCTCATCGGGAACGGTGATGATGTGCGTCGGCATGATGTCTTTCACCTTCTCGAACCACCATGCGCTGATCTGATTCAGTGCCTGTCCCTTCAGCGGGATGCTGCACCATGCGACATCGAAGGCGGATTGTCTGTCTGTTGCAATGAGAATGCTGCGCTTTTCTTGCGCATACACATCGCGAACTTTACCCGTGTATTTTTCGCCGAGATTCTTGAAATTCGTTCCGTCGAGGGTGCTTTTCAGGAATGGTCTGAGCGCTTCTGGGGTGTGTGATGACATGGGGAGAGCATAACAATCTGTCTTCAATTATCAAAATCTCAGAGTTTTTCTCAATGATAAGCCGAAAAAGTTATATTTGACATTATATTAATTATAGTAAATAGATACACATATGACCATTCCAAAAACCGCAGCAATATGCTAAAATAACAAGATTTTCACGGGCACATACACAGATAGAAGTATGCGCACGCGAGAACAGAAACACACACATGCACAAAATCCGTCGACCGCTGGCCTCGATCGTTCTTGCAATCATGATCTTGTCGATCGTCGTGTCCGATGCTCATCTCGTGCCTGCCGCAAGTCCCGCTTCCGTTCCGGTCGTGGCACGAGAGCCATACGGTCCTTTCGCTGTTGCCTTCACCGGCGCGAGCACAATATTCAATTCGCAGAAGACCGAGACCGGTTCACTCGACCAGAATCCCGGAGCGTCGATTCTGGAAAGGGCAAATGCAAGACGCCTCCAGAGAAGTTTGTACATTCAAGAACTTACGATTGCCCCTGCAGCGCCTGCTTTGTTTTCGAGCAGCGTGAGTGTATCTCGTTATGCATTCGGTCCTGCCAAAAACAATCAGGTGCTCACATTTATCGATGGCAGGATGGTGTGGCGTGACCCCACCTACGCTCCTGCGGGAGCTTCGGGGGGCAAGCCCGTTGATTTTATCCGCGAGCCCGGTTCTGGGAGGAAGCCTGCAGATCTGTTTCATTCGGCTGCGATCGACAGAAATCTCGGAAGTGCGACACCTCCAAGACATTATGGCAGTGGGGGCGGAGGTTCTTCTGTAGCGACGACAACGACAGTGTCTGGACTCTCCGAATCCGATGCAAACGGCAATTATGTGAATGTCTCCGGGGACACGATGGCAGGCGCACTCGTGATTTCTTACAACGGTCTCGGGCTTTCGATTGCTGGAACGGCATCGGGTGATGTGATCCATGCGACACGACTGCTCACCGTCACCGGATCTGCGATCTTCGACGGCAACGCTCGCTTCAATTCGACGGTCACATTGAACTCCGTCACCTACACGTTTCCGTCTTCCGATGGAACTTCCTCAGGCAAAGTCCTGAAAACCAATGCAGCAGGGCAACTCAGCTGGTCTACCGATTTGAATACGGGCTCCTCAAGCAACTGGTCAAACACCGGCTCTCTCCAGACTGCTTTCGATGCTCGTTACGTGAACACGGCAGGCGACACCATGACCGGAGCTCTCCTCGTCAAAGCCAACCTCTCCGGTTCTCGACTGATTATCTCCGGAAACGCAGCAGTTTCGGGAGCGCTTGTCGTTGTGAGTAACGGCACAATTCGTGGAACACTTTCCGGAAATATTCTCCATGCGGAGAAAGATCTTACGTCTTCAGGAACCCTCACGGTTGTTGGAGCTGCGAGACTCAAATCCAATCTCAATGTCGTCGGCACCATTTCCGGAGCCGCTCTCCAAATCATGGCAGGCAGTACCAATTACATCCAAGGCACTCTCGGCATCGGCACCACTGCTCCCAAAGCAAAACTCGATGTCACCGGAACGATCTCAGGAAACACTCTCGTCATCAGCAAGAATGGTTCTTTCTCGGGAGCGCTGACAGTCGTCGGAAACTCCACCGTCAGAGGTACCTTCTCTGGAACTACGATCAATGCAAACTCCCTCCTCACAGGATCCACGATTCAGGGCTTCGGTCTCTACGGTTGCCAAGGCACAGCAAACAAGATCACCTACAACGCCTCGACCAAGAAATTCCTTTGTGAGGCGGATCAAGCGGTGGGATCTGGTCTTGATCAAAACGCGGGTGACGCTCGCTACGTCAATCAATCCGGCGACACGATGACCGGCGCTCTCTCCGTCCGTGCCACTCTCTCCGGTTCCCGCCTCGTGATCTCGGGTAATGCAGCCGTCTCGGGAGCCCTGATCGTCGTCGGAAACGGCACCTTCCGCGGAACCTTATCTGGCACCACGATCAACGCCAACTCTCTCCTCACAGGAGCCACCATCCAAGGTTTCGGTCTCTACGGTTGCCAAGGAACGAGTAACAAGATCACCTACAACCAAACCACCAAGAAATTCCTCTGCGAAGCAGATCAGACAGGGGGAGCCTCCAGCAACTGGAGCAATACCGGATCCCTTCAGACCAGTTTCGACCTCCGCTACGTCAATCAATCCGGAGACACGATGACCGGAGCACTCCTTGTCAAAGCCAACCTCTCCGGTTCTCGACTGATCATCTCCGGAAACGCAGCAGTCTCCGGTGCACTCGTTGTTGTGGGCAACGGCATCATCAGAGGCACGCTCTCTGGAAACATTCTCCATGCCGAAAAGACACTGACATCCTCCGGCACCCTCACCTTCGAAGGAGCAGCCTCCGGATCCACTCTCTACGTTGCAACCTCTATTAGCGGTGCAGGACTCACAGATTGTGATGTCGCAACGCAAACCCTGAATTGGGACAGCAGCACCGGACGATTCTCCTGTGGCACCGACAGCGACACCACCTACACGGCAGGCCAGGGTCTTTCCCTTAACGGCACAACCTTCTCTCTCGCTTCCGCTTTCTCCGGAACTTCTCTCAAGATCTACGGAACACTCTCTGGAAACATTCTTCACGCCGAAAAAACTCTCACCTCATCTGGAACCCTTACCATTCTCGGCACCACTACCCTCCGAGGCACTACCTCCGGAAACATCCTTCACGCGGAGAAGACTCTCACATCCTCAGGCTCTCTCACCTTCGAAGGCGCTGCCTCCGGTTCCACTCTCTACGTCGCCACTTCCATCAACGGTGCAGGGCTTGCAGACTGTGACATCGCAGGCACCAGCAAACTTCTCTGGGACAGTGCAACAGGCAGATTCTCCTGCGGCACTGACCAGAACAGCGGATCAGGAGCCCCTGAAGTCGGCACCACCTCCTTCACCGGAGCAGTCCTCAGGCTCGGCGATGCTCGTTACGTCAACACCAGTGGCGACACCATGACAGGTGCTCTCCTCGTCAAAGCCAACCTCTCTGGCTCCAGACTGATCATCTCCGGAAACGCCGCAGTCTCGGGTGCTCTCATAGTTGTCTCTGACACCACCATCAGAGGGACACTCTCTGGAAACATCCTCCACGCAGAGAAAACTCTCACATCTTCAGGCTCTCTCACCTTCGAAGGAGCAGCTTCCGGATCTACTCTCTACGTTGCCACTTCTATTAGCGGAGCAGGACTCACAGATTGTGATGTCGCAACGCAAACTCTTAACTGGGACAGCTCCACCGGACGATTCTCCTGTGGCACCGACAGCGACACCACCTACACGGCAGGCCAGGGTCTTTCCCTTAACGGCACAACCTTCTCCCTTGCCTCAGCCTTCTCCGGCACCTCTCTCAAAATCTACGGAACACTCTCTGGAAACATTCTCCACGCCGAAAAAACTCTCACCTCATCTGGAACCCTCACCATTCTCGGCACCACTACCCTCCGAGGCACCACCTCCGGAAACATCCTCCACGCAGAAAAGACACTGACATCCTCCGGAACACTGGTTGTTATTGGTAATTCCAAATTCCGTGCCACGCTTTCCGGAAACATTCTCCATGCTGAGAAAGATCTCACGTCTTCAGGAACCCTCACGGTTGTTGGAGCTGCGAGACTCAAATCCAATCTCAATGTCGTTGGAACAATCTCAGGCGCTGCTCTCCAGATCATGGCAGGCAGTACCAATTACATTCAGGGCACTCTCGGCATCGGCACGACTTCACCCAAAGCAAAACTCGATGTCACCGGAACGATTTCCGGAAACACTCTTGTCATCAGCAAGAACGGTTCCTTCTCGGGAACCCTCATGGTTGTCGGAAATTCCACCGTCAGAGGCACACTCTCCGGAACTACCATCAACGCAAACTCCCTCCTCACAGGATCTACGATTCAGGGCTTCGGTCTCTATGGTTGCCAAGGAACAGCGAACAAGATCACCTACAACGCCTCTACTAAGAAATTCCTCTGCGAAGC
>CALRAD010000011.1 GCA_943350395.1 Candidatus Peribacteria bacterium
CCGACTTCATCGTCTCAAGGGCATTCATAAGCAGACCTTTTATCTCCATCTGAAAGAATGTGAATGGCGATTCAATCATCGTCAAGAAAACGTGTATAATGTACTTCTAAATCTTATTCGAAAAACCCCTCTTAACTAGTCTTGAGCCTAATTTTTTGATGATCATCCATTTTCATCAACTAGCGCGGGTCTACCGACCCGCGACCCGTGGTTTCCTATTCCATCACCGACACATCCCATTTTCCGCTTCCGGAAGACCAAGGATAATCGATGATTTGATCGACAAGACCTGCACGCACCGGATTCAAGTGAATATAGTCGAGTGCTTTCCATGGGTCAGTTGGAAGAAGAATGTGAAAGCGCTGTTGCCAAATTGGACCGAGCCCTGCAGAAAATACAACGCTGCTTTTATAGCTTTTCATCACCATGCTGATTGTTTCCGGAGGTGGAACATTGATGAGGATATGACAGTGATCGGGCATGATGACGAAACCAAAGAGAAAGAATGCATGAAGATGTTGTGTTCGATAGATCGCTTCTACGGCTTCGCGCGCAATAGCAGGATCTGCAAAGTAGGGGATTCTGCCTTTGGTGATCGTGGTTACCAGCATCATCTGGTCGTTTTGGATTGGATGGCGTTGGGTCATGCAAATATCATGTTTTGAATGTATTGATCTTCACATCTTTCTTCTATGGACCTTTTAACCGCGGGTCGGTAGACCCGCGCTAGGAATCAAAAAGGATGTTCTTTTCATGGCTAGAACATCCTATCTCTTTGTTTTTCATTTTTTTGGTCGATCTTTCGCGGGTTGGTACACTGATTGTTCGCGGGTTGGTAAACCCGCGCTGTATATGTATTTTTGGTGGTCGCATATTTTCATCCACTAGCGCGGGTCTACCGACCCGCGTTTTCTCAACCGCGGAAAAAAAGCCCCAGCGGATGTGTAGTCCGCTGAGGCTGAGGTTTTTTGACATCATGTAGATTGATAGAATCGGTTACTTGGCTCCCATGCCGTCTTCGAAGGAACTTTTGGTAAAGTCGCCACAAAGACGGTTTCGGATGAAGTCCGACGCCGCTGTCGACACCTCGTCGAGAACGTAGTACGGACTCTCAGCTTCTCCGACGAGAGGAGCAGTCTCCGTACCGTGAGCGTCACGGTATCGTTTCGTGTACCCGACATCATCCATGAGTTGGCTGTATCGAACGAGATCAATGCGGCCGTCTCCAAGACGGCAAAATTGCATCGCACGTTCTTTCCAGTTGGATTGCATGCTCCGGAGTGGAAGCCCCGGTCGCACGATGTGATCCTTCACATGACATCCCGTGATGTAGGGACCGACTTTCGTAAATCGGTCTTCCCACCCTTCGCCTTCCCAGCAGTGAGAAGGATCGGCGTTCACTCCGAGAGTCGGATCGGAGTTGCAGATCTTTCTGAGCATCAGGAAATCGTCGGCACAGCTGGCAGCCGTGCCGGGGTGGATTTCATGCGCCAGAGAGATGCCGAGTGAATGCGCACGGGTGCGAATCTCTTCGGTTTTTTCGACGAATCGTTCTTGCCCTTCCATGACGAGATCGTAGTCTCCGCCGGAGAAGAAACCCCACGGATAGCCCGTAGCGAGTTCCCACCCGAAGGCGACGCCCCAGAACATGGGGATCACCTTGATCTTGAGACCGTGGGCAAGTTCGAGAAGCTGAAAAATGTACCCCTCCGCCCATTCTTCGATCTTGCCTGGGCTTTTCTTGGCGATCTCAGGAGGGATGAACGGGCGGATTGTCTTTGAGCCCGTCCACGCTGTTGTATGCACCCAAAAAATACAGTGCGCAGAAATGCCATCGAGTCGCAGTTTCGTGTCGAAATGAGATTGCACTTCCGCAACGGTCATCAGCGTCCCATCGGGTTTCTGCAGGTGGTAGTTCGAGGGTTGAACGCCTGCGAATCCCGCCCCGCTTGCAAATGCAACGAGTTGCTGGAGATTCTTGTCGCCGTGTTGAGCTGCTTCCAAAGAGCTGTGAAATCGTCTCATGAAAGTTTTCCTTCAAAAATAGAGTGGTGGAATGTACACAAACCAACATTTCTGTCATACACGCTCGAAGGCTTACTCGAGTGAAAGCCCGCATATGTTTTCTGGGAGATGCATCCTTTCTATATGCAAAAGAGAAACGAACAGCAGGATGATCTATCAACCGATGAAGCCAGAGAACCATCCAGCTTCTCACAGCGAAAAGCCGGCAAATTATTATAATTATTTACTTGTTTTTGTCAATACTCTGAGCATGCTCAAAATCAAGTTTCCCCGTTCCTGAGACCGTTTAAACCAAAAATCGCTCTCCTGTACACTCCCCCCGTGCGTACCCTCATCATCAACGCTGACGATCTTGGGGTGAATACCCAGAGAACCCATGGGATCTTTCAGTGTTTCGAGTTCGGCATTGTAACGAACGCAACGCTGCTTCCGAATGCCGTCGATTCCGATCGAGCAGGAAAGCAGGCAAGAGAGAAAGGGCTCCCTACAGGGCTCCATATGAATCTGACAGAAGAGTATCCTCTCTCAAAACGTGACAGCATCGAGTCACTTGTCGAAGGCAATGGCATGTTTCTGCAGGGGGAAAGAATGCGAAAAGCTCTCGATGCCGCAGAGGTTCAGAAAGAACATCTTGAGCGTGAAATACGTGCACAGATCGAATGGTTCTTCGATACCGTCGGTGCTCCCACACACGTTGACTCGCATCATCACATTCATACGCATCCGGCAGTTGCGGCTGCACTCATTCCCGTTCTTGAGCGCTACGGCGTGAGATTCGTGCGTATTCCTCTCGAAGAACCGCTGCCGCCTTTCGGGTATATCATTTCTGAGGAACAGCTCGAGAAGACAACGCGTATCAATGAAGCTGCAAAGATCGCACGGGAAATGTACGGAGCCTATGGCATAGCGACCAGTGATCATTTTCGCGGTCTCACGCTTTCGGGCAACGCGTCTCTCAAAAATATCAGACACATCATCGGACGGCTTCCCGAAGGGATCACCGAGCTCATGGTGCATCCCGGGAGTGCGTGTACCTTCGGCACACCATTTGACCTGGATCCCCAGAGACAGACGGAACTCAGGATGCTCACCGATGTGAGCATTGCTGAGGAGCTGAAGGAGAGAGGAATAAAGCTGGCGAGTTATGGGGATCTTTAGATCGTATCGCAGAGACGGTCCTCACTCCGGCTCTGCGGAGCCACCTCTCTCCATTGGCTGGAGAGAGGAAGATTTGTATCGAGAGAAGTTCGGGCTCCCCCTTCTCCGGCATACGGAGAAGGGGTCAGGGGATGAGGACCGTGCTTGATCAACATCCGTATTCAATCCCCATCGCCAAACTGTTTCTTTCTGATGTAGCATCCGCCCCTATGCAGAAAACACTTGCTATCGTACTTCTCTCGGCATTCACATTTGCTTCTACTACATATGCGGTTGTCACGAATGACATCACCTGTCTTCGGAGTGCAGCAAGCGAACGGACGGAAAAACTAAAAAGAGCATACGACAAGTTCGCGGAGGATATGAAAATCGCAGCGGACAGGCTTCGAGACGATGAATCAAACAGGCTCGAGTACGGGGACATCCAATTTCGTCAGAATGAAATAGCGAGAATTTACACCAACTACACGCATGACCTAGGTGAGAGATCCAGAGATCTTTCGGCGAAACTGACGGAAGCATGGAACGAGTACCAGAGACAGAGAAATCTTTGCTATGCATCTGCGACACCCGATGCGATTACCCCCGCCTACATTCCGCCGAATTACGGTGCACCGTCGTACGGGACACAGTACGGGAATCCATACTATGGAACTTCCGCTTACGGAGGATACGGAAACTCATACTACGGTTCTTCATATTATCGCGGTGCCGCAGGAGGCTGTCCCAGTCGTCCGCTCTCCCAGCCGCCTCCCGGTTGCGGATACCAGTACGGAACGGACAGCAACGGTTGTCCGAGCTATACGCCGGTCTGCAATAACGCACTCAGCAATACGTCTCCATGCACGTGCCCAGCAAGTTACGCCCCAGTTTGTTCCCGTGACGGTCAGACATACTTCAATGCGTGTTACGCAGCGTGCATGGGTGCAAGGGTTCAGTTTCAGGGAGTGTGTGGAGGGTACTAGAAGAAATTTCAAAATAAAAACCCAGCCTACGCCAAGGCTACGGCCGGCAAGCAAAAACCAATTGGATTTGATTTTGCAGATGAATACGGCACACTGATTTCAATTCCCTTCAATAGACTATGAATAAAGCCCTTCGAAAAGAAATACATCTCGTCGTTGTTCTTTCTTTGATTGTCATCGTAGTGATGATCGGTCAGCGTTTTGGATTTTCGCCGACGGCGTTGAAGGGTTCCCTATCCAGTAGTGTGATTTGCATTCCCTCTGTGGGTTCTTGTAATGCTGTTACATGTTTGCAGGAAACAACGACGGGAGCGATTGATACAGACGGAAATTGCGAGGTGATATCAAATATCTGTGATAATCCTGAGGATGTTTGCACCTATCTATCTTGTAACTGGGCAGACGAGACCGCTGATCCACCTGTGAATAGGTGCAATTGTGGCAGGGAGGCCGAAGTGAATGCCTTGGGTCCTTTGATAGGCTGTGGTTTTGCTGCTCCATTGGTAGAATACAGTTCTTATGTTAATTTGAATGCTTGTACACTAGGTTGCAATGTCTTTGACGGCACAGACGCAGATTGTGGTCTCACCATTGCGTGCGGTGGTAGATGCCCAGCCGGTGAAGTCTGTGGAAGTGATGCTGCTGGCTGCGTCTGTACGCCTGACGTTCCTTGTGGTGATACTGCTCCAGCCTGCAATGGTACTTGTCCATCAGGGGAAAGTTGTTTTGTGACTGGATCAGGAGTTTGCGGTTGTGTAAGCGATGCTTCCTACACTTGTAAAAATAGTGATATCGCTGTTTGCAATACGGGCACGTGTCCGGCGAATTATCGTTGTGGGGATATTTTTGATAGCCCTCCTCCTTGTTTTTGTCAGCAAGTATCATGCGGAGAGACGTATCCCACTTGTGGTGGCTACTGTTTATTAGGTGGGACTTGCATTACTGACCTTGTTAATCTTACCTGCGTTTGCCTCGATGCTTCTTCCAGCAGTTCCTCTTCGTCCTCAGATGATGCTTCTTCCAGCAGTTCCTCCTCAGAAGATAGTTCTTCAAGCGATGATTCTTCCAGCAGTTCCTCCTCATCAAGCGAAGATTCTTCCAACAGTTCCTTCTCTGCTCCGCC
Source organism: Candidatus Peribacteria bacterium (assembly GCA_943350395.1). GTDB lineage: Bacteria > Patescibacteriota > Gracilibacteria > Peribacterales > Peribacteraceae > SICN01. The sequence continues at coordinate 5,272 of CALRAD010000011.1, forward strand.
CTCCTTCATGATGCCGGGTACTCCTGAAAATTCGCCGTCGTCAGAACCTTCTTGGTGGATGTTCTGGTAGCAGCTTTGCAAAGTTTGATCCTGTCCCGAATCTGATTGTTGTTGGTGGCTACAATCCATATTTTCTGCTACAATAATAATAAAAATACACATGAAAAATCCCTTTCGATCCGATGCGTGGAAACGCATCCAAGGCTTCGTCCCTGCTGCTCTTATTGCTGCGGTGATTGTCGTGCTCCTGATCAGTGCCGGTGCATTTTTCTTTTACCGAGGAAAAGTAATGATGCAGACGCAGCTCAAGGACAAGCTTCGGAGTACTGCCGCTGTTGCTGCGATGCAGTTTGAAGGCGAAGAGATCCGGAAGATCAAAGACGGAGACAGCATCGAGAAATCGTCCGCACTCAAAGATGCTGTGATAAAACTGAATGCAATCAGGGACAGTGTGACGGGCATTCGTTTTGCATACATCATGAAGCGAACGGAAGACCCAAAGAATCTTGCGTTCGTCGCCGATGCGGATCTTCTGCGGACGCAGCAGCAACTTGATCACAATAAGAACGGTACAGTGGATAGCGAAGAAGAACCGTCGCATCCGGGAGATTTGTACGACTGGACGACGGCCCCAGTACTGCTTGAAGAGGCTTTTCTCCATGCCGCTGTCGATGAGCAATTTACCGATGACCAGTGGGGGAAAGTCCTCTCGGGTTATGCTCCGATTCGTACGAAGCAAGGTCGCATCGTTGCGATCGTCGGTCTCGATATGGCGGCGGACGATTACGAATCGCTTTCGCAGAGCATCTTTTCGCCGATCGCATTTTCTCTCATTGCGCTCGCAGCTCTCTGTATTGGCGGGAGCATCGTGCTTTTTCTTTGGAGGCGGAGACTCGAAGGTCTTGCTAATCTTGAGGCCGAGAGATCGGGACTGATGCGTCTTGCGTTTCACCAGATCGGGGGACCGCTCACCATTATCAACTGGTCTCTGCAGGAGCTCGAGGAAGATGGACCGACGTCGATCCAAAGAACCATCGTCAACATTCACGAAGGCGTAAAGAGGCTCAGTGGTATCCTCAAAACCCTCAAGAAAGCGGATCTCGTCCATGCAGACAGGCTCGAATACAATGCCGAATTCGCATCACTGACCTCGATTGTCAGAGATGTCATCGAGAGTGCGGGAACGCGTCTTACGGATCGGGGTCAGCGTGTTCGATTTTCGGAGTGCGAAAACATCACGATGCGGCTCGATACGGCGATGATGGCAGGTGTCGTCGAAGAGCTTCTCACGAACGCCATGGATTTCTCTCCCGACGGCGCTGAGATCATCGTTCGTCTTCGGAAGGATGGTACAACGGCACGTCTTGAGGTGCAGGATTTTGGTTGCGGTATTCCTGCGTGTGACCTGTCGAGAGTCTGCGATGAATTCGCGAGGGGTACCAATGCAACGAGGTTCAAGGCTGATGGCAACGGACTCGGGCTCTACATCGTGAAGGGTGTTGTTACGCGCGCCGGAGGAACGATTGCGATTGCGAGTCGCGAGGGTAGAGGCACGACCGTGACGGTGAAGCTACCGATAGTGTAATATTGGAATGGCGGACATATTCAGCTCCGCGTTTTCCTTTCTATTCTATGACAGCAGCCGCATTGATCACGCTTCGTGAGACACTCGAGACGTCTTTGGTGATTGGCATGATTCTTACGATTCTTTCGCGTTTGGGTCAGGATCGCAGGAAACGTTTCGTCTGGATGGGAGTCGGCTCGGGGATCGGCTTCAGTATCATTGTTGCCTTTTTGTTTCACGTTTTTGCGGCAAGTCTGCTCGAGGAAGCGAAAGAGGTCTACGAAGGTATTTTGATGCTTGTTGCCGCTGCACTTCTGACATGGATGATTCTCTGGATGATGCGGATGGGATCAACGCTTCGCGCGTCGATCCAGCGGGATGTTACGCTCTATGCGCTCTCCGGTCAGTCTTTTGCAATTTTTCTCCTCAGTTTTACGACAACCGCGCGTGAGGGAACCGAGATGGTGATCTTCCTCAATGCTGCGTTTTTGAGTGCGAAGTCGAATCTTCATCATCTTGCAGGCGCGCTTGCAGGAATCACGGGCGCACTTCTGATCACCGTGTTGATCCTGCGTGGCAGCAGGAAATTTTCGCTCCATTCATTTTTCGTGGGCACCGGAGTGCTTCTACTTCTCTTTGCCGCAGGACTTCTGTCGCACGGTATCGGTGAACTGCAAGAAGCCAATATCTTCACGGTTTTGCAGGCTTCCGTGTGGGATTTGAGAGCGGTGCTTCCCGAGGAAACTCTTCTCGGCGGCATCCTCGAATCGCTCGTTGGCTACAGCGATCATCCGACGGTGCTTCAAATTTCTGCATACATTCTCTATCTGTCGGGTGCGGCGTTTCTTTGGAGGAGAATGAGATCTTCCCCCACCCCTAACCCCTCCCCCGAGGGGGGAGGGGAATATCGTTCTCACTAAAAAAAGTGCTTCCTTCCCAGAAAGCAAAATGACCTTTTTCCCTCTCCACCTCAGTGGAGAGGGGCAGGGGTGAGGACGGGGGAAGGATTGAGGATGGGGGATCAGTTCGCTGCAATAAATTCCTGCATCGCAATATCGGTAGTTCCTCGCGTCTGTTCGGTTGTGAGAGGGGATCTCTTCGCGACTGATTTCGGAATAGCGTTGTAGCGTGCGGCGAACACTTCGTCGCTTCTCTCTCCCGACGGCAGACGCACGCTTCGCTTCCACGCGATTTCGTTTCTGCGAACCGTGTGACCATTCACGAGGAGATCATTCGGTGCGGTTGAGCTGAAGTACGGACCGCTCATGACGACTGACCGATGATCGTCGATGCCGAAGATGTGGACGAATGCTTCGTCGTCGCGGCTGTAGGACTGGATGACGATCGGACCGGGGGTGTCATTCACGAAGGTCAGATCCTGCTGTCCAGGGAAGATCGTCGCGTCGAGTCCCACACCGTATTTCTCGTAGTATGTGACATAAAGGCTGTGGCTTTTCTGCTTGAGAATCGGGAAACCTGCTCGCAGTACGGCTCGGTAGACCGTTGTCGATGCCTGGCAAATGCCCCCGCCCGGGAACATCTTGAGGTCTTTTCCATTGAAGATCGTCAGCGCCAATTTCCATCCGGTTCCGAGATCCACTCTGCCACCAAGCGCACTGTTGAAGGAGAACTCCGCTCCCTCAGGGATCACAATATTGTGCACCTGCTCATTGATCGCTTTTCTCACGTTCCACTTTCTGCCCTCACCGGAGCCTTTGAAGTTCGACTGACCGCTTGCGAGAAGTGTCAGCGTTCCCTGTACGGTCATGCCGCTTTCGGCCAGCGCAGAGATCGTCGGAGAGACGGATTCGACTGCGATTGATACGCCCGAATTGTTCGTTTCGAGTGCATGTTTTGCGATGGTCGATACGGATGCCGTGTCATAGCGGTAGCCGGTTTCCGCCGTACAGCTTGTTTCGATTCGTATCACTCCTTGCAGATCGACCTCTTCTCGGAGGATCGAACACGCCGACGGTTTTTGGAGAGAATCCATCGAGAGAGTGTTCAAATATTCTTCGATACTCTTTTGGTCGACGCTCGCATGGATACGTCGTGTCATATCTCGATCGAGCGTGATCCACTCGGGGTGGTCTGCCAGCGAGATGGTCGTTGCACTCAGAACCGTGCCCGTACCTGTCGTGAATTGGACGGTGACCGAGCGCGTCATGAGTGCTCTCTTCATGCGCATGGCTTCTCTCAGATTCCTGACGGAGTCCGTGTCGAGTGGTGCTGCCTGATGTTCCGCCGCATTGCTTTCGGATGTGACAGAGGCAGCCAGCGGAGCAGTGAACGTTCCCGTTCCTCCAATGAGTGTGACCATGGCCAGTGCGACGACTCCGGTTTGCATACTATGGAGACGTGCGTACTCAGTGATTCTGTTTGTATTCATTGTTGAAAGTATTATAACATATTTTAATAAATATGCAAATACCAAATTGAAAGAATCAGAAAAGGAGCGGGATTCCTGCCCGTCTGTAGCCCGAAGGCAAAGGCGGGCTTCCCGCGAATGACAGGTTTTTCAGACAAGCTCACCAACCATATTGCTTTCCATTGCATCGTAAAATCTTCGAAGATCCACTGAGTTGTACACAATGCCGAGTCCCTTTTTGTAGGCAAGAGGTTGAATGTTCAGTTTGTGAAGGACGTAGTTTACTTTCGCTTCGAATGCACTTGGAGACGTGTTCAGGATAGGAAGTGTTCGATGTATGAGTGGTACGTTTTCGCGGACCGCCGCTCCTGCTTTATACGTTCCGGTCTGTACCGTCGAATCAGGGAAGGGTGCCTCGAACAGAACAATTTTGCCGTGATTTGCGGCTGTCATCGCAAGATCGACAAGTGTGTCATCGGCTGTAGCGGAACCGAGCTGCGTCAGGAGTGATACTTTTTGCTGGATCAAATGTTGTGCGAATGATTCCGTGGATTTGTCGCTGAGTTGCACAGGGTAAAGATCGGCTGCGTGTGTGATGTTCGTGAACGGGTCATACGGTTTTTTGTTTTCCAGTGTCATGGCATGGCTGGCGATTTCCAGACTGCCGGAATTTTTTCCGGTTCCGAAGTCGATAAGTGCAGGTGCAAGTCTGTGCAGCGTGCCGTCTCTGGCTGCTTGCGCCCAGTCTGTCGCGTCGTATTCCTGGCTGGTCTGATTCCACGGTGCAAACGCATTCGTTGTTTTATCACCTTGCTTTGCAGCCCATGTGGCACGGCTTACTTTCAAGCCGCAGGCAACCATCACCTCGCAAATTCTTCTGCCGGCCGATGCGGCGATTTTCGATGTGACGATCGCTCGTTCCATTTGATCTTTGGCATCGGATCCTTTTTCCAGCGCAGGATACTGCGATCCCGTGAAGACGATGCTTTTCGGGAATCCTTGCAGCATGAATGAAAGGTAGGAAGCGCCTTTCGACATCGTGTCTGTTCCATGCGTGATGATGATGCCGTCGTACAGATCGCCTGCTTCCTCTTCCAGAAGCACGATCATTTCAGCAATAAATCTCCATTGTTGGACCGTCATTTGAGACGAATCGGCATTCATAAGATCGCAGAGTTCCAGATGGATTGACTCGTCTTTCGGCATTTGCAACGCGTTGAAACTCTCTCGTAAATTTTCCGTCGGGGCGTATCCTTCCGTTGTGCTCTCGGATTGGAATGTCCCGCCGGTTCCAAGAATAACCAGAACTTTTTTCTCATCTTTGCGATGCTCTTTCAATCGATCACGCAGAGTGGATAGGAATTTTTTGAAATCCGGAGCATGCTCGCTTTGCAGTCTTTCATAATTCGGGATGGTTCGTTTTAGGCTCGCGGTTTTGGCATATTGTTTAAGATCAAAGGAATCTTCGTGTTGCCGATTGCGGGATGATGGAGGCATTCTGATTATATTCCGCGTTACCCCTGAATGTGATTCAGGGGTAACGTGTGAAAGTTAGAAACCCAGCGGTGACAGAAGCTTGCTTGCAGCAGCGGAACCTGCCGCGAGAATGGTCATGAGGGTTGCGTAGAAGATGGCACCGAATCCAGAATCTTCATTTGCTCCTGTTTTCTGTCCGGGTTTGATGGCAGTCACCTGCGACTTGTCCGTAGTTGAGGCATAGAAGTTTCGGTCATTGCTACCCGTCTGCGGGAGGATCACCGGAGGATAGAAGGTCGGAGGCGTTACTTGAGGAGGAGTGACGACTGGAGGATAGAAGACGGGAGGTGTTGGTGGATTATACGGTGGGTAATAGGGAGGCGGCGTGTATGGCGGATAATAAGGAGGAGGCGTGTAGGGTGGAACATATGTCTGCCCAGTGATCGTCGTGCTGTCTGTCGACGTCTGGCCGTTCACTGTTACGATATTTTGGACCACCGTATTATTGCTGACGTCGCTTCGAACCTGTGCATCGAGTGTGATCGTGCGACTGCTGTTCGCCGCAACGGTCAGGTTCGTCCATGTCACGTTCTGTCCGTTGATCGTTCCGCCGTCACTGACGGTGAGAATCGTGAGTCCGTACGGTACGGTATCGCTTACCGTGAGGTTGCTTGCAGCGGTACTTGAGTTATTGGTGAGAATAATCGTGTAATGGAGCGTATCTCCAGCTGTTGCATTCGTACGGTTATCCGTTTTGTACACCGTCAGATTCGTAGCCTCCGGACAGACGAGCGTTGTGGTTACCTGGCTTGTGTTGTTCGCGGCATTCGAATCGGACGTTGCACTCGAGACTGTTGCTGTTGCCTGCGTTGTGGTCGACGTACAGTTGCTGATCGTCGGCACGGAGAAGGCGAAACCAACAATGAGAATCTGACCGACAGTCATATTGCCCAGTGCACAGTTCAGTGTGCTACTGACAAGTGTGCATATTGCTCCTGCTGCGGAGACATAGGTAAGACCTGCTGGGACAGGGATGATGAGGCTCCCTGATTGTGCCGTATTCGGTCCGTTATTCGTAATTGTTGCGTTATAGACCGCATTCGTTCCTCTATTGCTTGAGCTCGGACCGGTGAGTATTACCTGCATATCCGCGATCTGCGATGTCGGACAGGTGAGAGTCGTATTTGCGGAGCTCGAGTTATTCGTCTGATTTAGCTCGGCGGTACCGCTTGTGATCGTCGCGGTGTTTGTGACTGTGGCTGCTTGTGAGCACGGAGTGACTGTCTTTCCGGTGAAGTTGAGTACGATCGTCGCACCGATGCTTGGGGCGAGTGTTCCAACCAGACACTGAATCTGTGTCGTATTGAGGACGGTACAGGTGACACCTGTCGGAGCAGTGAACGAGACGTAGTTCAGGTCGGCAGGAATGACATCTGTGACAATGACACCCGTTGCCGTTCCCGTTCCTATATTGGAGGCGACAATGCTGTAGCTCACTGCGCTGCCTCTTACAGCCGTCTGCGTACCGGTCTTCAAAATGCTCAGATCAGGCGTGTTTACGGTCGGGCAGAGAATGGCGGTGCTCACCGTGCCACTCGTATTGTTGGACAGAATTGGGTCACTGAGTTGGCTGACGACCGTTGCGGTGTTCAGGGCAACTCCTGTGGTACAGCTTTGCATGGTCGGGACGTTGAAGGCGATGATGAAGTTCACAGACGAGCTTGGGCCGAGAGCGGAGAGACACACGATGCTCGCGCCGCTTTGGCTGCAGCCGGCGCTCGATGCGGATTGGTTGAAGGTGAGATTTTGGCCCGACGGGATCTGATCAACAACTTTCACGTTTGCGGGAGTCAGGGACGGACCGAAGTTGGTGACTGAGAGGCTGTAACTGAGGACTTGTCCGCGTGTCACCGTTGTCGGTCCTGTTTTCTGGATGAGGAGATCTGCCTGCTGGATGCACGTGACTGAGGTTGCAACAATCTGGCTCTGATTATTCACCGGATTCGGATCGGTCGTCGATGTGCTCACCGATGCCTGGTTGATGATTGTGCTGTTGCACAGGGCATTTGCAGGAACGTTGAATGCAACCGTTACTGTCGCACTCTGACCATTTGTCAGTGTGAGGTTATTGCAGAGAATGTTACTGCCGTTCTGGATACAGTTACTAGAACTCTGAGAAGCATTGAACGTGAGACCTGCAGGGATCGGATCGGCAAGCGTCACATTTGTTGCGGTACCCGGGCCTGCATTCGTTGCAGTCAGCGTGTAGAGAGCTACACCTCCCTGAAGGACTGTTGCAGGTCCGCTCTTACTGATCGAGAGATCTGCTGTAAGAGGAGGAGCACATGTGACGGTTGTGCTTACGGTCTGACTTTGGTTATTGGCAGGATTCGGATCGGTCGTCGATGTACTGACAGATGCAGCATTCAGGATCGTACTGTTACAAGCGGCATTGGCAGGAACATTGAATGCAACGGTGACGCTTGCAGACTGACCACTTGTGAGGGTCAGGTTATTGCAGAGAATGTTACTGCCGTTCTGGATACAGTTACCGGAACTCTGAGAAGCATTGAACGTGAGACCTGCAGGAATCGGATCGGCAAGCGTCACATTTGTTGCGGTACCCGGACCGGCATTTGTTGCAGTCAGTGTGTAGAGAACAACACCTCCCTGAAGGACTGTTGCAGGTCCGCTCTTCGCAATCGAGAGATCCGCAGTCACCGTCGGACAAGTGAGGGTCGTCGTGACATTCGACTGGTTATTGCCGGTACTCGGATCGGCGACAGATGACGTAATCGTTGCCGTATTGGTGACAGTTGTCTGCGAACAGTTCTGGCTTGGAGCAAGTGTTGCGAAGGTGACGGAGACGATCGGACTCGAAAGACCTGAGAGAAGGCTTGGGATCGTACACTGCAGCGTGTTTCCGGTGACCGCACAGTTTACGCCCGAGGATGATACGAACGTCAGTCCTGCAGGAATCTGATCATTGATGACAACATTTGTTGCAGTTGAAGGACCGAAGTTGGTGGCGATCAGTGTGTAGGTAATCTGGTTTCCTGCAACGATCTGTGCAGGACCAAATTTGGTGATGGAGAGGTCGGCGCTGGCACTCGCTGGACACGTAAGTGTTGTCTGGAATTGGCTCGAGTTGTTGCCGGAGTTTTGGTCAGCAGTGCTGCTCTGGATGGTTGCCGTATTTGTCACGCTTCCTTGCGTGCAGTTTTGGTTGAGCGTTGCGTTCAAGGTAATCGTGAACGTCTGTGACGTGCTCGGTGTGAAATTTCCAAGAGAGCACTGCACCTGCTGGCCGACTTGGCTGCAGGCTCCCGTCGACGATACGAAGGTCATTCCCGCTGGAATCGGATCTGTGATCGTTACGTTTGTGGCGGTCGATGGTCCGTTGTTGCTTGCAACAATCGTGTAGACGAGATTGGTGCCGAATTGGGCGGTCTGAGGACCGATTTTGACGATCGAAAGATCAGACGTATTGACGACCGGACAGTTGACGCTCGTATTCACCTGGCTCTGATTGTTGTTCGCATTCGGATCGTTGTCACTCACAACCGATACGGTGTTTGTTGCGACGGAAGGCGTGCATGTTTGATTCACGGGAACATTGAAGACAATCGTGATCGTAAGCGGTTGCCCTGCGGTCATGCTTCCGATGAAGCAGGCGACTTCATTTCCGCTGTTGATCAGAAGACAGCTGGCTCCGGTTGCGGAAACGAGGCTGAAGCCGTTTGTTGCTGATACGAGATTCGAGATATTGTCATGAATGACGACGTTCGTTGCAGTTGCCGGACCGTTGTTGATGACAGAGAGCGTATAGGTCACGGTGCCTCCGCGAGTCACGGATGCAGGTCCGGTTTTCAAGATCGACATATCTGCAGTGACAACGGGACACGTCACCGTTGTCTGTACGGTTTGGCTTTGGTTATTATTCGGATTCGGATCAGTCGAGGACGTGCTCACCGATGCCGTATTTTGGATCGTCGCATTGCATGTGAAATTCTGAGCAACGTTGAACGCAATCGTGACTGTCGCAGACTGACCATTCGTAAGAGTCAGGTTGTTGCACAAAATATTACTGCCGTTCTGGATACAGTTTCCGGAGCTCTGCGACGCATTAAACGTCAGTCCCGGAGGAATCGCATCCGCAAGCGTCACGTTATTGGCCGTTGCAGGTCCTGCATTCGTCGCAGTCAGTGTGTAGCTGACAACACCACCCTGCAGAACAGAACTCGGTCCGCTCTTTACAATCGAGAGATCCGCATTGATGACAGGGCATGTTGCTGTTGTCTGTACGGTCTGGCTCTGATTATTCGAAGAATTCGGATCGGTCGTCGACGTACTGACAGATGCCGTATTGAAGATCGTACTCTGCGTGCAGTTTTGGATCGTCGGCACGTTGAAGGCAATCGTGACTGTTGCCGACTGACCATTGGTGAGAGTCAGGTTGTTGCACAAAATATTGCTGCCGTTTTGGATACAGTTTCCCGAACTTTGTGACGCATTGAACGTGAGTCCCGAAGGAATCGCATCCGCAATCGTCACGTTGTTTGCCGTGTTCGGTCCCGCGTTGAATGCTGTCATCGTGTAACTCACGATGCCGCCGCGAACGACGGAGAGAGGACCCGATTTCACAATCGACAGATCGGCAGTCTGACACGTCACCGTGGTCTGTACGGTTTGGCTTTGGTTGTTATTGGAGTTTGGATCAGTGGTTGATGTACTCACGGATGCAATGTTCTGGATCGTCGTATTGCATGTGAAATTCTGAGCAACGTTGAAGGCAATCGTGACTGTGGCAGACTGACCATTCGTGAGAGTCAGGTTGTTGCACAAAATATTACTGCCGTTCTGGATACAGTTTCCGGAGCTCTGCGACGCATTGAATGTCAGTCCCGGAGGAATCGCATCCGCAAGCGTCACGTTATTGGCTGTTGCAGGTCCTGCATTCGTCGCAGTCAGTGTGTAGCTGACAACACCGCCTTGCAGAACAGAACTCGGTCCGCTCTTTGTGATCGACAAATCTGCGGTGATACATGCCACTGCCGTCTGCACGGTCTGGCTTTGGTTGTTGCCTGCATTTGGATCAGTGGTTGAAGTACTGACTGATGCCGTGTTGAAGATCGTACCGTTACAGGTAAATGAGTTTGAGACATTGAATCCAAGAATCACGCTGAGGCTCTGTCCATTTGTCAGTGAGAGGTTACTGCACACGACATTGGAACCGATTAACTGGCAGCCTGCAGAAGTTTGAGACGGGTTGAACGTAAGTCCGGATGGAACCGGATCGGTGATCGTGACACCGTTTGCGGGGCCGGGACCGGCATTCGTTACCGTGATCTGATAGCTGATGAGTCCACCTTGCGTTACAGAACTCGGTCCATTTTTTGTGATCGACACATCTGCACTTGGACATGTCACGGTCGTCTGCACAGTCTGACTTTGGTTGTTTCCTGAATTCGGATCGGTCGTTGAAGTGCTTACCGAAGCCGTGTTGAGGATCGTGCTTTGCGTGCAGTTTTGGATCGTCGGCACGTTGAAGGCAATCGTGACTGTTGCTGACTGACCATTGGTAAGAGTGAGGTTATTGCAGAGAATATTATTGCCATTCTGAATACAGTTCCCCGAACTTTGTGATGCATTGAATGTGAGTCCCGAAGGAATCGCATCCGCAATCGTCACGTTATTGGCCGTGTTCGGTCCCGCGTTGAAGGCAGTCATCTGGTAACTCACGACGTTGCCTTGCTGCACGGAACTTGGTCCGCTTTTCGTCATTGAAAGATCGGCAGTCGGTGTCGGACATGTCACCGTTGTCTGCACTGTCTGGCTTTGGTTGTTGCCTGCATTCGGATCAGTGGTTGAAGTACTGACAGATGCAATGTTCTGGATTGTTCCGTTACAGGTAAATGAGTTCGAGACGTTGAGTGCAATCGTGACTGTTGCCGACTGGCCATTCGTGAGAGTCAGGTTGTTACAGATAATACTGTTGCCGCTCTGGAAACAGTTCCCAGAACTCTGTCCTTGGTTGAACGTGAGTCCTCCGGGAATCGGATCAGTAATCGTGACGTTATTTGCTGTCGCAGGTCCCGCATTGAACGCAGTCATCTGGTAACTCACGACGTTGCCTTGCTGCACGGAACTCGGTCCGCTTTTCGTAATCGAAAGATCTGCAGTCACGACAGGAGGGCATGTCAGTGTTGTCTGTACCGTATTACTCTGATTATTCGATGAGTTCGGATCGGTGGTGGAATTTGAAATTGATGCAACGTTTTGGATGGTAGTCTGGTTGCAGCTCTGAACCGTCGGTACGTTGAATGCGATCTGGAAAGTCGAGCTCTGTCCTGCGCTCAAACTGAAGTTATTGCACACAACGTTGTTACCGCTCTGGAAACAGTTCCCGGAACTCTGTCCTTGGTTGAACGTGAGTCCAGATGGGATTGGATCCGTGATGACGACGTTCGTTGCAGAATCCGGTCCTGCATTGAAGGCTGTCACGCTATAGATTGCAACGTTCCCGCGTAGTACGGAACTCGGCCCGCTCTTCTGGATCGAGAGATCTGCGGTCAGTGCCGGACAGGTGATTGTGGTACTTACTGTCTGGCTTTGGTTATTTGAGGAGTTTGGATCGGTCGTTGAACTCGAAATGGATGCCGTATTCTGGACCGTTGTCTGGTTGCAGCTCTGAACCGTCGGTACGTTGAATGCGATCTGGAAGTTCGAGCTCTGTCCTGCGCTCAAACTGAAGTTATTGCACACAACGTTGTTTCCGCTCTGGAAACAGTTCCCGGAACTCTGTCCTTGGTTGAAGGTTAGTCCCGATGGGATAGGATCCGTGATGACGACGTTTGTTGCAGTCGTGGGACCGCTGTTGAATGCCGTGACGGTGTAGACTAAGACATTGCCTCGCTGGATCGATGAAGGTCCTGACTTCTGGATAGAGAGATCGGCTCCCGGAGGAGGAGCACAGAACGTAGTGCTGACCGGTGCGCAGCGTAGTCGCACGACGGAGTCTGTGGCATCCGGATCGGACGACACCTGAGAACCGAAGGAGTCATACGTCACTCCGACTGCGACGCTTCCGCTTGGACAACTGATACTTTGGATGGTCGTTGGTACTTGGCTTCCGTGCGGCAAAAAGTCTCCTGGTTGGCGTGTTTCCACCTCATCTGTACCGATACCGTCGCATGAAATCGGATTACATCCGATTCCTTGCCCGTCCATTGCGTCTTGTCGTCCTCCTGATGCATTACTCTCAAGGTCGGCCCAGTACACAGTCGCAACGGCATTGTTACCACTACAGGTGGGTTGTACGAGGTCAGTGGCACGGCGTGGATTGCTGTCGATGTCGCCATTGGCTAGATACGAGCCTTGTGATCCAAGATTTCCTGTCGTTGCATTAATTGGTTTGCACGCAATCGTAAGGCCATCGGTACTATCATTGCCTGCCTGGATACCGAGATACGCAATACTCGTGATGACTTGTCCGGACGGACAGTTCAATGTCGCTCCTGCAGGCCTAGAGACGCTGTTTCCATTTTCGTTTGTTTGGCTGTCAAAACTGTCAGGCGTGTTAAATGCGGTTCCGAGAGCCGGTCCTGCTGCAATTGATTTCTGAAGAAGGGGCTCGAATGACGGGATGAGACCGGCTTGTACTTGCGTCATCAGCATTCCCGCGAGTACCAGTGAGGATATCGTTTTACGGAATTCCATAGTATGAGACGGGGAAATTGCTACTTTGGCAAGTAAAAGGGACGAACTTTACCTTATATAATAAATATTGTCAAACATAAAAAGTAATAGAAAAATATACATGACAAATTTGACCTATAAAGATCTGTTTTAGCCCTTATCTATGAGCAAATCTCATCAACATGGCATATCCGAGTATCACGATACTGAAGAGAGACAGAAAGAATATCGGAGTTGAAATACTTCCGATCGATACAGTGTCATGAGGGATCAGAACGTAGTCATCAGTCCCAACATTCTGGTAGTACAGATCATTTGCTCCGGTCTGCGGCTCGACGGTGTTTGGATCGTAGATTACTTCCGCATTTTCCTGCCTGTTTTCTCCACCGATACCGTTTCCAAAACTAAGATCATCTTCAGTCTTCATGACACAGTTGACGGTTGCTGAAACCGGAGGAATCGGTGCGTTTTCGGAGGCACTCTGGACGGCGATCGTCTTCAGCATTGGCGTGTTTTTGCAGTATTCTGGATCGGTGACTTTGTACGTGATCGTGAAATTCTGAGTGGCGGATTCGCCCAGGTTTTTCTTGCATGCAACGATCGAATTTCCAATCGCGCAGCTACCGTCCGATTTGTCGTCGTCGAATGTCGCATCGTCAGGAACCGTTCCATGAATCGCTCGGATATCGTCGACAGGAGTATTACTGAGATTCTTGAGCGTGACATCGTAGACCGCGAACAGGCTACCGTTGCCTATAGAAGAGCTCATGTTGCTCGCCACATCTCCATTCTGCTTTGCGATTTCCTGATCGATCTCATCACCGTTTTTACTGACACATTGCACCGATGCTGAAATAGTCGCTGGCGTAGAGATTGTTTTCAGACCTTGTACGTCTTCGCATTTTTTCCCATCCGTCAATTTGTAGACGATCGGAAATTTTTTCGTTTCCGTGGAAACGAGATCCTGCCTGCAGGTGACAGCGTTGCCACTGAGTGAGCACGCTGGTGAAGACTTTGACGGGTCGAACGAAAGACCCGAAGGGATGGCTCCGTGGCTGAGCACAGCGCCATTGGTCGGAGATGTGCCGTTGTTCTTCGCTGACACGGTATAGACCGCATATTGGTCTTTGCTTGCTGCTGTTCTCGAAGACGACGAAGAGTTCCCGGCACCTACCCCTGTCCTCGAAGATACAGAAGAGTTTCCAGTACTCACTGTAGTTCTGGAAGATGTCGAAGATTTCACGCTACTTACCCCTGTCCTCGAAGATGCCGAAGAGTTCACGCTACCTATCCCTGTTCTCGAAGATGCAGAAGAGTTTCCAGCACCTATCCCTGTTCGGGAAGAGGAGGAAGAACTCACTGTATTCACGACTGATCTGGAAGAAGACGAAGATGATAGAGGTTTCGTCTTTGCAAGTTCTGCATCCAGTGCACTGCCTTTCACGATTGCACACTGTACGGATGCCGAGACAGGTGGGCTCCCTGCCGCAGGATCGCTGAATTCGGCACGAATAGTCTGGAGAACAGGATTGATGCGGCAATGTGCGCTGTTCGTTACTTTGTAGACGATAGGAAACTTCTTTGTTGCAGATGCAGCAAGACTTTCTGTGCAACCAATCATTGGAGACAAAAATGAGCAGCTGGACGAAGACTTGAGCGGGTCGAATGTGGAACCGAAAGGTACGGCACCGTGACGCAGCTGCAAGCCGTTCACTGCTTTTGTTCCAAGATTCTTGAGTGTGACGGTGTAGAGTGCGTACTGATTATTATCTGACCCCGATGAACCTAGAGAAGAGCTTATGCCAGAGCGCGGTCCAATGATGATATTGCTGCCTGTACCTGAATCTCCAAAGCCCGAGGAGCCATCGCTGCTATCATATGGTGGAATGTAGACGGAACCATCCGGACTGTAGCCCGGTTCACATCCGACAAGCCCCGGAAAACATGGTGGATCAAGAAGCGGCATAAAGGATGCATACTTTAATGTATTATTAGATTTTGTCAAGTACCCATAAAAGCCATGTTTCAGTACTCTCTGTACTCATTACGATTCTCTCTCATGACAACCGCAGACATCCGCACAGCCTACCTCGAATTCTTCAAATCGAAGGGTCATAGCATTATCCCTGGTGCTTCTCTCGTGCCCGAGAACGATCCTACTGTGCTTTTTACGACTGCCGGCATGCACCCTCTCGTTCCGTACCTGATGGGACAGGCGCATCCGATGGGCAAGAGACTCTGTGATGTCCAACTCTGTGTCCGCACGCAGGATATCGATGAAGTAGGGGACAGTAGTCACCTGACGTGTTTCGAGATGCTCGGAAACTGGAGCCTTGGAGATTACTTTAAGAAAGGCGCGATCGAGATGAGCTACGAATTTCTGACGTCCAAGAAGTGGCTCGGCATCAATCCTTCGATGCTTGCCGTCACCTGCTTCGAAGGTGATAAGGATGCGCCGAAAGACGAAGAGTCCGCGGGGATTTGGGAATCGGTGGGCATGCCCCGAGAGCGTATCGGTTTTCTGCCGAAGGCGAAGAACTGGTGGGGTCCTGCGGGAAAAACAGGACCATGCGGGCCTGACACAGAGATGTTTTACTGGGTCGGAGCAGGGGAACCGAAAGGTAATCCGGCAACACACGACAGCGAGTGGATGGAAATCTGGAACGACGTCTTCATGCAATACAACAAGCAGGAGGACGGATCGTTTGTGCCTTTGGCACAGCAGAATGTGGATACAGGTATGGGACTCGAACGCGTTGCAGCTGTGCTGCAGGGAGTGAAGAGTGTGTATGAGACAGATGCATTTTTACCGATGATGCATGCCATTTCCAGTGCGGCTACCCGCCTGCCGGCAGGCAAGGTCCCTGACCGCGGTAACAGTGCGGCCATCCCTGGCCGCGATCAGCGGATTATCGTCGATCACCTCAAGGCCGCTACGTTTATGCTCGCAGACGGCGTGCGACCGAGTAATGTCGATCAGGGCTACGTACTGCGAAGAATCATTCGTCGTGCGATACGTTCTGCACGCAAGTTAGGGATAGAAAATATTTCAGGATTCTGCGCATCGATTGCGCAGGTTGTTGTGTCGCAGTACGGAAATTTCTATGAGAAGATTAAGGTGCAGCAGTCAGTGATTCTCGATGCATTTAATGATGAAGAAGAAGCATTTATGAAAGCGCTGACAGAAGGGGAGAAGCACTTTCAGCGCGTTGCAGAGAGAAGCACAAAGCAAATTTCCGGCATCGATGCATTTCACCTCTATGACACGTATGGCTTTCCGATTGAAATGACACGAGAAATGGCCAATGAACAGGGACTCTCGATTGATGAAGATGGCTTCAGCAAGGCATTTTCGGAGCATCAGATGCTCAGTCGAGCCGGAGCTGAGAAAAAATTCGCAGGCGGTCTAGCCGATCATTCGGCGGAGACGACAAAGCTCCATACGGCAACGCATCTCCTCAATGCAGCACTCCATACGGTGCTTGGGAATCACATTTCGCAGAAAGGTAGCAATATTACAGCCGAGCGTCTTCGGTTCGATTTCTGCCATGGCGAAAAGATGACGCCAGAGCAGATCAAGAAAGTCGAAGAACTCGTCAACGAAGCGATCAAAGCAGACGCACCTGTAAGTTACTCCGTCATGACCGTCGATGAGGCGAAAGCTCAAGGCGCGATCGGAGTATTTGACAGCAAGTATGGCGAAAAAGTGAAAGTCTACACGATGGGCACGTTCAGCAAGGAAATCTGTGGAGGCCCGCACGTAGCCAAGACCGGAATGCTCGGCACGTTCAAGATTCAGAAAGAGGAAAGCAGTTCCGCGGGCGTGCGCAGAATTAAAGCAGTGGTGAGCGGAGGACCTGCGGAGATAGAAGTTGCAGCAGAAGTTTCATAATTATCGCAGCGGAAGATCCGTATCTTCCGCGGAAGTTACGAACGATTGCTACGGTTCCGATGATTGCCAAGTTTCATTGGCATTGCTTGTTGTTTCTTTGCTAGTATCAGCTCACTGGATACTTCCCCCTCCTCTTCCATGCGTACATACGCTCTTCGTTTCGTTTCTCTCAGTCTTACACTTTCTATGATCGGGTCTCCATTGGCAGTTGCCGCAGGAGTGCCCAAAGTCGAGCCTGTCGGTGTGTTCATGCGAGGCGCGAACTTGGAATGGTCATCGGCGCATGCGGAATCGAAGGCGTCCGGTGAAGTGCACAGGCAGTATCACCAGAATGCCGAAGCAGAGCGCGTCCTGTGGATCAGGGAAAATGCAATGAATGTCGGTTCACAGACCTACAAAGACGCGAATCGTGATTTCGTCCAGAAAAGAAATTTGATGCACAGGCAATGGCATGTCGAGAAGTCGGGTTGGGTTCAGCCGGATCATTCGACGTCGATGAAATTTTTCGATGCGGAATTGACAATCATGATTCCGGAGTCGCCGACGGACATTGTTGATCGTGCGTACGACGGCGTTCGCATCAGCCGAAGATCTCTCGTGAATCAGGTCTTAAAGCAGCAGAAACTGCACTCGCTCACGGTCGGACAGTAATCGATCTTTATTCGATCGATGCGAAGAAATCTCCAATAGCCGCAGCCGTCGCACGCGGCCATGTATGGGGGTAGAAAGTGCCGTCGTGCTCGTCTGTGTCGATCGTGTGCGGACACCACAGAATATCGTTGCCGCCCGCGCAGTTGGCGTGACGAACGCAGTTCAGTGTCGCAGGTCCCGTGTTTTCCGTTTCCCATGCACAGGCGTTTGTTTCCAGCCTCAGCTTTCGGACACGTTCGGCGCCGCTAAAGGCTGCAAGAGTGTCTTTTGGATTGTGTGCGATCAATGCGGCTGCCGGGCCCGCGCACTTTGTGATCACCGAATCGCCTCCGACGGTTGCCGATGCCATCACGGCACCTCCTCGTACGCAAGCGACCGTGTTCGCCATCCAAGCGCCGAGTGAATGACCGACCGTGCTGATGCGATCCAGATCGATGCAGTACGTCTCTGCAAGCTTCTCAACAATCGCATCGAAGAACGCGATATCGCGGATTTCCTGCGGCTTGTCGCCCGGATTTGCCCATGAGTATGAACCGTTGTCATTTTTGATCGCGGCGGGATAGGCGATGATGCTGTCGCCGATTTCGCGGTCCAGTCGCATGTAGCTTCGTACTTGTGCGTTGCTATTGGTGCGGCCGTGAAAAGCAACGATCAGCGGTGCCGGATCGTGCGCTTTGTAGTTCTTTGGAATCGTCAGCAGGAAATCCCGGTCTCTTCCGCCGACGGAGAGGGTGACGGGCGGGAGTACGGGAGGTGCTTTGGTGCAACCCGGCGACAGACGTGCGATGAATCGTTCATCTTCGTAACGCAGCATGCGCCAGAGAAGATCGGCTGCTCGTTCACGATTGAGAGGAGTCCACGGAACGTACGAATGTTTCGAAAGAATCTCCAGTCGCTCGAGTTCTTCAACGTAGGGGAGGTACCATTCGGAACCCTGGCTTTCGGTGACTTCGTGACCGTACGCATTCAGCACGATTTTGATCGCCTCGGCGAAATTGACGGGTTCTGCGGGTTTGAAGGTGCCGTTTTGGTAGCCTTTCACGATGCCGCGGTTCTTTGCGGCGCAGACGTACGGTGCATACCATTCGTCGGGGCTGACGTCCGAGAAGCACCGTCTGGAAACGGGTGTCACATCGCTTCTGCCCTTAAAGACGATCTTGAGGAGTTCCGCTCTGTTGATGGTTTCTTTCGGTCTGAATGTTCCGTCGTCGTAGCCTTGAAGAATATCTTTCGCTTGCAAATACTGAGCAGCTTCGCGGTATCGATACCAACTATGCTGCATATCGGCGAATGGCTGTGCGGTCGCAATTGCATTCTCAGTCGTTCCGATTGCGAAGAGCAATGCCAGCGTAAGCGCAGCGATTGGTCGAAGATTCATCTCGCGAGTGTAGCACGTCCAAGGGACATTTTACGAGACGAACACAAGCAAAAAAACCAGAAATAATTCTGCAAGCAGCAGGACCACGATATCGAAGAGAGGGAGAGTCGAGAGAAGAATATTCTTCTTTCTGATCAGGCGCTCAGTGACAGAGATCGAGAAAAGCAACGCCGCAAGTCCGACAAGGTTGCCGGCAAGAACATCACTCAGGTAGTGAACGCCGAGATACAGGCGACTCAGATCGAGAAGTGTGATCACAAGGATCGCAAGAACGAAGACATGAATCTTCACACTTCGATTTTTTTGCGTGCGGATGAGCAGGTACGCAAGAAAGCCGAAGAACGCAACTGCGGTCGTCGCATGCCCACTCGGAAACGAGTACGTTGTTTCAGCGGTTGCCTGCAGCAGGATCTCCGGTCTCACGCGGCGGAACAGGATCTTTCCGAGGAGCATCGCCGTTTCACCCGTGAAGAGCGTAAGCCACAGGGTCAGAATGAAATGTTTCTGTTTTCTGTTCCAGAGAAGCAGTGTGAGAAAGAGCACCGCGATCGCCAGCACTTCCGCAGATCCGAGAAGTGTGATTGCTGAAAAAAACTTCAGCAGGAGGGGAGTCCTGACGGAGAAGAGAGCAAAGGCAATAGTGTGGTCCGTAGCGATCAAAAATCCGGGAGCAACCGCGTATCCGATGACGCCGAGAAGAAGCGATGCGATCAGGAAGATCCGAAGAAGGCGCATGTGCTTATTGTACAGCAAATATTTTGAGATCATGTGCAGGAATCGTTTTCAAAAACGTTCACATTCGATGCCGATTCCAGAAATTTTCTCCAGATAGGTGCGGCGACGGTGAGTCCGTCCGCGAGAGGATCCAGGATGCTGTTGTCCGCATTACCGACCCAGACTCCCACGACCAGATTGTTGCTGTAGCCGAGCGTCCAGACGTTGTTCACGCCGTACTCGGTGCAGCGACTCCAGATATCGCGCCGAAAGCAGACGTTGCTTGTTCCGGTTTTTGCCGCGGTATCAAGTCCGGGGATCGTGAGCATGGTTCTCCAATATCCTTCGGGACGACTCTTGCTGTCCCGAAGAATGTCGTCGACTTGATCTGCTGCTTCGGACGCAAATGCGACGGTCGGCGGTTCTTGCGGCAATTGCAGGATGACATTTCTTTCTGCGTCTTTCAGTGCACAGAGCATTCGAAGCGGTTGATACAGACCGTGATTGGCGATTGTCGCATACAGTTCCACCATCTCGAGAAGCGGTACTTCGACGCTGCCGATGGCCATTGGCCAGCCGTAGGTAAAATGCGGATTTGTCTTGAGCATCTCTTGTTTATAGATGAGGGGTGTCGTCACTCCTGCGCGACTGCCTGCTTCGAGCACGGGATCCTCTCCGCCGATATCGAGGAATGTTTTGATCGCAGGAATATTTCGAGACTGTGCGAGTGCCGAGCGGATCGTCATCTTCCCCTTAAATCCTCCTTCGTAGTTTTTCGGAATGTCCGAGCCGATGCGGATCGGTTCGTCTCTCACAATCGTTTCGGGTGTGAACCCGCGCTCGAACGCCGTCGCATACACCAGAGGTTTAAAGGAAGAGCCTGGCTGTCTCGGGACTTTGGCCATGTCGATCTGCCCTTCTTCGTCCGCGATGAAGAAATCGTTGTTGCCGACATACGCAAGCACTTGTCGATTCCTGCGGTCGATTGCGACGAGCGCGATGTTCTTGGCAAGGGATTTTTGCAGGAGTTCTTGGGATTCCAGAATGATTTTTTCGGCGATGCGTTGCAGATTCGGATCCAGCGTCGTTTCGGCCGTGAGTCCTGCAGCCTGCCACGCGGCAGGCGCCGACACTGACTGCAGCAGCGAGGTGATCTCGTCTCGGATCGAGAGCGTGAAGTGCGGAGCTGCGATGCCGTGTCGACGCGGCTTGAATCGGAGTCGCAAGAGTTCTTTCGAGGCCTCGTCAAAACCGGACTGATCGATGAAGCCTGTGCGAAGCATGGCTTTGAGGACGGCATCGGCTCTCCCCGGGATTCGCACTGCTCCGCCTTTTGCTTGGATGATTTTCGGGAGAAGTCCGGTGACCGTCAACGATTGCAGTGTTGCTCCCGAGACGCTTCCTTTCCGGACGGATCGAAGCGTTTCCGCATCGATACTGCTTTTGAGATTTGGACCATAGGGACTGAAGTATGTCGGTCGTTGGGGGATCGAGACCAGCGTCGCCGCTTCGGCGACCGAGAGCTGCTCCGCGGATTTTCCGAGGTAGGCTTTTGCAGCCGCTTCGATGCCGTTGATGCCGTTCCCGAAGCTCACGCCATTGAGGTACAGCGTGAGGATCTCATCTTTCGTGAGCAGGTGTTCAAGTCGGCAGGACAGCAGAATTTCATAGACTTTCCTTGTGATCGTCCGTTCCCGCGTGAGGTAGAGCATCCGCACAAGTTGCTGCGTCAGTGTGGATGCGCCCTGCTGGCCGTTCTCGAAGATGTTTACTTTTACCGCTCGAAGCAGTGCACGGACGTCGATGCAGGTTTTTCTGACGAAAAAGCGCTCGTCTTCGATCGCGACAATCGCATTTCTTACATTCAGAGGAATGCTGTTTCCCGGCAGGGAGAGACGCTGTTCCGCATTCGAAAATTGATAGAGTGTTCCATTCGTGCGATCGACGATGCGTATGCTTTCCTGCAGTGCAAGCTTGTTTCTATCCAGAATGGGTCCGGCTTTCAAAAACTCCACAAAGAAGATGGTTGCAGCCGAAGCAAGCACAAGCAAGATGGCAAGAACGCAGAGCACGATGTGCAGCGTGAGTGAGCAGTGCCTGCGCATGGGGGTGGGCTCGACCAAAGTATGAGAGTCTACGGGAAAATGAAGTCCTTGTGTATCATCACCGTCGTACTTTCCCATGGTTTCGAATACATTCTTCATCGCACTGTCACTTTTTCTTTTTGTGCATCTTGCGTTCATCATTGCGGTGCTCATCCGAAGGAACGATGTCGCCGATGTCGCATGGGGCCTGGGATTCATTGTCGTCGCATGTCTCGCCTACGCATTGTCGGGTCATTCTTCGAGATCTCTGCTCGTGACCGTTCTCGTGACAATGTGGGGACTTCGTCTTTCTTTCCATATCTTTCTAAGGAATAGGAAGAAGCCGGAAGATCATCGCTATGCCCTGTGGCGCAAGCAATGGCGACATGTGCATCTCAGAAGTTATGTTCAGATTTTTATGCTTCAGGGGATTCTTCTTTTCGTCATTGCATTCCCCGTCATGTTCATCGCACAAAGTCCTTCCTCTCCCCTCGGAATGTTCGATGTGCTCGGGAGCGCGATATGGCTCGTTGGCTTCTTCTTCGAGTCGGTGGGGGATTATCAGCTGACGAGTTTCGTGCGTGACCCGGAGAACAAGGGAAAGATCATGGACAGGGGTCTCTGGAGATATTCGCGTCATCCCAATTATTTCGGGGAGGTCACGCAGTGGTGGGGGATTTTCGTAATAGCACTCTCCCTTCCGGGAGCTTTGGTCACCTCTGTCAGTCCTCTTCTCATCACAGTTCTCATTCTCTTCGTTTCCGGTGTTCCAATGCTCGAGAAAAAGTATGCGGTTCGACCGGATTTCGAGTCATACAGGAAACGCACGAGCATGTTTATACCGCTTCCGCCTCGAAAAGGAGTCTGAATCAGGCTGTTTTGTTTCTTAGCCTGCTCAGAAGCTCCGGGTTTCTGAAGTACGCGCTGATCGTGAGGAGCACGAAGAGGATGTAGATCGGCAGTGCCTCCATGTGCGAGAACCCGTGGGTCAGGTTTGTCGCGAGTGCACCTGCGAGGTACCCCACCATCAGGACGAAGCCAACGGTCGATGTTCGCGGGACGAGGAAGAGAACGACGATAAGAAGTTCGAGAATGCCCAGTGCATGATTGAATGATGGTGTGACTCCGATTTTCTGCATCATCACCTCTGCTTCCGAGCCGGG
This sequence comes from Candidatus Peribacteria bacterium, assembly GCA_943350395.1. Lineage (GTDB taxonomy): Bacteria > Patescibacteriota > Gracilibacteria > Peribacterales > Peribacteraceae > SICN01. The sequence goes on from CALRAD010000011.1 coordinate 28,260, forward strand.
CGCGATGGGCGTGAATTTCATGATCCCTGCGAAGATGTTGAAAGCTGCGACGAGGATGGCGCAGGTCCAACCGACGATGGAAGAGAAACGGAGTTTCATGGAAGAATAGTGGGAAGGATTGGACGCAGTGTAGCAAACGGATCGTATTTCCGAAATCATGTGCGGCGATTACACTATCTCGTATGTTCTTCAAACTTTTCTTCATCGCGCTGCCGCTCTTTCTCGCACTCGACATGACCTGGCTTGGGTTTCTTGCACGCGATTACTACAGGAGCCAGATAGGATCGCTTCTCAAGGATCAGGTGAACTGGGTTGCGGCACTCGTGTTCTATGCGATCTACATTTCTGGTCTCGTGACATTTGTGCTGATTCCGGCAGTGACGAAGCACTCCTGGCAATCGGCACTCCTGATGGGTGCGTTCTTCGGCTTCGTTGCGTACGCGACCTACGATCTCACGAACTTGGCGGTTGCCAAAAACTGGACGCTCTCGGTGACGCTTGTCGATCTCGCGTGGGGAACAGTTCTTGCCGGTACCGTTTCTGTGCTGACCTACTGGATTGCTGCTAGAATAGGATAACCATGTACTTTCTGATCGCCGCCCTCGTCCTTGTTCTCTTCCTCGTCTATGTCTCACGCAGACCGAGTTCGTTTCGGTACGTTCGTTCGGCCACGATCTCTGCGCCTGCTTCAGCGGTCTTCCCGCACGTGAACGATTTTCACAAATGGGAAGCATGGTCGCCGTGGGAGAAACTCGACCCGGCAACGAGGAAAATTTACAGTGGTTCTGCGTTTGGCGTTGGTGCGAATTACGCATGGCAGGGGAATAGCAAAGTGGGTTCGGGTCACATGACCATCATCGAGAGTCGCCCAAGCGAGTTCATCCGGATCACGATCGAATTTATTAAACCAATGAAGGCAACGAACACCATCGAGTTTACATTTGCAGAGAGCGGCAATCAGACCGTTTTGGCGCACAGCATGTTCGGCTGCAATTCGTTCCTCGGGAAATTGATGGGTCTTTTTATGGATATGGACAAGATGATCGGCACTCAGTTCGAGAAGGGTCTCCAGTCGATCAAGGAGATTGCGGAGAGGCGATAAATCTATTCGATTCCGAGTACATCTCTGTGCGTTCCTGTACGCAGGAGCAGTAAAAGCAATCGATCATTGTCTTTTCTGTACATCAGTAACCAGTCAGGAGCGATGTGACATTCGCGAGTGCCTTTCAATTGTCCCTTTAGTTCATGGTCCCAGTATTGTGCAGGCAGTGGCTTATTTGTATCGAGTAAGTCAATGACTGTCTCAAGTTTTGAAAGCTGATAACCGGATTTCTCTAAACGGCGAAGATCTTTTCTGAATCGATTCGATGATATTCGTTGATACTGCATTACTCGCTTAGAATATCTTCAAACATTTCCTTGGTGGTAGCATAACTTTTTCCGTGTTTTTTCGTCCAAGCAAGATCTTTGAGTATTTCCGCTTCTGCTTCAGGCGTGTAACCGTTTTCCGTAAGCACCTGAAAAGGAATCCCTTTCTTTGCGATAATCTGTACAAGATAAATATTAATTGCTGTACTTAAGTCCAAGCCAAGCTTCTTGAGGATCCGCATGGCGGTCTTCTTCGTTTTTTCTGCAGTGCGGACTTGGATGGTGGTCATGGAAACAGTATAGGCTGGTGTAATTACAATGTCAATACAATGTCATTACTACTCCTTCCATTCAAGCTCCGCTCCTATCTTTCGTTCCATGCGATCTGCACGACGAAGGTTCTTGATCTGCGCACCGGAGACGACAGGGTAGTGCCGCACCTGATCAATGTATTCGGGGATGTAGTGCACGTCTTCTTCTGCTGTCATCCAGCCACGAGAATCAAATCTCGAGAGATCGACGGCGCCCGAATATGACCGCAGAATCTTGTCGCCATTCGGTGCCGTGTATTCATGAAAGTACGACATCGCGAGCTCATGAAGCGACCGGTACACAGGGTCTCTGTAGCGCACCGTTCCATGATTTGTCTTGCTAATCGCACCGTAGCAGCCGAATTTTCGGAAGACCGCAACGACATGATCATCATCTGCGTCGGTCACCTTCAGGTCCATCACAAGGGGCTTCTCTCCTGCAATCCTGAGTGCGAGGGCTGCGAGCATCGCGCCTTCCATGCAGTGTGCCGTACGCTCACTGAGCACACGCCTCGGTGACATGTATGTCTCGCCGTTCTTCTCAAAATTCATCGGAAGCGAATCGAGAAAGTCCTGGATTTTCTCGGGGGTGCGTAGCTTCCTGAGGATTTGGAGTTCCTCTGGGTGAAGGTCGAACATGCAGGGGAGTATAGCGTGCGGAGTGCCGAAGCTCCCGGTGCAGTTTGCGGTTCCTTCTTCCTACAGTATTCCTGCAAGCTTCAAGAGCATCACAATGGCGATGATGCCGATGATGATGTAACCGATTCTTTTCAACTGGCCCTCCATGGGAATGTAACTGAATACAATGCCGATGATAAGCAGAATGATGAAAGGGGTGATGGCACCCATAGGGAAGGGGGAAGGGTTGAAGTCTTACCCCTAAGACGTGTAGATGGTGCTTTCTCTTACAATTTCATTCTTTACGCAGCTTCCAGCAGCACCCCGTTCTTCGACATAGTTGGTTTGGTGCGATCCGACGAATTATGAGACATCAACAATGCATCGATCATCTAAAAAAATCCTTCGCCCTTTCATAGAAAGTATCGGAGTCAATTCTCTGTACTGTAAAGACGTCCCTCAGCTCACTCTTCAGCAGAAGCCTGTACACAGCTCGAAACATTTCTGGTTTCATCTCTCTAAAATTTTTTTCATGCTCTATACCCAGTTCCTCGACTGCAAGCCGTATATCTTCCTGCCGAACTGAATCGTCAAAAAGACCGGTGAGAAACGAGAGGGCAACTTCTTTTACGATTGCGCTTGCCGCAGTCGAGTGTTGAATGAAATTGAGCTCGGCAACTCTTTTTGCAAGATCACACACGGCATCGCGAAGAAACTGGCTGCCATACGCCATGGGCGTTTCCATTGTACGATAATCAACCACAGTATCCGTATCACTCACAACAAGATGATCACTTTTTTGGTTATACAGGAAATTATCAGCAGTCGACGAATGCCTGCCAAGGCCTGCATGTGTGGCCATCTTTCTTTTTATTCTTCCGATCCTCTGCACAAGGTCATAATGTGTATCCAGTTCATCGTTATCTAAGGTGTCATGACATTTCCGTACACGTAGAGAGCTTTCACTGTCACCGTAATTGGTGAGAATCGTACTCAGCGGACGATAGAGTACGTCATGTCTCATAACGGAAAACCCCGTTCTATACCCATTCGCATCCACTTCTTTGTTCTGCCGTTCATCCAAAAATTCTCCCCAGAGCAGAGCATTGAATCCAATAGTACTGATATGTAATCTCGTTTGAGCCACAAACTCCATTTCGGCCGCCTCGACGCGCAGACTATTGTATGCTTTCGGTTTCGAATGGTTATGGAAAAAAGTCAGATCGGGTGTCAGGCCTATGTGCTTGATCTCTGGTACGAAATGTTCGTTTGGTTGCGGAGAATAAAATTCCAAGCCTTCGCCGGAACTGGATTGCAATCCGCCGGCACCTTTTACCTTTAAAGCAGGTAAATCCAAATCTGGCTCGGGTAGATACAACGTCCTGCCTCGTCCGGACAGTGTTGAGCACGCAAATTCACGTGTTCCGCTGATAAGATCAAGAAGGTATCTTGCTTGCTCCTCTGAAACCTCTTCGGCATTACTTTCTCGTATTCTTGCCGGTCTCGATATATTTTGTGCTTGGATCAGACTCATTGGCTTATGTAAAAAGTACATTACTATAAATTAGATGAATGATATGTCAATTTTTGTAAAGGTTTGTCATTGAAAATAATTCAATAAAAGTCACAAAATCGATGGTGGATATCCTGCAAAAAAGTTTACACCAACTTGAGCGGCTAATTATGGGTTGGGGAGAATGTCTACTATCACATTAAATTCTCTGCAATGATCTAAAACATCATAATTGACATTATCTGTATTTAATGTTATTAATAACAAGTATGGGAATCGAAGGATTGGAAATCCAAGGGTTTGATAATTACTTCCAATTACTTGGCAGAATGGCAAGAGCGGCTAGTCAGTTTGAAGGAAGAGGAAAAGAGGAAAGTAAAATTTTGCAGGTTGGTATTGCAATTGAAGGTTGGATCACGAAAAAGTTTCCACAGGAAAAAGGTTCTGCCCTGCAACGAGAAACTTCTATCAGAGAGAAAATAGCATTACTGATAGGCTCAAGTCCTGCGAGTATCTCTGATATTTTAGATGCTGCCTCTAATCACTTTAGGGTTATTTTGCAAACAGATGCAGATTCTCAAGCACTTATTAAAAGATTGAAACTGCCACATCAAGAAATTGAGAGTGTGATTTTGCCTCCAGGCAAGGAGCTGCGTAAAGGTGAATCGAATCAGCACCAAGAAATAAACAAGCCAGTCATACCACGCTTTCAGTATTTGATTGCTGAATTGCAAGCACATGGAATTCATGCAGATGACCTGATCATTACAACAGGAATTCTAAATCCTAACCAATTGCGGACGCAGACATATATTCTTGTGGAAGTGCCTTCGATACAAAGAGAGGTGTTAGTTTGTAACCAGAGAGGTGAAGCTACCTTTGTATCAATGATCCATAGAGGCATGGATGCTTATGCCTCGCATACAAAAGAAGAATTACAAGAAATGCCAGGTATATTTAAGCTTTATTGTTCTAATCTAGAGATATGGAAAAGTCAGGTAGTATCTCTTCTTCTTTCAGAAGGATATGTACAGATCCCCACGGATGCTGATTACCTCTTAACAGTTCGCCAAGAGATTAGTAGGATTACGAATCCGGAAGAATGGATAGGAATGAATACAAAGACAAAAAGGGAGTTAAGAATTTTGGGGAGTAAATTAAATCTTGTTGCTAAAAAATGCGGAATTGAAGGTAGCGTCAGCGATTCCCATCTAGCACATCTGCGTTTTGGAGCTTTGATATTTGGCAGAGATAATCCTCATATTGCGGTGCAGCTGGATACAACTGAAGCCGAATTTAGGTTAAGGGAAAGTCTTGGCGATGATCCCGAAAAATGGAAAGATTTGGTTCGAAGTACAAAAACTTCTGCTGAATGGGTAAAAATGGATACTCCTCAACGTCAATCTTTTTTTCTAGCTGGCTTAGGATTCAGAGCTTTGTCATTAAAAATGGGGCAGGATCTCAACCCTAGGAAGGAAGAAGAAGATCATCTAAAACTTGGGCTTTTTATTTATGGAGAAACCGATGAAAATATTGCTCCGGCAATGGAAATTTTTACCAAAAATAAAAATGCACGAGCGGAACTCGGCAATGATTGCAAAAAATGGGCAACTGCTTTGCAGCTAAAACTTTCGGCTATGCAATGGCTTTGCATGCCGTACGACGTTAGACCTAAGTTTGAATTTAATGGGTTAGGACTCATTGCGCTGGCGAGAATTTTCGGCCTTAGTGGTGATCCAGGGCATAATAATGAACTCTATTTGGAATTGGGACATTTAATTTTTGCAGATCCGATATTACTGAAAGCAAAAGAGGAATGTAAAAAAAGACGTGAAAAACGCAAGCTTATTGAAAAAGAGCCTGCAAAATTAATAGAAGCTATAAAATCAAAGATGACGGCCCACGAATGGATATCAATGAATCAAACCGAAAGAGCAAATATAAGAGTATTGGACATGGGTTTAGGGAGGATAGGTTCAGCGCTAGGTATAAAAAATGTATGGAGTTCAAGAGAAAACTTTCTCAAGTTAGGAATAATTATTTTTGGTGAAGATCCTGAGCTACAAGCTGCTTTGGTAGATCCTTCGGCAAATACTTCGGCAAATTATAATCCGGAAGGGGGAGTGTCTGCATTTATTACAAGAATTCAGTCTGCCTGCACTGTTGAAAGATGGACTACTTGGCACGACAAAAAAGATCATGAACTTCGTTTTGAAGGCTTTGGTCTGAGTAGATTAGCTAAGATACTAAAAGTCGAAGGAGATCCCTTCCTATCGAAGCTGGTGAGATTAAAAATGGCAGAGAAAATTTATGGAGCAGGTAATCAGATTGTTCAACAAGCATTAGTAGATGAAAAACAGCGACTTGGTTTACAGCCACAAAGTAAGTAACTATTTAAATTCGAAGTAGTAGTGCACATGCCGAAGACTTCACATTTAGAGGAGTAGTTAGTGCGAGGCAGACTTGTCGAGAGTTGAACTGTGCAATTCTCGACATTAATGCCCGTACTAGAAAGATCGCTGGGACTGGTATAATTAAAGGCTCAAGACTAGTTAAGAGGGGTTTTTCGAATAAGATTTAGAAGTACATTATACACGTTTTCTTGACGATGATTGAATCGCCATTCACATTCTTTCAGATGGAGATAAAAGGTCTGCTTATGAATGCCCTTGAGACGATGAAGTCGG
>CALRAD010000012.1 GCA_943350395.1 Candidatus Peribacteria bacterium
TTTTTGTCGCCTCAATATCAACGGCAAAATGACTTAAAAAGTTACGAAAAACATGCTCTGTAATTCGTGCTCTAAAGACGTATCGATTTTTTGGCTTCATAGTGCGGAAAGAAGGATATCATCCTTCTCTTAGCTAGTCATGAGCCAAAAATTATACTAGGGTGGCTCTACCGAGCCGCGAAAGACCCGCGCTATTTGATTGGTTTGATTTTTTATGTCGTCCACCCCCGCACTCTCATCGCCTCCACAATCCTGCCGATCGCAACATCGAATGCCGCTTCACGGTACGTGAGATTTTTTCGCTTAGCTTCGCTGCGAACATCGTCGAATGACTGCAGCATGATGCGACGCAGTTCGCGGTCGACTTTCTCCGCTGTCCACTGATCACCAGATCTGCCCTGCACCCACTCGAAGTAACTGACAGTCACACCACCGGCATTCGCGAGCACATCGGGCACAACGATCGTTCCCCTCTTCTCGAGAATCGCATCCGCCTCGGGTGATACGGGACCGTTTGCCAGTTCCAAAATAATTTTTGCTTTCACCGACTTTGCATTCTTCTCAGTGATGACGTTATCGAGTGCTGCAGGGATCAAAATATCGCAGTCACACGTCAGAAGATCTTCGTTGCTGATGACTTCTGTCTCATCCATCTTCAGACGCTTGAGATCGCACACAGAACCTTCGCAGTACTGACCACTGACAGATCCTGTCTTCCTCTTATATTTCTCGATGCGAATCGGATCCAAACCGACTTTCGAATAAATTCCTCCATGCGAGTCCGAGACGGCAACGATCTGCGCACCCGCGTCGTGCAAGAACATCGCAATTTCACTTCCGGCGTTGCCAAAGCCCTGTATTGCAACACGTGCTTCGCGAAGATTGATAGCTTCGAGCTTGCTTAATTGTTCGAGAATGAAGAAACCCCCGCGCGCGGTCGCTTTGTCTCTGCCGAGAGAACCGCCATAACTGAGGGGCTTACCGGTGATCAGATCCGGCGCATACACATTCTTTATTTTTTCGTATTCATCCCTCATCCACGCCATGATCTGCGGATTCGTATTGACGTCCGGTGCCGGAACATCGATATCCGGTCCGATGTCATCTGCAATGCTCTTCATATACGCACGACTCAGACGCTCGAGTTCTGCGGAACTCAGAATTTTTGGATCAATCTGAATGCCGCCTTTGGCTCCTCCAAACGGGATATTCACGACTGCGGTCTTGACTGCCATCAGTGCCGCAAGTGCCTTCACCTCATCGATATCAGCAGCCGGATGATAACGAATTCCGCCTTTATATGGGCCACGCGCATTGTTGAACTGCACGCGGTATCCATGCACCTTCATCATCTTGCCGTCATCACGCTCGAAGCTGATGTCGTGACGAAGAATATGCTGAGGTGTTGAGAGTAGCTTTTTCTCAAGTTCTAAAAGTTTGATCCGATCGAAAGACGAACGCATGAAACTCATGGCGCGGTCGAAGGGAGTGACGGGGGCAGCCATAGAGGACAGAGGGAAGATGGATGCAGTATACTCTGCCGGTGAGGATCTCAGTTCTATTCACATCGGCTTTGACCAGCGCATCCCTCCTGCTGCCGGCTTCGGCTTTTGCCATGCAGTCTCAGTTCTTCGATTTCGGTGCAGGGCAGATCAATGCGACGTGGGAAGGCAAAGGACCGATCCAGATGAAGCAGACTCCGAATGGTGTCTTACTCCAGACAACGGGCACCGGACTCTTCCTGACCGACACAGATCTTTCCGTCTCGCCGCAGATGGGTTCTGTCACGATCAGCAGCGAAAGCCCGGAAGGCGTGTATCTCGTGTGGATCTACAAAGATGATCCTTCAACCTTCAACCATAATCTCGGTCTCCGTCTGCGTGCGGGCGCAAACATCGCAACACCGTTCTCACTCTCGGAAGTGCAGAGCTGGAATGACAGTTCGAAGTACTTTGGTCTTCTTCTGCTGCCAAATACCACCGTGCTGTTGCATCAGATCCGCTTCGATGAGCTGAATGCAGCGGAGAGATTTCTCGAAATCGTACGATCGTTCTGGACGTTTGACGGCATGCGAACGTATTCCATCAATTTCCTCTGGGGACCGCACATTGCGGAGAATCCCGTCGCGAGACAGGATCTCTTTGCGTATGTTCCGCCGCAGACACCTTCGGCAACTGCCGTCATGTATGTCTTTCTGATCGTCACCCTCGTCTTGATCACCGCATTCGCAGCCATACAAAAAACCGAAACCGCAAAACGGCGTGCCATCATGCTTGGATCGTTTCTGCTTCTCTCCGTCTGGATTCTTTTTGACCTCCGAATGGGAAGTGAGTTCCTCGCCTCCATGGTCTATGACGCAAGATCCTACATTCTAAGTTCTGAACAAGATCGCACGTTCCGCGACAGAGACCGTTTCTACGATTTTGCCGACTTTGCAAAACTGTATGTTGCAGACAGAGAAAGTTATGTCTTCCTCGCGGAGCAGCAGTGGCCATATCTTGGAAATATGCGCTACCTCACGTATCCATCGATTCCCGGCATCGCCTATGACAGAGACGACACATGGGTCATCTATCATCGATCCGACGTGAGCATCGATGAAAGTGGTCAGCTGACTGTCGATTCTGAGCCGGTAACGAATCCCGGAAAAATCATCGGTCGGTTCGATGACACATCATTCGTTTTCCGCACACAATGAATCTCCTCGCTTTCATCATCGGTATCGCAATTCCTCTCGCACTCGGGTGGATGATGCTTCTTCTTCTCGAACGAAAGAACCCCGTTCTCGGCAACATCGAACGCTGGTTTTGGGCACTCGTTCTGGGACCGACCTTGTTTGCACTCCTCGCATTTATTTTCCACGTTCTTGGTATCACAAAGCTGAATCTTTTCGGCTTTCTTATGCCATCGATCGTACTGCTGCTTATACTTCTTGCTGTTGCAAAGCGAACACATGCATTCACCGCAAGAACGCATCAGCCTGCTTACGCGGGAAGCATCCCGCTCCCAGCATCACTCAAAGTCGGCATTCTGATCCTCGCCGTCTGGACCGGCATCAAAATACTTGCAGGAAGCATCGATCTGATTTCAGTGCCGACGTACTGGGACGACTCGTTCAATAACTGGAACATGCGTGGAAAAATGTTTTTCGTCACCGAAATGCTGACACTCGAGATTCCGATCGGGAACGGCATGATCCAAAGTTCGGCGGGTGTGGGGTCGTACCCGTCGACCGTTCCACTTCTCAAGACCTGGCTCTCGACACTCCGCGGCTCGTGGGAAGAACCCCTCGTCAATGGCTTGCATGTGATCTGGTTCACGGGACTCCTCGGTAGTTTCTTTTTCGGTCTCAGGCGTCGTCTGTCACCGCTGCTCAGTCTCGGCGGAACGTGTCTCCTCGTATCGCTTCCGTTGCTCCTGATCCAGGCTACGAATCCCTACGCAGACATCTTCATGGCCGCACATGTGCTTCTTGCGATACTGTGCCTCATCTCTCTGGCTTCGCAGCGCGATCCTGAGAAATCCCGAACCTGGACCTCTATCTTCGGTCTCTCACTCGGTCTCCTGTTCTTCACCAAAAATGAAGCGACGGTTCTCTATGCTCCTCTGCTCACACTGATGCTTCTCTGGGTACTCTTCGAGAAGAAACGAGCGGGGATCCTGAACGTTGAACAAGCACGCAGACTGCTCGGATTAAGCATGCTTCTTGCGATGACATTTGCCGCTCCATGGCTACTCTTCAAATGGTCGCAGGGACTCACCTTCGGCAATGCAAAATCCGTGAGCGGACTCAGCATCGTCTTCAATGCGCTGTCGCTGCAGGCAATCTGGTATCACCTCACCAGAGAACCGAACTGGCTTCTCTTGCCTCTTGTCACGCCACTTGCGGTCATCCTTTCTGGGAAAAAAGCATTCAAGCTTCCAGATGGCATCCTGACCGTCTTCCTCATCCTCGTGATTTCGGCACAGATCTTCATCTTCACGTTCACGCCGCTCGCACCGGAAGCGATCATGCAGACAGGATTAAGCAGAGGGCTTCTCCATGTGATGCCGATTGCGATGATGCTGACGATATTTCTGACGGAGCAGTTGGTGAGGCTCACACACTCTGCACCCTCTTCCTGATCCACATCACGACACCGGGCATCACCGACAGCACGATAATGGCGAGAATGACAACAGAAAAATTCTTCTCCACAAACGGAAGCGTTCCAAAGAAATAGCCACCACCAACAAACAGCGTCACCCACAAAAGCCCTCCGGCAATATTGTACGTCATGAACGTACGGATAGGCATCTTGCCGACTCCCGCAACAAACGGCGCAAACGTCCGAACGATCGGCATGAAACGCGCAATCACGATTGTCATGCCACCGTACACAAGGAAGAAGCGACGCGTACGCTCCAGATGCTCGTGGCTTACCCAGCGCGAGCGCCACGAGTAGACCGATTCTCCAATGCGACGACCGATCGAATAGTTGAGAGCGTCACCAAGAATCGATGCAATCCAGAAGAGAAAAAACAATAGGACGACATCCATGCTTCCTCTTGCTGCAAAAGCGCCTGCTGCAAACAGCAGCGAATCGCCCGGGAGAAACGGCGTGACAACAAGACCGGTCTCGCACACGACGATGAGAAAGAGAATGACGTACGTGAAGAGCCCGTACTCCTGCAAAATCGAACCGAGATGGGTGTCGATATGCAGGAAGAAGCTAAGGATTTGGGTGAGGAATTGCATGCGAATAGGTTATAGGTTTTAAGCCATAAGGAACAGAAAACTACCCGAGCGCCGCAGCACCGGCTGAAAGCTCCGCGAGCTCTGCGGTGATGCCCGCCTGACGTGTCTGATTATAGGTAAGTGTGAGATCATCGAGGATATCCGAAGCACTGTCAGAGGCATTGCGCATCGCAACCATGCGAGCGGAGTGCTCGGAGGCGCAGGCTTCGAGAATCGCCTGGAAGATTTGAATTTCGGTGAGCTGCGGAAGTATCGAATTCAAGACCTCCTGCGGCGACGGCTCGAAAAGAAATTCAGATGCAAGAACTTTGGCTTCGGCAGGCTGCTTCGCTTTCTTGCTCTGTATCTGCGACGCCATACTCTTCAATTCGTTCTCCGAAAACGGCAGCAGCGCTTTGGCAGCAGGCTCTTGTACAAGGGCTGAAACAAATGACGGGTAGAGAACGACCACGTGATCGTACTGACCTTTCTTAAACGCATCGAACACCAGCTTGCTCACGGGCAGAATGTCTCGAAACATAGGATGATTCGAGAATGCCGGAAATGCCGCGACAATCTTGTGTCCCGTACGCGCGAGAAACTGCTGACCTTTTCTGCCAACGGCGACAAAATCGATACTCTTGAATGTCGGAACTTTTTTCACTCCCTCGATGTACTGCGCGACGGTTCGAAACAGATGGCTGTTGAGGCTTCCACAGAGTCCCCTGTCGGACGAAATGACGAGTACGAGAACATTCTCGATCGGACGCTGCGTAAAAAACTCATGAATACCCGCGTTCGATGACCCAATACGCTCCAAAATCCTCCATGCACTTTCGGCGTACTGACGAAGGGTCTGTGCGTTCTGCACGGCCCTGCGCATTTTGCTGCCAGCGACAAGTTCCATCGCTTTGGTCACCTGGCGCGTCGATTTGACCGCCTTCATCTTGCGCCGAATATCTCTGAGGTTTCGAGCCATAAATGCGCGTTATGCTATATGCGATGCTCCCCAAGTTTCTTTGAATGATACGAGGAGGTTTTTCAATTTCTCTTCTGCATCTTTCGTGATTTCTTTCTCGAGCAATGCAAGAACATCCTGATGCCTCGTACGCATCTGCAGGAGGAACTTGTCCTGGAATTCTTTCGTGAGATCAGCTGCGACGTCGTCGAAATACCCGTTGACTGCGGCGTAGAGCACCGCAACCTGTTCCGGAAGAGGCAGAGGCTCGTATTGCTTCTGCTTGAGGATCTCCGTGAGACGCATACCGCGGTCGAGCTGCTTTTTGGTCGCACTGTCGAGATCGGAACCGAACTGCGCGAAGACCGCGAGCTCTCGGTACTGCGCAAGATCGAGACGCAGCTTTCCGGCAACTTTCTTCATCGACTTGGTTTGCGCCGCAGAACCCACGCGCGAGACGGAGATTCCGACGTTGAGTGCCGGTCGGATGCCTTTGTAGAAAAGATCAGACTCCAAGAAGATTTGACCGTCGGTGATCGAAATGACGTTTGTCGGGATGTACGCTGAGACGTCACCTGCCTGCGTTTCGATGATGGGGAGTGCCGTGAGTGTTCCACCACCGTTCTTTTCATCTAAACAGACCGCGCGCTCAAGAAGTCTCGAGTGGAGATAGAACACGTCTCCTGGGTACGCCTCGCGTCCGGGAGGACGACGGAGGATCAAGCTCATCTGGCGGTACGCCCATGCATGCTTACTTAAGTCATCGTAAATGATAAGAACATCTTTACCTTGATCCAAGAAGTACTCCCCCATTGCGCAACCGGCTGACGGAGCGATGTAGCTTAAGGCGGCCGATTCGGATGCGCCTGCGGTGACGACGATCGTGTAGTCCATCGCGCCGCGCTTCTTGAGTTCGCTGACGATTTTTGCAACCTTGGATTCTTTCTGACCGATCGCGACATAGATACAAATCACGGGGCGGTCTGTTTTCTGCGTCAATTTCTGGTTGAGAATCGCATCGATTGCGACTGCGGTCTTGCCGGTCTGGCGGTCACCGATGATAAGCTCGCGCTGCCCTCTGCCGATCGGGATCATCGCATCGACCGCCAAGATACCTGTCTGGAGAGGCATAGAAACGGACTTTCGTTCGATCACGCGGGGAGCAATTTTCTCGACCGGATAGAGCGTTTTGGTGACGATGGGTGCTCCGCCGTCCCTGGCCTCGCCGAGAGGTGATACGACTCTGCCGATCAGTTCGTTTCCGACGGGTACGGAAAGAATTTTCCCGGTCGCTTTGACTGTGTCGCCTTCTTTGACCTTCGTGAAATCACCGAGGATCACCGCACCCACTGTTTCTTCTTCTAGGTTCAAGGCACTGCCGAGAACACCATTGCCGAAATCGATCATCTCCGCGGAGCCGATCTTCGAGAGCCCTTCGATTTTCGCTACGCCATCACCGACAGCGGTGACGGTACCGACATGTTCGGATCGCACCTCCTTCTTAAAGGTTTTGATGCGCGCTTCGAGCGTCTGAATGAGGTTGGATCCGGTCATGGACATGAGAAGAGGGCGGAAAGAAAATTAAAGGAGTGCGAGCTGCTGGAGGTCTCCACGCAGGCTGCAATCGTAGAGATCATCACCGATGCGGAGTCTGGCGCCACCGAGAAGACTTGTGTCTGCTTTCTCGGTAAGAAGAACGGACTTCGAAAACTTCTTCTCGAGTGCAGCAATCATGGATGCCTTACGAGCGGTTCCGACCGAACCGGTCGGGGTGATGAGTTCGGCAGAGACAATCTGGCCGCTCTTCTCCATCACGCTCACAACACTGCCAATGAATCCGTGCATGTCTCCGGAACCGGATTTCGAAAGCAAGGCGAGTGCTTTGTCACAGAGAGCAGGCAACTGACTGTCGTCAACGACGCTCGAGAGCGCCACTAACGCCGATGCGATGGCTTTATCACTTCTGGACATGAGTGGAGTGGGTGACGGATGATTCGAGTACGCTCATCAGACGATCTTGATCTGCGGCAGAAAATTCTTTCTCCAGAAGCTTCGACGTCAGTTTAACAACAAGGGAAGCGGCAACCTTCTCGAGATCACCGGTGATCCGGCTCTTCTCGGCGAGAAGCTCCTCCTTGCCGCGAGCAAGCTGATCGTCCGATTCTTTCTTCGCTTGCGCAAGCATCTGATCTTTCACGAGAGCCACATCTTTCTTGGCCTGCTCCAGAAGACCAGCTGCATCTGCTTCGATCTTCACCATCTGCTTCTTTCGAATCGCTTCCATCTCCTCTACCTGCTTTGCGATGCGCTCGGAGTCTTCCACGGACTTTCGAATACTCTCGCGACGTGCATCAATAAGGCTCAGAACCGGGCGGTAGAGTAAAAAAGTGAGAGCGAAGAGTAAAATGGAAAAGTTGACGATCTGGGAGATCAGAACACCGAGATCGACGCCGAGAGCGGAAAAAAGTTCCATGAGAACAAGGGGGAAATACCCGAATGGATCAGGCAAATTTAATAATCAAGGATACGACGAGAGCATAGATGGCGACCGCTTCGGCAAATGCCACACAGAGAATCATGCTGGACTGAATCTTGCCGGATGCCTCGGGATTCCTGCCGATTGCTTCCGCCGCTTTGCCTCCGATGAGACCGATACCGATTGCCGGGCCGATGGCGCCGAATCCCATAGAAAGAGCCATGGCGATGTCCTGCATGTCGAATGCTTTTGCAGCTTCGATCAGTCCTGCGTCATGGATACCTGCTTCCTGCGCGAAAGCCGCGACCGGAAGAAAAGAGGCGACAGTGCCAAGGGTGAGAAGGAATTTCTTCATAGAAGAGGAGAGAAAAAAGAGATAAGAGAGAAGAGCGAAATAAAATTCATTCAGGCATGTGCGGGGGCATGTTCTTCGGGGTGCTCGCCGTGTGCCGTAATGGCCATCTTGATAAACGATACCGTGAGGAGCGAGAACACCAATGCCTGCACGAATCCGACGAAAATCTCGAGTCCGAGGAACGGAATCGGGACAATGTAAGGGACAAGGAAAGAAATGACGACGAGGAGCACCTCGCCTGCAAAGATATTGCCGAAGAGACGGAAAACGAACGAGATGAGACGTGCAAATTCGCCGATGAATTCAAGAAGACCGACGATGGTGCCAATCCCATACGGCTTCTTCCATGGTGCAACGAAATACTTCCCAGCATAGCTGAAGATGCCGATACTCGTGATGCCGAGAACCTGTGTGGCAATCACGGAAATCAACGTAAACGCGAGGGTCATGTTCACATCGGCATTCATGGACCTGAGCACGGGAATATTCGACATCACTCCCTCGTGCATGGCTCTGAGCGTGATGCTGCCGACGCCCGGTATGATGCCCAGCCAGTTGGCAAACATGATGAAGAGGAAAAATGTCGCAATCATCGGAACGATCCTGCGAGTCACTTTTCGATCTTGTATGACGGAATCGACGAAATCGACGATACCCTCGACGATCAGTTCCAGAAGCATCTGAAATCTCCCCGGCACACGCTTGTAACCGCGCATCTTCATGACGAGCACCGGCAAGATGAGGAGAAACATCGTCATCCAGGCCATGATCATGGTATTCCTGATATGCAGACCCCCGATGATACCGAGTGTCTCGGATGCCAGTGTTGGAGCGTGGAGGGAAGCAGACATAGACGGCGGGGATTCTTGTGGAATGGATGAAAAAGTCAATGCTCTTTAGAGCTTCTTTAGGACGGAACGAACTCTATGGAACACAACGTACGCGGAAGCAGCGAATGCAAAGACGAAACCGATCAGGACAAAGACCGGCGATGTGCCATATTTCCCGTCAAGAAAAGCTCCTCCGAAACCGAAGAGAACTGCTGGGATCGCAATGACGTATCCGATCTCGAAGGCAAGTGGTAAAAGCGACCACAGATGCTGATCGCGCGAAACCGGCGATGGGGAAGGAGAAGTCATCATGAACGACTGGGGGATCTACGGCTAGGGCGCCTCCTGACACTCCGGAGTCTTGCAAGTTCGCGCTCGAGAACAGCAGTCGCTTCTGCGAATCCTTCACTGTCTTCCCGACGCTCTGAGAGCACCTGTTCGGCTTTCGCTTTCGCTTTTTCGATTGCTGCTTCCTCCAGTGCTTCGACGCGATCGGCGATATCGGAGAGCACGCGAACGGACACCGGAGTCACTTCGATCACGCCGCGAGCAACCGCGAAATCTCTCTGTTCTCCTCCTGGAAGCCTTACAGTCATCATGCCGGGTGCAATCGTGCTGACAAGCGGAACGTGTCCGGCGTAGACCGTAATTTCGCCGTCACCTGTAGGCAGCGTCACCGACACTGCTGGTTCAGTGAATGCCGGACCTTCGGGGGTGATGAGTTCGACCAGGAGAGACATGCGGGGTTTAGGGACGAGGGTGAGGGTTAGAAAGAAAAGTGCTCTAGTTCTTGACTTCGTCGATGCCTCCTTTCATATAGAACGCCTGTTCGGGAATCGCATCCATCTCGCCTTCGAGAATCGCCCTGAATCCCTTCACTGTATCCTGCATCGTCACGAATTTTCCAGGGAATCCGGTAAAGACTTCGGCGACGAAGAATGGTTGGCTGAGGAAGCGCTGGATTTTGCGTGCGCGCTGCACAGACTTCTTGTCCTCCTCGCTCAGTTCTTCCATACCAAGGATCGCGATGATGTCTTGGAGTTCTTTGTACCTCTGGAGCACTTTCTGCACATTGCGTGCAGTCTCGTAGTGTTCATTACCAACGACGTCAGGCGCGAGAATGTTGCTCGCGGAATCGAGAGGGTCGACTGCAGGGTAGATCCCAAGTTCAGCAAGCGAGCGTGTGAGCACGATCGTAGAATCAAGGTGTCCGAATGTCGTTGCAGGAGCCGGATCGGTGAAGTCGTCTGCCGGAACGTACACCGCCTGCACAGAAGTGATCGATCCTTTCTTCGTGGAAGTAATGCGTTCCTGCAGCTGTCCCATTTCCTGCGCGAGTGTGGGCTGATATCCGACTGCCGAAGGGATGCGTCCAAGCAAAGCCGAAAGCTCGGATCCTGCCTGTGTGAAGCGGAAAATGTTATCGATGAACAGAAGCACATCCCTACCTTCTTCGTCGCGGAAGTACTCGGCCATGGATAAACCCGAGAGTGCGACTCGAAGACGAGGTCCCGGCGGTTCGTTCATCTGTCCGAACACGAGTGCGGTTTTATCGAGCACTCCGGATTCCTTCATTTCGTAGTAGAGGTCATTGCCTTCTCTACTTCTCTCCCCCACTCCGGCAAACACGGAGAATCCACCGTGTTCCTCTGCGATGTTTCTAATTAATTCTTTCACCACGACGGTCTTACCAACTCCCGCACCTCCGAAGAGTCCGACTTTTCCTCCTTTGAGGATCGGACAGAAGAGGTCGATCACTTTGATACCGGTTTCTAAGACTTTGGTCTCGGTCGACTGCTCGGAAAAAGCAGGCGCATCGCGGTGGATGGCATAACGCTTTTTGGTCTTCACCGGAGGCAGTCCGTCGATGGGATTACCAAGCACATCGAACATGCGTCCAAGAGACTCGGGGCCAACCGGAACCGAAATGGGACTGCCCGTATCCTCGACAGCCACTCCACGCTGCAAACCGTCGGTGGAACCCATCGCAACCGCACGGACGATACCCCCCTCCACGTGCTGCTGCACTTCCAAAATCAGTTCCGTGTCACCGATCTTCGTGCGAAGCGCATGATAGATAGGAGGCAGTGCGTCTGCAGGAAATCTGCAGTCGACAACGGCTCCAATGACCTGAGCGACATGTCCCTGCGCATGTTTCGTGTGCGTGTGTGAAACGGTAGTGTCAGCGACGGCAGAGGTCATACGAAGGAGGAGAAATGGAAAGAAAATATGACATCACTCTTCGCCGGATTGTAGGGAGCAGAGGAAAGAATGACAAGACTCTTAGGAAAGACTTTTTTCAAACGGCTTTCATGATGCTTTTATTTACACGTTCTTGCGTACTTCCCTCTCTCCGGAAGATACACCGGCTCGGCATTCTCGACTGCTTTTTTTCCTCCCGATACATAGAGCTGCTCGAAGTGCTCCACGTCATGATCGAAAAGACTGACTTCCGCCATATCAGAAAACGCATCTCCCGGGAACGCTCCCCACACATCGAAACCGCGCGAAGAAAGCACATCCATAGTCTTTTTGGCACGATCCCATGCATCGCGCTCATGTATTGCCTCAGCTGAATGAACACTGCTCAGAACTTTGAGAGGAGCAAAATTTCTGAGGGGCGGCAACGGCGAACGTCGAATCTCCGCCCTGTGCAAGCTAAAGAGTTGTCGAATGACATTACGAACAAAAGACCGAAGAACTTGACCCGGAGTACGAAAATTTCTCGTACCGACCTCCTGATGAGAATGCCCGACCTCATGCAGAACAACAGGAACGAGCGCCAACTCGGTGATCACGCTATTCGTCAGATTCACCGACCTCGTATCGAAGTTGCAACAGGCTTCATCGAGTCCCCTCAAAAAAGAACCTTTCGCATCGTTCGTACCAATGAGATGTCCCGATGAATGGAACGAAAACTCCGGTGCGAGGAATTCGCTGAGTGACTGACGAAAATTCCCCTGCACGATTTCGACCGAAAATCCTTGTCCTTGTTCGGACTGCATCCGAAGTTCCGTGTCCCGATTCACAGAACGAAAGCAGGAAAGCCAAAGTTCATTCTTGATTTGCTGAATTCGCTCGAAGGTCTGTGGCAGGGTTTCCCTAGGGCATTCCAAGAGCAATTGCCGGATATCTGGGAGTTCTAGAGCCATAAGGGCATATTCTAGCGCTTTGTAGAATATTGACAAGCATAAATAATCATTTATAATGATATTATGACTGAACCACTCAGAGAAAGTGCAGAAGCTGAACCCATGCGGGTGAAATACTATCCGATTAGTGATGAGGCGGCTTTCGAGCTTTCAGAGCTGGTCGATGCAGCCATACGCGCCAATCCCGAGCCAACCATCACCTATCCGAATACTCCGCCGGACTGGACGGAAGAATTCGGCAATATCAATGCATTTGCGCTGATCGGTGCGCAGGATCATAAAGATGCGAAGCGATTTCTTCCTTCGAATCCGAATCGAACCGTACTGCTTGGGCCCGCAAGAGATGCGTTCGAGATAGATGCAAAAACCATCGACCTCATTGCGCTGACCTTAAACAGCCGAGTCGAACTTCGTAGTGTTCCCCTCGGTCTTCTGAAGCAATCGCTTCAGAGACAGGGCTTTGAACAGCTCTTATTCAAGGGCAGACAAGCCTTGGTTCAATTTTTCAAGAGCTGGAAAAGAGACCGCTAAGAGTCTTGATTTCCTCCCTCACTTCACGTACAGGAAGCTCAACATTATTTGAATCCTATGCAACTTTCCAATCAACCAGCGCAAAATCCCAAAGGCATCGAGTCTGCGGAGATGCAGCGACGAACATTCCTCGCTGCAGGCATTACCAGCTTTATTTCATTGGTACACGGAAGGATCGGCGGTATCGAGGCAAGGGCAGATGACAAAGCCGACGCTCATGAGGATCTTGAGAAGTTGATCGACAAAGAATTCCATGCGCAGGATGAAACCTACGAAAGGATCGCAGAAGTCGGAATGCAGGGTTACTACGACGAGCTCCCGAATAAGAGCGATCTGTTCTTGTCTCCACAGGAAATGAAGGAAGCGAACGGCGTGTGTTCATGCTGCTCCGACGAAGGAATCCGCAAGTACACGGAAAAGGATTCCGATAAGAGGATGATGCTCATCCGCACGCCCGGCTCCGGGATGCTCAAGGTGCTGACACGAGAGGATAAAGACCCGTTCGCACGAGAATTCATCGACGCCACTGCAAAGGAACAGCTGGAACTTGGAGTGACGGTGTTCACTTCGCACATCGGCTGCGGTGCGGCAAAGGCTGTCTTCAATGCACGCGTGATCTTCCTCAGGAGCAATGGAAAAGAAGCAGAAGCGAATCGACTCCTTGAGCGAGGTTCCGATACGTGGGCTCAAGATTGGGCGCAAGCAGTGAGCAAACGCATGCGGGAGATGGGCAAGGAACAGTCGATCAAGCATGCAGACAGCATTCATGCAGACTTCATCGACCACCTCGATAGACCCAAGAGCATCCATAACGCACGTGGGTTGGATCTCGTAGATAAATATCCTTTCAATGCAGATGCTTTCACCGTCAAGCCCAAGAAGGGTCTGCCACCTGCATTCGTTGAGCACGCCGGAACAGCCGATAAAGAGAGCATCACTGATGTTCAGGCCCTCAGCAGCATCGCATTCAGCGATCATGGCTTCGGACGCAAATTCAGTGCTGAACGATCGAAGCAGTTTCTCCTCACAGCCATCGCGGAAAATCAGCAACGCGTCAATGTGCTGATGGCTCGTCTTGAAAAAGCAAAACAGGGTTTCCCAGAAGAGAACAGGAACAAAGTTCGGGTGGAAGGGATTGTGACGGCGTAGTAAATGCTTTCAGTAAATGAAGCAGCATTTGCAGAATCCAGGTTATCGATCAAAGTCGATGCACTCGACTGGAATCAAATTCGTGAATCTTTTCAAAAAATTATCGAGAACCAAAAAGTTGTTTTGCAGCTAGCGGCTGCTGTATTAACAATGTGTTCAATTTTGTATACAAATTGTATTCAAATTACATTATAGAAAACGTGGCGAGCCCTAATGCTTGCGGATAAATCTACCGTGAGTATTATGCGATGAACCCTACGGAAAAGAATAAGGTTCCAAACACTACAAACACCAAAGAGCCCTAGTACAAACACAAAGATACAATCGATACTCTGGGGACGCCCAGAGACAACTCGATCACTCCGCTCCCTCACATCACCGCGTAACAGTAGAGAGGATGATGTCTACAGAAACTTACACTCGTTCCTCCCGGGCACACAACCGCATTCAATTGCACAACTCTGGGTATAGCAACGTCTGTTCTCACTTGTAGCCATCCTTCTCTCTGCTCTGCGATGTCGCCCCGATTCTCGGGGTGCACCCAACACCCACTCCCCAGTGTTTCCCCTGAGCCGCAAGGCACTCGTGGCAAACCGGTACGGGGACCTCGTCCGGTCACGAGGAGAAACAAGAGACCGTAGCACTGCAGTCAGCGTCCGTAAGGACACACTCGTTCCTGCGCATCGGCAAAACCTCACGGTACTGCAGATATCCGCAGCAAACAAAAACAAAGGCTCCCCTCGGGAGTCTTTTTTTAGAAGCTGTTCTCTCAGAAAGCTATTGGCAGCGTACTTCACGCGCTATGTTGATCTGGTTATCGGCAGGTGTGCTGTCTGTCTGATTGGAAGAAACAGTTGCAGTGATGTTGGCAAAGCTGCCTGCACAGGTCCGAGCTACGTAGACTTCAAACACAGGATGGAGTGTTTGCCCGTGTGTAATCGAATCAAACGTGCATTGCACTTGGTCACCTGCCAGATCGATGCAGGTTGCATCCCTACTATCCAGGTTATAGAGAGCACTCGGCAGAGAAAATACGACCTTTATGTTCGAGAGCGTTTGTGTCCCTGCATTGGTGATGTCGAAACCAAAAGAATTCCGACTTGTCTGGACAAAGAATCCATCAGAGGTTTTAAGTTTGAGATTCGTCACGGGAAGTGTGCATGTATTGGTGCAGCCATCGGCATTGTCACTATTCATATCATCGCACTGCTCTTGGAGGTATTCCAGAACGATGCCATCGCCGCATCTGGCGACTTTGCATGCATTCGTACACTGATCGGTATTTTTCGAATTCTTATCGTCACACTGCTCATCATCGGCATTGCCGGGGATACGGTCGCGTCCTGCAGTTTGCAGGAAGCCATCGCCGCATCTCGGCAGCGCACATGCATTGGTACATCCGTCGGTATTGTTCGTATTCATATCGTCACACAATTCGTCATCGGCAGTACCGATGGTCTGGTCTGGCCCAGCCGTTTGAATAATCCCATCGCCGCATTGGGGGCTTTTGCATGCATTGGTACAACCATCCGTATTCGTATCATTCCCATCCTCACACTGCTCATCATCGTCCGTTCCCGAAAGCTGGTCGCGTCCCAGAGGCTGTACAAAGCTATCGCCACATCTGGCAGCTTTGCAGAGATTGGTACAGCCATCAGTGTTGCCACCATTAAATACAATCGTGTCCTCACATTCCTCGTCATCGGCTGTACCAGGAATATTGTCACGTCCTGCTTTTTGCACAATACCGTCATAGCATCTGGCATGCTTGCATACATTGCTGCATGCATCATCATTCACCTGATTCCCATCGTCACACTGTTCAATATGCAGACCGTTCTGAATGCCATCTCCACATCTTGGAGCCTGGCATGTATTCGTACAGAAATCATCATTGACCTGGTTCCCGTCATCACACTGCTCGGAAGCCTGATTCTGAATCTCATCTCCGCATCGTGGAAGGGTACATTCATTCGAACACTGATCCGTATCCTTCAAATTCCCATCATCACACTGCTCCGAAGGACTAGTGACTCCGTCTCCACATCGTGGATTCGCACATGAGTTCTTGCAAGAGTCATTGTTGTTCTGATTCCCATCGTCACATTCCTCGTAATTCTGGTTCAGGAGGCCATCGCCGCATTTTGCCGAGACACATGCATTGGTGCACTGATCGAGATTATCCAGATTCGAATCATCACACTGCTCCGAACCATTGAGAAAATGGTCTCCGCATCGTGGCAACTGGCAACTGGGGCATTGCACATTGAGTGCCAAATTATAATCCTGTCCCAAAATATCACAGGTTTCTTCCCCCGTGATAACGCCGTCTCCGCAGTATGATACTGTTTTGATCCTGCACGATGTTGTGCACCGCACGCAGGTTTTGCGGGTAGGAACAGGACAGGCAAGTCCGTTATCCGCACCGTCATCGCACTCTTCAGGCCCCTGTTTCACGCCATCGCCACAGACAAAGAGCTGGCATGCGTTCGTACATTCGTCATTATTCTCTTGGTTCCCGTCATCACACTGCTCCCCTGCTTCGCTCACTCCATTGCCGCACTCCGCAGAGAGGAATGAACGAATGCTTGCGATGACGATGCCGAGGTCGGCACGATCTGTTGTGCCACTGTTATCGAAGTCCAATGCAAGATCATTGGTTGCGATCGCACGAATGGTCGAAACAATGCCTTTCCGAAACTCCTTCGGAGTCCTCTCTCCATCATGATTCGTATCAATGGTATCGAGCACATGATCATCGAGCAGTGAACCACGGAACGAGCGAGTCGACATTGTGCTGACGATCGTGACGATCACGAGAGTAAGGACTGTCAGGCCTGCAATGCGGAGTGTTTTCTGAGACATAGGAAATTACGGTAATTTACAATTTTTACAGTTGATGTGATTCGGGTCCCCATAATCACATTGCTCATCATCGGAAGTGCCTATGATGTTATCGACCCCTGCTCGCTGGATATAACTATCTCCACAGATAGGCAGTCTGCATCGCAGAGTACAGCTACCAGTATTACTGTTCTCATCCCCCTGATCACACTGTTCAAGATCGGGACGACCCTCAAGGAAAAGCCCGTCTCCACAGATAGCTCGCTTGCATGTATTGGTGCAGCTATCGCTATTACTCATATTGCCATCATCACAATATTCGTCATCGGCAGTACCAAACTTCTGATCAACGCCATATAATTGAGCAATACCGTCTCCACACCGAGGTTTTTTGCATAACGTGGTGCAAAGGCTTAAAGAATCATTGTTCCCAGAACCGAGGTCACACTCCTCGGAAGCCTGATTAAGGAGGCGATCTCCGCAGACTGCGATTTTGCATGCATTGGAACAGGCATCCAGATCATCCGTGTTTCCATCGTCACACTGCTCGATATCAGGACGATCCTTCAGAAGAAAACCGTCTCCGCATCGATTGGTCTGGCAGACATTCGTACAGAGATCATCATTCTTTAGATTGCCATCATCACACGCCTCGGTGGACTGATTGCGAAGGCTATCGCCGCATTTCGGTAGCTTACACAGTTTGGTGCACGTTG
Source organism: Candidatus Peribacteria bacterium (assembly GCA_943350395.1). GTDB lineage: Bacteria > Patescibacteriota > Gracilibacteria > Peribacterales > Peribacteraceae > SICN01. The sequence goes on from CALRAD010000012.1 coordinate 17,729, forward strand.
CCGTGGGAAGATTGTACGACATCGCGTCACACTGCTCATCGTCGAGAGTACCGGCAATCTGGTCCACTCCTTTCGGCTGGACGATGTCATCTCCGCATGCGGGGAGTTTGCATCCGTTGCTACAGCCATCAGTATTAATCTTGTTCCCGTCATCGCATATCTCTCCATAGGCACCGGCGCCAAGCCCATTGATACTGCCATCGCCGCAGAGCGGGCGCAGACATGCATTGGTGCAGTAGTCCGCATTGCTTGTATTCCCGTCATCACACTGTTCAGAAGACTCAACATTGGTGAGGCCGTCTCCACATGTTGCTATCTTGCAAGCAGCGGTGCAGCTATGAATATCACTATTATTGCTCGCACCATCATCACACTGTTCAGACGTTTGGTTGATCAGATTGTCTCCACATCGTGCTGACCTGCATGCATTACTGCACGCATCATCATTGACTTCATTCCCATCATCGCACTGCTCCGTATAGCGATCGAGAATACCGTCTCCGCATCGTGTGATCGTGCAGGAATTTGTGCAGCCATCATCGTTTGACTGGTTTCCGTCATCACACTGCTCATCCGATGTCTGATTAACCAGTGTATCACCGCATTTTGCGATCTTGCATGTGTTGAGACAGCTGTCATCATTACTCCTATTCCCGTCGTCACACTGTTCAAGATCGGGGCGCTCCTTATTGAGAAAACCGTCTCCGCATTTAAACAAATTGCAAATATTGGTGCACTTATCGAGATTATTGGTATTGCCGTCATCGCACTGCTCGGAATCCTGATTTGTATAACCGTCTCCGCACTTCGGCAGCTGACAACTGGGGCATGAAGGATCGCTATTGCGACCCAAAATATCACAGGCCTCCCCTTCCGTGACAACACCGTCTCCACAATACGAGCGTGTTGTATTTTTACAAGAAGTGCTGCAGTAACCGCATGCTCTTTGATAGGCAACGCAGACAACACCGTTTTTCACTCCACTGTCACACTCCTCTATACCTTGCCTCTTGCCATCACCGCATAGAGTTTCCTGACACGTGTTACTGCATTGATCATTCGTTTCCTGATTCCCGTCATCACACTGTTCGGTCCCCTGCTTGAAGCCGTCGCCGCAGACGGCATCCTTACAAGCAGTCGTGCAAGTGTCAGTATCAATCTGGTTACCATCATCACATTGTTCAACTCCATCCTGAATCTTGCTGTCACCGCAGACGGCATTGGTGCACGTTGCAGTACACGCATCGGTATCAATCTGGTTCCCATCGTCACACTGCTCCACTTCATCCTGTATTTTTGCATCACCACAAACGGCATTCCTGCAAGAGGCTGTACACGCATCGCTATCGATCTGGTTTCCGTCGTCGCACTGCTCGCCTACTTCGCTGATTCCATTGCCGCAGACTGCGGAGAGAAATGACCGTATGGTTGTAACAAGAAGGGAAAGATCCCCACGATCAGTCGTGCCACTGTTATTGAAATCAAAGGCAAGATCATTGGTTGCGATCGCCCGAATAGAAGCAGTAATTCCTCTACGAAACTCGTTTGGGGTCCTGCTTCCGTCATGATTCCTATCAATGGTATCCAGTACACGGTCATCCACAAGTGAACCGCGGAGGAAGCGAGGCGACATCGTACTCACGACTGTCACAATGATAAGAGCAGCGATCGTCAGTCCTGCAACACGAATCGTTTTTTGTGACAGCATAGGTTTTTGTATGGAATATTCTTCCCATTATAGCGTATTTCTCAGGAATAGTCTATATTCCCTCCGATGCACCACTATGCCGCACTGCTCGGGAATAACTCGATGATCTCGACTGCTGAGCTTTCTGCTCTTCTGCCTGATCTGATCAAGAAGACCGTCTTTGGCAATCAATACCTGACCTTCGAGACGAAAGAAGAGCTGACACAAGACTTTTTGAACCGTCTCGGTGGCACTATTTTGATCGCAAAGAACATCACGGGAAACTCCGTTGTGACCCTCAAAGACATTCCTACACTGCTTGCCACGGAACTCGCAACCGTCAAAGGCAAAGCTGTTTTCTCGCTGCGACTTGTAGGCATCGCACCCCATCTTGGCAAAGATCTCTTCCGTGACTGCAAGAAAGGCTTAAAACAGAAAGGCGTACCGAGCAGATACGTGGGAAGCGAACGCGAACCGGCAAAAGCAATTCAGCTCCATGATGAAAATCTTCTCGATCCGAAAAAAGGATGCGAGCTCACGATTTTGCACGACAATAAACAGCTCTGGATCGGACGAACAGTCGCTGCGCAAAACGTGAAGGCGTACACGCTTCGCGATATCGGCAAACCCGTACGCGATACGACTGTCGGCTTGCTGCCGCCGAAACTGGCGCAGATACTCCTGAACTTCGGCGAGTATCTCGCTGCCTCAACGACCGCGGGTCAGAAGACCCGCTCTGGTTCAACGCTGACAATATTTGATCCATTCTGTGGAACGGGCGTGATCCCGGTTGAGTGTCTGCTTCGAGGCAACACGGTCCTTGCTTCCGATGTGTCGCTGAAAGCCGTCAACGGCTGCGAGAAGAATCTGGAATGGACCAGAAAGACGTACAAGATCGCTAAGAAAGATCTCGCAAGCACCGTCTGGAAACAAGATGCGACGAAGCCATTTGATCTCGCAAAAAACATACCGGATATCATCGTCACAGAAGGCTCTCTCGGACCCTCCCTGTCCGATCGACCAACCGTCAAAGAAATCGAAAAGCTGATGCGCAATGCCGACGATCTCACCGAAAGCTTCCTGAAGAACTGCAAAGCATGCCTTCCGGACACCCCGATCGTGATGACGCTTCCCGTCTGGTACGCGATGAAAAAGATGATGCCGCTTGCAAAAATCGCAGCGACCATCGACAAGATCGGATACCGCTCGGTCATGCCGCCACATGTCGACGGCTGGCTCCCGGATCGCCTCTCTCTTCTGTATCGCAGGAGCGACCAATTCGTCGGTCGCGAGATCGTGCTGCTGATGCCGAAGAAATCGTGAGGGATGCCACGTAGAGTAATCCTGACAGGTGCCTCCGAATCGATCCTGCCGATGCTCTCGAAAGCGAGATGGTACAAAGCAAAACTTGAAACCGACAATGTATTCGGCAGCACCACCGACGCGCTCACTTCGCTCGGGTTTCCGCTGATGAAGGCGGGGAAGTAACGGAAACAGTGCGCCCTTGCAGGGCGCGTCGCAGCCAGGATGGCTGCGCTGGAGCACACAAAAAACATGTCATGTGCTAAAATTCACCCATGCACGTCCTCCTGTACTACAAATACATCGATGTTCCGAATGCCGAAGAGGAAACGATCGCGCATCGAGCACTTGCACAGTCTCTGGATCTTCGGGGAAGAATTTTCATCAGCTCCGAAGGCATCAATGGAACGTGTTCGGGTACGAAAGAGAATATCGAGAAGTACAAAGAGGCTCTCAATACTCATCCACTCTTCTGCGGGATCGTCTTCAAGGAATCCATCACCGATGTTCATCCCTTTGCGAAGCTCTTTGTCCGCCTTCGTAGTGAGGTCGTCACACTCCGGCAAGAAGTAAGCGCAAAAGATGCCGCTCCGTACATCAGCCCCGAAGAGCTGCACGCAGCGCTGGAAGCCAACGAAGATCTTGTTCTGATCGATATGCGTAATGACTACGAAGCAGCCATCGGTCGCTTCCGGAATGCAAAGACACTGACGATGCGGAACTTCCGGGATCTGCCGAAATTTCTTGCAGAACTTGAACCGTACAAACATCAGCGCGTCGTGACGTACTGCACGGGAGGCATTCGCTGTGAGCGAGCGAGCGCACTCCTGAAGCTTCACGGCTTCACGAATGTGAAACAGCTTGAGGGCGGCATCGTCGTCTACTGCGAAAAATTTCCCGATGGCTTCTTCGAGGGCTCGTGCTTCGTCTTCGATGATCGGATGACACTTCGCTTCCCCGGGAAAAAGCCACAGCGATTCATCTCGCAGTGCGGTTTCTGCAAACATCCGTGCGATCGCTATCTGGATTGCGCATACCAGCCGTGTCATGACTTGTTTCTATGTTGTGAGGCATGTGAGCCAACGTGTGGAGGGTATTGCAAGGTGCATGCAACACTCACACACTCCGTTGCATCGGAAAAATCTCTTTCCTGCGAATGTACACCGCAATGATGAGAATGAGACCAAAAAACAATAACCGCATCGGACCGATAAGCCCGAGTGGCAGAGGCAAAAACCGTATCAGTTCCTGAAGACTGGTGAGGAGAACGATGGAAATGACGACACCGCGAACCGAGCCGGGACCACCTGCAACGACACAGAGAATAAAGAAGATGAGATTACTGAACTGATAATCATTGGGGTGAAGGAGCCCGATGTACTGCGGATAGAGCGTATTCGTAATCGTTGCGCCTAGTCCGCCAATAAGAAAGGCGGAGAGCGTGACTCTCGCACGGTTAATGCCAAGGGCTTCGGCATGGGCTCTGTTCTCTGCAAGAGCACTCAGCTCTCGACCGAGCCACGACCGGTGCACACGCACCATGAAGAAGATCCAGAGCAGAGCGATGACGATGCTTACCGAGGCAAAGACGGGAAGCGACAACATTCCTGTGATCCTCGGAATCTGCGGAAGCCCAAGAGCGCCGCGCGTGAGCGATGACCAGTTCAAAACGACAGACAGAAGTGCGAGATGCATGGCGATCGTGAGGATGCCCAGTGCATCACTCTCGAGACGAAGCGCAAGCCACGCAAAGAATGACGAGAGCAAAAGAGATGCCAAAAGACCGACGAAGAACGCAGAAAGATAATTTCCGGTTTCTCGGAGCGTGAGAAACATTGCATAGGAAGAAAATAGACTCGTCGCAATGGGACCAAAATGGAGAAATTTTCCGCGACCGAAAATCAGGTTGTATCCAAGAATATTCGGGATCGAAAGGCCGATCATCGTGAGAATATGCAAAAGGTAATTCATGCGATGCGTGTTTTGGAACCGAAAAGCCCCTGAGGTTTGATCAGCAGAACAAGAATGATGACAAGCAATGCAACCGTACTCTGGTACCCCGACGGGATGTAGGACCCGAACCACGGAAGTCCGATGCTCAGCTGCTCGAGAAGAGCGATGAGATACGCACAAAGTATGGTCCCTTTCATGCTGTCTTTGCCACCGGCAATGATTGCGGCGTACGCCTTGATCGTAATCGCAAATCCGATCGTCGGCGTCAGGTTCTGGTCGATGCCGACATAGATGCCTGCAAACCCCGCAAGGACACCGCTCACAATGAAGACGATGCGATGCAGGAGTGATGAACGAATTCCGAGACTCTCCGCGGCAGTCGGATGCTGCACGGTCGCCCTGATCCTTCTGCCGAACGCCGTTTTCACCAGCACCCACGTCAGGAGAGCAAGAAAAAGAATAGTCAGCACGATGAGAACAATTTGCTGCGAAGAAATCAGTGCATCAAAAACAGGCAGCAGCGTTCTTGTGCCGACATCAATAGTCTTCGGTTCCTGATGAAAGATCACGAGGATAAGACCGTCGAGAATCATGCTGAACGCAATCGTCGTCACAAGCGGCAAAAATCGGTGACGACGATAGTAGGGAGCGACGAAAAATTCGAAACCGAACCACGTGGTGAGTGCCGTGATAAGAATGCCTCCAGCAATGGCGAGAGGCAGCGGCAAAGAAAGTATCGAAACAAGCCACCACGTCGTGAGCCCTCCGACAAGCGCAAGCTGCCCGAGCGCCATGTTGAAGATGCCGAGCACGCCGTACACCAGAGACAGGCCCGAAGCGAGCAAAGCCGCGAACGAGCCTGCGATGAGTGCATTGAGGAGAAGTTGCATGTCGGCTTATTCGACCGGAATGATTTCCGACTGCCGGAGCATCCCGTTCACGAATTCCTTCATGGCAAGGGGAATGCCCACGACATCACCGTTCGCATCGAAATGAAACGTACCGGCTATGCCCGTGAAATCTTTGACTGCGTACAGTGCGTCTTTGAGGGCTTCTCCCGATCCTGCCTTTCCGATTTCCTGGAGGAGGACACGAGTTGCGTCATGCGCGAGAGCAGCAAAGAACATCGTTGCCTTCGGTTCGCCATGGCGATCCCTAAACGTTTTCGCAAAATCAGCAGCAGCGACATCAGCTTCGCTGAGCATCGGAACCGACAGAGGCTTTAAGCCTTCCACGGCTTCTTTGGCAATCTGCCCGAGTGTTGCAGAATCTGCGGTATCGGTACCGACCATCTGCTGTTTCATCCCGAGAGCTCGAAGCTGCTTCGCCATTTCGGCGACCGTCGCGTCGGACTGACCGTTCGTGATGAAGACATCGAAGTCGATGTCCTTGAGGCGCGTCATCAGTGTGCGATAGTCCTTCGTTCCCGGATCGACGTTCTCGTCGAAAACAATCTTCACACCTGGCGGAAGATCTTTCTTCACGGAACTCCGAATGCCCTGACAGAAATCCGTATTCTCGCTGATGATCGCCACCTTCGTAAAGTTCGCCTTCAGGAAGTATGCTGCGAGTGCCTTGCCTTTCAGCGCATCGCTCGGATAGACGCGGAAGATATAGTCTCCTGCGGTTGTGATGTCCGGACTGGAACTGATCGGCGAGATCACCACGACTTTGCCTGCTTCGGCAATGGGAGCGGCTGCGAGCGTCTCGGAGCTGCACTGACCACCAATGATCGCAACCACCTTGTCGACGTTCACGAGCTTTTGCGTAGCACTCGCACTGTCTGCGCCGTTGCACTTGCTGTCTTCCGCAATGAGTTCGACCTTCACTCCGTTCACTCCTCCTGCAGCATTCACTTCATCCACGGCAATCTTTGCGCCGTTTAACGTATCGACGCCGTACGATACGGCATCACCCGTCAGGGGACCGATATAACCGATGCGAATGGTCTCTGTTTTTGCTCCGCATGCGGAGAGGGCAAAAATCAGAGAAAGAAGCGAAAGTGCCTTTTTCATAGAAATGGGGGAAGGAATCAGTTGAAGAATAGTCTGATTTCGGGAAAAGATACAAATACAAAATACATCAAACAGTGCGCCCTTCCAGGGCGCGAAAGGCAATCCCTGGCTGCGTCGCGGCCTGGAAAGCCGCACTATTCTAATCTGTCGGATCAGCCCCAAAATATAATTCCTTCAGCTTCCCGTTATGACGAACGTCATCGGGTTTTCCTTGCAGCGCAATCTCTCCGACATCGAGCACAATGACCCGATCGCAAATCTTTTGAATGAACGGTAGATCATGCTCGATGATCAGCACTGTTTTTCCCTCTTTCTTCAGTGTCAGAATCAAGTCTGCGATTTGTCCCGTCATCTTGGGCGATACACCCGCCGTCGGCTCGTCTAAGAGAAACAGCTCTTTTCCGGACACAAGCGTGCGAGCGATTTCGAGAAGACGCATTTGTCCTCCCGAGAGCGAATTCGCCTTCTTCTTCGCATGATCCTCGAGATGCACAAGCTTCAGCGTAGAGTGCACCGCTTTCTTCAGGTCTCCGAGCACCAGACGTTGCTCTTTTGGGAGCGCCTCCAGCGCCACAAGCACATTCTCCTCGAGCGTCATCTCGCGAAATACTCCGAAGTTCTGGAATACGCGACCGATGCCGATTCTCGCACGCTCGGATGCTGCCATCCCCGTCATATCCGTCTGCTTGAAGTGAATCTTCCCATGTGTGGGCTTCAAAAAACCCGAGAGCACGTTGAAGAGCGTTGTTTTCCCCGAACCGTTCGGTCCAATCACACCGATCACCTCGCCTTTTTCCACTTCAAGATCAATACCCCTAAGAATCGGCTGCCCGCCGAGGGTGAGGGAGAGAGATTTGATGGAGAGGAGGGACATATGAAGCAGGATAACAGAAACGTACTGTTGTCACACCGTCCAGCCCTTTAGTATATTCCGAAGAATAGATTCCACGCTCAATTTGGCAGAAGAACGCTGCATGGAAATAACGTCTTTGGCATCCTGCAAACCCCCCTCTCTGAACGCCAATATCTCCCATTTTCCTCGTTTGCTTGGACTTTGATGATGTCGATTCATCGGGTCATTAACAACAAGAGAAATAACCGCCGGATTCCGTGTAAAAAAATCATAAATGACATCGCGAATTTCTTGCGATAGATCGTCAATCGTAAGACCCGTACCCGTTACGAACGAGCAGGCAGCATTCTTTGCTTTTCTCGGAGCCAAAGGTTCCGGATCGGCAAATGCACGTTCGAGTGCATCCAGAGTCAATTGAGTAACCATAGAAAGAGTGAGAAATAAAAAAAATCCGCTTCGGAGCGGAGTGGTTATCGGCAATCGTGCACGATCCTAACTCCGCTTGAAAGCAGTAACAATAATGAAGCTGATGATTGCCGACTTGAAGTTCACAATGCAAATATATATTGAAAGCATGCTCTGTCAAATAAAACAGAATGATGTAGCGGGAAGTGGCTTCTGGAAACAAAATAACGACTTCGACAGCCCTCACCCCCCTTCCCCCTCTCCTTCTGCAGGAGAGGGGGTGACGCTCACTTTTAGAATTTTGGGAGTCTGAGCAATCGCTTCTGAGATCCGGTGCAAAACACTCGGTAGCTTTTTAAAAATTTCCTCATTTCCAAAACGAATAACACGATATTCGTAGTCGCGAATCACCTCCGTACGAAATCGATCATATTCATGCTGAGTCTCATGAATACCCCCGTCTACTTCGACGATAAGTTTGTGTTCTTTGCAGAGAAAATCGGCAATAAACTGATCAATACTTTCCTGCCTTTTCCACTTTGTGTTCTGCAACTTTCTTCCGCGTAACGCCTCCCAAAGCACGCGCTCTGCAGGCGTCAAATTCTGTCGCAATTCTCTCTTAAATTTGAGTGTACTGAGACGATGGAATGCTTCGTTATCCATAGTGAGCAATCATAGACGCTTTTCCTCTGAAAAACAGCGCACCCCTCTCCTGCAGAAGGAGAGGGGCTGGGGGTGAGGGCTGTAAGGAGCTACACTTTGATCCATGCCCTCTCTCGTTCTCTCCTCCCCTCTCGGTCCGCTCACGCTGAGCAGTGACGGAGCCTCGATCACGAGCATCGATTTCGGAAAGCATGCAAAGACAATGACGAGTGGGGACAAGGTTCTTGTGAAGTGTAGAAAAGAACTGCAGGAATATTTTGATGGGAAACGATCAGCATTCTCCGTCGCTGTTTCGCCTGAAGGCACAGCATTTCAGAAAAAAATTTGGAAAGAAATGTCACGAATACCGCTTGGAAAAACTATCAGCTATAAGGAGCTTGCAAAGCGTGCCGGCAAAACAAAAGCAATTCGCGCTGCGGCGAGTGCATGCGGCAAAAACCCGATCGTCCTTATCATCCCCTGTCATAGAATCATCGCATCAAGGACTGCGGCCAGGATGGCCGCACTGGGAGGCTATAGCGGAGGCATCAGCAAAAAGCGGTGGCTTCTGAAGCATGAAGCAAAAACGAAGCATTGATATTTCTGCATGCAGAAAAGAATATTTTGCCACGTTCATGAAAAAAATTGTCATACGTTCTTCAGTTGGTACAGTGTGATCCTATGACAGGAAGGAAAGGTCCCAACAGCGAGGAATCGATGCCTGCATTCGCAGAAATGCGCAGCGAGGAGATTGTTGAATGGCTTCGACAAAGAATCCATCCGCTCCCCAATGGTTCATTCGGTAAAGCTGTAGAAAAAGCAGTGGAGGCTATTCATGATCATCATTACAGAGAAGCTTCGGAACTTCTTGCAAGACTGACAAAGGATCGTAAGGAGATGGGGACTAACCGGTCGTTCTGATCCAATTTCTACTCCCCGCTCTCAAGCCTCGCCGTCAGATACGGAGCGAACCGGAGGGCTGCGATCATGAGAGAGACTGCAAAGAATGCGAACATCGTGAGTATGCGCCGGATGCGAAAATGAATGGTTTTGAATGTGTGCATAAAAAATTGAGAATCATTATTCTTCATGTACGACACTTCCCGTGCCTTCTACAGGCATAGGTTCGATCAAAAATTCCGGTGCTGGCTGCTCCTCGAGCGATGGTGAAGATGTACCGGTTACTGGAACCTCGCTACCCGTATCCGAAGTCTGAACGATCTCAGGAGTCTGCGTCGCTCCTGTTTCCGTCTGAACGTTGGAATCTGCGTCGACAGAAGTGACCGACTCATCGACGCTCACCGTCGATACAGGTTCGGGTGTCGGTTCCGGTGTTCGCTTCGGTGTCGGCTCAACCGGCGTGATCTCACCATCGTCACTCACGACAACAACCTGGTACCCCTCCGGAATGACAAGTATTGCAGGATCGTGGTTTGGGTTATAGACAAAACTGATCGAAAGATCCGGATGATCCCATGTGTGATCCGAATGGTAACGGCTGCAACTGTACGGTGTTCCGTCACTGCCGAGGAGCGGACGACCTTGTATACAACCGTTCCAAACCGCATCCGACGACACAGGCTGACCGAGTGAGTTCACAGGGAAGGAAATAAGCTCATTGATGACGACGGACGAAGTGCCGATCGTCGTTTCCGGCTGCTCAGAAGCGATCGCCACATAGGAGAATATCACCGGAGTGTCGAGCGCTTCGCCAATTCTGATCGTGAAGCCGGTTGAAGTAACTTTTGATACTGCATACAACACCGGAGTATCCGGTGACACGTTCACAATCGGCATGCCTGCCATCGCCCCCGAGAAGGTGACGGTTACAGCGGTTCCGGTTGCGGGGATCATGGCAAATCCTGCCTGACGACTGCTGAGGATGAGATCTCCTTGAATGCGGACATCACCGAGGAAGTCAGCGAGTCCGGTGATGGTGATGTTACCGATGACTTTCAGTGATCCGGTTGCGAAGAGAGAACCGATCGTAACTCCGGAGCCATTGAGGGTGATCGGACCGAGAGTTGCATTGGAGCTGAGGATGAGAGCGCCCGAGAGTCTAAGAGCTCCGTTGATAGTGGCTCCGGAGGAGAGCGTGAGAGCGGCAGCGTGAAGAGCTTGCCCTGAGCCTGAGAGAAGGGAAGATGAAGAATGAAGAACAGCGAATTGATTTTCGAGTGCTGTGAGACGAAGTTCCTGACTCTCGAGAGAAGATCCTGTGTAGGATTCTGCAGTCGTTGGAAGAGAAACGGAGCCAGAGCCGATGAGAGTATCACCGAAAGTGAGAGGAACGTCTGAGTCAGCGTTGGAGCTAAGGAAAGCAAATCTCTCATCGACAAGGGTGTTCACTTTTGCAGCAAGATCGAAGGCTTCGAGCTGTGCTTTCAAGGTCTGTGTGACTTTGTCTTCGATGTTCAGGTTGATGGAGGCTTGGTTCACGAGCTGACTAATTTCATCAGTGAGGTTCATGTCTGCGATCTGGTCGAGAATCTTCTGTTCGATCGTTTCGACGGTGAGAGATTGATTTCTGCGAGAGATGAGGACATTAATCGTGCTTTGCGCAGGATCAGAACCATCGAAAGCTTCCAATGCGACACCGACAGTCGATTCTCCTGCGGAGGCTTTGCGAACGAAGCCGGCTTCTGTTGC
>CALRAD010000013.1 GCA_943350395.1 Candidatus Peribacteria bacterium
TGTTAGGTTGCAGCATTAGGGTAACACTTTCCTTGGTGAGGCATTCATAGACTACGGCTGCAGGGGTTCTTCTGTCCATTCCCATGCCAGAATGGCTTTTAACGTAGTTGTACCAGTTCAGCCACTGCCAAACGATGAAGTTGTGCTCATCGATGGATGCGTTCGGAGAAAGGTGTGTGTAGAAGCACCGTTGCTTGTACACATCATGGAATTTCTCCACTTTTCCGTTGTGCTCTGGATGGTAGGGTTCGTTCTTGATGTGTTCGATGCCTGCGCTTGCGCAGGCAGTAGAGAATCTCGTGCTCCACTCGCGTCCGCAGTCCGTGCGAATGGCTCGAATGATGAACGGGGCTCTTTCGATAATGTGATGGAGAAAAGCGATGGCATTGTCCTGCGTGTGCGCTTCATAGATCTTCGCAAAAGCGAAACGTGAACGGTCATCGACACAGTCGTAGCTGACTCTCTTCGATCCGTACCCCCACGGAAAGGAGCAATCCATTTGGATTTCTTCTCCCACTCGCTCCTTCACGTAGAGCGTCGGTGTTTTTCTTCGCAAGCGTTCAGGAATCGAAAGACGATACTGTCGTTGGTAGATACGGAAGATGGTGCAGGGGGCAACCCTGTGCTCCTGCGGGAGCATCAGAGCAAGATCGTAGATATTGGTGTCTTGGTGTTTCCGCATGAGTTCCAGAATGAAAAACTCAGTCTCTGGGTTCGTTCTGTTCCAAGTCTTGCCGCACTTCGGACCGGTTCTTCCTGCAATCAAACCCTCCGTCCCGAAGGCTTTGAACTTGCCGATCCATTGATAGAGAGTTTTTCTGCTCACCTTCACGGTTCGTGCAGCAGAAGAGACGGAGATGTCACCGGAGAGAACTTGTTCAACGACGGAAGCTTTCATGGCAGCAAAACGGAAGGAGGTGTGAGATTTCATGACTTCACCCTACCTACGAATGTGTAACCCTAATTGCTGCACTTGGAACAATATATGTCAAGTATTGTCGATATCTCGCTACAACACTCACCCGAGATGATTCGGGTGAGTGAAGCCAGGGAAAGATCAGTACGCTTTCTGTGGAGTGCTGCTGTTGATATTTACATCGATCACCGGTCTATTCGACGGCAAATCTGACTGCTTCATGGTCTGCAGAACGACGTACCCGATTGCAAGGATCGCGAGAATTGCAATAATCGCCACCATGGCGCCACTGCCGGCACTATTGTTGTTATCCATAAGGAAGGGAAGAAAAAGAAATAAAAATCAGAATAATCGAAGCAGGAACAGAAACATCACTGCACCGACAACGGACATGATGATGGAACCGATGCTGCTATAGACTTTGACATTGAGAGCATTGAACACAAAGCCGCCGACAAGTGCTCCGATGATCCCGACGACAATGTTGCCGATGAGACCGAAGCCGTCACCGGTCACCATCGTTCCGGCGATCCATCCTGCGATGAGACCGATGAGGAGGAATTTGAAGATACTCATAAGAAGGAAGAAAGGGCGAATAGTTCTACTGACTTTTCTTCGCATCGTTTGAATGATCACAGCCGCAAGAACCGCCGCAATCGGCGCACATGGGCTTTTTGCACGAATCGCACTGCTTCATATTGCCGTGGCTGCATGCTGTCTGACTCTGAGTATTGTCCATAAAAAAGAGGAGGGAATAATTAAAAAGTATCAACCAACAAGACGGTTCACGATCAATTCTCTTACGAAAGAGACAGGATCGAAAAGCATCAATGATGATATCCCCTGCCCTCGAGGATCGTATGAGCCCGATACAGTTGTTCCAGAAACATCAACTTGCAGAGCTCATGCGGGAGCGTCATCCGACTTAAGCGCATGATTTTTTTGACTGATTTTCTGATCTTCTCATCAACGCCGAAAGCACCGCCGAGCACGAATGTCAGCGATTCGCCTGTGTCTCGCTTCTTCCCGATCCATGCTGCAAATTCACGTGAGGTCATCTCATCCCCGAGTTCATCGAGCAGCACAATCGTGCCCGAAGTTTTTTCGAGTGCCTGAGCGATGCGTTCATGCTCGTCTTTCGCTTCTCCGGACGAGAGCACACGCTCGGAAAAATCGCAGGAGTGCGAAAGTCGATCAGAAAACACTTCGCAGCCGTCTTTGATCCAAGAAGTTTTTACTTTTCCGACGGAGAGCAATGAGATTTTGTGCATGCAAGCATTCTATGTGCAAAGCTGATCTTTTGCTCGGTATATACTGCACTACTATGGATTTCAAACATCCCCTCCCCCATGCGGCATCTCACGCAAGAAATCTACGGAAAAGATCCACTCCGGCAGAAGAGGTGCTTTGGGAAGCACTTCGTAATAGAAAATTACTTGGACTGAAATTCAGAAGACAAACTCCTGTCGGTAGATTCATCGTAGATTTCCTATGCAAAAATCCTCCCCTTATCATCGAACTCGATGGACCAATCCATGAATTTAGAATCCAAGAAGATGCAGAAAGAACAACGGCAATTATCGACGATCATCATATTCCGATACTCAGACTGAAAAACGAAGAAATATTGGAAAATCTGCCGAATGCACTGTTGAAGATTGAGCAGGTGCTCTTATCGCACCTCACCCCCAACCCCTCTCCCAGCGCTGATGCGCTTGGGGAGAGGGGTGCGCTGCTCCGAAGAGAACAAACTTCATGCTGATCACAATCAAGGCTCCCCCTTCTCCCCAACGTAGTGGGAGAAGGGGTTAGGGGATGAGGTGCAGACTACGATCTTCTTCATTTGCACCAAACAACAATCGTGCCTTAGACTACTGCACTTCCACAGCACCAAATGCCTCCCAATTTTTCCCTTCAACCGCAGCTGGATTCACTCTCCGAAGCCTCGAGGTGGACTGAGGTATACCGAAAACCTGCGCGTACGGATTTCGGCATGGATGAAACCGAGTGGACAGAATTCCTAGAGACAACAGAGACAAATACTCTCGTTCACGACCTATTCGCCTATGAATTACAGATCATGGGGGATACCCGTTTACTGATGATGCAAACAGTTTTTAATGGAGAACAGATAGCAAATCGCCAACAGCTACAGATAAATTTCGGACAATCGGACGCACCAGCTGATCTGTTTGCCGCATGTCTTTCACCAACGTTTAGAGATGCAAAAATACAATTTAATTTTGATCCTAATGATAAAGAGTGGAGAACCACTGATGCGATGTGCATGAATGTTCCTTTCTATGACCCAAATGATGACTCCGGTCGTCATGAATTCACTCCTGCTGGCACAGAATTGATAGAATGTTTATTACAGCAGAAGGGAAGACTTCTTTCAGTCACCGGTCTAGCTAGTGCAGACCATTCTTTATTCGAGCGGATGCTTGAGAAAATTGAAAAAGACAAAAGCAGCGGAAACCTTCACCCTGCAGGTTGGATGAACATCTAAGAATCTTGGATGTCTACTTCCTCTGCAGCAACGCCACCAATTCTATGTGCGCCGTGTGCGGGAACATGTCGACCGGCTGCACGGACCGAAGCTCGTAGCCGTTCTTTAAGAATTCTCCAAGATCTCTCGCAAACGTCGCGACATTGCACGAGACATAGACAACTTTTTCGGCTCTGTGCGTGATGACCGCCTCGAGCGCTTTCGGGTGCAGCCCCACGCGCGGAGGATCGACAACGATGCAGTTGAACTTATACTTTCCTCCTGCTTTCAGCTGCTGATTCAGCACCTGCTCCGCTTTGCCTTTGTAGAAACTGATGTTGGCGATGCGATTTCTCCCTGCACTCCGCAGTGCATCATCCACGGCTGACGGATGGGCTTCGATCCCTACGACTTTCTCACAAAACCTCGCAAGATACTGTCCGATGGTTCCCATTCCGCAGTAGCAATCGAGCACCGTATCGCGACTCCCTAAGTCTGCTGCGGACGCAATCGCCGAATACAGTTTCTCGGCAGCAAGCGTATTTGTCTGGAAAAAAGAGAACGGCGAGATCTGAAAACTGAGATCGAAAAGGCGCTCGGTGATGAACGGTTCTCCGACGAGCGTATGAATCTTCGGTTCCTCGGGCTTGTCGTTTAAACCAAAATGTTCAACGACCAGAAGAGACTTGAGTCCCGGTCGACCGCCAAACCCCATGAACTTCTGGAACAAAGGCTCGAGCTCTTTCTTTCGTGCCTGCACGATGAAGCAGATCATCTGCTCTTCGGTATGGATGCCTCTCCGAAGCACGAGATTCCGGAGCATCCCTCGATGAGTCTTTGGATTATAAACCGTAAGTTTATTCACCTCGATGAACTTCCGGACATCGGCAAGAAGTGCAGGGAGTCTCTCGTCGTAGAGATGGCATTCGCCAATCGGCAGCACCGTCGCCCACTCTCCGGCCTGATGGAACCCGATCGTCGGATTCTCGTCGAAGTAAATGCGTTGCGGCTTTCCCCCCGGAGTTCTCGGCGGTTTGTCCTCATGACGCATGGTGCTGAAACCAAATGTGAGCTCGAGTTTGTTTCGATAGTTAAAGACCTGCGGACTCGGAATGATCTTCAGCACGCGTCCTGCGAGCGTTTTTCGGATCGCTTCGTCGACAGGCGTGAGATGCGTCAGCGTTTCCCTTACGATGTCTTCTTTGTATTGAATCTGCTTGTTATAGGCGAGATTCTGCCAGACGCACCCCCCGCAGGTGCCGAAATGCGGACACTTTGCCTGAATCTCGTCTTTGGACCGGAGGATGACTTTCTCGACTTTCGCCTCCAAATATTTCTCATGTTTCTTCGTGATCACAATCGATACCTTTTGCCCAGGGATGCCTCCTACGATGAATACAGGCATTCCCTGCAGGGTCGCAAACGCCGCCCCACCTTGGGCAAATTTCTCAATGACGAGCGTATGGCTCTGTCCCGGCTGCAAAACAACTTCGTCGGTACTTGACATAAAATTAAATATATAGTATAAATTGCTACTTTCAATTCTCTTGAACCTTTCTCAATTCAACATCGGCGTCTCCGCCTCGGGGATACAGCGCAGCCATCCTGGCTGCGTACGCGGTCTGGAAGACCGCGCTGGAGCCGTGCAAAAAAGCCACGTCGGCTGTGTTGCCCTGCTGCTCCTAATGATCATCTCTGCAACTATTCTACCACTCCCTACCTCCGCCGCAAGCGTCTCTTCCGCCTATGGGCAAAACGCCAAGAAGATCGTGATCCCAAAGCACGCAGCATCCACACTCCTGCCGGTCGTGAACCAGAGAGATATCCTCGAGAAGCACCGCATTCTCGCGGACCGCGTGCTTCGCGCACTGCCCTCCTACTGCCGCGACCATTTGAAAAACTTTTACGTGAACTACGAGAAGAATCCTGCAAATAGAGGACTTGGCGGAGAGTCGACAATGATCATCACAGGTAACGTCCCGGACAGAGAGTTCATGGCGCTTGTCACACATGAGTGCGGACACGTGACGGATCTTGGCGGACTACGCGGAAGAGACAGCGCGCAGCCAACGCCATTTGCCGACGGTACGACGCCGATCTACGGCGATGACCCGAGCATGGCGTTCTATTCGATCAGCTGGCTTTCGCCTCGAATGATGCAGCCGAACATGAACGACGCGGATTTCGTCTCGGGTTACGCCAAGTCGGATCCGTTCGAAGATTTCTCAGAATCATTCGCGTTCTATGCGCTGCAAAAGAAAGAATTCAAGCGACTTGCATCCAAAAATGCCATCCTGAAAGCAAAATACGACTTCATGGACCAGGTCGTCTTCGGCGGAACAGAGATTGCCTCAAGTAATTACAAGAGAGGAAAAAATGTACCGTGGGATGTGACGAAGCTACCCTATGTTTGGCATGCGAAGAGATAGAAGAAATTGAAGCGTGCTATGATTCTGATGTGCGCCGTACACTCCTCCTCACTGCATGGCTCCTCACCGACATCGTGCTTTTTGTCGGCGCATATGTGTGTGCCTATTTCCTGCGTGTCGGCTTCATCCTCTCGAGCGATTTTCCACTTGATCGCTACGTGCAGGCGGTTCTCGTGATCTCCCCTATTTGGGTCGCCGTGATGATCGGCATGAATATTTTCCGACTCACGCGTGTGCAGGCAAGCAAGCGGAATATTCTGCACATTCTCTTCTCCTGCGTGATGGGACTGTCTCTGTTCACGCTCGGTTACTACTTCCTCTTCGGGCAGTTCTTCAGTCGTCTGCTTCTCCTCTACGCAGGCGCACTCAGTTTCGTACTCACGACCATCTGGCATCTTGCGTTTGATCAATGGCAACGAAGAATTCTCCGGCGCGATCCTCCGGCGTATCCGGTACTCATCGTCGGAGCGAATCGAGAAGCCGAACGATTCATCAAATTACTCAATGACAAACAGTCACCACTCAAACCAATCGGTGTGCTCGATAGCCTTGGCTCGCAGCAAAAAGAAATTGCAGGAGTTCCGGTGCTTGGGAAACTGAATGTTCTTGAAAGTGTCATCAAAACCAAGAGACCGACGCACCTCGTGCAGTGCAGCAATCTGGAGCACACGATCAATCTTGTCAGTGCCGCGAGACAGAACAACATGACCTACATGATGCTTCCGTCGGTACTCGGTATCGCACAGAAGCAATCGATGGATGTCATCGAGGGGCAGGCGATGATTACCGTTGGCTGAACGGTCCTCATCCCCTAACCCCTTCTCCGTATGCCGGAGAAGGGGGAGCCCGATCTTTCCTCAATACAAACCTTCCTCTCTCCAGCGTATGGAGAGAGGTGGCGCATCAGCGCCGGAGTGAGGACCGTTTCGCTATACTATGGATGTATGCAAGCCTTCATCCTCGCCGGCGGATTTGCGACTCGCCTCTGGCCCTTAAGCGAGAGACGGGCAAAGCCACTCCTGCCGCTCGCAGGAAAACCGCTCCTCACGTACGTTCTCGAGAGTGTTCCGAAAGAAATCCCCGTCACCGTGAGCACAAATGCAGTATTCGCTGACGACATGAAGACATGGGCAAAAACAATCAAGGATCGAAACGTAACAATCTCCATCGAAGATGCCGGACATGAAGGAGAGAAGCTCGGGGCGCTTGGGGCGGTCTCGAAATGGCTCACCGAAGAAAAGATCGACGATGACCTGCTTCTTCTTGCCGGCGATAACTACGTCGGATGTTCGATGGAAAAATTTCTCGAAGCGAGAGGAACGAACCCTTTAATTGCGGCTCATGACATCGGCGACAGGGAACTCGCGAAACAATTCGGAACAGTGATTGTCGAAAATCTCCCGTCCCACCCCCATCCCCTAACCCCTTCCCCCGAGGGGGGAAGGGGAACAAAAGTAATTTCATTCGAAGAAAAACCGCTTCATCCCAAATCCACGTTCGTGTCGACCGGCTGGTGGTGGCTCCCCAAGGATTCACTCCCCGTACTCAAAGAACATGCAAAGAAACACCCCGACAACGTCGGCGGAGTCTTCGAAGAGTTTCTAAGGCGCGGCATGACCGTTGATGCCTTCATTTTCAAAGAAACCTGGCACGACATCGGCTCCTTTGAGTCCTATCTGCACCTGCACCGCGAGATCGTCGACGGGAAAACACTCGCCGATTCGACATCGATCATCACTCCAAATTGCGCCCTTGAAGGAAGCAACACTATCGGACCAAGCGTTCGTATCGAGAAGAGCACGCTTAGAGACTGCATTCTTTTTGGAAACTCCGTCATCACCGATTGCGTTCTCGAGCGCTGCATCATTGACGAACACTGCACTCTCACGGGGGTGGATCTCTGCGATCAGATGCTGCGGGCGGGAACGATCCTCAAAAGACCGTAGATTTGCCTTCCGTGTCAAAAGATATACACTTGCCCGCGCATGAAACACGGTCTTCTTCTCGGTACCGGCATCGTCCTGATGAGCCTTGCTGCTTGTGGTGGTGAACAACAGACGATCGTCCGAACAATGACGATACGGTCATCCGAAGCGTCGAGGACGATGGCATTGATCCAGGCGACCGAACGCGTGATGAACAGACGCCTTGCGGGTGCCGGCATCCAAAATGCACATGCGAGCACGATTCCGACAGGGACGAATGCAGCGCTACTCACGCTGACACTCCCGAATGACGAAGCCGTAAAGAAATCAAACTCCATCCTGAATGAAGCCTTTACATTCGATCTGCGGATCGAAGAGACCAAGAAAAACGCAGACGGTACGAGCAATTGGGTGCCGACGTCACTGACAGGATCGAGTCTCGTCTGGGTGCAAGCCGTCGGCGACAACCAGACTGGCGAAATCGCCATCGAACTGCAGTTCACCGAAGCCGGTCGCACGATGCTCGAAGCCGTCTTCAGCAAGAACGCAGGGAAACACCTCGGCATCTTCGTCCGCGATCTTCTGGTGTCAAAATTGTCCGTGACAAACGGCGCTGTAGCCGACAGAGTGATCATCGGCGGCATTCCGTCCGCCAAAGTTGCCGAAATATTTTCAGACGATGTCAATGTCGGTTTGCTTGTCTCCTTCACAAAGCTCTGAAAAATGCATGCTGCTTCGTCATCTTCGGCAAAATTTCACTCAACGTATCTTCATACGCCTCATGAAATTTTGTCTCGCTTCCTTGCATCATGCTATTTTTGAAAGCTTTGTTCCTGATTTTTTCATACCACTCCCTTTTCCTCTCTCATGTCTGATTCCAAGCACAAGTCCTCGTTCTGGTCCGTCGTCACGATGATCGTCCTCGTCGTCTGCGCAATCATCGCACTTCCAGATTCTTGGAAAACATTCCTCCCGGACTTCCTCCGACCATCCGTGCATCTCGGGCTCGATCTTGCAGGAGGCACCCAGCTCGATTTCCGCGTCTCTGAAGATGAAATCATCGCACGCGAGGCAGCACTGCAGAAAGAAATCGACAACATGAAAGGGGAAGGCCAAAACAAAGAACTTCTCGCCAAACAATTTGAGCTCCAGAACGTGAAGCAACAGCACGAGAAACTCGTCGAAGCCATTCGTAACGTGCTTGAGCGTCGCATCAACTCGCTCGGTGTCAGCGAAGCCACTATCACACCTTCGTACTTCGGCAGCGAAAAACACCTGCTCGTGGAGTGTCCGGGTGTGATCGACGTCAATAAGTGCATCGCGACCGTCGGAAAAACCATTCAGCTTGAGTTCAAAGAGGAATTCAGCGGTGCGACCCTCGCATTCGAGAATGGCATTCGCCAAAAGGCCAACCAAGTCTACGCGGCAGTCACAACCGGCACCGGAAATTTGCAGGTGTACGGAGAGGACTTGAGCTCGGTGCTCGGCGTCACTTACTTCGACTCGCGTCCGCTGTTTCTAAATAGTCTCCCGAAGGGACTCGAATCTCTCGCCTCCGCGACGACCGCCGACCCCGTACGAAAGATCGAGTCGAGCATCCAGGCAACCGGACAAGACGAGAACGGTCAGCCGGTGCTGCGTGAAGTAAAAGGCATCTACTTGACCAAAGTGCTGCAGAATCGAGCGCCCGCAACGAGACCTCTCACCGATCCCGCCGAAGCATACGGTGAACTTGCAAAATCCCTCACCGAAGCCACAGTGTCTACGAAAGACAACGCCCTCATTGCGACTGCACCAAAGGAAATTGCCTCGATGCTTTCGAGCATGGAAATTGGTTCGCAGGAAACTGTATCGTTTCCGAACGGAGTCACGGGCATCGTCTACCTCGGAGGAAGAATCGACGGCACCGAACAGATGACCGCAAGCCACATCTTGATCCAGTACAAAGGAGCCGACAGAGCAGACGGCACGGTGACGAGAAATAAAGAGCAAGCGCAAACGCTCATCAAAGACATCAAGCAGCAGCTTGCTTCCGGAAAAGATTTCGCCGTTCTCGCACGCACGCTCTCCGACGGTCCATCAAAAGGAAAAGCAGGGTCACTGGGCGTGATCTCGCGTGGGCAGATGGTCGCTCCGTTCGAGGTAGCCGCATTCGCGCTTGCCCAAGGCGGCATCAGTGACATCGTCGAAACCCCGTTCGGGTTTCACATCATCAGATCGGACAAAGCACCGAGCGTCAGTGGAGCCAAAGTGACGTACACGCAACTCCTATTCAAAGGCGACGATGCCAAGGCAAAAGAGTTGATGGCGAAAGTGGAGAAAGGTGAAGTTTCGCGAATGGAAGACCAGATCGTCATCCGCGGTCTCTTCTTCTCTCTGGAGCCGACAGGATGGAAAGACACAACCTTAAACGGCCGCCGTTTCCGCTCCGCTGCGGTCTCGTTTGATCCCGTCACCAATATCCCGGTCGTGCAGATCCAATTTGACGACGAAGGCGGCAAACTCTTCCAGGAACTCACGAAGAGGAACATCGGCAAACGCATCGCGATCTTCGTGGGAGGCGACTTGGTCTCAGCCCCTACCGTGCAGAATGAAATTATCGGAGGCAACGCAGTCATCACCGGAAGCCGCTCGATCCAAGAAGCACAGGCACTTGCACAGGACCTGAACACCGGTGCGATCCCCGCACCGATCTATCTCTCCGGCCAGAGCACGATCGAAGCCACTCTCGGTGCGAATGCACTCAAGCAGTCGATCACCGCTGCAGCCGTCGGTCTCCTGATCCTCTGTTTCTTCCTGATCCTCATCTACCGAGTGCTCGGCGTGATCGCAAGTCTCGCGCTCCTCTTCTACGTCGTACTGCTCGTCGCCTCGACGAAGCTCCCGATCGGTCTCATCTCGGGTCAGTACATTGTGCTCACGCTTGCCGGTATCGCCGGTATCATCCTGAGCATGGGTATGGCCGTTGACGCCAACGTGCTCGCCTTCGAGCGCGTCAAAGAAGAACTCCGAAAAGGAAAGATGTTCAGGACCGCCGTCGAAACAGGCTTCCAGAAAGCATGGCCGAGTGTCCGAGATGGCAACACCTCCACACTCATCACCTGCGTGATTCTGTTTACGGTCGGTACGAGCATCATCCGCGGATTCGCTGTCACGCTCATGATCGGTATCCTCATCTCTCTTTTTACCGCTATTGTCGTATCGCGCTGGCTCTGTCGCAAACTCGCAAGCTCCCCTCTCGTCGAGAGGCTTGAGATGTTTGGGGTGAAGAAAGAAGAAACTCGAGGAGAGTAGAGACCAATTGCATCGCACTGCAGAAAAGCTACAATCTCTCCAAATGTTTCTCAAGAAGTTTGCTCTCGGCGTTGCTGCGATGCTGTTTCTTGGAGTGATCGCAACGCAGACATCTGTTTTGAAGAGTGGAAAATTGAGGGGAGATTTGGTTAGTCCCTGCAACAACAATGGTTCATGTGATATGGGAGAAACGTGTCCCGACTGTCCTGATTGCGCGGCACAGTGTGCAGTACCTACTTGTGGCGATGGAACATGTAATGGTTCGGAAACTTTCGGAACTTGTGGGATAGATTGTGGAGCATGCGGTAGTGATCTTGGCGTCTGTGAAGATGGTGATGCAATTTCATGTCCCGAATGTGTCGGAGGAGGGGGCTCCTGCGGCGATAGAACCTGTGATTTCATAGAGAGTCCATCGGACTGCCCAGCAGATTGTGGTGGCGGAACACCGGGGACACCAGGAACACCGGGGACACCGGGGACACCAGGAACACCGGGAACACCAGGAACACCAGGAACACCAGGGACACCAGGGACACCAGGAACACCGGGGACACCGGGGACACCAGGAACACCAGGAACACCAGGGACACCAGGGACACCAGGAGGTGGCGGAATAACACCCTGTGCTGGATGCAGCGCATGTGGTGGTGGTTTCTGCGGAGAAACTTTTCCTTTCGGATCCTGCTCTCCCACCACCAGTTGTACTTTGTACTGTTACACGTCAGCAGCAGATGCAGCTGCTTCTTGTATTCCTCCTCCTCCGCCACCACCTCCGCCACCACCTCCACCACCTCCACCACCTCCCCCGCCGCCACCTCCCCCTCCTCCCCCTCCTCCCCCTCCTCCACCTCCACCACCTCCACCTCCACCGCCACCTCCACCTCCAGCTGCTTGCGGTGGTCCTGCTCCTCAGTGCAATGGCACATGTACTTCACCATCAGACGTTTGTATTCGCAAAATATCAGGAGACTGTGAGTGTGTAACACCTTGCGATCCCGTCGGTGCAAGCTGTTTTCACCCTCCTGGAACCGGGAGCGGACCTGATTCATGTTGCTCTCCATGGCACTGCAATGCACCACCAGGCAACACCCCTGGAACATGCACAGGCGATTGTCCTTGTGCCGGTGATGGTGTTGATTTTGGGCTTACATGTCTACCTGGGACACATGGCAGATGTTTGCCTAATGATCCAGCTTGGCCACCTGATGGATATACGGCAAGATGTGTTCCCGATAGCGCATGTGGTGCAGAACCAGGCGTGTGCAACCGCAGAACTTGCTCTCCACCCCCGCCCCCACCTCCACCCCCGCCCCCACCACCACCTCCACGTTGCGGAGATGGAATAGTCAATCGACCAGTTGAAGAATGTGACGATGGAAATAGTGTGGATACAGATAGTTGTAAGAATAATTGCACACGTCCTCCGCCTCCCTGCCCATCTGGGTCGTGGCGCTGTTGTGTGCCGACTACTAGACCCCCACCACCGAACCTTTGCGCAAGACCAGGATCCTCATGTCCATCTGGTTTTACCATGACAGATTTTTGTTTCACTGAAAGTAGTTGCAGCACTGGTTGTAGTTCTTTCACGACATCTATCGTCACTGCCCCGCGCTTCTCTCTTCCATCTACTTCAACATCACTCTCTTCTCCGAGTGTACCGACTGCTGTCACGCCCGGTGTGAGTGCTGCAACCAGAAGTTCCGAAGAAAGTGTACTCTCGACGTTCATCGACTTCCTCCGGAGAACGTTTGGCGGCGAGTAGAAGATCTGCAGATTCTGCTATTCTGAAATTTGTCTCACCATTATTTTTTGCTGAAACAACTCGCAAAAATCGGCATCGTCCTCTTCTGCCTATGGCATATGGCGGCGGTTGGCATTTTTTCGATACAAAGAGTGAATCGATCCGGCATTCTGCCGTGGCTTCGAATCCCCGACAGATACCTGAGTCCCTACATCCTGATGACATCGCAGTTTCAAAGTTGGGATATGTTTTCCCCCGATCCAACGAGGAGATTGAAAGAAATACGCATCGAAACAATGCAAAACGGAACATGGAGTCTTTCGCGTCTTGTCGATGGCAAGCATCTGGGATCATTCAAGCGAGCTCCCGAACTCAAATACCTCGACATGATTCAAGCCTACCCAAGTCTGAAGCCTCTCGAGGAGCCGTATATTCAAGATGTGTGCAGATCTGACCACCTGAAGCCTGGTACACCAATACGGATGCGTATCAGAAGGGCGGTTCTTCCGATGCCCGAAGATAGGAACAGTATCGACGCATGGCGACAGTGGAGACCCGAATGGTCAGAGTGGATCGACCACACTACCTCCTGCACACCCATCTCTTCATGAAACGACTACTCACGTTCATCGATCGATTTTTCTTCGAGAAGATTTCGGCATCGGGTTTCGGTCTGATGCGCATCGCGTGGGCAGGAACGATCCTCGTATCCATGCTCGGAGGTGCATCGGACGTTGTCCGTTACTACAGCGGTGTGGGCATCTCGCCCATCAGCTTCGCACCCTTCGTCCTTCGCAACGCCTACCGCTTCTCGATCCTCGATACCATCGTCACCGATCCGTTCCCCGTTCTTCTCCTCTGGAGCACTCTCCTCTGGTGCCTTTTTTGCAGCATGCTCGGGCTTCGAACAAGGCTGATGACTTTTCTTTCTTTTGTCCTGCTCTGCTCATTCCATGAACGCAATATCTATATCCTCAACAGCGGAGACAGTCTGCTTCGTTTGATCGGTTTCCTGCTTGTGATCACTCCAAGAATCGACGCCTTCTCTCTCGATCGATTGCAGCAGCGATCACTCGCACCAATCACAATGTCGATCTGGCCGTATCG
Organism: Candidatus Peribacteria bacterium; assembly: GCA_943350395.1. Taxonomy (GTDB): domain Bacteria; phylum Patescibacteriota; class Gracilibacteria; order Peribacterales; family Peribacteraceae; genus SICN01. Next base: position 13,901 of record CALRAD010000013.1, read on the forward strand.
ACTACTTCTGTGGCAATTCATCGTGCTCTATCTCACCTCTCTTTGGGACAAATTGCAGGGAGTGATGTGGATAAATGGAGGTGTCATTGCTTCTGTGTTCCATCATATGGATTATTTTCGTTTTCCAAAAATAGTTGCCGATCTACTCTCCCCTTTTTCATTCTCCCTCACTGCGGCATTCCTCGTTTTTGAACTCTCGTGGATCCTGTTGCTGATCCCCCGGAAAATTTGGAGATTCGCTCTCCCCGGACGCATGCAAAACTATTCACTGAAACGCTGTCTCCTGATCCTCGGCATCTTCTTCCATAGCGGCATCTTCCTCTTCATGAATGTCGGCAACTATTCCTTCGTGATCTTCGCGGGCTATCTCGGACTTTTGCTCGCAGAAGATTTTGACGTGCTTCGAAATTTTTTCAATACAGGCTGGAAACGACGTAATCCAACAGATGATGCGAAAATATCAGTTCTCTACGACGGCTCCTGCCGCCTCTGTCAGCGCAGTATGTTCCTCCTCCTGAGCATTGATGCATTGCACCGGCTGCGTGCAGTCGATTTCCGAAATCCAGCACTGCTAAAAAAATATGCACCCGATCTCACCGAAAAATCGCTCGATCGCGCACTGCATATTCGACTTCCGGACGGCAAAACGTTTGCAGGATTCGATGCATTCAGAGTGCTTGCGAAACATCTGCCGGCACTTTGGATCACTGTGCCGTTTCTTGCTCTGCCTTTTGTCTCACCCATCGGACGAAGAATCTATGCGCGGATTGCAGGGAAAAGACATGCGTGCGTACAGGGGAGTTGTGCACAGAAATAGAGGTACAGAGTAGAAATCTGCTAGACTGTTTTCCTTATGGATTCCATCCTCCTGCAGAACATCAATGTCTGGACTCGCATCGGCATACCTGATGAGGAGCGCAGGCAAAAACAACAAATATTCGTCACGGTCGAACTGCTTGGCTCACTTCGGAGCATTGCAAAGAGCGATAATGTTTCGGATGGCATTGATTACGCGAAGGTCACAGAAGAAGTGCAGGAGATTGCAAAGATCGAACGAAAAACGATCGAACGGTTTGCCGAAGATATTGCCTCTATGATTCTGCAGAAATTCAAACCTGAGGGAGGTGTGCGGGTAACAGTAGTAAAGAAGCCCGATCTTCCTCTGGAATCTGCCTCTGTCACCATTGTAAGACCATAGAGACCGTCTATATCGCTCTCGGCTCGAACATTGATCCGGAGAAGAATCTGAAGGCTGCAGGGGCAATGCTGAAGAAAGTCTTTCGAGGTATACGTTTTTCACCCGTCTACAAAAGCGCACCACTTGGGCTTCTCGATCAGGCAGAGTTTTTGAATGCAACGGCAGCATTCAAGACAAAACTTTCGCCGGAAAAGGTTTCTGTAAAGCTAAAGGAAATCGAAAAGAAGCTCAAGAAAAATCCTCCCGTGCGATTCGGACCGAGAACAATCGATCTTGATTTGCTTCTACACGGCAACGAGATACGGCTGGAAGACGAGCTTACAATCCCCCATCTCCGACTACACGCGCGGCGTTTCGTCCTGCAACCGCTTCTTGATCTTGGTGCGGGAGAAATCGTGCATCCGGGGTTTGAGAGGAAGTTGAAGACATATAGGAAAGAGGTAGAGAAACAGAAGTGCAGAAAGACTTCCATCCGCCTCATCCCCTAGCCCCTTCTCCCGCTTTCGCTAGGGAGAAGGGGGAGCCCTGTTATTTGTTTGCAACAAGTTCATTTTCTGAAAAAAAGTGCACCCTCTCCCAAGCCTTAGCGCGGGAGAGGGATGGGGTGAGGCGGAGGTCTGCTATAATCTTCTTCCCGTATGGAATCCCTCTTCACATCTCTCCTCAAGTCTATCGGCGAAGACCCGACGCGCGCGGGTCTCAAACGCACGCCGAAGCGATGTGCAGAAGCCATGCAGTTTTTGACGTCGGGGTATGACCAGAATCTCAAAAAAGTCGTGAATGGTGCGCTGTTTCCGGCGGATACCGACGGAATGATCATCGTCAAAGACATCGAGTGCTACTCACTCTGCGAGCATCATCTGCTGCCGTTCTCGGGGAAAGTGCATGTCGGGTACATTCCGAATGAGAACGTCATCGGGCTCAGCAAAATTCCGCGCATCATCGACATGTTTGCGCGCAGGCTTCAGACACAGGAACGGCTCTGTCAGCAGATCTGTGATGCATTGCAAACCGTCCTAAAGCCGAAAGGAATCGGCATCGTCATCGAAGCGAGTCATTTCTGCATGATGATGCGCGGAGTCGAAAAACAGCATTCGGTTGCAGTCACAAGTTCGGTTGCCGGAAGTTTCAAGCGTGATGCCCGGACGAGGCAGGAATTCTTGGATCTCATTCGATGAGATCAAAATTCCAAAACATTAAAAACCAAATTCCAATTGGAATTTGGCTTCTGGAATTTAGATTTTTTATGCTGCAAGCACCGTATCCGGCTTGTCTTGCTGTGCTCTGTCATCCACCGTCGTGAGATCACGTGCATTCAGAGCTCGAACAATCTCTCCACGTGTTCTCGTAGAATTTGCCGCTGCGGCATTCAGCCTGTCGACAAATTGGTTGTACTCGCCGGACACAAACTCCTCCCCATTCGTTTCTGAAACCGTCACCGCCTCGGTGATTGCTTCGTTGGTGAAAGACTCGCCTCCGATGATCACCGCAACATTCGGATCTTCCGATACGTATGTCTTAAGAGCGTCCAAGTGACCGTGTTCGCGATGATAGACTTCGTGCTCGTTCACATTTCTCCTCTGGTCTCGATTACGATGCATTCCGTTTGCATCAACAATCACCGTATCGGCGGCGATCTCGATGGTGCTGCCATCGGTCTGACCGCCGACACCTTCCGGTAGCGTTGTGATCTGCGCATCCGACTCCAAATCCTGCCGGAGACCTGCTGTGTGCTCGTGTACAAGGTCCTGCATCTGCTCGCTATCGGGCCGCAGTGCGGCCGCGATCTCGATGCGTGTTGCGAGTACTGCCGGTGTGACCGGTCCAGCCTTTGTCGTCTGCTCTGTGACTGCGTTGATCACCTCCGTCGCCTGCTCCTCCCGAGACAAGTTCTCCGCCGATGATGTTTCGAACGTGTTTTGCATGAGCCCATGTTCTGCTTTTATTTTTTTGAGGAAACCCAAAACAGCATCGAAGTGATCAGACATTAAAATTATGAATCTGAAAGCGACTTACAGAGCCTAGTCGAAGTCACTACGATCCTTTTTTCTGCATGCCATTCTTGCCGACTGCATCTTTCTCGATCATTTTGTAGACGGAAAGTTTGGTGAGACTGTCCCTGTCCTGTCCCGTCTGACCATTCTTGCCGCGGGAATCTTTTTTCATCTTTCCCTTCCAAATCTTATCGATGTTGACTCTGTACATGTTGTGATATTTCTCGAGTTCGTCGGGTCCCGCCATCTTGAGCACGTCGAGTTCCGGTGCAAACATTTCACTGTACCGATCGCGACGGCGGATCATTTTTGCGGAGCCATCCGGATAGAGCATGATCATCCCCGGACGACGAATCGTATTGAAGTTACTCGACATGACCTGCGCATACGCACCAACGTCCATCGCCGCAAGCAGATCACCAGAACGTAGCTTCGGCATTTCGATGTTGCTGCGAATCAGATCCCAGCAATCACACGTGTTTCCCGCAATCGTCACGGTATGAATGCGACGCTCATTCATCTTGGACGCCGGAAGAATGTCGTACTTTACGGTGTTCTGGATGAGCGCATCGGGGATGAAGTTGTACGTAGAACCGTCGGCGATCACCATGCGACTGTTGATACCAAGACGCTTCTTTGAAATCACTTTCATGAGACCGATCCCTGCATTCATGACGATGCTCTTCCCCGGCTCGAAGATGAGCTGAATGGGCGGAATGTCGTAGCGATGCATCAGACGCTCGAAGTACTTCGGAAAATCTTTCATCTTCTCAATCGGAAACGCTTCTTCTTCTCCGATCGCCGCAGGAAAACCACCGCCCAGTGAGAGACTCTGGACGCGAATGCCTTTATCGAGACATCTGCGGATAAGCTTTGCAAACGCACGTGCCGCGATCTTGAACACGCGGGTGTTGTAGACATAACCGCCCATGAAGTGAAAGCCCTTGAAGTCGACGTACGGGCTCTTCCGAGCAAGATCAACGGCGCGTTCGACGTACTTGATCGGGATGCCGTACTTATTCCCTTTCGTTGAATACGAACCGAGCTCGATCATCGGGTTCACTCGAATCACGGTGTCGATATGCTTCTGAAGTTTCTTCGCCGTCTTCGCGATGTGTTCGATTTCCTCGATCGAGTCGGCCGTGATCGACTGCACCCCGATCTTGATGGCGAAGTGAATGTCCTGCTCGGTCTTGAATAAATTCGTGAACGTGAGTTGCTTGGGCTTGAAATCGGCAAGCAGTCCGAGGATTAGTTCACCGACTGACGAACAATCGAGCTCGAAACCCTCCTCTCTGACCATGCGCAAGATTTCTAGATTGCTGTTGCACTTTACGGCGTACTGCAACGCGATATTGTTGCCAAAGACTTTCTTGAATCTCCTGAGCCTCGAGCGGATTTCACTCTCCACAAGCACATAGAGAGGCGTACCGTATTTCTCCATAATTTTATCAATCGGCACACCCTCAATAAGCATCATGCCGTTTGTGTCCTGACTCACGAAACGTTCCCAACGCGGTCGCATATAACGCGAGCTCACTTTATGCGGCCGAACTTGCTTGAATTTGTGTGAACCGGGTTGTCGCTTGGGCATCTCGTGAGAGGTGAACTATATTTGACATATTACATATTTAACTGTAAAATGTCAATAAATAAAAAAATATGCGCGTAATCGTAATCGGTGCAGGCATCTCCGGTCTTACGGCTGCTTCAAAGCTCCAAGCGAAAGGATTTGATGTCACGGTGCTTGAAGCACGAGACCGAATCGGTGGACGAATTTGGACCGACAGAACATTCGTTGATTTCCCAATCGAACATGGTGCCGAGTTCGTTCATGGAAAGGATGTCCTCACGTGGCATTTCATTCGCGAAGCAAATCTCCATCCCATCATTCACGGGAATTACGCATCGAAGGGCTACGAATGTAACAGGGGCATCTGTACCTACGAACAACTTGCCGAGGATCCACACTTCGACCGCATGTTCGAAATGGAGGACAGAGAGTATGAAACATTCGATACAAAGAGTCCCGATCTTTCTTTCAAAGAATGGATGGGGCGACAGGGTCTCTCGCCGGAGGCTCTCGATCTAGGCATGCGCTTCTACGCGCACCAGTACTTGGCAGAAGCTGAGGATCTTAGTTTTTCCGCTCTGGCTCATGAAGAGCAGGTATACAAGCAAGGAGATGAAGATTTTTGCATTCTGGAAGGGTACGAAGAAATCGTGAGGCATGTTGCAAAGAACCTCACCATTCACCGAAACAGTCCGGTATGCAGTATCCGGTGGAACAATACGGGTGTAGAAGTTGCTGTCAGCGGACAGCCGGCACTCTTCACTGCAGAGAAAATTGTCGTCACCGTTCCCTTCCCACTCCTCATGCCCGAGTGCATTCAGTTTCATCCCGCTCTTCCGGCAGACAAACTCTGGGCTATCCATGCACTCAAAATGGGGGCTGCCGTCAAGATGCATCTCGCATTCAGAGAAGCCTTTTGGGACAGAAACATCGATGAGTATATTAATAGAGGATCACTCTCGATGTGGTGGTCGCCAAGCACGGGACGCGGTGATGTCACTCCGGTCTTCACCGGTCTTGCAGGTGCAGAGCGTGCACGTGCACTGGACCGTCTGTCCGAGGAACAAGCGGTAGAATTTGCACTCGATGAACTCTGTCGTCTCTTTCGGAGCACCGAACCGCGACAACAATTTTTGAAAGGCATGCGCGCATCGTGGAATGATGATCCGTGGGCTCGCGGAGGGTATAGCCATGTCCCGGTCGGTGCCTATGGAGCGCGCCAAGCACTCGCACGTCCCCTTGAGAAAACGATCTTTTTTGCAGGGGAAGCAACAGTGATCGAGAACAGCCCAGCGACAGTGCATGGCGCAATCGAAAGTGGTCTCAGGGCTGCAAAAGAGCTTTCATCTCATCCATGAATATGCTATAATATTTTCAATAAATACCAATTTCCAAAAAAATATATGACCAATGCCAAAAAGAGTATCCTTGTGCTCGGTTCAGGCGGAGCTCTCGCCCATACCTTTCTCTTCTACCTTAAAAATCACCGACACCTCTTCCAGAACGTGCACCTCGTGAGTCGTTCGGATTTCCGGGATGACTCGTTTGTGGCGCTTCGTGAAGTGGATGCAACCTTTGAACGACTGAACATCTGTGCCGATAACCGTGAAGCGCTGATGAAGATTTTTGAAACCCGAAAGCCTGACATTGTTCTCGATCTCAGCGATGCTCCGACAGAACTTGTTGCTGAAGCAGTCTTCGCATACGGAAAAGCGTCCTATATTTGCTGTGCATTTTGTACCAGCAGCAACTTGACTCTCGGCGATGCGATCGTCGAATGGATGGGGAAGCCCAGACAGCTCACCATGCCCCATATCTTCTTCACGGGAATGAATCCGGGATGCGTCAATATCTGGACCGAAGTCGGCATCTCGAAGTTTGGCGTACCGCAAGCAATGGTTGAGTTTGAATACGACACATCACGCTTCCTGCGCTGGCATCGGGAGAAGATGGTGACGTGGTGCCTAGAGGAATTTGTCATTGAAATGGTGAATGACCCTTCCGAAGTCATGCTCGGTCGGTACAAGATCAAAAACTCGTATCCCAATAGCCTTTATAATCGTGAGAATATGGAGCACCTCCTCTCACCCGTCATGAAACTGGAGAGCTATCCGGATGGATGTATCGTCGGACATGAAGAATGCATCACACTTGCCAACAAGTATGACATGCCCTGCAAATTCGTCTATTCGGTGAACAACGAGACCATGGCGTACCTCAAACAAGTCTATGAAGAGAAGGGGAAGATGACCGAAGAGGATCTCGTCCTCGCGACGAACGTGCAAGATTCACTCGTAGGATCGGATAATATTTTCATGCGCCTCGAATACGCCGACAAATACGTGTACTACTATAATGCGATTCAAAATACGAACCTCAAAGAGGCCAGTTGCACGGATGTGCAGGTGGTGATCGGTGTCTTCGCTGCAATCTTCACGCTCATGATGCACGATCTCAAGCCGGGCATTCACTTCCCGGAAGATCTGATGGGAACAATCTTCCCCAAGTTCGTCACCGACAACATGATGATCCAAGAGTTCGTCTTCGAAAGGAAGGATGACACCGTCTCTCTGCAGCAGTCCTACGATCCCCACATTTCTCATGGCTCAGGTCCTTTCATTAAACTCTAAACTGCAGCACATCCTCGCATCCGGAAACATGCTCTATGTTTTCATTAGGGAATGTTCCCTTGACGCCTAGTAATCGGAAGAGTACTATGTAGGTACTTCCCCACTACTAGCCATGAAACTGCATCTCATCACCATCAAAGAGTTTCAAGCGAAGTTCCCCGACGATGCAACTTGCCTCGCTCATCTCTTCGCTCAAGAGTTTCCGCACCCGAAATGCGACGAGTGCGGCAAGGTCGGGCAATTCTCGCAGAACACAAAGAGGGCATGTTTCTCCTGCTCTTGCGGCCAGTCTCACATCTACCCGAAGGCTGGTACGATCTTTGAGAAGTCATCCACTTCTTTGCATGACTGGTTCTATGCAATATTCCTGATGTCCGTATCGAGGAACGGTGTCGCATCCCGTGAGTTACAGCGACATATCGGGGTAACGCTCAAGACTGCATGGAGGATGCAAGTGAAGATCAAAGAGATGATGCAGGAGCTTCCCCCGATGATGAGCGGAGAAGTCGAAGCCGACGAAACCTATGTAGGTGGGAAGCGGAAGGGTCGCCGTGGTCGTGGAGCCGCAGGAAAGACGGTTGTGTTCGGAAAGCTAGAGCGCAGCACAAAGAGAGTGAGCGCAGCTATTGTCCCGAACGTTAAAGCTATGACATTGCTTCCTCACTTCACGGATAACGTGGCGAAGGGCACGAAGCTCATTACAGACGAACTCAAGAGTTACCGAAAGATCGCCAAGATCATAGATATGGAACATGACACCGTGAATCACGGCGCAGGTCAGTATGTCAAAGACACGATCCATACCAACACCATCGAAAACTTCTGGGGACAGTTGAAGCGGTCACTCGATGGAACTCACCACGTTATTTCCCCGAAGTACCTGCACCTTTACGTTTCCGAGTTCGCTTTCCGGTATAACCATCGTTTGGTTCCGGTTCCGATGTTTGATCTACTTCTTTCTCGCGTCTCGTACATGAAAGCGCAAGTAGAGCGTCGAATCGGAGCCTATCGCTGGACTGTATAGTCGGCTTCTGGGACTTATCCTTCATGGAAAGAAGCCTACCACAAAGCGGTAACAAGTGGTACAATAGAGGCAGAAAGTGCTGAGGACGAAGTAGAGACAGTTTCTCTTCTGGAGGATTACTCCTGTAGAGGGGCAGCCTCGACTCGTTGTACATCCTCAGCACCTTTTGCCTGTTCTTGTTCATGAATTACGCTGACATCTGTAAGAATGAATGTCCCCCTCTTTCCCTTTATCTTCATAACCATTCCGTCTTTGACGCATTGGTTAAGGAATTGATTCACAGTTACATCAGACACTTTTCTCTTGCCAGTTTTCTTTGCGGTATCGGTCACGAAATCCGCAACAATCTTGTAGTGGCTTGCGCCATGTTCCTTGAGGTGTTGGATCGAAAGAGTTTTGTAATCCACTGTCTCTCCTCCTCCACGGCTTCCGAACAATTCTCCCTTCATTTCTTTCAGCATTTCGATCTTCTGATCCATCTTAAACAATGTTTCATTATTTCTCATTACAAACAATTCCCTTTCCATTTCAAGGGCTTTTACTTTCTCATCATACTGCTTCTGTGATACGGTGTTCATAAAGAGTTGGAAATGAATACTTTTGGAACTAGATACTCCGAGAGTATGCACTATCCCAGCTCTTTTTGCTATGGAACGATATTGAAATATAGGAGCTTTGTTATGGAATAGTACTCCTTCATAGGAAGCATATACGAGGCATATGGGATATGCCTCCGATCGTTTCTTAAAAACCCTAGCAGTTATACGACCGCTCTTTCAATCTACAGACCAGCTGACCGCAGACAATACTTATAACCGCCTTCATTCCTCTGTGCCAAATATTCATCTGCGCCTAGTTCAACTAGTGTTTCATCCGAGAGATAAGAAAGCTCGTAAGCTACGACTCTTTCTCCTTCCGCATGGCACTGCAAACGAATAAGGGTCGGGCGAATCAATGACCAGTACACTACGAACACTATGGTCACGGTGACGAGAGCGAACCATCTATTCACTGAGAGCCAACGAAGAAGTGATTTGATCATTTCTTGATGATTAGGTGAATCCTCACGCTCTTTTTATCATGCGTGGTGCAGTAAAGGTCTGATCCAATGTATGTAACCGTATTCGCGACACATAGTACATTGAAATACTTTTCGGTACATCCATACGTGGTTTCTCCATCGCCCGCAGAGATTTTGATGTTGTCTGTCGGACAACTCAAATCAAAATCATACTTTGCAGATGCGGAGCATCCTGCGAGAGAGACGATGGCAACGGAGAGAAGTATAAAGTTGCGCATGGTTGTTGAACATTTGCTAGCGAGACTACTTCTTTCCATATTTTTTGACCACAAACTGCGCTACGCTTACACCTACACCGAGTCCCGTAAGTTGAAGAACTGTGTTGTTTTCTGTGTTTATTCTCATAACACCAGCAATACCTCCTACAAGTGCTACCCCTCCTAGAAAGCCAAGTATCCACAATACAAAGCGTCTGTACCCTTCTACTGCATTTCCACTCCCATGTGCTCTGAATAAATTACGAGCGAGATAAATAAAACCACCGATGAAGGCGATCACTACTAAGAAAATAAGAATGGTTCCAATCAGATCTTTCATACCTGCACTCTACCACTTACTGTTTTGATTTTGCAATACTAGGCGTCAAGGGAACATTCCCTTTCATTATGCTGATGCTTGCAACCGAAACGACATCCATGGGCTACCTGAAAGACTACTCAGTCTCCGGACATCTCCTCTCGCTTGCTCTGGGAATCGGTTTCTATTTTCTGATGGATCTTTTTCTCATCCGATCACTGAAGTACGAAGGCATGGGAATCGTCAATACGATTGCATCGGCATTCTCTGTTGTCCTCGTGGTCATCACCGGCATGATCCTTTTTCAGGAAAAGATCAGTGGTATTCAGGCAGCAGGGATCGCCTTCGTGCTAGCCGGCACAGTCATCTTACGCACACATTCTTCGAAATCGAAACGCCAACCGCGAGGCGGCCGCTGTCTGCATCTCTCTACGGATGATATTCCCCCACGCTTCTAATGTTGTACCTCCTCGTCCTCCTCATCATCCTCTCAGAAGCAATCGGCATGTCTTTTCTCAAGAAATACTATCTGACCAAGCGCTTGTCTTTTTTAGCGCTGGGCCTTCTCGGCTACGCATGTATCTCTCTCCTTCTCGTCGAAAGTTATAAGTATGAAGGCATCGGTATTGTGAACGTGCTCTGGTCGGCAATCTCCGTACTGCTCATCACCTTCATCGGTCATTTTTGCTTCAAGGAAGTGATTACCCGCAGAGAGGTCTCCGGCATGAGTTTGGTAATTGTGGGCGTTGTCTTGCTTAATCTTTGATCCGCTGCGTGTTACCGATAGAGAGATTTCTCTACAGAGGAGTATCATCACTGCTACATCATCTGAAGGGCAGCGAAACCTTGTAAAAATATGATATGTACGTATAATATATATTATGAGCAAGGAAGAATTGCCTACAGTCCCTAGAAATCAGGAACAGTATGACACCCTCGTCATAGGCGGCGGCTACGCAGGTCTTTCGGCAATGCAAACGCTGACCGAAGGCAAAGTGAATGCACTGCTCTGTGAAGCCAGAAACGATACAGGAGGCAGAACGATCCTCTCGAGGAAAGAATCACCAGCGATCGCAGAGCGTGGTGCATTCTTCGTCTACACGAACGACATGAAAGATCGTCTCGAGAAAGCAGGAGTCGAAGTGACGGAATTTCTGCATGATGCATTCTACGTTGTGAATGACGAGAAAAAGATCGTTCCTGCGGGAGCAGACGGAGGACCTGCCGGACTTGCAAGAATTGTCGCTGCGGAAATACTGACCTATACAAAAAATATTTCGTACGATGATTTTTTCAGAACGTCGAAAACATTCAGTCGTCTGTCCGTAAAGGACAAGAAAGCCGTGTACGCGCTCTTCGAAGCCGATCTTGCGGGTCCTCTGAGTGACGTCGGCATCAGCAGCGCCATCCATGACGCGCAGACCGTCGGCGACAACAGCAACGACTTCTTCGGCATCTGTACCAAAGGAGGCTTAAGCACGCTCGCAAAAAACATGAGCAGCACAATCCCGGCCGAGGCTAAGAGAACGGGAACAAACGTTCGAAATATTCGGATCGATCGCGACGAACTCGCATTCGGACTCGGGAAAAAAGCCGATGGAAATTCCGAAGAACTTCGTGCGAAGAGCGGCATTCTCACGGCTCCCCTTACGGCAATCGACGGTATGACCTTTACGGACAGAGATGGAACGGAAAAACCTCTTCGAAAAGCGATGCGACCGGGAGTGCAATATGCACTGAACATGATCGGCAGCGGATCGGTCGTGAAAATCGGCCTGAAGATCAAAAAGCCGCTCATCGAAGGAAAACAGATGGTGCATATTGCCGTCCCTCCTCCCGACGAAGGATCGATTCGTTGCGCATCGGTGCGTGCCCTTCCTCTTCCGGACTACGGAAGCGAAGAAAAAGCTGAAGGACAAATGCTACTGATGTACCTCGGAGGAACGCAAGCAACCGACTTCATCACATTCTGCAATGAGCTCGACGTCCGTGAAGGCGAAAATAAACTCGAAAAAATCAAAACGACTGCCATCGCCTATCTGCAAGAACATCTCGGCATCGACCCCAAGCTCATCACCGAGGATGCCATCGATATTTCCGGATGGTCGCCGGAAAAAGGCGATCGAACGGCGTACTCCTATATCAAAGCCGATGGCAGATCGACGGCGTATAACCCGCGAGCCGTGTTCAAAGAATCCGTTCTGCCAAAAGGCATGCCGCCGCTCTACCTTGCTGGAGAAGCGTACTCGGAAACGGGAGCAACACTCACGACAGGAGCCTTTGATAGTGGAGCGTTAGCCGCACGAAATATAACAAAGAGCTCTATTTGAAGGCATTTCATGGTAATTGACAAAAATATATATATAATTTATAATAGAACAAGTATCATTTCCCCACACCACATATGAGTACTCCTAACACGCAGAACCCTGGAAATGAATTCTGGTCGGATTCGCTTGCAAAGACTGCCGGAGCTGACTCAATTGCTGAAAAAAACTTGGCGGGTCAAACAAGCAAAGATCTATCGGATCTCCTGGGATCTGAGGAAAAAACCGATACGCCAATCCTATTGGATCCTACCAACGAAGATATTGCACTTCTCTCGAACGCGCTGAAAAATGACAAGGAAGGAACGAACACCGCAGTGGAAATGATTGCCGTCAAACCCGGAGATGAGGAAGGTTTCCAGCGTTGGATGAAGAAATACACGACGATCTTCACCGATCCGGCAGATATGGAAGATGAAGAAACAATCCGCAGAAACTGGGAGAAAGGAGTTGGAATTCTTTATATGGTGGAAGGTGAGACGAAAACGGAGGAAGGCAGTTCCCTGCGACAAGAGATCGGTATCAGACTCGCCGCGGTCAACCCGCAGGTTCCTGATAAAGCCTACGTTCCATACGGAGGTATGGATGAGTCGTTCCGCGGAAGCCTCGGTTACACGAGGGCAATGAAGCATAACGAGAAAGACCTTGCTGCACGAGGCGTGAACGTCGTTCTGAATGACTGCGAAGATGAAACGCGACTCGCCGCATTCAGGGAATCGTACAAAAACGACGATGGCAGCCAGAAGTCGGACGATGAGATCGCAAAAATCTGCCAGAACCGACTCCACTTCTTCATCAAAAACGGATACACATTCGTCGATGACCGAGATGATGAAAAAGGTGCGGCTGTAAAATATCGCCGCCCGGGCAGCGAAGACACAAAAGAAATCCAAGCCTACGACCGCCTCGGCTTTAAATTTATCGCCAATGATGCAAAATACAATCAGTACTTCATCAAGGATGCGGATGGCAACAAGACGCACATCACGAAAGAGGGATACAAGGCCATGTACCTTTCTCTGCATACGCTCGACCAGTACAGCGATATGAGCGAATCAGAGCTGCGCGCGGAGTTCCCGGCCATCGATTCGTTCCTCACGGATCTCGAAGCCTCTCCGAAGACGGAATTCGCACTCTATCAAGATGTCGTAGTCGACAAGAAGTAAATTGCGCAAGAATATTGATACGAAAAGAACCCTGCGCTGCAGGGTTCTTTTTTTGTGCAGTTGCTTTGCATTGGCGCCGCAAATCGGCACACTACCCCTATGCTCGTGATGAAATTCGGCGGCACGTCGGTCGGATCCGCGAAAGCGATCGCAGAAGTTGCTGCGATTGTGAAGGCTCGCGTTAAACAAAAACCGGTTGTTATTGTATCTGCCGTTTCGGGCGTTACCGATGCACTGATTCGACTTGCGCAGGAATCTTCCGAAGGAAAAAACAGTGAAATTTTTGAAAGTATTCATGGAAAGCACAGAGATATTCTTCTGGAGCTGCAACTGTCAGAGACACTCTGCGACAAAGAATTTGCAGAACTGCAGACGTTGGTGAAGACGGCTAGAAAGCGCAAGGGCAAGCTCACCCAGAAGACACTCGATTCGTTCAAATCATTTGGCGAACGACTGTCGTCGCTGATCGTCGCAGGAACACTCAAGAAAGCGGGCGTTCCCGCCCGCGGTTTTCCCGCATGGGAACTCGGGATGATGACAAACGATGTGTTTGGCGACAGCGATCCCCTGCCCGAATCATCGGCACTTCTCAAGAAAAAAATCAGCGCATTGAAACCCGTTCCCGTTATCACGGGCTTCATAGGCAAAACGAAGAAAGGCGACATCACGACACTCGGTAGAGGCGGTTCGGACTACACCGCGGCGATCATCGGAGCAGCGATTAAGGCAGAAGCGATACAAATCTGGAAAGAAGTCGATGGATTTCTGACGACCGACCCGAGAATCGTCCCCGAAGCCAAAATCGTGCATGAGCTTGCCTTCGAAGAAGCATGCGAACTCGCATACTTCGGCGCGAAAGTGCTCCATCCGAAAACGATTTTGCCCGCGATGGAAAAAAACGTTCCCGTACAGGTACTGAATACGTTCAAGCCGAATGGCATTGGCACCACCATTGTGAGCAGCTTCGCGGAACGTCGTCACAAGAGCCACAGTGTCGAGGCATTCTCAAGGAAGAAAGGCATCACGATTCTGCATGTGCGCTCTCCCGAATTCTTCGACGGCAGCGGACTGATGGCAAAGCTTTTTCGCGTGTTCGAAAAACACCGCACGAGCATCGATCTGATCGCAACGTCGGTCGTGAGCGTGTCTCTCACGATCGATAATACCGACCGCTTAGAAAAGATCGTGCATGACCTACAATTACTCGGTGAGGTGAGTATTGTTCGCGGTAAAGCCATTCTCTGCATGGTTGGAGGTAGCATCAATGCTGCAGGCGTTGCCGGACGAATCTTTACGGAACTCGGCAAACACGAAATTCCCGTCGAGATGATCTCGCAGGCTGCATCAGGCGTGAGCATGACATTCGTCGTCGATGAATGCGACACGGAGAGAGCATTGAAGATTTTGCATCAAGAATTCATAGAATAGAAGGGAGCGGGTTGCTACCCGCGGTCGACGCAGGAAGCATCCTGCTCCTTCCAAAAAATTCCTGTATCCTCTCACTATGAAGCCTTTGCAGAAATCCCGCGTCGGTATTCTCGGAGCCACCGGCATGGTCGGGCAGCAGTACATCAACTTGCTGCAGAATCATCCGTGGTTTACGGTCACCTATCTTGTTGCGAGCAGCAACTCTGCAGGAAAGAGCTATGAAGAAGCAGTGGAAGGACGATGGCATATGAAAAACGCACTGCCTGAG
>CALRAD010000014.1 GCA_943350395.1 Candidatus Peribacteria bacterium
GTTAGAACTGACCGACAAATCACTGACTTTTCAGCTTGCAGAGCCGTATTCCAGCTTCCACATTGCACGGGAGGCAGTACGAAAGGAGATTGGTACGTTAGAACCACTCGATTGTGGCTTAGATGAGGTCAGAAAGGATGTTTTTGAGAAGGCTGTTTCCGTTTGGAGCGGGTAACGGGAATCGAACCCGTCTCTACGCCATGGCAAGGCGTCGTACTACCAATGTACTATACCCGCAGAATCAAAAGAGCTTCGCAATGCTACACAGGGGAAGTGCGGGAGGCAAGGAGCACTACTCTTTCCTCTCGTCTTGGTCATTCGGGAAATGATAGCGATCCAGACGGTCTGCAACCGATGCAAGAGACGAAATTTCAGCTTTTATTTGATGAAGAATCGAACGCAATCGTGCAGGGTTTTGTTTTTTAAGACTTCGAACGTGAACCACATTCAGTCCTTCAAGTGTGACTCCGCACGTCGTGAAAATTAAGCCGCTAAAGTATGTAATGAGGGCAATGATGCCGGGAACTAAAATCAGAATATCGTCTTCGTATTGCATGCAGGCTTGCACGAATGCTCTGCTGGAGAGTGTGATCGATGCAACGGCGGTCATTGTCGCCATGCGCTCAGGGCTTCTGTTCTGGACATGGCCGACAACGGCCATATGATCGATAGAGCGATCTTTCATTGCTCTGCATTTCGCACGATCTGCCTGATTATCCGTATTGGGGTCTTGTTCCATAGGAGGGACACTCTGGATATTCAGCAGAATTTCGTCAAGACCGGAAGTGGCAGAGAAATGATTTCTGTTATCATTTCGCTCACTGCGGGATTCGTACAATGGTAGTACGCAAGCTTCCCAAGCTTGAGACGCGAGTTCGATTCTCGTATCCCGCTCCATCCTTCGCAACGCGAAGGCGGGCAGTTCAACTTCCCATCGGCATCATCCGAGCGTATACCATCCGTAATCTCCCGCCCATTTTTCGATGAAGGAGTCGCTCATCGCACAGGCTGATTTGCTCCTCGAGCAAAAGCACGACAAGGAGTTGCGCATTCTTCTGTCGACTCAGGATTTTCATATCGCGGCACAGGTCATCGACGGACTTTCCAACGGTAAACGAAAGACGTTTGCGATTCTGCCTCCGGAAAAGCAGGCCGAAGTGGCTTTGGTATTGAACGAAGACAGTAAGAAGCGGATATTCCCGCGGCTGCCGGACGACGTGATTTCGCGTTTTCTGCATTTCAACGACGAAGACGACGCAACCGACATCTTGCAGTATCTCTCGCCGATCCGTCGCTATGTGATCTTGCAGCACATGAAAGAAGAGAAGCGACGCAAAATTGAGAAACTACTGAAGTTCGGTTCCGAGACTGCCGGAGGTTTGATGGATCTCAACTTCATTCTGGTGAAGCCGACGTTCACCTTCAGGGATGTCCTTGATAAAGTGCAGCGCCATATCGAGGGGAAACGAGACATGCCGACGGTGCTGGTGGTCGATGAAGCTGCCGCTCACCTTGTCGGATTCATTCCCGAGCGGAGTCTTTTGTTTCCGCCAACACATGCGACGGTCGAACAAGAGATGCAACCCCTTCCGACTGTTTCGCACAAGCTTGACCGTGAAAAAGTGATGCAAGTCATGTCGCGAATGCGATCGGAATTGATCTGCGTCTCGGACGAGAAAGATCAGGTGCTCGGAATCATCCACCTCCGCGATCTGATGAAAGTCGCGCAAGCGGAAGCGACTGAGGACATCTACCGCTTCGCCGGTGTCGACGTTGAAGAGCATGCGCTCGATCCGATATTTTCAAAAGTGAAGCGTCGTTACAACTGGTTGCTCGTAAATTTACTCACGGCTTTTCTCGCTGCGTTCGTCGTATCGCTCTTTCAGGATACGATTGCGAAGTTTGCAATCCTCGCCGTGTACATGCCTATCGTTGCAGGGCAAGGAGGCAATGCGGCTGTACAGGCGCTTGCGGTCGTTGTGCGTGGTCTTGCTCTCGGAGAAATCGGTTGGATGAAAGCGTGGCGTGTGATTCAGCGCGAGGCGCTTGCAGGAATGATGAACGGCATCATCACCGGAGTTGCCGCAGCTGCCGCCGTCATTGCATTCGGCGCTCCGCCGATTCTGGGTTTTATTCTCGCGATTTCGATGATCGTAAATCTTCTAGTCGCCGGATTCTTCGGTGCGCTGATTCCTTTTATACTGAAACGCCTGAAGATCGATCCGGCCATTGCAAGTACTGTCTTCGTGACCACGACAACGGATGTCTGCGGATTCTTCGTGTTTTTGGGGCTGGGGAGTTTGTTGATGTCGTAAGTCCTTTACTCTCTTCTCCGTGCCCCCATCCTCGATCCTTCCCCCGATGGGGAAGGAAGCACTGTTTTACAAATAGCAATGTTTCCCCTCCCCATCGGGAGAGGGGCTAGGGGTGGGGGCATTGTGAGAAAGAAGCAGTCTAAATACTGGTCTTTTCTTCTTATTTCTGCTACAATAATGAGATTTATGCGTGCACTGATTCTCTGCTTGGCTGTTGCCACATCGTTGCTTCTCTCGACGCAATTGCATGCGGCAGGATGTCCGAATGCAGACGAGCAGCCGTGCCCAACCGCCGGTAACCCGAATCGCTGCATCAGTGAGAGGGATCTCTGTATTCTGGAGCCTATTCCGGGTGGCATTGATGTCATCCCTGCATCTGCCGCCGTGGGGCTTGGTGCATTTTTTTACTACATTAATAACGGCGTATGGCAGTGGGTGTTTGGCATTGGTGTCGCTATGGCGGTGCTGAATGGAACTGCCGGAGGATTCATGATTGTTCTCAGTAACGGCGATTCCGGGAAGGTAGATGCGGGGAAATCGCGTTTTTTCTGGTCCGCAGTGGGACTTGTCGTCCTGCTTCTTTCCGGTGTCATTCTCGAATTCCTGAATCCGCTCGGTTTCCAGAATTCATAATCTCATGAAGCGTTTTTTCTTTCTCAGTTCGGCATTGCTCCCGGCACTTCTTCTGCCGTTTGCAGCACTTGCCGCTCCGCCGGCTGCGAGTAATCCGCTTCTGATCTACTGTGCAGGACTTCCCGGTTGCACGGCTTCCGGAGTTATTCCGTTCAATGAAGTGTTCAGCGGTCTTCTCATACAACTGCTTGGGACACTGCCTGCATACGTGCGTGTCCTTGGCGTGCTTGGAATCATGATCGGAGGAGCTTATATTCTTCTGAGCGGCGGAAACGAAGAGAATGTCACGAAAGGCAAGAATACGATTCTTTGGGCGGTCATCGGTATCTTCGTTACACAGGTCGCCAGTCAGCTTGTTTCTTTCGTTGAACTCGAAGCGAATAATAGGGCGGTGGGGACCGATTTGGTCACGTCGATCGGACTCACGCTCGAAGGTTCAATTCTGAATCTTCTCTACATCGCTCTTCTTGGCATTGCGATTTACTCCGGCATTCGCATGGTGATTTCTCTCGGAAAAGAAGAGGAATTCAAGAAGGCCCAGAACGGTCTTTTCTATGCGGCACTCGGTTCGATCATCATCAATTTGTCGCTCCAGATTTTCAACGCCTTCTTCTCACTCTAGTTCATGAAACGCATTCTCACACTCCTCCTCGGCACAGTTACTCCCGACACCGCGCATGCTGCTCCGGTTCATTTGACGGATTACTCCTGGAGCTGCACGGGGTTTCTGCGGTGCGGATCGAGTGTGGGTGTTGTTGATTTTCTCCTGAATAGCCTTATCGACGGCGTGCAGTACTTCATTGCTCCGCTTGCGACCGTAACTTTTTTCTACGGCGCACTTCGTATGATTTTCTCGCGCGGTGAAGAGGGGAAAGAGGTTGGCAAGAAGGCTCTCATCTACGCATCGCTTGGTCTTGCAGCGTCCATTCTCGTTGCAGGAGTCATCGAATACGTATGCGTCTATATTTATCAGATCGGCGGGTTATCCACGACGACGTGTCCCGCGCTGATCTGGCCTTTCTAGAAGAGCTTTCAGCTTTTGGTGTGAGGCTTTAAGCTGTTCTTATGTCTCGTCAGTACGTTACGACGGCAATCGACTATCCCAATGCCGCTCCGCACATGGGGCATGTGCTCGAGAAAGTCCTAGCGGACGTCATCGTTCGATACTTTCGTGTACGAGGGGACGATGTTCGGTTTCAGATCGGCACGGATGAGCATGGCATCAAAATTCAGCAACAGGCGGAGAAAGAAAAAGTGACACCCTCAGTTCTTGTCGAGCGCAATGTTCCTCTGTTTCAGGATCTCTACGCAAAACTCGGCATTTCAGCGGATATCTTCATGCGAACGAGTGATAAGCAGATGCACTGGGAAACCGTACAAAAGCTCTGGGAGAAATTGCAGAAGGCGGGAGTACTGGAGAAGCGGACGTACACGGGTCTGTACTGCAGTGGCTGCGAGCGTTTCGTGACGAAGAAGGACCTTGTGGAGGGCAAGTGTCCGGATCACGGCGTTGCTCCGCAGGAAGTGAAGGAGGAGAACTGGTTTTTTGTGCTGAGCAAGGAGACAGAGTGGCTGAAGGGCTTGCTCAAAAAAGAGTACACGATCATTCCGTCCTTTCGCGAGAACGAAACGCTCGCTCTTCTGACGCAGGGACTGGAAGACGTTTCTTTCTCGCGTCCGAAGAGCAGTCTGTCGTGGGGGATTCCCGTTCCGGGTGATACGGAGCAAACGATGTACGTCTGGTGCGATGCGCTCACGAATTATCTTTCCGGGCTCGGATACTTTACGGATCATGACGCGGATGCGACGTATTGGGACGATGCGACGGTGACGCATGTGATCGGCAAGGACATCGCGCGTTTTCACGCACTTATTTGGCCTGCGATGCTGAAACATGCGGGAGTACGAGCTCCGGATCAGCTTCTGATACACGGGTTTCTGACGAGCGAAGGCCAAAAGATGAGTAAGACGCTTGGAAACGTCGTGAAGCCGGACGATGTGCTCGCGCATTTTGGCGGCAACCCCGATCCGCTGCGGTTTTACTTGAGCTCTGAAGTACCGGTGGGGAACGACGGCGATTTCAGCTGGAAGAGGATCGACGAATTGTATGACAGCAAGCTCCGGAATCAGCTCGGGAACATGCTCAACAGAGTCTTGGTGATGATGAAGAAAGATGATGTGAAGATCAGTATCAACGATACTGCGGCTTTCCGTGATCAGATCATTGAGGAGTGGAAGCAATACGATGCGGCGTTTGCAGGGTTCGAGCTGCAGAAGGCAATCCAGCAGGTGACTGTGTGGATTGATCGTATGAATGCAGGATTCAACACATCAGCGCCATGGAAGCTTGCAGGAGCCGCGAGAGCGAATGTGTTGTGCGAATTTTCCGAGATGCTTCGTCATGTATCACTCATGCTTCTGCCTTTCATCCCCACTTCGGCTCAAGCCATGAGCGTACAGCTCGGCTTGTCTTACGCGGGCAAGATGCTCGACAAAAATTTTGTCATTACGAACGAGATGAAACAGTGGGGAGGAGTGAAGGATTGGAAGACAGTGGGGGAGCCGTCGATTCTGTTCCCGCCGCTTCCAAAGCCTCTTTCCTAGGGTAACTTGTTCTGTGGTATACTGGCTGCAGCTCTCGGGTATTCATGCATGACAGCATAGAGTTGATGCCGGAATGGGTGACGAGGGGAGCGCATTTACTTCTTTTCATTCTCTTTTATGTTTGATCCAATGGGAGACCTCACGAATCCCGGTAGCGACGATCCGCTCGCACCGACATCTAACTTCGGTGTATCACCGGCTCCGCGTCCGTCACGTCCTCCGATGGGAGGGGGTGCAGGAGGAGGTGCAGGGCGCTATGGCGAAGAATTGCATTCCGTCACGATCCGCGCACGTCAGCGCACGTTCTACATCGATCTGAAGCAATCGAGCAGCGGCAAGTTCCTGAAGATTTCGGAGAAGTCCCGTGGTGGACAGAAGACGACGATCATCTTCGATATCGAGGATTTGCCGGCATTCATTGCAGCTCTGAACGAAATGCAGACGAAACTCTAAAAAATGCATACTCCACTGTCATGGTTCGAGATGCTCTGATGAGCTCCCCACCATGACAGTTTTGCAGTATTCCTACATTTGTCATGCTGAGGAGCCCCGCTCACGGGGCGTCTCGAAGCATTATTCCTTTTCAGGAAGCACATACCCGTTCACCGTCGGATTCTGACGCATCACAATGCCGATGATTTTGGCAGCCTCCGCTCTCGTGATCGGCTGATCCGGACGAAAGGTTCCGTCCTCGTACCCGCGTACGATTTCACGTTCCACGGCTACTTTTACGTACGGAGAAAACCAGTCGGTTTCGCTGACATCGGAGAAGGCAAGCATCGTTCCAGTCGATGTTTTCATCTCGATCTGTGCAGCGAGGAGCAGCAGCTTCACGGCTTCGGCGCGATTCACCGGAGCATCAGGCTTGAATGATCCGTCGCTGTAGCCGGAGGCAATGCCGAAGTGCACAGCCGTGTAGATCGCCTGTCTCTTGAATGTATCGTCTGCATTCTGCCCCGGGATAATTCTGTTTCCTACATCGCTGAGGGCTGTTTCACGGTTTGTGAGCGTAATGAGATTTGTGCACGTCGAGAGCAACACCATCTTTAAGAATTCGAAGCGCGTAACGGGCTGATCCGGCGCGAAGAGCGAGATGTTTCCGCTCCCTGTCGCCTTCGTGTATCCGCGGATGAGAGGAAATTTCTGAGGAAGAATCCGAACGTTCTTGAGAAGCGACACCTCGGCTTTTGCCCAGTGATCGACAGTGTCCTCAAACGGCCGGCTTTCCGGAACGACGAGGAAGCAGGCGTTTTCGCGTGGGTTCGTTCCTTCGTTCAACTCGGCTTTATCATCGATCCCGTCTCTGTCCGTGTCGCTCTCGACAGGGTTTGTGCCTCGTGCAAGTTCTTCGGCATTCGTGAGTGTATCCCCATCGGGATCATCAACTTTGCTCTGAGGAATATTCTGCTGATTGAGTTGCGTCGTTTCTTCCCAATCGTCTGGGAGTCCGTTTCTGTCCATATCGATTGAATATCGTGGATCAAGCGGAAAGGGGTCCAGCGGATCATTGACGCCGTCACTATCGGTATCCGGTTTCTTAGGATCGGTCCCATTCACGAGTTCGATGCCGTTCACCCAGCCATCGGAGTCGGTGTCCGCCGTAAGATCATCTGACTTGTCGAGAGGGTTCCTGTTTGCGCGCACCTCAGAACCGTCGGATTCTCCTCCAGCATCGGTGTCTGTGTTGTAGGGATCGGTCTCTCCCGTATCGAGCGTACCGCTGCCGTCAATGTCTTCCTGCAGATCCGGAATGCCGTCTCCGTCGGTGTCTTGCTCCGATGAAACGGCGAGAGCTGTATTCTTTGTTGTCATACTCCCAAGGAGAATTGCGGCGATGAGGATCGATGAGAGTCGATGTTTCATAGAGTGTTTAGGAAGCAAGGCTATGGCCGAGTTTGTATGCTTTTCCGCTCATCGATTTTCCACCGGCTGGCTGAATTTTTGTGATGTAGAGCGTGGAATGTCCGCTACAGGGGAGGGGAAAACTATCGGAAGTTTCCACGAGTGATGCCTCGAGAATTTTCGCTTCCTTCCATCGTACACCTGGTTCGGTGCCGAGCGCACGAACCATTCGGTCGATCTGAATTGCGGTCATCGTTTGAGGATCGATGACCCCGTCTTCAGTCTTCAGTTTTTTGCAGAATGTCGCTTTCGCATGGTCTTGTACATGTTCTTGTAGAGGAGAGAGCAGCGTCTTCGTCAGAAGTTTTGTTCCGAGTGTTGCGAGTGCATCGTGCAGTGTTTGAAATGTCTCTCTCGAATCGATGTCGATCGTGTCTTGGCTGAGAATGGGGCCAGCATCGAGCTCCCTTGCCATGCGTTGAATCGTGACACCGGTTTGGTTCATGCCGAGGAGGATTGCATGTTGAATTGGCGATGCTCCGCGGAGCACCGGCAGAAGCGACGCGTGCACGTTCACGGAGGCGATTGTCGGCCACTGAAGAACGTCTTCCGAAAGAATTTGTCCGTAACTGACGACGATGAGGAAGTCAGGAGAGCTTTGAGCTTTAAACTTTGAGATCTCATCATTCAATTTCTCAGGTTGTTCTACTTTCAGACCCAGTTCAAGTGCTGCAATTTTTACGGCAGGAGCCGTCATGATCTGTTTGCGTCCAACCGGACGGTCAGGCTGCGTGATGACGAGCTGCACTTCGAAATTCTTGTCTGCTGCAAGAGCCTTCAGGCTTGGAACCGCGAATGCGGATGTGCCGAGGAAAACGACGGAGTGTGGCATCTTTGCACCATCCTACATCTTATGCGTCGCTTGCTGCTACACTTCTTTCGTGTCTCACCGCGTTCCTCAAATAGCTGGCATTATTCGATCGCTCGTTGCGACGATTGCTCTTTCGATCCCACCGACGGTTGCGGGACTGACAAGCATTGCCGAGGTGAGAGTGAGCGCAGATTTAAGTTACGCCGATATTTTCGTCAGTTCGGTCGATCGCAGTGAAGCAGCCGTGAAGTTTCTCGCAGCTCAGAAAGGTAGAATGCGTCGCGAGCTGGCACAGCAGCTCCGCGTGCATCGTGTGCCACAACTTCGGTTTCACGTTGATGCAGAAGGTCAAAAAGGGGAGAGGATCGATCGGATATTGGGATCGTTGTAGAAATTTGTCTCCATTGGTTCTTCAACATTCCGGAAGGTCTTTCTCTCTTGGAGCAAGCACTATGGCAGTTAGCGATCGACTGCTTTCGAATTCTTGAAGTACAGTGTGCATTGACGCGCCATGTTCTGCCGAAACACAAAGGCGAAACGCGTATTTTTTTGTTCCAATCGTCATACTGTCAAATGTTTGGATATCAATTTCATTTTTTGCCATGATGTTGAGTAGCGTATGAAGAACTCCAGCGATTTGTTTTGGGGTGATGAGCATGATGTACTGTTGTTCTGACGGAACGACCTTTTCATGCAAATTATTCCAGTCGATTGGTAGGTGTACGTCTTCCGAAGGTGCCTCTGGAGGCTCTAAGCGATCCGACCAACTGTGCCATGTGAGCGGATCTTTCACATGCGGAATCTCTTGTATTGATTCAGCCATTGCAGAAACATTGCTTGCTTCACTCGTATCAAGTTCAATAAAAAATTCCACAATCTTCTGATGCAATCGCATTGTTCTTTTGTGAAGTGCGGTGATATTTGCTCCGCTATCAGCAATGGGCGCCAGTAGATCACGAAGTGCTCCACGCTGATTTCTCAGAGTAAGCCAGAAACCGTGATGGGGAAGTTGTGGTTGGATGCCTTCTCCATCATGCGTCCTCTGTAATAAGAGCATTTGTGTGATGTTTTGATTGGCAGGGAGGTTTGTGGCATCTGGAGTATAGATCTCAAGTGCATGATCCTTCGCACTTTCCCTCGTCCCAAGTCCGAGGAGCGTAGGATCCGATCGCTGTGCGACTATGTTGAGTGCTTCGGCAGTGGACGCGGCACTTTCGTGCTGAGTAATATTTCCGAGAGCCCCGGGGATCGTGACGGTAGACTCTCTTCGATCACCCCCGATGTCGGAAGTGCCAACGAGCCGCGAACATTGTCGAATACCCTGAAAATGAGAAATCACACTTCTTGCTTCAGTAGGGTCGATGTTTGGGATGCCACACAGACACATTTGAATTTGCAGATTGATATCAGCTACGATTTTAATCGTCGAATCACGATGGATGGCTTTCATATATTTCCAATGCTCTTTTACCAGACCCGAGCCGGAATTTTGCAACGGGATGAGAAAGGCGGCGCCGACATTCTGCATGCCCCAAACCTGACCGATGTTTGCATGATTCGAGACTTCCACGGTATGCCCATAGTGATTTTGAAAATGATTCGCTAATTTGTGCGCTGCTTGATCCGAATACGAATGTCGTCCGAGTGCAGCGATATGAGCAATACCGTCTGGGCAGGGAGAAAAGCGGCTGGGATATTGAGGAGAATTCATGATGAAAAGGGATGAAGTATAACAAAAAATTCAGTAAAAACTATCACAGTGAAACAATGCTTCGATTTTAAAAGAGCAGTCGTGTTGAGTGACCAACTACTCGGAAGTAGACTCACTTCCTTATACTTCGTTACCTCAGTACAAGTGTTGAAAAAAGAAGATATCGATCGGGCACTGGTTCTCATCCGAAACGCAAAGCGTCTCTGTTGCATTTGCCACAGGAATCCAGATGGGGATGCCATCGGTTCAATCACGGGGATCGCCGAGCTTTGCACACAGATCGTTCCGGATACGCCCGTAAAGCTTTTCTGCGTGGATCCATCTCCGCCTCTTTTCTCGTATCTTTCGTGGGTCCAGCGCATCGAACAGGAGATGAACCCGACCGAGGGAGACGTTTTTATCTTCGTCGATTGCGCCGATCCGAAGTTGACCGAGTATCACGAACGTTTTCCGCAGATTTTCGGCCAGCCTGCGCCCGCTGCGGCGGGACTTCGGCAGACGGGGGGAATGTTTCAATCTATCTGTTTCGATCACCATGAGACGAACAAGGGCTTCGGAACGGTGAATTTCGTGATTCCTTCCGCTGCATCGACCTGCGAGATCATTGTGGAATTTGCCGAGGGTGCAGGACTCTCCATTTCATTAGACATCGCCACGTCTTTGCTTACCGGTGTCTATACGGATACAGGGGGGCTTCTTCATAGCAATACGACGCCGAATGTCTACAGAACGGTTGCGAGACTGCTGCGTGCGGGAGCAAGGCATCAGACGATGACGCAGTCGGTATTTCGTACTGCAAAGCTCTCGACCCTCAAGCTCTGGGGACGCGTTCTCGAGAAAATATCCGTGACGGACGAAGGCGGAGCCATTGCGGCGCTGACCGAAAGTGATTTTCGTGCAACCGGTGCAGATTATTCCGAGCTCACCGGTGCGATCGACTATGTGAATGCCGTGCCTGGAATGAGGTTCTCTCTCGTGCTCACCGAACGGGGAGGAAAAGTGAAAGGATCGCTCCGAACACTCAGGGACGATGTCGATGTTGCAAAAATGGCAGCGACCTTTCAGGGCGGTGGTCACAGGAAAGCTGCGGGTTTCGCGGTTGAAGGCAAACTGGTTCCGGAAATGAGGTGGAAGGTGCAAAAACCTTCGATAGAATCAGGAATCAAGAATTAAGAATCAGGAAGAACGAAGAAAATTCCAAAAAATAAAAGCCAAATTCCAATTGGTTTCATTCCGTCTTGGCATTTGGATTTTCGTTTGTTATTCATTTCCCTTTCCGCTCGCTCCCGCATCGTTTGTTTTCTCGTCTTTTGCATCCTGTTTCTTCTTCATCACTTCCTCGGGCTTGGTCGTGATGATGCTGTGTTCGCTGG
This sequence comes from Candidatus Peribacteria bacterium, assembly GCA_943350395.1. Taxonomy (GTDB): domain Bacteria; phylum Patescibacteriota; class Gracilibacteria; order Peribacterales; family Peribacteraceae; genus SICN01. The sequence continues at coordinate 11,350 of CALRAD010000014.1, forward strand.
CGCTTGCCACGACTTGGATGGCGACGTGCGTATTGCTGGCGAAGAGAAGCCCTTGTCCGACTCCGGAGTTTAAGAGGAGGTACTTCTCGCCTTCCGTCAGGTAAAACAGTTTTGCAAGGTTGTCGACGCTCGAAGCCGATTGCTTGAGGAGGAGCTGCAAGGATGTGTTGCTGATGATCGGTTTGCCGTACGGCGAGTTCATGAAGTCGTCGATATCCTGCGTGATCGTGGTGACGCCGAGGTAGTACTTGCGCGCACGCTTGATGAGTCCGTAGAGAAACTGAGCGGAATCTTCATACTGCATCAGGTTCCATGCTTCATCGATGATCAGGAGCCGCTTGCGCATGTCCGACCGGATGCGGTTCCAGAGGAAGTTGAGGACGACGTAGATCGCAATCGGACGGAGCGTTTCCTCGAGGTCTCTGATCTGGAAGACGACCATCTCTTTCTCGAGCTCGATGTTTGTCGGACGATCGAAGAGCCCCGAGAAGCTTCCCGTCGTGTACTTCTGAAGAGTCTGCGCCATCGATTCTCCTCCATCGGTGGTTTCGAGCACATCGATGAGGTCGCCCATCGTCGGGACTTCCATCTTCGTGGGATCGAGTGTTGCAAGCGTGATGCCTTTGAGTGCGTATGTGTTCAGGAGCGCCTTATCGAGCACTCCTTCTTCGGCGGGTGTGATCGAGCCGAGCATCAGTTTGAAGAGACCGTGTAAGTTGATGACTGCACTGCGAAGAATTTCTCCGGTTTCGGCTTCGTCACCGCGAACCGCTTTCGGGAGATCGAACGGATTGATGCGGTAACTGCTCTGGAGTGAAATCGGGATCATCGAGCCGCCGACGGTTTTGCAGAGATCGACGTACTCGTTTTCCGGATCGATGACGTATGCTTGCACTCCTTGGATCAGTGATCGAAGAATTTCAAGCTTCACGACGTAGGATTTACCGGCACCGGAGGTGGCGAAGACGTTGGCGTTCGCATTCGGCAGATCGAACCTGTCGAAGATAATGAGAGAGTCATTGTGACGGTTGATGCCGTACAGAATCCCGTGATCGTCCGTGAGGTCCGAAGAGCTGAACGGAAAGCTTGTGGCGAGCGCCTGCGTATTCATGTTTCGGTTGAAGTCGAGTTCGTCGAGGCAGTACGGCAGACAACTGTTCCAGCCGTGCTCCATCTGGAATGCGGCGGGCTTGGTGAGAATCAGTTTGCCGCCGAGGATCGCTTCCACGTCGGTTTGAATCTTCTTCATCTTCACTTCATTCTCGGCATAGATCGTGAAGTAGAAACCGAGCTGGAAGAGTTTCTCCGCTCCGCGTGCCAGAAGATCGCGGAGTTCTTCCGCGTCCTGGAGAGCGGCCTCCAGTCCGGGATCGCGGACGATGCCGCGTTGCTGAAGCATGCGGATACTGCTGCGCATTTCGGCGACTTTCTTCCGGAGCATCTTCATGATCACTCGGTTGCTTGCCGGATAGATGAACATCGAAATGTCGATCTGAATGTCGAAATTGATGAGCTGAGAAAGCCAGTTCGGATAGATTTGGCTCGGCCAGTTGTACGTGTAGAAACTGCGTGCGACGAGTTGATCGTTGAGTTCGATCATCTTGCGGTCAAATTTCAGTCCTGCAGGGGCGATGACGTCGAGAAGCTTTTGAATGCCTTCCTCGTATCTGCGAATAACGTCTTTCTCTTCCGTGGTGAAAGGACTTTTGTCCTCGGAGAGGACGATCTCTTCGACAGAGCGATGCAGCCCGAGCATTTCATCGAGCACTTCGACGAGTTCATTCGGTCCATGGGAGGCCGTTTTTGGTTTTGCTGTTGCGGTTTTAGCCATCTCATTAGTATACCAGAAAATTGCTCGCATTCAAAGTGCCTTTCCCCGTTTTCTAGAGTCCCTCGAAAAGGCTCTGAAACTGGTCTGCACCCCTCCCTGATCTGCCCCGCGAGCCTTTTTGGCGTTGAATGATCTGCAATTCCTCGATACCCGGCACATCCACGAGGCGATTGCCGGCGATGAGAATTTCGCGGTTTTGCTGGATGGCTTGGATTTTCACTCCGTAGAGTGTCAGTAGTGAGCTGAACGTTTCGAGGATATCTTCAGTTTGCTTCTTCTTCAGATCCGTCTCGCTGTAGGCTTGCTGCTTCTCGATGACGGTTTTTTGGAGTTCTCCGGCTTCCGAGAAATCTTTCTTCCGTATGGCATTCTGGAGTTCGCGATCGGCGTCGCTTCTTTCTTTGCTCTGGGTTCGAAGCAGCGTTTTGAGTTCATCGAGAGCCCCTGAGAGTTCTCGGTAGCGTCCGTTGCTTCTCGCAGCGACGTTTTGTAGCGACATCACATAGATATCGAGTGATTGTTGACGATCGGTGCTTCGGTTGAGGAGATCTGCAATGTCGACCTGTAGTGCATCTCCGAACGCTTGCAGGAGATCGTAGTCCGGATCGGTGATCGTGTGTCCTGCAACCATGATTTGATGGTCTACTGCGATTCCTGTCAGTGCTCCTTGGGACGCTAACGCAGTCTGCGAGAATGAAATATATTCTGCGATGAATACGCCGAGCAACGCTGCGCGCCTCTGCATCTGAAGTTTCGTTGACAGTGCGATGAGAGAATCGATTGTGAAAATTGCACTGCGACTGCCACTGGTGACAGGCGCTTTGCTGTCGCGGTTTTTTCCTGAGCCACATCCACTGAGCATCATGAGTGAAAATATGACGACTGATGATAAGAGGCGTTTCATATTCATTTGATATTATATACTAATTTTAGTTAAAAGTTAAGTATATTTAAATTGTTATTTGCGTCGCACCTCCAGCCCCTCTCCCGCGCTGATGCTTGGGAGAGGGGAGCATGGATTTCCTCTCTCCCGATTCAGAGGGAGAGAGGTGGCTCCGCAGAGCCGGAGTGAGGCGGAAAAATTCTTGTTCACAAATTATCCACAGACTTATCCACAGTGTTGTTCATATTTTGTCTGCAATTTGAGGTGTACGATTGTGCATACATTTTTTATTCAAAACAGTGTTAAACAATGAAGAAAAAGAGTGATCAAGAACAAATTATTGATTCGACTAGGAATCCATGATTTTCGGTATAGAGTTGCGACGTTTTCCTGATCACTTCCTTTGTACGATCTTCGAGATACATTACAGGGTACGGCTGAAGCGATTTTGAAGAAAAAATATGGCAGTTCGACAACTGTCCACTTTCAGGTTTCTTTGGAAGATGGTCATGGTGACCTGACGACATCAGTCGCTCTTCAGCTTGCTAAAAAAGTCGGTTCGACGCCTCGTGATGTTGCACAGGTGTTGGTCGATGGGCTCAAGTCGGTGAAGGGGATAACGAATATTGCCATAGCGGGTCCTGGCTTTGTAAATGTTACCTTGGATCCGGAATCTTTGATCAGCGGGATCAAGACCGCTCGCAAAGCTTGCGTTCCAATGAGGAAGAGGAAGGCGCAGCCTGTGGTTATTGATTATTCGGCACCGAATATCGCAAAACCGCTCGGGATTCATCATATTCTAAGCACGATCATCGGTCAGTCCAATGCGAATATGTATCGACACCTCGGGTACGAGGTTGTGTCTGTCAATCATATCGGTGACTGGGGAACGCAGTTCGGGAAATTGGCGGTTGCACAAAAAAAATGGGGAAAAAAGGATGTCAGCGAGCAGACGATTGACGAGCTTCTTGCCTTGTATGTGCGGTTTCATGAGGAACTCGACAAGGACAAGTCGCTCGAGGATGAGGGCAGGCTTGCATTCAAGAAATTGGAAGAAGGAGATGAAGAACTGCGCACATTCTGGAAAACGGTGATCACGATCACGATGAAATCCATGGAGAATCTCTATGAGCGTCTTGATGTGCATTTCGATTTCACGCATGGAGAGAGCTTCTACGAGGATAAGATGAAGTCGATTTTGGAAGAGGGGAATGAGAAGGGAGTGTTTAAGAGAGGAGAGGAGGGCGCATTGATTGTAGAATTTCCGGAGGAAAGTAAGTTGCCGCCGGCGATCGTGATCAAGAAGGACGGTGCCACCAATTATCTCACTCGGGATTTGGCAACTGCACGGTATCGAATCGATACATGGAATCCGCAGGAAATACTGTATGTGGTGGATATCGCGCAGCAGCTCCACTTTAAGCAATTGTTTGCGACCCTTGGTCAACTCGGATGGAAACTTCCGCATCTGGAACACATTATCTTTGGTCGCATGAGTTTTGCGGACAAGAGCATGAGCACCCGAAAAGGGAACATTCTTCGGCTTGAGGAAGTGCTTGATGAAGCCGTGAAACGCGCGAGTGCGATCATTGAAGAGAGAGGAGAGAAGATCCAAACAGATGATCCGAAAGCTCTCGCGGAGATGATGGGGGTCGGGTCAGTGGTCTACGGTGTTTTAAGTCAAAACCGCAAAATGGACATGGTGTTCGACTGGGACAAGATGCTCAGTTTCGAAGGGAACAGTGCTCCGTATCTTCAGTACACGTATGCGAGGGCGAAGTCTGTGCTCAGGAAAGCGGGGAGTGAGGGTGCGGACGTTGTGGTCGAGTCTCTGACAGAGAAAGAGAGGAAACTCCTGAAGCAGGTTCTTCTTTTTTCGGAAATGGTGGAAGCGGCGAGGAGAGAGCATTTACCGCATACGCTTGCGCATTATCTCTATGAGCTTTGTCAGGCATTCAATTCTTTTTACGCCACGGACGACATTGCATCCGCTGCAGGAGCGACGAGGGATTTCAGACTCGCGCTCACCTCACTCACCGCCGAGGTTCTTAAAACCGGCGCCAACATTCTTACCCTCCGCGTTCCCGAACGCATGTAACCGTTTTTCTTCTTCTCTCCCATGCCCCGTTCCATTTCTTTCTTTCTCCTCGTTGTTTCCTTCGGAATTCTGTTTGCCGGTTGCACTCCTCCGGAGCCGGACAAGAGTTTGGAAGACTTTACCTTCACAGAACAGGATCTCCAGAGAGTCGCCGAGATTGCAGGTTCGGGTGCGATCGATCTGACACAGCCGTCATCAACGGAAGTGCTGAGTGTAGCCGAAAACTCGGGTTCCTCGGTCCTCACCGAAACGGTGGCTGTCACGAAGAATCCGGAGAAGCAGGCATTCTACGACAGTCTTCGGATGGCGGTGCAGGATCAGGGAGAGAATCTGTACAAAGTGAATAATCCTTTCCTCAATGTGCGGGTCTCGATGGACGTGAGCTCGGAGCTCGTGAGACGTCTCGGACAAGGGGAGGTGCTCACGGTCATTGATATTCCGAATGCGGGATGGGCGAAAGTGAAACTGGGTGACAAAAAAGAGGGGTACGTCGCTTTCCGCTACATCGCCAAGCTCGTGACCGAGGCGAAGCTTCCTGAAGAGAAGAAGAAATTTGAGGGGCAGTACTTCGTTGATTTCCAGTTCTTGAATATCCGCAAGGATCCGTCGTCGCAAGCCGAGAAAGTAGGTGAACTTCCTGGTCAGGCGATCCTGAAGCCCATTTCGATGAGCGGGGAGTGGGCGAGAGTCACGCACGATGGGAAAGAAGGATACGTCTCTTCGCAGTACCTGAAGCCCTTTCTTCCTGCATTCCTCGTGAGACAGGACGATTATGCGGTGTCGATCCTGCAGTATCAGGCCGATGACAGTGCGAGCATCGCTGCACTCGGGAAGCACATCGCTGCACTCAAGAGTGCCGGGAAGAAAGTGGTGACACTCAAAACGCTTTACGACACCGTTCTCGCTCAGGAGACGCGCGATGCGCGTATCAGCCCGGATATGGTGATCCTCACCGTTGTCGGTGTCTCGGCGAAGAACGTGCGTGCCGTGAGTGATGCGCTGGATGCGGCAGGAGTCGGAGCGACGATCTTCCTCCGCACGGAGGACATAGGACTCTCGGGAATCACCGAGAAGATGATCCTCAACCTTCTGGCAAACGGCAACGATCTGCAGTCCTCCGGTCATACGGGAGATGATCTCCGTTCGATGACGGACGCGCAGGTGATGCTCGAGCTTGGCCAGAGCAAGAAGCTCATCGAAGACATCAGTAAGCGTGAGGTGACGGCGTTCGCGTACCCGAGCGGCGGCGTGAACGATCGCATCATGAAGCTTGCAAGCGAATACGGATATCTCTTCGGGCTCACCCAGACACCGGACAGGAAGTTTACGAGAGCTCAGTTTCTGCGTCTTCCAAGCCTCTACGTGACATCCGGGATGACCGCCGATGACATCGTGAAACTGGCGCAGTGAGAGGCGTACATCATCGATACCGACCAAGTGCAGGAGATGGGGGTCTTCTGCACTTTTGCAGAGCGTATTCTTTATCGGTCGGCAGGAAAGCGCAGAGTCTCAAGCATGTCTTGAGCAAAGTCTTCCATTGGTTTCCCCAATGCCTCGTAGTAGCTTTGTAGCCTCTCGGGAGACCATGTTGCGTCAGCGTTGGGGGAATACCCAGTTCGCATTTCCCGCGCTGCTTTGGCATCGAATGCTGCCATAAATTTGGAGAGATCCCATGGTTCTTGATGTTCGATGTTCATCGTTGTGAGGGGGTAGAGGCGGGTAGAGGTTTCTTGTCTTGGATTTTTTTGATGATTTTCACGTCTTCGCCCTCCGCAAGCGGCGTTGTGAGCTCAGTATATCTGTCTTCTTTTCCCTCGACAGGCTGTATGCCGTCCGTGCGCATCTCCGCAATGACTTCTGGTTTACCCGGTGCATCCGTCGTGCCGTTATTTGATATAAGCGAATAACGAATCGTCACCCCTTTCTCTCTTTGGGTCTTCTCGAGGTATGAGATCACTTCTTTTCGATCGCGACGCGTCAGTGTGAATCCGTCGATGATGTCGGGAATCGGCACAATTGGGTCATCGCCGTTCTGCGTACGTCCGTTCAGACCGTGAATGCGATCAACCGATGTTGCGCCGTGGGCATCTATATCGACCATCACGATTGATTTGTATCCGTTCTGCACTGCGGAATCGACGATCGTGCTCACTTCCGAAAGCGTGCAGAATCTCTTGTCGACAATGGTATTCAAACCTTGCTTCATGACACAGTCTGTTAGAACTGAAGCTAGCATGCCTCCTTCGCTGAACACTTGTGTATGCGTCAGTTTTTCGGATTTTCCATCACCGGAAGTGGTGCGTAGAGGGCGTTTGAGTGCATCGGGATTGATGATGCCATCGAATTTCCAATTGCCGATACGGTCTTTGCTCACTGTCGATTTCGCTTCATTGGCTCTGGCATCGCTATTTGTTTTCACGGCATCTGTGATCCACGATAGAGCGCCACCGCCGTTTCGAATCGAGCTCGATTTTCCCGATGCGGAGTTGCCCTTGAGGACGATGAGAACAGGACCTTCAAGACCGGATGGCAGTTTTTCGCTGATGGTTTGCGAAAGTTTTTTCGCAGCATCCATCGATTCGGCAAGGATCTCGTCTTGAAGTCCTTTCCGTTCCGACAGCAGTTCTTTGGTTCCTCGTGCAGGTTTTTCTCCGACGGCGACGTTTTTAAGCAGCCCGATGTTGGTGGTGAGATTTGTTTTCTGCAGCACGCGTTGCAGCAGTTCCGCGGAACCGGGTGCAAGATGTTTACCGTCAATTTTGAGCAATGACAAAAATGCTGTCCATTCAAGCGTATTGTCATACGAATGGAATTCGATCTGCCCGTTCTGGTTGAAGAAGATGACGATTTTGTCCGTTGCATGGATCAGCTCTCCGGCCTGCTCGGGAGCAACCAATCCGTCTATAAAGGCCTTCGTAACGAGTTCTCGCAACTTTCCTGCATCATTTCCTGCAGCTTCGAGATTTTTGGTGAGCGTATCGATCGCTTCTGCTTTGTTTCCGGAATCCGTTCCTTCGGATGGCGTTCTTGCTGTCTTTTTTCCATCGAGCAGGCGGGAATCCGCGAGCGTGACGATTGCATCGCGTACTTTCGGATCTCTGAGCATTGTTTGCGCCAATTCCAATGGCACATGAACGATCGTTGCCGGAGTGTTTGCGACAATGCTTGCCGTTCGTTTGACGTTGCCGTTTTGTATTGCAGCAATTTCACCGAGAATGGTTCCTGTACTTCTTGTGGCAAGATGCTGCAGGATTCCGGTGTTCGGATCAGCTCGATACACGCTGACATTGCCCGACAAGACGAGGAAGAATCCGCTCCCTGATTCATCCTCCAGAACAAGCGTTTCATTGGCAGCCAATTCCTGCTCGCGCAGCTTGGACTGAGCATCCGGATTCGCCTTCAAGTAGGCTTGCAGAGCATCTGCAGCATTCTTTTCATTGGCATCGAGCATTCCTTTTTCAGGGTCGAGCGTCAGCGTGTTGTTGAGGTTTTTTTGATCGATCGGCTTTGTTCGTCCTGTCACTTCGCCGAGCCTGTCTCGCACTATGCCTTCGCGGATTCCTGCAGATTGATTGATCACCGCTGCTGCGAGATCCAGCGGGATGCGAATCATGCGAGCGGGCTTATTTCCTGAGACTCGTACACTGGCAGTTCGAACGCGAACGGCTGACGACAGCTCACCTATGAGTGTCGGGCCGGTGATCGTTTTTACGATATTTCCTTCTGCATCGATAATTTCAAGCGTTCCACTTAGGCAGACGAATGCGTCGCCCGCCTTGCCCCCGGCCTTGATGAATGTCGTGCTGGCTGCGATTTGTTCTTCCGCAACTTTTTGCACGAGAGCGGGATTCTTTTCCCCCGCTTTCACGCATTGCTCGACGAAGTCTCCGATCTTCGGATCGCCTGCGTATTGTTCTTGGATGGACTGAAGCAGAGATTGTCCTGTCGGGGGTGGTGTCACACTCTCCGTATCGGATGTGACAGGAGGAGAATTTTGCTCGGTATTTTGCACCAGTGCAGTTCTGGTGTCTGGTGGTTTCCCCGTCTCTGTTTCTTGAGTTTTTGTTGCGGCTGCTTCTATCTTGCTTGAAACGTGCTTTTGAAGATCTTTGAGAAAGGTATCAATTTTACTTTCGGTGCTGGCATTTACCGTACCAAAGCGTTGTACGGCCGAAATAAATCCTTCTTTTATGGAGGAAAATCCATCGACGAATCGTGCCTGGAGAACGGGAGCAGAAGCTATAATTTCCGCAGCTGCATCGGCGCCTTGATTCTCTGCCATTTTGCAAATGCTGAATAGCAATCGATCCGTATCTATGTCCAATGGCAGATAACTCAGGAAATTCTGTTTCAGAAGAAGCTGAACTGTTTTTTCGGGCAGATCGATGTTTCCAAAAACTTTCGGCTTGATCATTTGCAGAGTTTGCGTGCCTTGGTCACCCTCCGATTTTCCGGCAAGTATTTGAATCTTCTTGAACAATGAACGGAATTCCCCCAGGTTTTGCAACGCTGGCGCCTTTGACATTGCATACCGTCGAATGTCTTCCGGGCTCAGACTTATTTTTGTCATCTCCAGGAACTTCTCGAGAGTTTGCTTGTCTTTGGAGGCAAGAATATCCATCAGCTTTTCACCGATCGGGCTTTGTACGGTGATCATTTTCGCCGCATCTCTTTGAATTTCCTCAAAGTTTCTCGCATTCATGAATGAGAACAAAAATGCGGACGGGTGGATGCCGTTTTCTTTTCCGATCTCCATGCAGGTTTTGACGACTGCAAAGGCTTTCTTTGCGGCTTGAACCACCTCTTCATTATCGGAATAGGTGAGGGAATAAGCATCTACATCGGCAGGGATCACGTTTCTTTCAATCGTGTAGGCAATCAGCTCATCACGGAAATAGGCAAACCCCTTTTTGAAATCCTCAGATTTCTCGTCTATCTTTCTCAGATAGTTTGCGCGTTCCAAGAAGAGCCATATTTGGTGATGCACTTCATGGCGGACGAGAGCAGATTCAAACAATTGGTCGGGAACGTTTCCATTGCTCGGCGTTCTGAGAGGCACAAGAATGAACGGAATGGTATCTTCGCCGCCTTTGAACACTGCAGCACCAGTGAATTTCCCCAATGCGCCGCAGGCACGCAATTCAGCCATCAGCGTTTCGTCGGCTTGGATAATGACGATCCCCGGCAAAGATTCGACAATTTTTGCGTGGTCAGGAATGAGTTTTCGGATTGCCTCGATTTGTTCAGGAGTTGCCTTTCCCAGATTGTCCGCGATTGCAGTCAGAAAGTACTCAATTTCTCCGCCTTTTTTTATCGTCGCTTCAATTTGTTCTTTATTTTTCTGCATTTCCTCGAACAATTTGTCCGCCCCGGCTTTGAAATACTTTTGCAGTCTTTTGTCGCTTTTATCAATAAGATCTGAAATGAGTTTCTTTTTTTGATCGATATCAATGTCTTCCGTCAGGAGAATTTTCAAGCTTTCATTATAGAAAGTGGCTGTTTCTCTGGCCATGATCGGGCTTTGTAAAACATCCGGTTGCAATTCAATAGGTGCTGCTTTACCTGGGGCAGACGGTGGCTTTGGTACTTTTGGCGGAGGAGGTGTGTTTCCGCACACTCCCGTATCCAGCAGCAACTGCGCTTGTTTTCTTGTGAGACCGGACCGCATCAGGATTTTCCCTTTTTCGGTTATTTCATTCGCGCTGTAGCCCTTCTCGAGGTTTCCCGTTCCATAGGTATGCGCAGCGAGAATCGCATCGCGCTTTTGTTTGTTTTCGGGCAGATCGAGGTCGATGCCGAGAAGATCTCCGGCGATTTTTAGACGTTCGGGATCAGAGATGTCATTTGTTTTCATGTATTCGAGCAATGCGGCGCGTCCGTCATCGTCTCCGGCTTTTTCATCTTCTCTGTTCTTCTTTCCTGCGTCTTCATCGATGTTTGTCTCACCTTCGAGCGAGTACGAAGGCACCATATGGACAATTTCATAGGTTACTGTGCCGTCTGCCGCTTCCATGCGGCTTCTGATGGATAGAACGCCTTTTCCGAGATCGGTGACTTCTGCGCCATTTTCTGCCGCTGTCTCACGGATTTTTTGTATTTGTGCATCGATTGCTGCAGGTGTTGCGTTACGGGGTACGTCGTAGCCTATGGTCGCTTTCCCCACTCGCGTGCCCTTGATCGTTGCAAGAAGGACTGCGGCGAGCGAACCGAGTCCGAGCTTGCCATCGCTTGCATCCGTTGCAGCAAGACTCTTATCGAGTTGGTTGAGAAGTTTTTCAGCTGCGGACTCTTGCACTTCTTCAGCAATTTCCCCGGAAACCTCTTTGCCAAAGTCTACCAATGCCTCTCGTATGGATTTTTCCATACCGGCTTTCTCGACTGATTTTGGGCTTTTTTGGAGAATTGCCAGCTTTCGCACGAGATCTTTGATGACCGGTTTATTGGCAAATTTTGGATTCTGAAGAAGTTTGCTGAGCTTGTCTCCTCCGATTTTTCCGAGACCCATCGTTCCAAGCGTCGTGGCGAATGCAAATCCAAACTCTTTTGCAAGGGGGCTCACGACGTCACCAAGCAATTCTGTTTCTCTGTATTTTCCATTCTCAAATACTTTCTGACGTTCGATGTATTTCCCAGGTCTCGATCTCTCGGTGAATGTTGCTCTCCCCGACGTTACATCGTCATCGAAGTGCTGATGTCCGTAGTGCACCGCCTCTTTCGCCAGTTCCGATCCGAGCACGCCGCCGGCAGCCGTTGCTGCCGCAACGAGGACGAACCCGGTACCGAATGTCGCGACAACGAATGCAGCGGCAGCACAGGCTGCCACAATGGATGCAATGATGACCGGCAGTTGGTTCTTCGCAAAATTCTCCCATGTGTCGGGAGTGAATTTTGATTTATCCGTAATGGTCTCGAAGAGATTCAGAGTGTTTTTGTCATAGAGCATTTTTTCAAAAGCATCGAGTGCCTGCAGCTGCTGATCGATCTTTCCCTCCAGTCCGCCAAGAGCCACTCCACTCGCCCCGCGCAGCATATTGAGTGCTTGTCTTGCAGCATCGAGATCTGCATGCAGTTTGGGGTCTTTGAGCATTTTCAGCGTCGGCATCGCTTCTTCCTGCGCGAACTTCACGAATGCTTCTCTGGAAGAGCCTTTCTGGCTTGCTTCGAGGAACTTTTGCATATGACCGACGGTCTGCTGGATCGTCGATGCGGTATTCTTCACATTTTTGATCGCAGGATTCCGGTCGAGTGCACGTTCGATATCGAGTGTTTTCTCTTCCTGATCTTTCTCCGCTTTGGATACGGATGTTTCTGTCTTCTTCCCCTCTACAGCTGTTTGGGTTTTGTCTTTGGGTTGCCGAGGAATTTCCTGTGTTGTCAGCGTATCGTTTTCGATTTTCGCGTAGGCAAGGTCTTCGAGACGGATCATGTCCGCATCCAGCACTCTTTGCATGCGTTTTCCTCCACCTCTCGGCCCGCCTCCGATCACTTCTTCAGCAGCGAGACTTATTTTGCTGGGGATTCGTTTGAGTACGAGTGTCTGACCCTTCGGAGCCTTGGTTTTGAGAAGTTCAAGTGCGTCTGTTGCGATTGTTACACCATCGACAATGACTCCTGATTGCGTTTTGAGTGTATAGAGAGCGAATGGATACCGTTCCTTTTTCATGTTCAGGAGAGGAATCCCTGGCTTATATTCATTCAGACGGAATGCCTGCTTTACCCGTACCTGATCGACAATGTCCGCACCGCTGTCTTCCGTGCGCTTTGCTTCGATGGCCAGCCTCAGTGCTTCCGGAGAGTTTGGATCACCAAAGAGCAGTTCTTCTTCAACCTTGGAAAGTTTCTTTTGACTCCGCAGTCGTCCGGCAGATTTCTCTGCATTTTTTGCGAGATCCGCATCAATCGTCTTCAAGTCATCTCCGTATGTTTCCAGCAGCTTCATCATCCGCCGATCCGATTCTTCCGTGCGTCCGGACAGTCGCGCGTCTTCCGCTTCGCCGAGCGTGAGCGCGATATCCAGTATGGTGCCGATGCTGTCATTTGCTTGCTGATTTTCACCAACTTTTCTTGCATTACTGCGCAGTCTCTCTATGTTCATCACGCTCGTCTTGATGCTTTCTTCTTCGAAAGCCATCTTGTCAGGCAGGAGCGTATGCATTGGCTGGTCCAGCAGCGGGCTAGCGATCGGTACGGCGTAGATCGCCGTTGTGCGCAGCGCATTGATGAAGCTGTCTTTCCATTCGTACTGCGTATTTTTTATCTGTTTTGCGATGTCTTCGATTGCGGCATTTTCCTGTTTTTTCAGTTCTTCCATGTCCGACTGCATACGTTTGCTCTTGTCCCGTGACAGTTCGCGAACGGCGCGAATCTTGGCAACGGGATTTTCGAGCAGATAGCGGTACTCGGAATTGTCCAAAGAACCTTCTTGGAGGTACTCGAAAATATTCTTGCATTCGGCACTTCCTTCCTCCAGAGATTTCTTTTCTTTTTGGAGTGCAGTGCGCTTTTGCTTTGCTTCCTCCGGATCGAGGAGGGTGCTATTTGTTCGTATGAGTTCGACTTCGATGTCTTGGAGGCGTACCAGTGTATCTCCAGCACTGATCTTCACTGCCTTACGACCGAAAAGTTGCTCATGGATTGCATCCGGAACACGGGAGAGCATCTGGAGGTTGCTTTGGATTTTCCGAATGGTTCCTTCACCGACTTCTTCGATGCTGACACTCTTCAATTGCTCTCGCTGCTTTGTTTCGGTCTTTTCCGCTTCCTGCCGTTTTTCCATTTCTTCTGTTTGTTCCTTGGTGGGTTCTTTTCTTTGCGCAGGTCGTTTCAGCTTTTCTGTTGTTTGCGCACTCTCTTTTTTCTTGAGAGGCACTCTCGTTTTTTCAAGAAGATTCGGCGGTGTCGGCGTCTCTTGTTTCGCTGCAGCCTGATGTTCCTGTATGCCGCCTGTCAGTTTGATGATGAGAGCGAGAACGTCCTGATCGAATGCCTCAACTGCCGCCGTCATCGTTTCGGGATCGATTTCTGCAAATTTTTGCAGCAGTCCACTTTCGGTGTCCTTGCAAGCATTCTCCAGTTCCTGCCAGTGTGGTGTGCGCGCATTCTTCGAGATCTCTACTGTCCGCCTCGCCGCTTCGATGCGCCCCTGCAGATCATTGACCTTCATGATATACACTGAAGTCAGTTTTTCATTCTTGGATTCTTCTGCATCTTTTTGTTCCGGTGTTATCTTGCTGTCGATCAGCCCGTCCGCAGCATCGAGCTCCGTTTGCTTTCGGTCGACGGTATCTCCGGCATTGCCTGCAGGTGATATTTCAGGACTCATGGAGTCTGATCGAAGAAGTGTTCAATGTGTTCTGCATCGTCTTCTGTACTTGTTTTCTCATGTATCTTCCTGAGTTCCCGAAGACTTTCCTGCAGATAGTCGTCGAATGTTTTCAGCCATTCCATGTTTCCTTCCTGAACGGCTTTTTTGAGCACTAGAGTCCATGCGGCATTGATTCGTTCCGGTTCCGAGAGTAACAATTCTTGCAGCGCTGACAGATTTTTTTTATCTAATGTCGGCAGTGCGTTCAGGAGAGCTTGTTTCCGATCTGGAGACAGGAGCAGAGAGCCAGCAATCAAGGTGTGTACGTTGTTTTTTTGTGTGTTCATAAAATCCTTTTATTATAGCAGAAAAATGGCTTCCGTGCCATGTCTCGAGACACATTCGCCGATGCTCATGTTCCTCGACATGACATTCAAAAAATCGTGACTTATTTCTTCAGAAATTGATCGAAGAAGTTTGTACCCTGTTCTTTCGTATACGAGGCCGTAGACTCCGCTGCCTGGTCGAAGATGATCTTCAGGAATTCCGCACTATGATTGACGAAGTACCAGCCGCCGAAGAGGAAGAGCACGAGCGGGATCAGATTGACGAAGAAGCGGATACTGCTGCCGATTGTGCGCATCTTGTCGCGCTTATCGAGCCTCTCTAGATGTAGGATCACCGTATCGAGTTTCTGCTCGAGCGTCTGCGGAGGAGGTGTGGGTTTCGGTGACATAGGGTGAGTGTAGTTGGTTAAAACCCTCTCCGCCACTTCCGAAACCTCTCGAATGCATAGGTGAGCCAGTACGCTTTGGTGACGGAAGTATCTTTGCAGTGCATGAGATTAAGGACTTTTCCTCCGAAGCCGGTTTTGAAGAGGGTGACGCCGGAGAAGGGGTGCCCCCTATCCCCCGACCCCTTTCCCCCGAGGGGAGAAAGGGGAGCCGTCGGTGCTATTCCCCAGAAGTTGTAGATGCGATCACCGCGTTTCATCGCATCCTTGATCGCCGTCCACTGAAGCAAATAGCTAGCGGGGATCTTGCTATGTGTACTGTCGCTCGCGCCGTGGTGGTAACTCGTTTCGCCGAATGCGTGCATGTGGATCGATGCAGAGATGATGTTGCCCTGATATTCCGCCAGGTACAGCGTGCATTCTTTGCGTTCTGCAAAGCGCTTCACTTGCGACCGGAAGAACGCATCCGAGTACGCGGTGAAACCGTGACGCTTTCTCGTTTCTTCATGGAGTTGCAAAAAATGTTTGAGATCTTCGTTCGGATTCTTCGATGCCCGCACCGTCACTCCGTCACGCTCCGCTCTGCGGATCAAATTTCTGGTTGTCGAGCGCATTGCCATAAGAATTTCCTGTTCTGTTTTCGGAGTGGAATTGGAATGGGGAATTTCTTTTTTGGAATTTTCGCGAAGCGGCAAATACCAGATGTGTTCCGCAAGAAGATGCAGGGGAGACTGCACCGATCCGACTGCTTCTTCGGCTGCGTGATGCCTGCCCTGCGGCCAGAATGGACTGATACGGATGAAAGAACAGCCAAGCTTTGCAGCTTCTTTTTTCAGTGCATTGAGAAAACCTTGTGTCGCAAGCATGGCATCGTGTTCGTTGATCGTATCCGTGATCACGGGACCGTAGGGAACGGAGAGGTGTTTGCCTCTGCGTGCGGGAACAACGTGCGCAAAGCAGATGCCCTGCAATACTCCATTGAGTTCAGCAACGAGCCGAACCGGTTTCTGATCGATGTCGGCGTACACCTCTCCCATCGTCCAGCTTTGGAGAAACGGACTCCAAGGTTGAGACTTCAGAAAATCGTCCCAAGCATGTGCGTCGGTGGCGTGCGTGATGTGCATCGTGGAGAGTGTAGCAGTCCGCGTCTCGGTCCTCACTCCGCCCCGCCGAGCGGGGCACCTCTCTCCATCCGCTGGAGAGAGGAAGATTTGTCTTGAGAAAAACCCGGGCTCCCCCTTCTCCAGCCTATGGAGAAGGGGTTAGGGGATGAGGACCGCTGCTGCGATTATTTCAACAATTCATCAATCCTCTCTGCCAAGAATTTTGCCTGTTTCAGATTCATCGTCGGATGTGTGGGTAGCGACAAGATTGCCTTGCACGCTTTCTCGGCAGCAGGATCCGACCCCGACAAGTATCCCGTTTCCGTGATGTCCACGGTCTCCGGGCAGACGACACAGCCGGTCCAGCCGTCATCCAGATGGATATTTTTCTCTCGGAGTGCGGTACGCTTTTCTTTTGCACGGGAGACGAACAGCGGAAATTTTTGGAGCGGCATGTCACCCGTGATTCCCTGGAGAAGCGGCCACTTCGCCTTCTTCCCGTATGCCAGAAAGAATGCCGTGAGCATTCGACGGTGATCATTGATTTTCTGGATTCTTGACAGTGAGTACAGCGCGAGTGTCGCACACGCATTCGGTATTTTTCGGAGCAGGGGATCCATGCGGCCTTCGCGTTCCTCTTCGGTGAGAATCGGTGAGAAAAGCCCGAGAGCGTTCAGGAGTGCCAGGATCGGCTTTTGCAGTCCGCTCCAGACAAGCGGGCGGACGATGAATGCCATGCGCGGTGCGTACGTGAGCAGCGTGAATACTTTTCTCCATGGCAGTTCGATAGCGTTCGATTCGAGCAGTGCGATCTCTAGGCTCGCGTCGGGATCGCGTGTGATGATCGCTCCGCCCGTGATGCCTGAAACTGCCTTATCGCGACCGAAGCTGAGGAGGATGGCATCGCCGAGTCTTCCGATTTCCTGCGGTCCTGTGTCATCCGGAATGATGTGAGCGCAGTCTTCGATGAGCAGAATGCCATGCGTATCGCACAGTGTGCGTAGGCCCTTCGTGTCACTCGGGATGCCGAATGTGTGCTGGCAGATCACTGCTCGAGTGCGCGGTGTAATGCAGGCAGCGACACTCTCCGGAGAAAGGTTCAGTGTCTCTTCAGAGAT
>CALRAD010000015.1 GCA_943350395.1 Candidatus Peribacteria bacterium
GCACAACTTCATCGTTTGGCAGTGGCTGAACTGGTACAACTACGTTAAAAGCCATTCTGGCATGGGAATGGACAGAAGAACCCCTGCAGCCGTAGTCTATGAATGCCTCACCAAGGAAAGTGTTACCCTAATGCTGCAACCTAACAAAAGTGGACTCCGTACAATTCGCGAGTTCTTTTGGTCATTCAAATCATCGAGTACGTAAGAAATAATCCCTTCTTTTTATGCCGACTCATAAAACGTTGGGAAGCTGTAAAGTTCCTGTTCCTGTTTGTTGTCCTGCGCTCATCATGAGCGTCTGGACTGTTTCCGTTTCCGCGGGTACTGAGCAATTCGGCTCATCAAAGTACTGCGGAGTGTTTCAACTCTTCTGACCCTTCGGGGTCACAACTAGAATGAGGCTGATCATGAAGCGTTTCCTTTTGGGTCTGACGACCCTCGCTGTCCTCGCGTTCGCGCCGAATGTGGATGTCCAAGCTGGCCAGAACAATTCGCCCGGCAAACACACCACTGACGGCGGCCATGCCGCCGTCACTCGAAGCGAAACCGCTACCTCTCCGACCGACGCCGGCGCGATCATCAATCAAGGCCAAAGTGCCGTGACGATCACCCAAGCTGATGGCTCGAAGACGACCGCCGATGCGATCAATACCACGACGACTTTTGTGGCGATCATCGGCAATGCGGGCGAGAAGACGATCAATGGCGCAAATGCCGTTCAGATCAACAGCGATGCGGTTCAGACGACCCTGACGGTCAATCGAAGCGAAGTGCAGTTGGCGACTACTCGTGATTTCGGCAGTGCCGCGATTACCTTGAAGGTCAACAATCAAACTCCGCTGCAAGTGGCCGGTCTCGTCGAGAAGAACAATGCTGGCTTCGCGAGCAATAATGCGACGCCAACAACGTGAATGGAGCGGGCGCTTTCAGCGCCCTGAGCTAAGCCAACCAGGTGAAAAATTTAGTCGGAATTTTTTCGCCTACCGCTGACGCGAGTCAGCAAGCTCACCAAACCGCTTCGGCGGTTTGGTGGTGTCTTACAAGAAGAGAATGGATTATTTCTTATTCACGTCACCATTCGCATATTCGCATGCGATTGTTTATTGCAGTACAGATTTCAGTCTATATTTTTCGACGTGGTCAAATATCGGTTTGAGTCGTTTGTCCGGTGCGATCCACATCAACGCAACGATGACGAATAGTCCGTAGGAGATCCAAGGCTGCAAGAATGCTGCTCCAATCGACAGGAAATAGAGGACGATCGACACTCTCCCCTTCCTATCTCTTCCGATTGCACGTGCGATCGCGGAATGCTGTCCTTCATTCCGGATAATAGTCTGTTGCAGGATAAAGTACGCGCAGGCAGCCATGAGCAGAATGAATCCGTAGACTGCAGCGGGCACGGCTTCGTGATGATTCTCTCCGATCCATTGTGTCCCGAACGGAACGAGCGAGAGCCAGAAGAGCAGATGCATATTCGCCCACATCACACCGCCGGCGATGCCGTCCGCCGCATGCAAAAGATGATGATGATTGTTCCAATAGATCGCGACGTAGATAAAGCTCAGTATGTAACTGAGCAAGACCGGAACGAGCGGCAGAAGTGCATGGATGCTCGTCTCGTGAGGGACTTTGATTTCGAGCATCATGATGGTGATGATGATCGCGAACACGCCGTCGCTAAACGCTTCGAGCCGTGCGGTTTCCGAGTGAGGTGCTTGGGAAGACATAGAGTGAGTATACGCTTCAGATTTCATCCGTGGCGGTTTTGGTTTTCTGGTATCATCAGACACACATTGGGGAGTCGCCAAGTGGTAAGGCAGGGGCCTTTGAAGCCCCCATTCCATGGTTCGAATCCATGCTCCCCAGCCAGACAATGTCTTAAGAAGAAGCCGCTTCGGATCGTCGTAGAGGTATCATGGACGACTATCTATTGTGGGCAAAACGATTTCGAATGCGGTTTTCCGCATGGCTCATTGGATTCACCGTCTTCTCAGGACTTCTGCTTGGGTCTTTACAGAGTTCGCGCGCAGCAGAATTGGCAACCGCCTCTATTGCTTTAAAGACAAGCGGCATGCTGCTCCCGAGAGACAATCAAGGACATACCAATGTGCTGCTTCTTGGTGTCGGCGATGCCAATCATACGGCTGCACATCTGACGGATTCCATCATTGTCGCCAGCGTCGATCCTGCGGATGCTTCGATCGTTCTCCTCTCTATTCCACGCGACCTGTACGTCGAAGATGCGGAGGGTATTCCTCCGGGGAGAATCAACACACTGTATGCAATCTACCGTAATGCAAAAGTAAAAGAAGAAGGCATGACGGATACGGATGCATCACTTTTTGCCATGAGAAAGACCGCTGATGACATCGGGAAGCGACTCGGAGTTCAGATCCATGGTGTCCTGAAAGTAGACTTTACCGGTTTTTCCGAGATCGTGGATGCCGTTGGAGGTGTCGACATCGATGTGAAGCAATCGATTGCTGACTATCACTATCCTGTTTCAAAAGGAGTAATCGGAACGTTTCACATGGAGTCGGGTCTGCAGCATATGGATGGACCGACGGCATTGCAGTACGCACGCAGTCGGCAATCTACCAGCGATTTCAGCAGATCAGAGAGGCAACAGCAGATTCTCACCGCACTGGGTGGCAAGATGCGAACACTGCATTTTATCGAGGATGTTTCCATACTGCGTTCCATCGAACGTACTCTCGTCACGCATTTCGAAACGACATTCCAGAAAAGCGAACTTTTGGCTCTCGGAGCCACTGCCGCCTTGGTGCCTCGGGAGAGAATTCTCCGCATGCAACTTCTCGATTTCATTCGCACTCCAGCTCTCGGCTCTTTCAGTGGAGCCGTCCTACTTCCGGTGTCCGATACCGGCGCTATCGCAGATTGGACGAAGATCAGATCGTTTGTACAGACGCTCTTCTCTTTTCCGGATCTCTACTTTTGGAAACCGTCGGTTGTGTTCTAAAAAGATCATTCCTACTGCTCTGCATCCGGAATAAACTTCAGTGCTAATCCGTTGATGCAGTAGCGTAAGCCTGTTGGCTGCGGACCATCATTAAACACGTGTCCGAGGTGCCCTCCGCACTTGCTTCTGATTTCTGTTCGCGTCATACCCGCCGTTGTATCCGTATCTTCGATCACAGCATCCGGAGCAATCGGAGACCAGAAACTCGGCCAGCCCGTACCCGAGTCGAACTTTTGCTCGGAGCGGAACACCGGTTCGCCGCAGTCTGCGGAGACGAAGGTTCCCTTTCGATGTTCATCGACCAGAGGGCTCGTAAATGGCGTCTCGGTTCCTCCGTCTCTGAGGACCGCAATCTGATCTTCCGTGAGATCGGCACTCCATTTCTTCGATGCGGAAGACGAAGAGACGTCTTTCTTCACCGCCTCACTCGAAGAGGCACTCTTTTTTGGCGTCGACGATGAAGATGACGACATTGCTGAGCTTGCTTCTGCTTCTGAAGAAGGCATCTGCGCTTGATCTTCAAGCGTCAGAGACGGTGTGCATGCAGAGAGCATCAGTGCGAGTGCGAGCGAAAAAGTGTGAGAGCGGTTCATGGGATTGTGAGAGAAAAAGAAAGGGGCGGGAAGATCCCGCCCCCTGCGATATCAAAAGAAAGTCCACTATTTTGGAAGAAGTACGGTGTTGATGACGTGCGTAACACCATTGCTGGAGATCACATCACGCGTGGAGATGCGTGCATTGTTGATCCAGATATTGCGACCGCGCTTCGTCACCTTCAGCTCCTGACCGTTCACGGTCTTGAGCATCATGCCGTTTTTCAGATCAGAAGCTTTGTAGCTTCCGGCGACGACGTGATAGGTGAGGATGCCTGTGAGCATCGCTTTATTCTCCGGCTTAAGGAGAGTGTCCACCGTTCCCACCGGCAATCGAGCGAATGCTGCATTCGTCGGAGCGAATACGGTAAACGGTCCGACTCCACTTAGCGTATCAACCAGCCCTGCAGCTTTTACGGCAGCGACAACGGTCGTGACGTTTCTTGCATTCATGGCATTCTGAACAATGTTGAGATTCGGAACCATCAAGGCACCGCCGACCATCACTCCGGACTTTTTCATCATCGTGTCTTTCTTCATCATCATAGAGTCGTCCTGCATCATAGAGTCCTTTTTCATCATGGAATCAGACTCCATACTCATGGCATATGCAGAAAAAGCAGAGAGACTCATCGTTCCTGCAGCGAGCAAGGAAACAAATTTTGTAACGGACATACTGGAAATTGGGGAAGAAATAAGTGCATGAATCGTAGTCGAGGAATCATGCCCGTGTACAGAGCTCTTGTAACTTATGATGTTAATTCCTTTAGATTTTACATTGGCCCTTTTCTAAAATTAGAACTTTGATTCAGCGACTGCATGCTTCACTGCGTCCAGAGCAGCCGAATGAATTTGTGAAACGCGAGATTCACTCAGACTCAATTGTATTCCCGCCTCTTTCATCGTCAGCCCTTCTCTATAGATTAAGTGGAGTACCTCCCTGCTTTGGCCGTGCACTTTTTCAATCAGACTCTGAGCAATCGTTTCCACGGTATCGAAATGCTCCTCGTTGCTTCTGTCCGGCGTCAAGGAATCATGAAGAGTGTCGAAAGAGACTTCACCGCCACTTTTGAAATTCGGACGTGCGTCATCCATGCTCAGCTGGAAAGGCAGTCGTTCGATGAGCGGTCTCACTTCGCCTTTTTTCCCGGAAAAATCATGCAGCTCCTGCGCGTCAGCAGGCGGTCTACCGAGAGTACGCTCAAAGTTTCTGCCCTGTTCTACCTGTTCTCTGTACACCTGGCGCTCTAGGCGAGGAATCCAATCTTGCCTGCGCAGATCATCGAGCATTCGTTGTGCAATTTTCTGTTGGAAGAACGTTGAAATATGCACTCCTCTTTCGGGGTCGAAGACATCCATGTGGAGAGCAACGCCTTCCCAGAGACCCACTGAAATCAATTGCTGTTCATCGACTTTAAATGCACTTGTACTCTTGAATCGATCTGCATACTTTGCAGCCATACGTTGTGCCGTAGGCGTAAAATGTTTGATAAAAGCGACGCGCGCTTCTTCGGCATCAGGTCCACCTTTCTTGTATGTTTCGAAAAGCTCGAAGACGCTTTTTTTGGGAGTTCGTTCCGCTTCATCTTCACGAACCCAATGATTATACTTATCGAGAGTAATTCCCATTTTTCTGGCTGCCAGACGAAGAGAAAGTCCTGCAGTCGCCAATCGATTCACTTTTTCCAGAATTACCCTTCGTTGTTCAAGGGTTTCTGCGATGACTGTTTCCGGAACGTCACGATGGTATTCGATGGAATGAGGCGATACCTTCGAAACGCTCGCGCTTTTTACTCCTGATTTTTTTCTGACGATTCGCACCAAATTCGCTCTATCTTCCGACCAGTCATAGAATCTCAGCCGAGTGATGCCGACGATGCGGCAAGCCACATCGAAGTCATGTCCTTCCCTGTACCTCAGACGAGTGACTTCGTCGATTGCCTTTAACTTTTCTTCCGCATTTCTGCTCGTTCGCTTCACCGAATGATCGAGCGCACTTGTCTCACCATTTCCGTTTGCGTTCGCTGTCTCCACCTTTTTCCTCTCTGCAAGAAATTTCTCTTCTGCGGATTGTGTGAACCAGATTCGATCGAAGTACAGAGCTCTGTTCAAGCCGATCGCTTGAAGAACTTCGTTCCTGTCATTGCCAGTAGTGACGAGGTCTTCGATGGCTCGAAAAAGCGCATGCTTGTCTTCCTTTGCGAGCCACAACGGATTTTCTTTCTTTCGCATCACCCCCCCCGCAATCGTGTCCGCTGTCGGAAGGGAAGAGTCCCCTGGTTCGGTTTGGTTTCGCTCGGCAGAATTCATGGAACCCTTTATATCCTTGAAACAAACTTTGTCAATAATTATCCGCGAGTCTCACCTGATCTTCGACAAGGAGAATGTGCATGAGATGGCAGTATAGAGCGAAAAGATCAAGGAAACATTAAGATCCAGAATTTCGAGTGGTGATTTTTCATTCACTCCTTGCTAGACTCCTGCGTCTTTCAAAGACATTTATTTCTTTCCTTCATTTTTTTATGAAGAATTTTCTTACTGTTTCCCTCTGTGCGTCCGCTCTGATGCTTGCCGCATGCGGTCAGACTTCCGACAAGATGCCGGCTGAAGGCGACGCAATGATGAAGTCCAGTGAAGCCATGATGGAGAGCTCCGCAATGATGGAGAGCTCTGCAATGATGGACAGCTCCGAAGATGGCGCGATGATGAAAGTCGAAGTAGAAGCGAAGTAAATGATAGAGCACACAAGCAAGAGGCATGCGCAGTGCATGCCTTTTTTGTGCATCACCGCACATGAGGTGGTGTGCCGTAGTTTTGTTTCATCACTTCTCGCACGGCTGTCACTGCGTGATTCAGGCTCGGTTGCAGCGCTTTTTCTTCCTGCTTTGTCAGTCTGGAGAGAATCCATGATGCGAGATCTGTCTCTGCAGATTTCGGTCCAAGCCCGATCCTGAGTCTTGGGAAATTTTCGCCGAGTGTGTCGACGATCGATTTCAGTCCATTATGGGTTCCGGGTCCACCGGACATTCTGAGTCGGTGAGTGCCGAGCGGCAGATCGATATCGTCGCAACAGACAAGAATTTGCTTCGACGGATCGAGCTTGTAGAAGTCGACAAACTTCTTGATGGCTTCTCCCGATCGGTTCATGAATGTCAGTGGCTTGACGAACAAACAGGGAGTGTCATCGATGTCAGCTTCGCATACTGCACTCATGAACTTCGGTTTCTCACTCCAGTTCTCTGCGTTCACTGCCGAGGCTGCCGCATCAAGCGCGAGCCAGCCGATATTGTGGCGTGTAGCCGCGTACTGCGTGCCAGGATTCCCGAGCCCGATGAGAAGAAACGAAGGCTTCATATTTTTTTCTTCGGCAGAACTTTTTTCTTTTGTTCCTGTGCACTCTGTTTTTGCAAAGATCCCGCGACAAATTCCGCGAGAATTCCTTGTACCGTGCTCGCATCTTTTAGATTTTTCGTATGCAGATACTTTTCCATGTTCTCAAGAATCACCGATTCAACCATACGAGGGTTTTTAACGTAGTCCATGCCCATCGTCGTTCCTGTGGAAATTTTTTCAATGTCCATGTGTCCGTACCGAAACAACGTTCCGATGATGCCGTTGATTTCGTAACTCACACCTTGTAAATCACTGAAAAGAACACGAGATGAACTTCGGTGAAACCATCCGTGCCACTCGAGGTCAATGATGCCTCTGTCCGTGATCAACCAAGCATCGAGATAGTAATCCATGAAATTTCGGATCCACCAAATCAACACGAACAGCGCTGCAAGCGCAATCCCGTAGAAAAGCATCCGACCGGGAGCAATTGCTAGGATGCTCCAGATTCCAACGAAAACGATCGAGGGCACGAAGAGATTTTTCAGACCCATGAGCCAGTGCTTGTGCACCACGAGTTGTATCTCTTCCTCGTCGTCGAGGTGTCGTAAGAAGAAAAAAGACTCAAGCATGCGTGACAGTGTACAGGAAGGACTTGAGGAAATTCCAAAAAAGAAAACCCAAATTCCAATTCACTGTTTTTTTATTGGATTTTGGTTTTTGAAATTTGGAATTTTGCCTGTTTTCCCATATACTGCTTTCCACGTATGGTCACACCTGTCAAACGATCCCTTTGGTTTCATCTCTTCGATGTCACGCTGAATATCGTGATCATTGTCGCGATTGTCGCCATTATCAGAACGTTCATCGTGTCCCCGTTTCAGATTGAAGGCAATTCGATGATCGAAACATTGGAGCACAAGGAGTACATTGTCATCAATAAGTTTCGCTATCTCTTCGCGACTCCGGGCAGGGGTGACATTGTGGTCTTCCGTCCGCCCTCCGACATGTCGAAGTACTACGTGAAGCGCGTCATCGGATTGCCGGGAGAGAGCATTGTCATTCGAGACGGCTTCGTGTTTTTGAGAGATCCAAACAAGGGTGATATTAAATTGGAGGAGGGGTACCTCAGCGCGATGAACAACGGAAAGACTTATCGGTATCCGGTGAACAGCGGTGATACCAGTGAGGAGGTGTTCACGGTCGCAGACGGCCAGTATTTCTTGCTTGGCGATAACAGACAGGGCAGTCTCGATTCCAGAAGTTTCGCTCACCTTGGCACCAGCGAAGCGGCATTTGTTCCGGAACCGAACATCAAGGGCAGTGTCTGGTTTGTCGCGCTCCCGGTCACAAAGATTCATGCTTTCGAGCCGCCGAACTATCATCTATGACCTTGCGAAACACCTTCTCTTCAAGTAGTATAGTTGCAGCCGACCGCTTTTTTTGCGTAGGCATCGAACTATGAACGCCTTTCTCCAGTACATACAGGGAAGCCTCGAGGAACTTCGCCTCGTTCGTTGGCCCACTCAGCAGCAAGCAACCAGACTCACGATCATCGTGATTGCATTCATTGCTGCGACGTCCGCTTTCTTCGGCATCGTCGATGCGATCCTCGTTGAGGCGATCAGCGTCACTCTTCGCTAACACTCACTCCCCTTTTCTCCATGGCCAAACAAGATCCCTCAGCAGGCAGAAATTGGTACGTCATTCATACATATTCGGGTTATGAGGACAGCGTGAAGAAGTCCATCGAGCAGCGAGCGGAGACGTTCGGGATGAAGGATTATCTTTTCAGCGTCGTCGTTCCGAAGGAGAAGCAGATTGTTTTCAAGAAAGGCGAGCCGATCGAGGAAGAGCGAAAGATTTTTCCAGGTTACGTGCTGATCGACATGATCGTGACGGACGACAGCTGGTACATGGTTCGAAATACTCCGAATGTCACGGGCTTTGTCGGTTCTGGAAATATTCCGGTTCCCGTGACTCCCGAGGAATTCGGTGTCGTCGAGCGTCGCATGGGTGAAGAGACAGCGAAGTTCAAGAGCGATTTCCAGGTCGGCGATCTCGTGATCATCATCGACGGACCGTTCAAGAACTACGAAGGGACGGTGGATGCCGTCGATATCGACAAGGGCAAACTTACGGTGCTCGTGTTGATCTTCGACAGAGACACGCCGGTGGAACTTGATTTCACTCAAGTTCGAAAAAAGTAATCTCAGGAATGTTTGGATTCTTTTTGACATTGTCTATTCAACAAATAAGAATGCACCTGTCTTTCCCCAATTTCTCATGCGCGTCTCTCGTCTGTTTCTGACCTTGTTTTTTGCTGCAATCTTTTTTCCTTCTTCCGTTGTTGCTCTCGAAGGCATCGGACCTCGGGTGACGGTGACCGGAGTTGTGCAAGAAGTGCGCCAGACGCAGAAGCAAAAATTCGATCAGATTGGAGGAGAGCTCATCATCAAAGCGGCCAATGGCCAGATTGTCACAGTCGTGCTTCATGACACCGTAAAAATTATTTCCGAAGGAAAACTTAGCAGAAAATATCTGATCACTGCCAATATTCAGCCGAACATGCTCCTGCGTGTCACCGGCTGGAGAGTCGACAGCAAGACACTTACAGCTTCCCTTGTCATTATTCAGAATATCGAGCTCAATCCGGCGCTCAGTGTTGCAGGAGTGTTGCAGCAGATTGATGGCAGCACGATTTCCGTTCTCACGGATGACGGCAAGACCAGGCTACTCACGCTCACAAACGAAACAATCGTAAACATCAGTTACGAGCTTTCGGGTGCTGCTGCTCTCTCGTTGCTTCAGAAGCAGGTACTCCTTACGTTGAACCCGAATGATCAATCGCTCGTTCGCATTCTTCGCATCACCGGCAACAAAGGTATTATTCTCAGGAAGTAGCCTGCACATTTGAATCGCGGCCAGGATGGCCACGCTGCAGCAATATGGATGCAAGCGCACTCCCCAGAAACAGCGTCTGTGCGACTTGTGCAACGACGTACGCGATCGCCAGCGCAAATACGCCGTATTCGCCGATCAGCATGGTTCCGATGGTGATTGCCAATGCGCAGCTCACAATGCTTGAGATTGCAGGCCACAAAGTATTCTTCATCGCGTAGAAGGATCGCAGAATGATGTGATTGGTGCTTTCAAACGGAATGGCGATGCAGTAGATCCACAGCGAGACTGTAAAGAGAGGAGCGACCGAAGGACTGATGCGAAGCAGTGCTGCCGCTAGA
Source organism: Candidatus Peribacteria bacterium (assembly GCA_943350395.1). Classification (GTDB taxonomy): domain Bacteria; phylum Patescibacteriota; class Gracilibacteria; order Peribacterales; family Peribacteraceae; genus SICN01. The sequence goes on from CALRAD010000015.1 coordinate 10,152, forward strand.
CCCGTGAGCAGAGCAAGGGCAATCGCTCCCGGAACGGCAATGGCAAGATTGAATAGAATTCCCTGTCCTATCGTGCCCCTCATCTTCGCGTACTCATGCCTCGCAGCTGACTTACTGAGTAGCGAGAAAGACGACTGAGCGATCGCAATGCCGACGATGCCGGGCACGAGAGACTCGAAATTGCTCGCGAACTGATTGAGGGCGACCATCCCGGGCTCGAGTCCCGATGCGAGGCGGTCGAGAAGCAGAAGTTGCAGCTGCAAGGCTCCGAGTGCCGCCATTCGCGGGATGATGAGAAGACCCATATGGCGAAGTTCGGGATGCAGGATATTTTCAGTCAGCTTCGAGAAACGGAAGCCGGCTTTTCGTGCGCCCACCGACCGAACGATCAGGTAGAGAATTGTGCCTGCGATCGTCCCGATCATCGGTCCGATCGGTCCGAGAACGGGGCTCAGGAGGTAGGTGCCTGCGATCGTGCCGAGCGCCCAGAGAACCGGAGTGATGCCGTAGATCCAGTACCGTTGTACCGTGATTAAATACTGACCAAGTGTATTGCCGAAGACGAACAGGAAGTTCGTGAAGAGTGCCATTCTACCGAAACGGACGTAGAGCTCGAGACTCGGTCCCTCAAATTTGACCAGATGCGGTGCAAGTATTGGAAAGAAGATTGCCATGACGAGTGCGATCAGTCCGAAGACGAGACCGAAGACAAGCATCGTGCTCGAGGTGATCTTGTTCATCTCCTCTCTTCTGTCATGCGCGAGATGCGATGCAAGGAATGGCACGAGTACGACGCTCAGGCATGACATAACGAAAATCTGAAACAGCAGATCGCTCGGACGAAATGCGGCGATGTACACGGATGCGACTCCGATCGGATCTCCGTCCAGCGGGAACATGATGGAAAATGCCTGATCTCGAAGAAAGCCGCAGCCTGAGGAGACGAGTTGCAAACCGGCAAGCACGGCGGCACCGCCTGCAATGCGCTTCTGGCTGAGGAGGGAGGCAAGAACCTTTTTCATCCGTATGAGCATAACAGGCGGAATTGAGAATGTAGAATATAGAATGTAGAATTTCGTCATGTTGCAGATCACACTCCCCTTCTCGACGATGTCCGACGATGAGGTGAAGTCGTGTCTCAAGAAACATCTCATCGGGCTCACGGTGGAGGAAGCGAGAAAAGTTGAGGCGATGCTCGGGCGCGCACCAACTCTGACTGAGGCGACGATTTGGGGTATCCAGGGAAGTGAGCACTGCAGTTACAAATCCAGCAGAAGATTTCTTAAAAATTTTCCGACAACTGGAAAGCATGTCATTCTCGGTCCGAAGGAAGACAGTGGCATTGTCGCCATCACGGACGGACCGAACGGCAAGCGCTGGGGATTGGTCGTCAGTCACGAGTCTCACAATCATCCGTCGCAAATCGTTCCCTATGAGGGAGCTGCTACGGGTGTCGGAGGGTGTGTCAGAGACGTTCTCTGCATGGGTGCAAGAGTGATCGGTTCGCTCGACTCGCTTCGGCTTGGGGATCTGAAAACTGATGAGAGCCGTGCAATAGCGACCGAAGTGATCAGAGGTGTTGCGGGGTATGGCAATGCTCTCGGCATACCGAATCTCGGAGGTGACACGGTGTTCGATGCCGCCTATAACAGAAATTGTTTGGTAAACGTCGTGTCCGTCGGAATTCTTCGCGAGGACGAGATCATTCACAGTTATGTTCCGAAGGAAGCCGGAAAAGTCGGTTACGATATCATTATTGTCGGAAAGCCTACAGACAGGAGTGGCTTTGGAGGCGCTTCGTTTGCGAGTATTGCTATGGAGGAGAAAGATAAAGAAAAGAATGCAGGGGCCGTGCAGGAGCCGAATCCATTTCTCGAGCGACATCTTCTCGCATCGACGTACGCACTTTTCGATTGGCTTGCCCGCGAAAAGAAACTTGGAGTGGTCAGCTTCAAGGATCTCGGTGCTGGAGGCAACGTGTGTGCATCCGTGGAGCAAGTTGCTCCGCTTGGCATGGGGGCTGATGTGAATCTCGACAAGATTCATACCGCACTCGAAGGTCTCCCTCCGGAAGTCATTGCGTGTGCAGAGACGCAGGAGCGCTTCTGTTGGATCTGCCATCCCGACCTTACGGAGAAGATTCTCAGGCACTATAACGTCACGTGGGATTTGCCGAGTGTCCAAGCGGGTGCCAAGGCTTCTGTTGTCGGAACGGTCAACGAGTCCGGAATCTACACCCTCACGCATCAGGGAGAGATTGTGTGCTCCGCAAGGTCCGAGGACATTACCTCCGGACTTCAGTACGTTCGCCCCACGAGAAATCCGGAGTTGCAATTTTTAGAACCGTCGATCGTTTGCGACAAAGACATCGTGACGGTTGCAAATCAAAGTTTTCGTCTCGGAGACGTCTTCACAGCTCTTCTTTCGCATCCGTCGCACGCAAGCAAATCGCGAGTCTTCCGTCATTACGACAAGAATATTCTCGGCAATTCCATTCTCGAAGCAGGAGAAGCCGACGCAAGTGTCATCATGCCTTTGTCGGATTTGCAGAGTTACGAGATCGACGGTGTGCACCCCGATTGGGTTGCCGCTCTCCCGGCATCCGATCGGTTCATCGGTGTCGCACTGGCGTCCGGTGGCAACGGTCGTTACGGCAGGATTTCGCCCTATCTGCAGGGCGTGAATGCGGTTGCTGAAAACGTGAGAAACGTTGCAGCAGTCGGCGCTATTCCCCGTGCCATCACCGATTGCCTCAACTACGGCAATCCCGAAATTCCAGAGCAGCTATGGGCGCTCGAACAGGGAGTGGTCGGGATTACCGATGCCTCTCGAGGTCTCGCGATTGAAGACGATTCCATTCCCGTCATCAGCGGTAACGTGAGTCTCTACAATGCGACGCAGGAAGGCCCCATCGATCCGACGGCTGTCGTGTGCATCGTCGGCGTGTTACCCGATGCAAACAAGGCAAGGTCAATGCAGCTCCAGTCATCCGATTCGTTGCTTTTTTTGCTCGGTGACAGAAAAGATGAATGCGGCGGCAGTGCGTACTATCAAATTCTTGAGGAAATTACAGGATCGAAGCACAATGCTCTTCTTGGCAAGAACGTTCCAAGTCCCGATTTTGCGGAAACGAAAACACACATTGCGCTCTTACATCGTGCGATCTCCAGCGGTCTTCTCAGATCTTGTCACGATATCAGTGACGGTGGATTGGTACTCACACTCTATGAAATGACTCGTTCCTCAAGACGTCTTCGAGGCTCGGTCGGCATCATTGCCGATCTCTCGGAGTTAGCTTCTGAACTCCGCAGCGATACGCTTCTCTTCTCCGAAACGGGCGGATTCGTTCTCGAGGTTTCGGAGGGGAATCTTGAGATGCTGCAGTCTCTCGCAAAGGAGGCAGGTGCTTCACTGCTTCCGATCGGGAGAACGCTCGCACTCGAGACGTTCACGGTGCAAAGAAACGGTTGCACGCTCGTGTCGAAGCATTTGTCTGAACTGAATCGAATCTACGAGCACACTCTGCCGCACATACTTGGTTCAGAATAGATGAGGAGCGATCCTCAGCGAGCGAGGGTGAGGGTTTAGCAAGCCAAAATGCTTGTGGCTTGTCTCGAACTTTGATTGAATGGATACATGAGTACGCGTTCGTACGGTTTCTTTTTCACTGCCCTTCTACTGACTGGGCTTTTTGTTCCTGTTTCTTCACATGCAGTTCCGCAAGCTAGTGTAACGGTCGAACAGGTGTCGGGTAAAAGTCTTGGATCGTGGATGCTTCTTTCCGGCAACGGCACGACACATTCCAGCTCAGATCCCGGAGTCAGCAATGCGAATTATTCCTTTGGTCTGACGGATTTTGGTCCTGTGACACTCATCGCAACTCCTCCGAACGGAATGGCGACCAAAATCAGCATTTACAGGGGTGGAGATCTTGTGAAGACGATTGATCTTCCTCAATACTCCTTCACGCTCTACCCGAACGACACATATCGTTTTCTCGTTCAGTATTCTCTCAGCCGGCTCGGAACGGTGGGTCTCACCAGCGACCCTTCAGGAGTACGCTTTCGAATGAAGGGTAGAGGGACGAGGACCTATAGCGGGGTGACGCCTTTTACCGTGAAGAATATTCCGTCTGGGTCGTATTCCGTTCTCATGAGTGCTCCGGAAGGATGTTACCAGCCTCGTCCTCATACAGCAGTCATCTCCCCCGACACACGCATTGCCGTTCATGTCACCATCAATTGTGAGAAAAATCAGTCGGGGTCAACCGTACAGAGAATTCGACCGACGAAGAGAGCTCTCACAGAGTACGCTGAGCAGCGTGAGTTCAATGATCGTGGGAATAGAAAATAGTGCCGTAGCGGAGGATCGTTTCCTCCGCGCCTCCGCAAAAATCATGGCATTCGCGGAAGATATGGATCTTCCGCTACGGTTTATCTTTTCAGAAGCCGATCTGAAAGCTTCGTGATATCCCCCGCTCCCATCACGACAATGACATCGCCTGATTTTGCGATATTTGAACACAAAATTTGTTCAGTCTTTTCCAATCCACCTGCGAATAAACACGGCCTTCTACTTTGTATTTCTATGGCTGCTGCCAACGATTTCTCGTCTACTCTCTTGCTGTCTCTATCCGGTCTCGCATCGTAGACGGATGTCAGCAGAGTTTCGTCGGCGTCACCAAATGCACCTGCAAATTCATTCCACAGTTTCAGTGTGCGGTCATGCGTATGAGGCTGAAAGACGGCGATGATTCTTCGATTCCCGTATGCCTCTCTCATCGCAGCAAGTGTCGCTTTTATTTCCGTCGGGTGATGTGCGTAGTCGTCGACAATCGTGATGCCATTCTTCGTCGTGCCCTTCACTTCCATTCTTCTCCACGTTCCCGTGAAATTCTTGAGACAGTCCTTTGCAATTTGATCGTCGACCCCAAGATGTCTTGCAAGAGCGAGGACGAGCTTTGCATTCTGCTTCATGTGGTTACCCGGCACTCCGAGGTCAGGCGTCTCTTCTTTGTCGGCATCGATACACGTCCTTCTGGACGCGCGAGCGATCTTCATTGATTCCTCGTCCAAACCGTGCGCAATGATCACTCCGTTTTCCGGCAGCGCTGAGAAAAATTCCAGAAACGCTTTTCGGTAGTCATCGATGTCGACAAACGAATCGAAGTGATCACCGTCTGTATTCGTGACCACAATGATTGACGGCTTCAGAGAGAGGAAAGACCGTCTGTACTCGCATGCCTCGACGATCCAGAGGTTACCGTCGCCTTGTCTCCAGTTTCTTCCCTTCAGGAAGGGAACCTTGGTACCAATCACCGCACTCGGATCACGCTTGGCATCAACAAGAACTTGCACGACCATTGCAGTCGTCGACGATTTTCCGTGCGTCCCGCAGATGGCAATCAGATCTTTACCGGCTGTCAGTTCCCCGAGCGCCTGGAAGTACGAGATCTGCCGCATTCCCCTTTTCGCTGCTTCCGTGCGCTCTGGAGAATTCTCAGGTATTGCTTCTGAATATATGAAAAGATCCAGATCTTTCGGCATGCTTTCCCCGTCCTGTTTCAGTGTGATCTGTATTCCCTGTAATCGCAGATCTTGTAGTAGCTCCGAGTCCGTACGATCCGAACCAAGAACTTCATGGCCAAGCAAAAGCATATGCGACGCATACGCAGAGAGTCCGATGCCGCCGATGCCGGAACAGAAGATACGCATTCGTTGGTTGCGGGGGCAGGATTTGAACCTGCGACCTCCAGGTTATGAGCCTGGCGAGCTACCGGGCTGCTCCACCCCGCGTCAGTTGCCGGCGCAGTATGAAGTAGACTGCGGCGTAAGGCAAACGACTGCGGTTTCTCTTCTCAGCCTACTTTTTTCAATTCATCAATTTTGCCTCTCTGGAATAAGTACAATTTCCAGTGATCGATGACCCGTATGTTTCGTAGATTCTCTTCGTAGATTGCTTCTTTCTCTTCCAATGTCAGATCTTTGCTTTGGTCGAAGTGGATCTGCTCCGTTTCCGTGCGTACAAAGAGCACCTTTTCGCCGGGTCTCAAGAGATTGAAGTATTCCTTTGCATACTTGTCTTTGTACTGCGAGGACTGAAGGTATCGAAGCTCCATGTAACCAGCCAGAACATCCGACTGCAGCTTCGTGTTTCTTTCCTGCATCAACAAAAGCTGCCTGTCGAAGAGAATGTTCTTGTAGTACGAGAGTGCCAAGCCGAATGCCATGAGTCCGACGACGCAGAGTCCCATGACAATGGTCATCTGCTTCGGAAACGGGGCGATGTCCTTGTATCTCATGTGAAGAGTATAAATCCAAAAGTCGAAATTTTGCTCTTGTACGACATGCAAAAATCCGTATAATCTTCGCGCTATGGCAACAAAAAAGGCCGGTGGGTCTACACAAAACGGCAGAGACAGCAGAAGCAAGCGCCTAGGCGTCAAGCGTCACGCTGGTGAGGCTGTGAACGAAGGCGAGATCCTGATCCGCCAGAAAGGTTCTTGGTATCGCTGCGGTCCGAATACGTATCTCGGCGGCGACTGGACAATTCATGCGGGCAAGGCCGGTAAAGTCAGCTACAAGAAATGTAAGCGCGAGAAATTTGACGGTCGCAGAGAGCTCTGCACGTTTATCAGCGTGGTGGCTGCGTAGAGCAATCTGTGCTATAATGATCAGATGTCAGATACGCCATCTCCATCTAACGAAGGGAATGAAGATCTCATGGAAGCATGTGGGATGCTTGGTCTTGACTCACAAAATTCAAAATGGAGTGATGTTGCAGTAAGGCTTGATATGAAATCTGATGATGCTTTCGATAAACAAAAAAACAGGATTGCAAAACATTTAGGTCTTCGAGAAGACGCAAGCTGGGGAGAGCTGCAGGTTGTCAGTGGAACATATGGACCGATTGGTCAATTTATGTTTGACACCTGGCGTAATGCACATGACCTAATATGAATACTTCAGAGCTGAGGATAAAATTCCTCAGGTATACTTTCAGTATGGGCGAGTAGCTCAGTTGGTTAGAGCTCAGGACTTATAAACCTGCGGTCGGTGGTTCAACTCCACCCTCGCCCACCAATTTGTCTCTCTTTTCCTCGTGTCCCGGGAATTGCCACGCGTGGTACGTTCCGCCATTTAGATGAATCTCGATCGGAGTCTTGTCGTAGGACCGTCGATCTTTTGTGTAGGCGCGCTTGGTTGAGTAGTGTGTCACTAAACTTCTCCTCGTTCGTTCTTTGTTCTGAGTGAGCGAGCCGCCGTGCACGAGTGCACCGTGCCAGAGAAGAACATCGCCTTTTTTCGCGTCGAGGATGAGCGGCTTTTGGAGCTTCGTGCATTGTTCCTGCAAGTAGACCTCGAATGCATCGATCTTCTTCGGATCGTCGTTCTTGTAGAGCACACTGCCGTCTCCAAAATCGAAAAGCGGAATTCGGTGCGAACCGGGGTAATAGAGAAGCGATCCGTTCTCGGCATCTGCCGGTTCGCATGCGACCCAGCCGCCGATGAGGTGCGACGGTATCTCTGCGTGAACGTAGGGGAAATCCTGGTGCAGATGCTGTTCGCTGCCGTATTCGAACAGGAGCGATTGCATCGCGATAATCGGTTCGCCAAACAGAAGTGTGAGCGTTCGCACGATAGTCGGGTGCATCATGATCTTTGCTCCCGCCTCGGAAAGATTGTGGAAATCCATCAGACGATAGTGATGGTGTGTCAGCTCCTCTTTCGGTTTGCAGTCACTGAGCATCGTGACACCAACCCCTTCACTGAGAATCTTGCATGCAGGTCGCTCTTTCCATGCTCGCTCTTCATCACGCCAGAGAGCATCGATCAGCGGCTCCTCGACTGCACTGCGAAGCGCGACGTAGCCTTCGGTTCTCCAGTGATTCAACATGATTGATTCTTCATCCGAAATTTCTCCTGCGGTACGCTTCCTTTCAATCTGTCTTGAGGCGTCCGATCGATCGAGCCACGGGAGCGTTATCGCATCGAAAATTGCTTTCGGCTTCCTTTGAGCTAGAAATTTTTGGAAAAAAGATGTGATCATATTTCACATTCTACTCTTGGCTCGTCGTTCATAGGAGTACAATGATTTCATGCGTAACACTTCTCTGATTCTTCTTGTCGGATCGATGCTTTTTCTTGCTGGCTGTGCGAGCATCGGTAGTGGAGGCAGTGAAGTGATCGTTCTCTCTCCTGCTCCCGATGCGATCGTGACAAGCCCTCTCACCGTTTCCGGTCAGGCACGAGGCAGGTGGTTTTTTGAGGCGAATATTCCCGTGTCGCTCGAGGATGAAGACGGTACTGTGATCACGCAAGTCGGTGCGATGGCGGAGAGTGAGTGGATGACTCCGGATTTTGTGCGGTTTTCCGGTGTTCTTGTCTTCACGACGGACAAGGCTCGTGGTTTTTTGGTTGTGAGAAAAGACAATCCTTCCGCATTACCGGAGCATGATGCGGAGTTTAGAGTTCCGGTACGGTTTCAGTAACGTTTTAAAAACTCTCTCGCTTCTGCCTTTGTCGTGACTTCTTTTCGAACCTGAGCATCGTGAAGTGCTTTCAGTGCTTTTCCGACCTGCTCCCCGGATGCTATACCCAGAAGTTCCATCACTTCTTCGCCGTTCAGCAGAGGTTTTTCGGGCCTTGGATGGGCATTTAGAAATTCGTCGTAGTCTTTGATGATTTCATCGTAGAGGACAAAGTCTGAGGGAGTTGTTCCTGCAATATCCAAATACATGATCTGGAGTAGCTCACGAAACCACGGATGGAAGTACCAATGTGCTTTGCGCTCTTCGCTGAGAGTCTTGAATGATCCCATCATCATGTGATGTTCGATGACCCAGCTGATCTTCTCGATACGAGCGCGCGGCATTGTGAGTCTTGTCAGTATCGATGTTGCAATTTTCGCCGACATTTCTGCATGTTTATCAAAATGAATTCGATCGGACAGAGAAAACGTTTCGGGCTTTCCGATGTCATGAAAGAGCGCTGCGATCCGGGTGTCCATGCTGTGATCCTCGGTGAATGAATCCACGCACTGCATCAGGTGATTCCATACGTCGCCTTCGAGATGATACTTGATCGGCTGCGCCACTCCTCTGCATGCGGCAAGCTCCGGAAGAATAGATGCGAGAACTCCTAGTTCGAGTAGATCCGTGAAGGCGTTCGACGGCTTTTCAAGTCTCAGAATTTTCTCCAGCTCCTGACAAATCCTTGTACCGGAAAGATGCTGAGTGAGTGCCGCATTGGATTTCAGCGCATTGTAGGTCTCCGGATGATACTGACCGTCGATCAGCGATCGCAGTCTCACAAGGCGCAGGATGCGAAGCGCATCTTCCTTGATTCGCGTATTCGGTTCACCGATGAAGCGCACAAGTCGTTCCTTCAGATCCGCTTCGCCGTTGCAGGGATCGAAGAGCTCCCTACTCATCGGATTCCAGTACATCGCATTGATCGTCGCATCGCGCCTAAGCGCATCCTCACCTCTGGTACCGAATCGTACTGACTCAGGTCTCCGACCGTCAGAGTTTTCGTGATCACTGCGATAGGTTGTCAGTTCGAATGTATGACCTTTGACAGAAACGACAACACTTCCAAGCTCAGCTGCTGCTCCGTCTGATTTCGGAAACAGTTTGAGTATCTGTTCAGGTTTCGCAGACACCGCCATATCGATGTCGGCAGGAAGTCTCTGAAGAAGCATGTCTCTGGGTGCCCCTCCCACCCAATAGCATTCCTCTCCGGCATCCATCAGTGTTTCCACCACGCTGTAGGCGGCTTCGCCTTCTTTTGTGGCGAGTGTCCGGTCGATGATTGAACGATCGATTGGCATTAATTGAATTATGAATTAGGAATTACGAATTAAGCATTGGCAAGTTGTAACTTTCATTCATAATTCATAATTCTTACTTCATAATTCAGTTTGTTATGCTGCACTTTGCGGTTGCCGGCGTCCCCTACTCTACTCCGAAACCTGGGGGCACCGTCGAGGGACTCAAGCATGCACATGCTCTAGGTATCACGGCGATGGAACTGGAGTGGGTACAGCGAGTGCCTGAGAATCCGGAGCGAATGCTTGAGATACGTGTGACGAGCGAAAAACTCGGCATGTATCTGACCTGTCATGCGCCGTACTACATCAATCTGAATTCTCCCGAGAAAGAGAAGCTGGAAGCCAGTAAGAAGCGCATCCTCCTGGCTCTCAGTATGGGCGAAATCGCAGGCTTACATTCCGTATGCGTTCATCCTGCGTTCTATCTTGGTATGGATCCTAAGATTGCATTCGAGAATGTTCGGCGAGCCGTCGATGAGATCATGAAACAAAAAAACAAGCTTTTTCCGCACGTGAATCTCGGACTCGAGACGATGGGAAAGCCGACACAATTTGGAACACTCGAAGAGGTTCTCAGGATCAGCAAGGAATTCGATATCTACCCCGTCGTCGATTCTGCGCATATGCATGCGAGGACGAATGGGCTCATCAATTCTACAAAGGAATGGGACGAGATGCTCGATCTGTATGAATCGTATCTAGGTAAAAAATCGTTGCAAACGATGCATATGCATTATTCCGGTATCGCGTACGGTCCGAAAGGTGAGAAGCATCATTTGCCGCTTCTCGAGAGTGACGCGAAATGGCTCGATTTCCTGACTGTTCTTAGGAAACGAAAGGTCGGCGGCGTTCTTGTTTGCGAATCCCCTCTTCTCGAAGAAGATACCTTGAGGATGCAGAAGGCATACTCTGAATTATGAATTAGGAATTAAGAATTAAGAATTGGCAAGTGCTCATAATTCATAATTCGTAATTCTTAATTCATACTCGGTGTAGTGTCAACTTTCCTCTACTCTCCCTACTTATGAATATCGCCATTAACGGCTTCGGCCGTATCGGACGTCAGGTACTTCGGATCATTCTCGAGAAACATCCGGAGCTGAATGTCGTGCTCATCAATGACCTCACCGATGGTGAAACGCTCGCACATCTCTTTGAATTTGATTCAACGTACGGACATTACGATTGTGGGACGGCGTGCTATAAGGACGGTATTCTTTCGACAAAGCACGGGAAGATCCGGACGACGGCAAGCAAGGATCCGGCGACATTGCCTCACAAGGAACTGAACGTCGATGTCGTGCTCGAGTGCACAGGCTTTTTTACGAAGCGAGAGGACGCAGCCCTCCACCTAAAAGCCGGAGCGAAAAAAGTAATCATCTCCGCACCCTGTAAGGACAAGGCAGACGCAACACTCTGCATCGGAGTGAATCACACGACGTACGACAGTAAGACGATGCATGTCATCAGCAATGCGTCTTGCACGACCAACTGTTTGGCTCCGATGGCGATGGTGTTGGATCAAACGTTTGGCATCGAGCACGGGCTCATGAATACGATTCACAGTTACACCAACGATCAGAACTTACTCGATTTGCCGCACAAGGATCTGCGACGCGCACGTGCTGCAGCCGTGAACATCGTTCCATCGAGTACCGGAGCGGCGAAGGCGATCGGAGAAGTCTTGCCGACTCTTAAGGGCAAACTGCACGGAATTTCTTTGCGTGTACCCACACCGACCGGAAGCATCACCGACCTTACAGTTGTCGTGAAGAAAGCAACCACGATCGAAGAAGTGAATGCGGCATTCAAGAAGGCAGAAGCGGGATCGATGAAAGGAATTCTCGGAGTCGAAGATCGTCCTCTCGTCCTCAAGGACTTCGTTGGTGACAGCCGTAGCTGCATTATCGATTCTGCACTAACGCAGGTAATAGGAGGAACGCTTGTGAAGACGTTTGGGTGGTACGACAACGAGTGGGGGTACAGCAACAGACTGGCTGAGCTTGCGAAGTTCGTTGGTTTCAAAATTTAGTCGTTTATGCAAGAGAAGGCTCGGCGCAAGCTTCTGCAAATTGTGATCCTTGACTGACATTCGTGTTATCAAGAATCTCCGATAGTTCATGATCTGATTCCAGAACAGTGAGTAGTGCGTCCTTGTTCTCTGCTTTTCCACATGCCTCTCGAAGGCGGGCTAGCGTTGCACTAGAAACATTATGAACATCCACCCGAATACCATCTGCCAATTTGTAGACAGCATCGCACCCTTGCTCTTTCTTTCCTGATATTCTCAAGTGAGGTTCTCGTGCAGATCGCTCTCGCAATGCACTGAGAGTCAGGTTACTGAGCCTTTCTAGATGTGAAAAAGCCATGAAATTATTTTAGGCATTTTCATATAAAAGTCAAGGGTTGCTCATTTTTTCTTCTTATCTTCGTCTACCACCTCCGCATCGACCACATCATCCTTGCCTTTCTTTTCGCCCGCTTTGGCTTCTTCGGCCTGCTTTTTTTGTGCCGCCTCGTAGACGAGTTTGCCGATTTCTTGGGCTTCTTTCGAGAGTGCTTCGGTTGAAGTTTTCACTTCCTCGAGCGTCGCGCCTTCTTTTTTGAGCACTTCGCGGGTCTCGTTCATCTTGTCATTCACTTTTTTCTTGAGATCATCGGGAATTTGCTTGTCGTACTCGCGCATCTGCTTTTCAAGATTGAAGATCAGACTGTCTGCGGCATTGCGCGCGTCTATCAGTTCTCGCTTCTTCTTATCGGCATCGGCGTTCACCTCTGCATCTTTCTTCATGCGCTCGACTTCGTCTTTACTAAGGCCCGTCGATCCCTGGATCGTGATGTGCTGTTCTTTACCTGTGCCTTTGTCTTTCGCTTTCACGTTAAGAATACCGTTCGTGTCGATGTCGAACGTCACTTCGATTTGCGGCATGCCACGCGGTGCTGAAAGGATGCCATCGAGGATAAACCGGCCAAGTGACTTGTTGTCCGCGGCCATTTCACGTTCTCCTTGCACGATGTTGATCTCGACGGATGTCTGGTTGTCCGCGGCGGTCGAGAAGACCTGGCTGCGGCTTGTGGGGATCTTCATGTTTCTTTCAATTACTTTTGTCGCAACACCGCCGAGCGTTTCGATACCGACAGACAGTGGGATGACGTCGACGATCGTGATGTCGCGGTTGATGTCCCCACCGATCTGACCAGCCTGGATCGCAGCACCGATGGCGACGACTTCATCTGGGTTCACGCCTTTGTGAGGCTCTTTTCCAAATAACTCTTTCACTTTCGCTTGCACGGCTGGCATACGCGTCATACCACCGACCAGCACAACTTGGTTAATCTCGGACTTCTTGATGCCTGCATCTTTCAAAGCAGACTCACACGGCTTCACCGTCCGTTCGATGAGGTCTGAGACAAGGGACTCCAATTTCGACCTCGAAAGTTTGATGGTCATGTGCTTCGGCCCCATCGCGTTTGCAGTGATGAACGGAAGATTCACCTCCGTTTCCATTTGGGAACTGAGCTCGATCTTTGCTTTTTCCGCGGCTTCACGAATGCGCTGAAGTGCGATTTTGTCCGTGCTGAGATCGACAATCTGGTCCTTCTTGAATTCTGCAATCAACCAGTCGACGATCACTTGGTCGAAGTCGTCGCCACCGAGATGCGTGTCTCCGTTCGTCGACTGCACTTCGAAGTGTCCATCACCCGAAATTTCGAGCACGGTGACGTCGAATGTTCCTCCTCCGAGGTCATAGACGATCACTTTCTCTTCGGTCTTCTTATCGAGACCGTACGCCAGTGTCGCAGCCGTCGGCTCGTTGATAATGCGTACGACCTCGAGCCCCGCAATTTCTCCGGCTTCTTTCGTCGCTTGTCTCTGGTTGTCGTCGAAGTACGCAGGAACAGTGATGACGGCTTTCGAGACGGTCTGACCAAGATACGCCTCGGCATCTTTCTTGAGTTTCATCAGAACTTTTGCGCTGATTTCTTGTGGAAACATGTCCTTGCCGTTGATAGAAATGACCGTTCTCCCCTCTTTCCCTCCTTTCACTTCAAACGGCATATTCTTTGCATCTTTCGAGACTTCCTCGAATCGATGTCCGATGAAGCGCTTCGCCGAAAACACGGTGTTCTTTGGATTAGTGACGGCCTGACGTTTTGCAGCGATGCCGACAATCACCTCATTGTCTTTAAACCCAACGATCGATGGCGTCGTATTCGCTCCTTCGCTGTTTGGGATCACGACCGGCTCTCCGCCTTCGATGACGGCGACGCAGGAATTCGTGGTGCCGAGGTCAATTCCGATTATTTTAGACATGATTGATGAGGGTGAATGAATTATCACTCGCCAGTGTAGAGTGATAGAACTTTTACGTCAATATGAATCTTACGATTTTTTTAACTCTGTGTTTTTAGCCAGAACTGCAGTAGAATTCACGCATGTTCTTAGACGAAGCAGTTATCGAAGTGACCGGCGGCAGAGGCGGAAACGGCTGCGTTGCTTGGCGCAGGGAAAAGTATGTGCCAAACGGCGGACCGAACGGCGGCGACGGTGGTGACGGCGGCGATACGGTCGTCGAGGCGAACTCGAATACGGATACCCTGAGCGACTACGCAAGCCGAAAGCGCTTTGCAGCGATTGCGGGAGAGCCCGGAACCAGCAAGAACAGAGCGGGGCATGCAGGCGAAGATTTGGTGCTTTTTGTTCCGCCTGGAACGATCATCATGGATCGAAACGATCCGCAGTCTCCAAAGCTGATTGCCGATCTCACGCATCCTGGAGATCGCATTGTTGTCGCAAGCGGTGGAAGAGGCGGATATGGAAACACTCACTTCAAAACTGCGACCAGACAGGCTCCGGATTTTGCCGAGCTAGGAGCGCCAGGCGAGAAGAGAAAAATAAGCATGGAACTGAAGCTTGTGGCCGATGTCGGTATCATCGGGTATCCGAGTGTCGGGAAATCCTCGCTGATCGCATCCGTGTCGAAGGCGAGGCCCAAAATTGCCGAGTATCACTTTACAACGCTCGTCCCAAACCTCGGCGTGGTGCATGCGTTCGGCCGCGAATTTGTTCTCTGCGACGTGCCGGGACTCATCGAGGGAGCATCGGAAGGAAAAGGACTTGGAGATAAATTCCTCAAGCACATCGAGCGTTGCGGTATCCTCATTCACCTTTTGGATGTGAGCAGAGACGACATTGTTGCCGATTATCGTGCAATCCGAAATGAACTGAAGGCGTACTCTTCTTCTCTCGCCAAAAAGAAAGAACTTGTCGTTCTCAATAAAATAGACTTAGTTGGGGGTGACGCAGACCCGTGGCTCGATGCCCTCAAGAAGGCTAAGATCAAAGTCTTTGCTGAAATCTCGGCTGCTGCGCATATGGGCACGGACGAACTGATGAAGAAGCTGATGCCGCTTGTATTGAAGGAACGCGAGAAGAGACAATTGACCCCGATCGATGATGAAGACGATCTTTCGAAAGATCTGCCCGTGCTCAAACCGCATTTACTCAGCAGCAAGATGGGCGCGTATCGAATCAACCGTATCGACGGTGCCGTGCGCATTTCCGGCACGCGTCTCGAGCAATTCACGTCGATGACGAACTTCAAGAACGCCGGCGCTCGTCAGCGCTTCCGCGACGTCGTCTCGCGCATCGGACTCCTGAAAGCAATCGAACGAATCGTCGAAGCGGACGACGAGATTTACATTGGCACGATCAAAGTCGGCGAGCAGCTGCGGTGAGCTTGTAGCAGAAGAATGCGGTGTCTAGAATACCGCTAAAAATCCTTGTACGTATTTTCATCCCGCTTCGGTATTGCCTTGAGCGTAATTACATCGCCATCATCATGATAGATAATACGATAGTTACCAACACGCACCCGAAAAATATTTTCATTACCCTTCAGCTGCAGGCGATCTAATGTTTCAAAATTACGAGCAAAAATAAAGGAAAGTGCTGCAAAAACGCGAATCTGATTGCTCCGTGGAATTTTTCGCAGTTGCTTTTTCCATTGTTCCATATTATTTCAGAATTTTCTTCATTTCCTTCATAACTTCTTCAATGCGAACGCCTTTTGTTTTTCCTCCATCTGTAAAGTCTACAACGGTTTCCCATCCTTCTTCGGGAATTTCGGATTCGATACTCATAATGAAGAACGATGGTTTCGAGCGACGGATCACACGATACGATTCGCCTTTCTCAACACGGTCTGCAATGCTCGAGAGGTTTTCACGAAGTTCTTTGATGGAAATGTCTTTCGGCATAGTTGCTTTAGGAAAGTACGTTTAAGTGTACACTTGAATGGACACTTATGCAAGTGATAATGCATGCTACCCTTCCCTCATGCATTACGACGTTGCCGTCATCGGCGGAGGTCCTGCCGGGATGATGGCTGCAGGAAGAGCTGCCGAGCTTGGAGCTACGGTAGTGCTGCTTGAGAAGAATACGATTCTTGGGAAGAAATTGCTGATCTCCGGAGGCGGAAGATGCAATATCCTGAATGCGGAGTTTGATACGCGTTTGCTCACGGAAAAATACGGCAAGAAAGGTAAGGCACTCTTCTCTGCGTTCTCGCATCTGGATGTTCAAGCGACGATCGATTTTTTCGAGTCTCGGGGACTTCCGATCAAAGTCGAGGCGGAGAAGCGCGCGTTTCCGAAGAGTGACAGCGCGGAGGATGTGCAGCGCACGCTGATCAAGTATATGCAGAAGGGTAACGTGAAAATCTTGCTTGGCACACGCGTCACTGATGTAAAAGTCACGGATGGCAGCATTGCAGGACTTGTCACGAATAAAGGACTCCTTACAGCGTCGCAGTACATTCTCGCAACCGGTGGGAAGTCGCATCCCGAAACGGGATCGACCGGAGACGGATTTCTTTGGATGAAGAAGCTCGGTCACACGGTGAGCGAGCCGGATCCGGCTCTTGTGCCTGTGACGCTCCGGAATCCGTGGGTAAAAGATGCTGCAGGAATCAGCTTGAAGGGTGTGAAGCTGAGTGTCATCCACAATGGCACGAAACATGATGCGCGGGTCGGCAAGATGCTGTTCACGCACACGGGCTTAAGCGGACCTCTCGTTCTGAACATGAGCAAAGGAATTGGCTCGCTTCTCAAGAACGGAGCGGTTGATCTCTCGTTGGATCTTTTTCCGACGCTTGATTTCGGCGCGCTCGATCGAAAGTTACTTTCTGTGTTTGAGGCAGGGAAAAACAAGATGATCAAGAACAACATCGGCGAAATCGTGCAGCCACGACTCGGACATGTTCTGTTGAAGCTTTCGGGCATCGACGGGTCCACACCGCTGCATCAGCTCACAAAGGATCAGCGGCTTGAATTTGGAAGATTGCTCAAGGACATTCCCCTCTCAGTGTCCGGTCTGCTCGGAGCAGAAGATGCGATCGTCACCGGTGGTGGGGTGTCGCTCAAAGAAATTGATTTCAAGACGATGCAAAGCAAACTGATCTCGAATCTATTTCTCGTCGGTGATGTGCTCGATTTCGACAGACCCTCAGGAGGCTTCAGCTTGCAGATCTGCTGGACGACGGCATTTGTCGCGGGCACAAGCGCTGCAAAGCATCGTGTATCGTAAAATTGTAGATACTTGACTAAGCTATAAAATCAGTCGTAATAAATATATGAGCGAGCAAATATTCTCTGAACACGATTTCGCGTTGGATACTGATGCATCGAATCCTGATGCTCTGGATCCCGATGGTCTTGATCTCGATGATTTCATTGTAGATCCAGAAGCGGCTGATACTGATACTGCCGTGATGATGACGAGGCAAGAAGCACTTGATCGTATGTTTCGTACGGAAATCGATGAATTACTGAAAGATGATGATGCGAATCCGGATTCGATCCCGTCGGAGCATCTGATGCAGATCACTCCAAAGCAAGTTGGTAAAAAAATTGCCGCTTCAACGCTTGAATCTTGGGATGGTGCAGATCAGGCACAGCTGCGCGAACGATTATCGAAGCTCAAGAGCGCTGTTGTGTATATCGATATGACGCATGTTCGGAAGCTTCATCCAGGAACTTTTGGTATTTTTTGCGAACACGCTGAGGCAGGAAAGAGAGTGGTTCTTGTCAATCCCAGACCAGAAATGCGGATTACAGCTTGGTTTAAACTTTGGCTCATGACTAGCTAAGAGAAGGATGATATCCTTCTTTCCGCACTATGAAGCCAAAAAATCGATACGTCTTTAGAGCACGAATTACAGAGCATGTTTTTCGTAACTTTTTAAGTCATTTTGCCGTTGATATTGAGGCGACAAAAA
>CALRAD010000016.1 GCA_943350395.1 Candidatus Peribacteria bacterium
TGAGCACAACTTCATCGTTTGGCAGTGGCTGAACTGGTACAACTACGTTAAAAGCCATTCTGGCATGGGAATGGACAGAAGAACCCCTGCAGCCGTAGTCTATGAATGCCTCACCAAGGAAAGTGTTACCCTAATGCTGCAACCTAACAGATATTGCACAAATATAATAAAAGTGGTATAATAGCATTATGATCAATATCAAAAAAATATTCACATCACATCTTTCAAAAGAAATTCTCGGTGGAGTCCTTGGGATGATTGTCGCGATTCTTGCGTACAGCTTCTCGTCAGGAGAGGTGACGAAGGGTCTTCTGGTCGATTCCAACCCCACGATTGCAGTCAGTTCCGCGGCAATTCGCGTGAACGACAAAAATGCGAATCCGGAAATTCTGAAGCGTCTTGCGGCACGTGCCGATCGGATCAGCAAGCAGGTTCAAGAGCAGAGCCCGGCAGTCGTCACACAAGCGCTCTCTTCTTCCGTGTCATCGGAAACAGTTGTTCCAACAGCTGTCGATCACAGTGATCGTGCAGCATGGCTTTCCATGCGGGCAAAGCA
Source organism: Candidatus Peribacteria bacterium (assembly GCA_943350395.1). GTDB lineage: Bacteria > Patescibacteriota > Gracilibacteria > Peribacterales > Peribacteraceae > SICN01. The sequence goes on from CALRAD010000016.1 coordinate 557, forward strand.
GCGCGACCTTTCTTCCGCTCACGATCTTGCACTTAGGAAAGCTGCAGAGGAGCAGACGACAGGAACGTCATCGGTACCCATGGTTGAATCGGAGACATCTTTCATTCCTTCCTACACACAGCCTTCTCCTGGTGACCCAAGCGTCTGGGTGCCTTCTGATACGCATCTTCCTGATTCCGGTCCTCTTCTGAATGTAACGCTGATTCTGGCATTCGCGTTTGCCGGTTTTCTTCACAGGAAGTCTTTCATTGCTGCGCTCTCGACAGCAAACTAGCATGGCACCATGCAGGTTGAACTTCTTCTGACTATTCTCACGATCCTCCTCCTTGGATTTCTTTTCTCTACAGCATTGATTGATGTGACATCGGGGTTTCTTCCGGATGTCTGCACCGTAGCGATTGTCATTCTCGCATTGTGCATTGCTTTCCTTACGCATTCACTCGCGTCGTCACTTCTCGGAGCAGTCGTTTCCTTTGGCGTCTTCGGCAGTCAGTGGATGTTGAGCAGGGGAAGAGCGATCGGTACGGGTGATATTTTTTTTGCATCCGCTCTGGGTCTCTGGTTAGGATTTTCCGGGACAGTCTTCATGATCTTCTTTTGCTACGCGATCGGTGCGATCGTCGTTGGCGTTCTACTGTTGCTTCAAAAAATTTCGCGGAAGCAGCGCATTGTTTTTGGACCCTTTCTCGCAGTCGGCGCATTCCTCTCGTACGTTGATGTTCAGCAGTTATTTGTGCTTCTTTAAAAGAGGACGCTTCCGTGCCGTATAGGCAAGCCGTGCCTGCATGGCACGAAAGCGTCCAGAGTGCCAACTCGGATTGCTGCGCTTCTCACGGGGAGGGCGCCCCTCCAAAGAGGAAATCCTTTATGTTGACAAAAACAGGATACATTCGATGGTCGTAATTGTCAAATAGCAGTCCAGCGCCTCATCCCCGACCCTTCTCCCAGCGCCGATGCGCTTGGGGAGAAGGGTGCACTGTTTTTAACAGAACAGAGTTTTCTTGAAGAAATCCATGGGTTCCCCCTTCTCCCCAACGTAGTGGGAGAAGGGGCTAGGGGATGAGGCGGGGTGAGGCGCTTCTGCTATCCTTCCACCATGAAGAAAGTCGCAGATAATCGTCGTGCACGTTTTGATTACGAGATCCTGGATACGGTGGAAGCCGGCATCGTGCTTACGGGACAGGAAGTGAAATCGTGCAGACTCGGACAGGTGAGCCTCACCGGTTCGTACATGTCGTTTGTTTCAGGAGTGCCTGTGCTGAAGGCGATGAAGATCAGCAAGTATGCGTATGCCTCAGGACTCGATGGCTACGATCCGGGACACGATCGGAAATTACTACTCTCAAAGCATCAGATCGAAAAAATTCAGACTGCGAGCAGTGAGAAAGGCATGACGGTTGTTCCACTCGAAGTGCACGCTGACAAATTTGTAAAAGTGTTGATTGGCATAGGAAGAGGAAGGAAGAGGCTTGATAAGAGGCAGAGAATTAAGGAGAGAGAAGTAGGGAGAAGAATCCGACAAGGAGGAGTGGAGTAATGTCAGGGAACATTGACATTCTGTTGTTTTCTGCTTGAATATCCGCGCTCTCAGAGTTTCTTAATTTTGAGAGTGATCGCTCTTTGGCAGTATTGGCAGTTTTTACCGTGATGCAGGCACAGTGCGCATGAATTCGTGCGTAGTCTGCCTGTGTCACGTAGACGCAGCACTCGAGTGCCTTGACCCCTTGGTAAAGGGTCATGGCGGTACCGCCTGCTACACATTTCGTGCGCAGGTTTCCTAATCTTGGACCCATCGAGGTCTAGAAGGAGTTCTACCATGAGTTTCACGCCCACAGGTTCCCTGCATTCCCACATTCTCGACTATCTCGGAGGTTTGAAACTCCCGGATGGCAAGAGGGACATCGAACTCGACTGGAGTCAGGATGGTCCGCTCTCGCAGGTCAAGAATCACTGGATCCCAGATCACAGTTTCTGCCCCTGCGAATGCTTGGTGAATGACGACCGATTTGGGTTGGAAATCCAACATCACGATGGGCTGTACGGGACCAAGAACGGTGCTGCTGGGATTGCATTCGGAAACGCCCTGTCAAATCAGGCCGATTTCTACAACAACATGCAAGCCCTGGTTGCTCCGAACTTGCCTCCGCCGGTTCGCGCGATGATCATCACGAAGGTTGGCACGTTCAATCTTCCGCGCATCCTCCAGCTTTGGGGGTCGGCGCAGGAAGGCTTGGCTCGCGCCATCTGCGATGCGTGGGAGAACGGCTGGTTCCCGGCAAACGCGGATAAGACTCACGTCATCGTGACGGGAATCTTCATTCATCCGTATGCCGGCTTGGTGCCTCCAGCCGAGGGTGGAAAGTTCGACAAGAAAAACTTCTTGGATGGCGAGAATATGGAGCAATCCATGCACGCCATCAACGGACTGACCTACTTGGCCGGGATTGGCATGTTGTCCGATGCGCTCACCGGAGGTCTGACTTCTGATGAACGTGTCACGCGTGCCAAGACGACGAGACATTTGTTCCGTGGCTTCAAAGCCGCTCCGGTCGTGACTGCCTAGTCGCAAAACTGTCCAGTACTCCAACAAGCGAAACCCGGTGACAAAGTGTCACCGGGTTTCCTAATGCAAAAATTTCTCGCTATTCTCTCGTTCGTGTCTCTCCTCCCCCCTCAAATCCAAAAGACAATCGAAGAATTTTCTAAGCTCCCCGGTATCGGGCCGAAGTCGGCGGAGCGACTCACATTTCATCTACTCAGAAGTTCCAAGGCATCGGCAGAAGGGCTCGGGGGAGCACTGCTTTCGCTGAAGCATGATCTCAAGTATTGCAGCGTGTGTCAGATGATCACACTCGAGCCTATTTGCATGATTTGTGATGACCGCACGCGTGACCGATCAACCGTGCTCGTTGTTGAAGAACCGCTCGAAGTCGTTGCATTCGAGAAAGCGGGATACAAGGGTTTGTATCATGTGCTCCATGGTGTGCTCTCACCAATTGATGGCATGGGACCCGAGCAACTGAAGCTCAAAGAATTGATCGACCGATGCAAAGACGGCAGCGTCAAGGAGCTCATCATTGCCACAAACCTCGACGTCGAAGGACAGGCGACGGCGACGTACATCAAACAGCGATTGTCATCGGTAGTCCCCAGTATCACGCGACTTGCTCATGGTCTGCCGATGGGGGCTGACATTGAGTTTGCGGATCAAACAACTTTAAAGGAAGCGATTGCGGGTCGGCGGTCTGCTTAGCTTGAAGTGCAAGGACTGCTGCATACCATGCCCTTGTAGTTTCTGCATTAACCACTTCTCTCGATTCAAGATGGTGATCGGGGTTGAACGGTATTTCTTGGCGAGGAACATAGACTGTGCCTTGCTCCATCCATGACAGGTCACGCATGATCGTGGGGGAAAAAGAAAATAAGAAGTCGGTTATCAAAGATGCAATACATCGGAGCCCCTTTGAATGTGCTCCGATTGCACGGCGCAGTATGCCGACCAAAAATACATCGTCAACATTTCACAGGTCAGTTTCTTAGCATTGGCTTACAGAAGCTGAAAAGTCATCGCAAAAAAAGACGCCCCCCGCGGGACGTCTTTCGAGAAACACGGTACATTTTCCTATCGCAGTTCGTACGTCAGCGTCACGTTCGACACAATGTCCTGTTCCCCCGCAGGGAGAGGAACACCGACTTGTTCCATTTTCGCATCACCTCCTCCTCCCATTCCTCTCGCATACATTGGAACGGGTCCGCCATAGTTGCTGTCTTCATTGAAAGCCGTCAATCGACCGAGGCTCATGCCGAGAGCTTTTGCGAGGACGAGTGCTTTGGCCTGAGCCTTTTCGATCGCCATTGCGCGCGTCTCTGCTTTTAAGTCATCGGTTTTGTCGATCGAGAAGCTGATGCTCCCAGCCTGATTTGCTCCGGCATTCGTTGCGGCAGTGAGAACATCGCCGACCTTGTCGAGGTCACGCACTTTTACGCTCAGCGATTGATTCGCTTCGAATCCGCGAGGCACTTGCGTGCCATTACTGTAATCGTAGACAGGATTCAGCCAAAAGCTCTGCGTGACAATGTCTTTCTCTGCGACTCCTGTTTTTTTGACGGCTGCGAGTATCGCGGTCATGTTCTTTGTCACGAGTGCGATCGCCGCTTTGGCAGTCGGCTGTCTCCCGGTCGCGACACCGAAACTAAGTTGAGCGATGTCCGGAGCAGCCGAGACTTTCGCATCTGCAAAAACGGAGATCGTCGCCGGGTTTTGCTGCGGCGCTGTGACTTCCATGTTTTTGCCGGTGAGGTAGAAGACTCCGCCGATGATGACTGCCGCGAGCAGCGCCCACACGGGCGGTCTCACGTTGATGGTGGATGTGGTGTCCATAGTGAAGGGGAGTGTAAGAGGTAAAAAAAGAAAGCACAACTGACGTTGTCTTGTGTGAGACGTACGGAGGGTGATGTTCTTACGGAGATCTATGCGACTCGTAATGGCGCATTCGCGCCATGCTGAGATTACGAATCTCAGCTGCGGGATGTTTTTCCATATTTCGCATATCCTTCTTTCTCAAGTCTGTGCGCAAGATCCGGTCCTCCGCTTTCGACAATATTGCCTGCGATCATCACGTGCACGTGATCCGGGACGATATATTCGAGCAGCCTTGCGTAATGCGTGACGATGATCGCGGAAAACTCGGGTCCGCGCATACTCTCGACTCCTTCTGCGACGATCTTCAGAGCGTCCACATCCAATCCCGAATCCGTTTCGTCGAGGAGTGCCAAACGAGGTTGAAGGAGTCGCATCTGCAGCACTTCCGCTTTCTTCTTCTCGCCGCCCGAGAACCCTTGGTTCGTACTGCGTTCCGCAAACGCAGGATCCATGTGCAGTGCTTTCATTTCTTCTTCGAGTTGCAGCCTGAATTTCACGGGCGACATTTTTCGATATGCGGGATCTCGAGCTTTTCTCTGCGCATCGCATGCAGCGAAGAGGAAACTTCGGAGACTCACCCCCGCAAGTTCTTTCGGATACTGGAACGCGAGGAACATGCCGAGTCTGGCTCGTTCGTCCGCGGGGGACTTCAGAATATTTTTTCCCGCAAAATCTATGGAACCGCTCTCAATGCCGTAGGCAGGATGTCCCATCAGCGTTGAAACAAACGTCGATTTCCCGGAACCATTTGGCCCCATGATTGCATGCACTTCGCCTGCGTTGACCGACAGAGAGAGATTTTGCACGATCGGTTTCTTGCCGACGGATACGGACAGAGACCGGACAGACAGAAGCGGTGAACGATGTGATGCTTTCGTCATTTGACCGGATCATACCTCAAACGTAGGCTTGCCTCATGCCGATCGTCACATTCATCCATCCCGATGGCACGGTGCAGAAGGTCGAAGGGCAAGAGGGGGATACGATTCTCAAGATTGCGCTTGAAAGCAGCGTGCCGATGGAACATGCGTGCGGCGGCAACGGTTTCTGCACGACGTGCATGTGCGACGTCGAGTCCGGTATGGACAATCTTTCTCCTAGGAACGATCGCGAGGAAAACATGGGCGTCACGGATGATCCGAAGAGGCTTTCGTGTCAGTCAAAAGTGAAAGGTGATGTCTCGGTGAAGTTGCTGGAGGATTAGTAGAGACGCCCCGCTGGGGCGTCTGAACCGTCTCTACTGTTTCGCCGTGAGTGCCGTAATTTTCTGCTTTACCCCTTCATTATAAGGTTCGATTTTGTTGATGCGTCGATAGACTTCTTCCGCTTTCGTCTTGTCTTCAAGTTGTACGTAACACTCCGCAAGCAGGTGCATCAGCTCGGTGTCCCGCGAGAGTCTCTGGATCGCTTTCTCGAGGAGCGGTGCAGCTTCTTTGAACCGCTGCGCCGCAATGCATGCACGTCCGAGCGCTGCTGAACGTTCGGGTACTTGCGGATCCAGATTGAGCGCTTCTTGGTAAGCGAAACACGCGTCGACGTACTTCGCTTGCTTGTAGTACGCGAGGCCGAGATTTGCGTAAAAAGAGACATCCGATCTTTTCGTCACGAGTTCTTTGTAGAGGGCTTCGGCTTTCGCCTCTCTCCCTGTCGTGAGATACAGTTTTCCGAGTTCTGCCTGCGTGTCGATGGCTTCGGGATTGATCGTGAGGGCCTGGATCAGAAGATGCTCCGCTTCAGAGTGATTTTGCAGCGCAATCTCTTTTTCAGCAGAGCGCATCAGAGACCTCACTTTCTGGAGTTCGATGGCGGATGTTCGAGGATTCTTCCGCGGCTTTTGCACCACCTGCTCTTCAACGATCGTCGCCCCCCGGTCCTCCACGGACTGGAATCGCATTTTCACGGATCGCACCAAGCGCCTGACCCCTCTGTTTCGGAGTAAAATTCTGCCGAGGAACAGAGCGGCAATACCAAGAAGCGCCGTAAGGAAGACGAGAACGTACATCATGGGACCGCGAAGTCTAGCACTCGGGAGACTCCACTGCCAATGCAAATCGCTCGAGGAGAAGTCCGCGATGAGCGTTTGTACTGAGTCCGGAAACCAGGTTCATGTAGGCCGCAGAAAGCTCTGCCCTTTTTTCGTTCTCGGGATGTTCCCGGAGGGTGAGTGCCAGATGCAGCAGAAGCTCCTCTGGATCTTTCTTGGAATCCGCATAGGTCATGATCCAGGAGAGTCTCTCCGCAAGCGTCCTTGCTTGCCAGAATTGCTTGGCTTGGCTGTGGAGTTGCTTCTTGCTTCGGAGCGCATCGGGGTTTTCAAGCAGTGACAGAAGTTCTCCCGGCGCGCCTTGTGCGAGATGCATGGCGAAGGCTCCGTCATCGTCTTCGTGGCCTTCTATCAGTGAGCGCATCGCCTTCTTCGGAAGAGGATGAAAACGGAAAATCCGCGTGCGCGATGCGACCGTCTTCAAGACGGCATGTTCACTTTCGGCAGTGAGGATGAAGACGACACGCGGCGGCGGCTCTTCCAAAACTTTCAAGAAAGAGTTGGCGGCAGCGGACTGCATTCGCTCAACGGATCTGATGAGACAGCACAGATGTTTCGAGCTGCCGGTTTCCATCAGCCTCTGTCCAAGAGACCGTATGTCTTCGATACTGATCGTATCTGTTTTTGCGAGCGGTGCTTTACTTCTATGTTGCTGGGAAATATTCGAGTACTGCCCGATCATTTTCCAATCATCTTGTTTCTCTTCGATCCAAAGTTTGTCGAGACTGAGGAGATCCGGATGGATGAGACGCTCTACTTGATCTTTGATGCTCTCCAATTCTTCCGGAGGTCTTCCGTCTGCAAGGATTCGGAGTGCGAACCAACGTGCGACCGTGAATTTACCAAGATGCCTCGGCCCCGTGAATAAATAGGCATGACTCACGTTGTCATGCGCAATGTCCGCGAGAAGTTCACCGCATATTTTTTCGTGGCCGATGATCCGGTCGGGAATAGGGGGCATGGTCTCGCATCTTACATCTTTTTCAGCAGACCGGACAGAAATGCTTTTCGATGCTTCCCCGTCATCGTTGGCAACAGTGCGGCGATTCTGTACACAAACAATTTCCATCCTGTCGGCACACGATCAAACTGCGGAACTTTTTTCTGTATCTCCACGGCTGACCGCCCAAGTGTTTCCATGCGCCTGAGAGATTCTTCGAGAGTCATCCGGTGATGGTGCAGTGCCTTTGCATCGGGTTCGTAGAACACGCGTACACCGGAGGCTTGGAGACGCATTCCCCACTCGATGTCTTCCCATCCGTAGAGGTGTATGTCCGTTCGAAACGGATGTTTTTTGGCTGCAGTGAGAGGAAGGCTGATGTGGCTGGTGTAGCAAAATTTGTGCTGAATCCGAGCAGGGAGCACCGCATGTTCGTACCTTGCAATCATCGGGTATCCGAATTGCCACCCCGACGACTCGAGCCATCGCATCACCGGTGTGATGTCGACCGCAGGGTCCCATGTGGTAAAACCGAGAACACAAACATTGGGATTTAGTTTTTTGTTTTTGGAATTTTCATGCGCCTTCAAATGCCTTTCGCACGCATCGGGTTCCAGAAAAATGTCATCCCCGATAAAGAGGACATACATACCTTCCGCATGTTGCAGTCCCTCGTTTCGCGCAGAACCTTGTTGGCTTTTCTCAATCTCGAAAAACTTCACAGGAATGCGCCAAGAGGAATGTGCAAAAAGTGCGGCGGTGTTGTCATCCTTACCGTCGCTGACCACGATGACTTCGAGCTCGAACGCTACGGTTTGTTTTTCGAGGCATTGCAGACACCGACGCAGGATGTCCGCTCGCTGGTGCGTGGGAATGATGACGGAAAGTTTCGGCACAGGATGTACGATACTCCTGTCCTCATGTCTTCTCTCACTTTTTTCATCGATCTCTGCAGTCATCGGAAGATCATTGCGTGCGTTGACGTAAAAAAAACGATCGCACTTGCAGAGATTTCGGATCACACGGACGAAGCCGATCTGATGCCGGCGATCCAGAGACTTCTTCAGAGCGTCGACGCCTCGATGCACGATCTCAAGCGTATCGCAGCGATTTCCGGCCCCGGAGGTTTTATGAGTCAGCGCGTGGAAATGAGCCTTGCGAATGCATTGAGTTGGGGCCTCAAGATTCCCATTGCCGGCATTCACCTCTCGGATCTGTGGGCAGCTCGCTTTTCCCCTCCCCCCTCGGGGGAGGGGTCAGGGGTGGGGGTCTGGCTTCACTCCACACAGAAATCCGCTCTCTTTATCCACAGTTTCGGTGAAGCTCTGAAGCTGTGGCCCGAAGCGACGCTGATCAATCTTGAGGATGCCAAAGAAAAAATTCCAAAAGAATCGTTGATCATCGGCGAACTGATCCCCGAACATCTCACGCACTTCACACTGCTTTCGCCTGAGAAATTGAAGACGATCGAGGACGTGTTGCCTGCACTTTGTGAGGCGTCGTTGTACGGATCGCCGCCGATATTGCCGTGGTACGGGAGAGGTCTCTGAGATCGAATCCGTTTCACGCTATTTCTTTTCGTGTGCATCATCAAATCGTTGTTCGATCGTCAGTCGCTCCCTAGAATTTAAACATTCTTCCCTCCTCCGCATGTTCAAGAAAAAACCCCCGGTTCACAAGGTTCGCATCGACATCGATTTCCAGCCGAAGATTTCCCGCTGGTTTATTTTCCGATTTCTTTGGATCGTCCCCGTGGTTGTTCCTCTTGCAATCTACGCCGCGTGGTTCGGGCTTCTGAGTTTTGTTCATTTTTTCTACATGCTTCTGCTTGGGGAGAGAAGTGAGTCGATTTTCGGAAAGCAGCTGGCTTTTCTTACTTTTGGATTTCGTTGGCAGGCGTATCTGAAATACTACACAAACGAGCGCCCCGCGATTCTGCCGTGGAACGCCTGAGAAGAGACGACTTTCGCAAGCGGAGGCATGGTTTAGGCGTTCTTTTCTGGTACACTCCGCATCCATGACAATTATTGACACTCTCAACAAGCTCCTCGGTGACCCGAACAAGAAGGAGCTCCGGAAACTGCAACCGATTGTTGCGGAGGTTCGCGGGGTTTTCCGAACGTCCGACATTCAAAGTCTCACACTCGAGACACTCCCCGGAAAAACGCAATCGTTTCGCGATCGACATGCTGCGGGCGAAAGCCTGGATCGGCTGATGCCCGAAGTCTTTGCCGTCGCTATCCGTGCCTGCGAACTTTTGGTCGGAAAACAGATGACGATTGGAGCGCAGACGCTCACATGGGACATGGTGCCGTTTGACGTGCAGATCATCGGTGCCGCCGCTCTCCATAAAGGGGCGATCGCGGAGATGCGTACGGGAGAAGGAAAGACGCTCGTGTGCACGATGCCCGCCTACTTGAATTCTCTTACAGGGAAAGGCGTGCATGTCGTCACGGTGAACGACTACCTTGCAAAACGCGACAGTGCGTGGATGGGAATGCTCTACTCGGCTCTCGGCTTAAGCGTCGGTGTGATCGTGCATGGGCTCGATCATGACGAGAGGAAGAAGGCGTACGACGCCGACATCACCTACGGCACCAACAACGAATTTGGATTCGATTATCTCAGAGACAACATGGCGCCATCCGTTTCGCGCCAGGTGCAGCGCGGTCTTCACTACGCCATCGTCGACGAGGTGGACTCGATTCTCATCGACGAGGCGAGGACGCCTCTCATCATCAGTCAGCCTGCCGAAGAATCGACGCTGAAGTATCAGCTGTATGCGAAGTACAGCAAGGAACTGATCGAGCAGACGCACTTTGTGAAAGACGAGAAGCAGAAGGCGGCAACACTCACCGAAGATGGCATCAAGAAGATGGAGCAATTGATGGGTGTTGCGAATATTTACACCGAGAAAGGTTTCGAAGAAGTGCACCATATCGAACAGGCGCTCCGCGCACACGCGATGTATCAGCGCGACGTCGACTACGTCGTCAAAGATAACGAGGTGATCATCGTCGACGAGTTCACGGGTCGTCTGATGCCGGGTCGTCGGTACAGTCACGGTTTACATCAAGCTATTGAAGCAAAAGAAGGAGTGACGGTGCAGCGCGAGAGCAAGACGCTCGCGACGATCACGTTCCAGAATTACTTCCGCATCTTCGAGAAGCTCTCCGGGATGACCGGAACGGCGAAGACCGAGGAAGAAGAATTTCAGTCGATTTACAAGTTGCCGGTGATCACGATCCCGACGCATCAACCGATGGTTAGGAACGATAAGCCGGACGCCGTGTATGCAAGCGTTGCCGCTAAATTTAAAGCTGTCGCGAAGATCGCAAAAGAGAAACACGCAAAAGGGCAGCCGGTGCTGATTGGTACGACGTCGATCGAAAAATCTGAGGCGATGAGCATGCTTCTCACCGAGATGGACATTCCGCACACCGTGCTCAATGCCAAGCATCATGAGAAGGAAGCCGAGATTGTCGCGAAAGCCGGACAAGAGGGAGCCGTCACGATTGCTACGAACATGGCCGGTCGCGGTACGGACATCAAGCTCGGTAGTGGGGTGCAGGCTCTGGGTGGGCTTGCGATCCTCGGCACCGAACGCCACGAAGCGCGCCGCATCGACAATCAGCTCCGCGGACGTGCGGGTCGTCAGGGAGATCCGGGCGAGAGCCAGTTTTTTGTCTCAATGGAGGACGAGCTCATGCGCCTTTTTGGCGGTGACCGCCTGAAATCCATGATGAAACGTCTGAATGTCCCTGAGGACGTGCCTCTGGAAAACGGAATGGTGAGCCGGAGCATCGAGAGCGCACAGAAGAAGGTTGAAGGCAGGAACTTCGATATTCGTCGTCATGTCGTACAGTACGACGATGTCATGAATAAACATCGGGAGATCATGTACAAACGTCGTCAGAAATTGCTTCAAAAAATTTCCGAGCAGAATGCCTCACTGCAGTCGTTGGACAACAAAGATTCGTTGCATGACGAAGTGCTTGCGATGCTCAAGCGCGAAGTGAGCTCTCTTGCGAGTGAGCATCTCACCGGCATCGATCCGGAGAATTGGACCGTGCAGGAACTGCGTGACGCACTTGGTGCGCTGCACCCGGAACTCGAGCGAGGTATTGGAGAAACGGATCTCACATCTCAAGCAGACAGCCAAGAAGCAGTGGAGCTTGTTCAGTCTCTCACACTCTCATTCTACGAAAAGAAATGCGTGCATTTCGGCTTCGATCTCTCGAGACGCGCCGAACAGATTGTCGTGTTGCAGGCGATCGATACGCACTGGATGGATCATATCGATGCGATGGCGCACCTTCGAGAACAGGTCGCGTTTTCCGGGTATGCGCAACGCGATCCTCTCATTGAGTATCAGGATCAGGGTTTTCGGATGTTTGAGAAGCTGTTATCCACGATTGCGCAGACCACAATCCGCACTCTTCTCCAGATTGATTTTGCTCAGTTTGGGATGCAGCAGCCGTCGATGCAGAGAGAACCTGAGAATTTGCAAACAAACGAGTCGGAGATCGAAGGGCAGCTCACGGCAGGTTCGGGCGCTATCAATTTGAATGAGCTTGGACGGAAAAAACAATCGACGAATACAAAACCGCAGATTTCCACTCCGCAAGCAGGTCGCAACGATCCGTGTCCGTGCGGAAGCGGGAAGAAGTACAAAAAGTGTCACGGCAATGATTAGTATTAAAATATAATACTATATTATGTCAATTGTCATCAAGCCACTTTTCATGGTATGATGACGTAACAGAATCTACTTTTACTTTGACTATCTCATTTTCATTGAGATGGTCGGTTTTTCTTCACCCAAATTCCTATGCGCGCTTCATTCATTGCAGCCATCAACCAGCTTTGTTCCGAGCGCAGCGTGAAGGCAGACGACGTTCTTGAGGCCGTACGGCAGGCGATCGCGACTGCTTACCGCAAAGATTTCGGCAATAAAGAACAGGAAATCAGAGTCGTGCTGAGGGAAGATCAGGATATGCCGTCGGTGCTTCTCATCAAAGAAGTTGTCGAGGAAGTGCTCAATGAAAACTTTGAGATCAGCTTGAAGGATGCTCGTCGCGTGAAGCCGGATGCCGAGGAAGGTGACGAGATCGAGATCGACGCTACCCCTATTGGCTACGGTCGCATTGCAGCACAAGCGGCAAAGCAGGTCATCATCCAGAAACTGCAGGAGTCCGAGAAGCAGAGTTTGTTCGAAATGTTCAAAGACCGCGAGAATGAGCTTCTTTCTGTGACCGTCACGAAAGTGGAACCGAACTGGGTCACACTCGAGGTCGAAGGAATGGCTGTTTCTCTTCCGTGGAAGGAGCAGATTCCGGGCGAACACTATTACACGGGAAAGCGCATTCGTGTGTACCTTGATAAAGTCGAACTCACCGGAAAAGGTCCGCAGCTGAAGATTTCCCGCACGCATCCGAATCTTGTCAAAAAACTTCTCGAGCTCGAGATTCCCGAAATCAGAAATGGCGACGTGCAGATCATGGCGATTGCCCGCGATGCCGGCATGCGAAGCAAAGTTGCGGTCAAGAGCACCGATCCAAGGATCGACCCCATCGGCGCGTGCGTCGGCCAGAAAGGCGTGCGCATTCAATCCGTGATGGAAGAAATCAACGGCGAACGTGTCGATATGATCGAATGGTCGGAAGATCCGATTCGTTTGATCTCAACAGCCCTTCAGCCCGCATCGATTTCCGCTGTGATCATTGTGAACGGTGAGCAGCACGCAGACGAGGAAGGTCGCATCGTGAAGAAGCGCGCTGCCGTGTTCGTGGAAGAAGCGCAGCGTCCGATGGCGATCGGCAAGAAAGGCCAAAACATTCGTCTCGCAACACAGCTCACCAATTTCGAGCTCGACATGTACAACTACGAAGAACTTCCCGCCTTCAAAGCAAAACTCGCCGAATTGAAGGGCGAAGAAGTGGAAGTGGTGATGCTTGCCCCGACTGCCGAAGGAGAAGCAGCTCCGGAACCGAAGGTAGCCGCAGAACCTGTCGAGGAGAAAGCAGAGAAAAAGAAGAAGGCGAAGAAAGAAGAGGTTGCCGAACCCGCCTCCGCCGAGGCTACGGTGGGCAAGGAAGAGAAGAAAGCGGAGTAACGCCCGGAGCTGAAACGCCGCGTTTCAGGTACGAAAAATAATGTAGAGACGCCCCGTGGGGGCGTCTTTTTATGGTAAAGAGTGCAAGGAGACGCGCGCACCGCACGTCTCTACATTCATGTCTGCATTTTTCCTGTATCGTGTCTTCCATGAAACTTCCGAACCTTCCCTTCCTTATCCTCGACACAGAAACCACCGGTTTTGTGCCGAAGACGCATCGTGTGATGGAGTATGCGTGCGTGACCGTGCAGAACGGGGAAGTCATCAACCAGTATGAGCAGCTTTTCTCTCTCCCCGAGGGGCATGAGATCCCTGGTGTTGTGCAGGTTCTCACGCAGATTCATCAGAAGGATCTTTTTGGAAAGCCGACATTCGAAGAGGTGCTGCCTACCATCAAGGAGATGCTCACAAGTGACATGATTGTTGTCGGGCAGAACGTAAAGTTCGATATCGGGATGCTCAAAGGAGAAGGATGGGACTTAAGCGAGCACCCCTGGATCGACACTGCGATGCTCGCATCGATTGTGTATCCGGAACTCAAGAGTTATTCACTCGGATACATGAGCGAAGCACTCGGGCTCATGCATACGCCGAAACATCGAGCGCTCGGAGACGTACGTGCGACGTATCAGCTGCTCGAACTGTGCATCGAGCGGCTGCAGAGTTTGCCTATCAAGGATCTCGATGCATTGAAAAATCTTGCCGAGAAAGGCCCCGAGAGTTACCGGAGACTTTTTACTTCGCTCACTCCATCGACGAAGAAAGCACGTCCGACATGGCTCTCCCTCAGTAAGCACGGGAGCCCTGATGCAAGCGACAAATCGATTCCTGCGACGGCACTGAAAAGTCTTGCGAAGAATGAGATCGAACTCATCCAAGAATCGCTCTGTCCTTCGACGCTGGAATCGATTCTCGCAGGTGCGAAAAAAGGAAGTATGATCGCCGTCAAAAATCTCGATGCCGCCGTTCGTCGAGTCGAGCTTTCGTCATCGATTGTCGTTCTTCCGGAGCCTTCCATGCTTTCTTCCCGAGAGGCAGTGGAGAAATTTCTCTTGCAGGAGAGTTATTCCGCCGATGAGCTCACCCTCGCGATGAAACTCGTTCTCTATCAGCCGATCCTCAAGATCGATTTGCCGATTCACGGCGAAGAAACGGCGATTTGGAATGCAAAAATTGCAGCGAGTGCGGAGAGCGTTGAGTATCTCGCGCGCAGAAAGGCGCTCAGGAAAGACGTTGTGCTTCTCGGACACCATGAACTGATTGCGATTGCAAACGGTGAAGAATCTTCCATCCTGAAGGGTGCACGCATCGTGATCGACGACGCGTCCATGCTTGAAGACACGGCAACAGGCGCACTTGGCTGGACGTGTTTCGTGCCGACGCTGCGCGCTGCCGCAGGATCTAATCCTGCTCTTATGAAGTGCACGGATCTCATCGAACTCTGGACTGAAAAAGTGCGAAACGGGATGGATCTTCGGTACCTCGCGCCATCTGATCTTGGCGCACCGGAAATCGAACATCTGACGGTGATGATCGATAGCCTTCTGAAAACAGAACTTCCACATGCGGCGGAGAAGGCGCTTTCGGATTTACTTCTGATTTTTCAGGAGAGGAATTTGGACGGAAGAATCACGTGGATCGAATCGTTTCTTGATGGCAACAAAGCGATCAAGTCCGTGCCCGAGAAAATAAACGAAGTACTTGGACGTATTCTCTACGATCAGTCCGAGGTAACGCTCCTCATTCCACAGGCGGCATGGAAAGAGTGTTCGGCGATTTTGCCGATGTCTATGGAGACTGTCGACGGAACATTGTCACCGCTTCCGCTTCCGGATTTTTCAGTCTTACTCCCGATCGGCGTCCCAGGTGAACAGGTCCTGAGTTCTCCGAAAGGGAAAACAGTACTGCTTCTCTCAAGCAAACGTGCGATCGAGGAGCTTTATCTGAAACATGCCGAAAAATGCGAAGCAGCGGGAACAACACTCCTTTGCCAAGGTTTCAGTGGAGGGCAGAGTCGTATGCAGGCGGAATTTGTGCTCGCGAAAGAGCCTGCGATTCTCGTCACGACGCCGTGGACGTACGAAACGATGGAGCTGCCGAAAGGCACGATCGAGAGGCTTGTGCTCCAGACATTGCCCTTTGATCATCCGTCGCATGCGGTCTTTAGTCGCAGGGCACTCCGGTACGGAGATCCGTTCTCGGAATACTCGCTCCCGCGACTCAAACATCGTCTGTTTCGTCTGATTCGCACATTCGTTCGTCACATGAAACCGGGAAGTTCCTTCACGATCCTCGATGACCGCCTCCGCACGAAGCCCTACGGCAAGCGCGTATCGGAGTATTTGCAAAACCTCGCTCCAAAGCAGCAGCCCTCCGTGGCTGCGGCTGGGCAGATGAAGTTGCTGTAGACTTTCTTGTAAAAGAGAATAAATATAATAAAATAGCAGTTATGAGTTCTAGTTCACTTCCGCCAACATCGCCGGATCCGTGGGGAAGGCCTCAATTGTCGGAGGTTCACAGCATGCATTTTGAAGATACAAATGATACTCATATCAAGAGAGCTGCGATGCGATTGGAGCTGACTGTACCGACTACCGTTACCGTTGGCAGAGGAAATCAAGTGCCCGGACTCACAAGAAATATTTCTCGATATGGCATTTGCGTCGTTCTCTGTGGACACGGTTCTCCGATGCCTGAGGACGAAGTAATTGTATCGATGTCGTCTGATAGCAGAGAGTACAAGTATCGCGTTCTTGTAAAATGGGTTCGTCGTGAGGCAGATAAAATGCTGTTCGGAGGCAAATTTCTTTCCAAGATTGAAGACAATGCGGATTTCTAATCTGCTCCCCGTCCAAACAGCACCACAAAAAAAGTTCTCCAGAGAATCCATAAATCGAGTCCGAGTGACCATTCTTCGATGTACCGCATGTCGAGCTTCACTTCTTCCTCAAAGGGAAGGTTAGATCTGCCGGAAATTTGCGCGAGCCCAGTGATTCCCGGTCGTACCGTGAACACGCGTCTTTGGGATTGCGTGTATTTCGCAACTTCTTCGGGTAGATGCGGTCTCGGGCCTATTAATGAGAGATGGCCAGCAATCACATTCAGAAGCTGCGGCAGTTCGTCGATACTGAAGCGTCGAAGCATTCTGCCGAGAGGCGTAACGCGCGGATCATGTTTGATTTTAAAGAGCGGACCGTCGTTTCGGTGGCTCAGGTGCGTGAGATCTTGTTTTTTTTCATCAGCATCCCTGCACATTGTCCGAAATTTCAGCAGCGGGATTTTCGTTCGTCCATGTTGCGAGACACGCGTACTGACATAGAGAACTGGAAAGCCGCATGTGAGTGCGACGAGTAGTGCGACGAGCAGCAGCAGAGGACTGAGGACGACGAAGAAGAGCAGACCGAAGATCAGGTCGAGCAGGCGCTTGATCACACGTCCCCATCCGTCGAGCGGTGTGGGCTCAAAGCGGAGCACTGGCATCAGCCCGAGATGACTGATCGACAGTTGATGTGGGACATCCGTGAACACCGGAGGGACGAATGCGTAGCCGATCTGATGGCTCCTGCAGTAGTCGATCAGTTCGATCGCGGATACGCTTGTTGGGTTTGGGTCCGAGTGCAGCACGAGATCGATCGGTTCGCTTCGGTGCTTGGCGGCAACTCCTGCATTGACTTTTTCATGGCCGCGATACCGATAGCGTACGTCGCGGTGCAGTTCCGCAAGCATCGATGAGGGTAATTCTCTGCCGCCGCAGGAGATCACTGTGCGCGTTCCAATGCCGCGGCAAAGCAGCTGACGTTGGAGCAGGAATACACAGCTTCGCATGACGAGTGCAAACACCGTGACGAATACGGTCGCATGGATCAGGAGGATTCTTGAAAAGAATAATTGTTTCTGCACGAGAAAGAACCACGCCATGATGAGCACTACCCAGAGTGCCGATACGATGACGACACGATTCATTTCTCGCCACGGTCCGAGTGTCGTCTTCAGCGCGTACAGCTTGAGCATCGCGGCGACAAGGACATAGGCGAGTGTTGCCGGGAGCGCGAAGTGCAGCAGATAGTATCCCGGCGTTGGCAGATTGCTCTGTAAAGTCAGGAGCTGCAGAGTCGGAATGAGATCGATATTTGCCGCACGCAAATTGTACGCGAGCAGGAGTGCTGCGAATGCGGCAAGCATATCGAGAGGAATACGCACGATGCCGAAAAGGATCTCGGAGCGTTTCACACCCAATATCGTAGCGGAGATTCGTAATCTCCGCGTCGCTTCCAGAACCGCGGAAGATGTGGATCTTCCGCTACGGTTACTTGTGTAACAAAAAAGACCGACATTGTCGGCCTGCTTTGTTTCCCGCTCCCATACGCCGGATTTTGTCGAGGACGGTCATCTATCTAGTCCGCCAATTGCTCGGCGGATCGAGCGGAGGGGTCCTCGGCGCGATGGAACCATCACGAACTCCGACGACCCAATTCCTCCTTGCAGCACCCAGAGTTTACCGTGATACCCCCGGTTGCCGGGGGCCAACTCCGTAATCGGAGACGTTTCACTCTCCTTGCGGAGATCGTCACTGTGGCACTGTTCCGCATGCAGTCTTACCGGATATGCACTGCACGGGTGGGCGTTACCCACTGGGCGTTCCGTTGCTGTCCGGACGTTCCTCCTCGGCTTGCGCCGCGGCGACCGTCAAAGAGCGGGAACAGGGATTGTGCCGCACAGGGGTAGATTTGTCCATCCACCTCACGCACCCTATACTCACCCCGCATCCGATGCCGCTTTAGCTCCCACCTACGCCTGCGGGCTTCGGCGGGCAGGCAGTGGTAGACTGCATTCTTCGTACATCAATGCCGCTTTAGCTCAGTGGTAGAGCAACTCACTTGTAATGAGTAGGTCCGGGGTTCAAATCCCCGAAGCGGCTCCAGCCTACGCGAAGCGTTGGCTGCCGGACGAAGCGCAACTGCGCGTAGTCTGGCTTCATCATCATGGGTCGCTTCGCTACGGCCGGCAGGCCAGCCTAATGCGTGACCGAAATCACCATTCCGGCTTCCGCATCGGGAGCGGCGACAGTGACGGCTTTTCCTTTTGCTTCTTTTGAGATCACGTACTTGGTGCTTGTCTCCGTTCCTGTCTCCGGATCGTTCGGGAGCGCCAAAATATAGGAGCCGGTCAGTGTGTTCAGATTGATGAGTCCTGTGCAGTCGACGCTTATTCCGCTTCTGCAGATTTCAGTTGGAGTTGTCGTGATTGCCCCCGGGAGCGTTCCCGTGTGATCGATTGTGTACTGGGTGACGGCATTGAGAATCGTGTTCACGTCCGCTCTTCTTTGCGCATTGCGCATGTCGCTCAGCTGCTTCGTCGGATTGATGGCGACAATGACGATAGCGGCAAGAATCGCGATAATACCAATGACGAGTAAGAGCTCAATGAGGGTGAAACCTCGCTGCATCGAACGGAGATTCATTGGAGAAGAGGGGAAGAACCCGGATACTGTACCGAATCGATATTTTCTTCGCCACTCGATTCGCCTCGTTCACTTCGTTCACGAGGCTCACTCGTGGTCTTCGACCAACTTCCACCAAATCGGGTGCCCTGAGCGAGGTGCATTCACAAGAGGGGCTCAGCCTGTTAGAATATTTTCCGGTTTACCCTCCGGTCCTCATGACCAAGAAACGCGCTCTTCTCTCCGTCTCCGATAAAACGGGACTGATTCCGTTTGCAGAGCAACTGAGTGCGGCGGGTTATGAGATTCTTTCGACGGGGGGAACACTGCAGGCATTGCAGAAGGCGAAAATCCAAGCGATTTCTGTTGAAGAAGTGACGGGGTTTCCGGAATGTTTCGGTGGTCGCGTGAAGACAATGCATCCTCTCATTATGGGTGGCATCCTTTTCAATCGCGATATTCCGGAACACAGAGAACAGGCGAAAACACTTAAGATTGAGCCGATCGATCTCGTCGTTGTGAACCTCTATCCGTTCCAGGAGACTGTCAAAAAACTCGGCGCGTCGTCCGATATCTCGCCCGAAGCAATCGAGCAGATCGATATTGGTGGACCCACACTTCTTCGGAGTGCGGCAAAGAATCATGCTGCGGTCACAGTTGTGTGCGACACTGCTGATTACGAACAGGTTGGCTCTCAGATTCAAGGCAGTGGTACCGTCACGTCAGAGCTGCGCACGAAGCTTGCCGCGAAAGTATTCGCGCATACGGCTCTCTACGACTCGATGATTGCGGAATACTTGTCTCGAGGAGAGAATCTTTCGATCGCTCTCACGAACGGGCGCACACTCCGATACGGCGAGAATCCTCATCAGTGGGGAAAGTTTTATGCGACGAGAGGAGGAGCGACTGCTTGGAAACAGTTGCAGGGAAAGGAACTGAGTTACCTCAATATTCTCGATGCCGATGCGGCATGGCGCATGGTCTCGGAGTTCGAAGTACCGACGTGTGTGATGGTGAAGCATGCAAATCCGAGCGGCATTGCGTCAGCTGCAACCATCGAGGAAGCTTTTCAGGCGGCGTACGACAGCGATCGATTGTCGGCCTTCGGCGTGATCATCAGCTTGAACCATTCATGTACGGAAGAGATTGCGAAGAAGATTCTCGATCAGAAAATTTTCGTCGAAGTCATTCTCGCACCGGAATACGAAGCAGGTGCGCTCGAGATTCTTAAGGGTAAGCCAAATATCAGATTACTTGCGATGGGTTCATTGCAGTTTTCCGAGAACACGCTTTATAGAAGCGCCTTTGGAGGTATGCTTGTGCAGAACGATGACGTGAAAGAAATCACAGAAGCCGATCTCACATGTGTGACGAAAGTGAAACCGACGAAGAAACAAATTGAAGATTTGTTGTTCGCATGGAAAGTTGTCAAACACGCAAAATCGAATGCAATTGTTTTGGCAAAAGATTCGACGACCGTCGGCATCGGCTGCGGACAGACGAGTCGTGTGGATTCAACATGGATTGCGCTCAAGCGCGCAGGAGAGAAAGCGAACGGATCGGTCCTCGCAAGCGACGCATTCTTTCCGTTTCCGGATTCCATTGAGGAAGCGGCAAAGCACGGAATCGCAGCTGTGATTCAGCCAGGAGGATCGATCAAAGACAGCGAGGTGTTTGCAAAAGCTGATGAGCTGGGACTCGTGATGGTGACCACTTCGACACGAGCTTTCCGTCACTAAGCTTTCATGACATCCGGATTTGGCAAAGGTCGTACCTGATTCGTATCGAAGGTTTTCATCATCCTTTCGGTGAATGCAAGCACGACCTGTTCGGCTTCTTCAGGACTCAATCTATCCACTTGCATATCAACCGTTTTCAACGGATGCGTATCAGGTGTTTCAGGCATAGAAAGTATCGGGAAAAGATGATTCAAATCTATCACTGTGCTTTCCTCTGTCAATTTTTCCATAAAAAAACCTCCCCGGCGGGGAGGTTTTTCGTCTCGAATTTTGAATTATTGAGCGATTGTCGCGTCCGGGGTCGAAACTTTCTTGAGGTTCTTTGCAATCATTGCAACCTCAGAATCGGTCTGCTCATCGATCGGGTTTGCACCTTCGACCGGAGCAACCGGAGCCTTGTCGAACTTGTTGTCGAGGCTCTCAAATAGGTTAGGCATAAAAGTTTGGGGTAAAAAGTAATCTGACCCAATTATCGTTATTTCTGCAAGCGAGTCAAGAAAATGGCTTTCTTTTTGAACACAAACACGCTTCCATAGCTTCCATATGCGCAGAAACAGGCGAGTGATTCTCGGCGTTCTTTTCTTCACTCTTCTTGCGATCGGTCTATTTTTTCTTTCGCGACCCTCTCTGTCGGCACCGGAGCGAATGTCGGATTCTTTCGTGTTTGTTTCCGATTCTCAGGAGAGAGTATTTCGGGTTGATCGCGTAATCGACGGAGACACAATTGATGTGATTGTTGGGGATGTAACCGAGCGTATTCGTTTCATTGGCATTGATACGCCGGAAACTGTGGATGATCGTAAAAAAGTTCAGTGTTATGGTCCCGAAGCGAGTGCACGGATGAAGCAACTCTTGAGTGGAAAATCTGTCGCGCTCGAAACGAAACCCGATGAAGACCGAGACGATTATGGTCGTCTGCTTCGGTATGTGTTTCTGGATGGCAATGATATCGGGGCTTTGATGCTTGAAGGAGGCTACGCGCGGAGTCTTTGTGCAGCATTCCCGCATCCAAGGTGCAGTACGTATGATGCGCTCGAGAAAGCTGCGAGGAGCGAGATGAGAGGGAGGTGGGGATCGTGTCGGTGACGGTCCTCCGTGGCTGTCGTGCAGTATGATAGAGTTTGAGTATGAATAGCTGGGAAATTACACATTATGCGATTCACCAGATTCGTTTTGCGAAAGATTTACTTAATACAACGTCAACAAGAGTAGATGAAGCTGCTGATCGGATAGCACCGACAAGGATGTCGGTCGCCAATATGTTTCATGGACTTGATTTACCCTTCAGCGAAGAAGAGACAATCTGGGTCTCCGTGAAATAATTTTTATATTAGCTACAATAGTTTCCCATAGCTTCTAAACCTATCTTCTCCGGCCTCAACCGCTCCGTCTTCGACTCCCATAACCCTTCGCCCTACACGAAAGGCGTAAAGAAAGGTGTCTCGGAGGCGCTTGTGCGGCAGATCAGCAAAGATAAAAATGAGCCGAAGTGGATGCTCGAGCTTCGGCTTGAGTCGCTGAAAATTTTCAAAGAGAAACCCATGCCTTTATGGGGAGCAGATCTCAGTAAGCTCGACCTCGATAACATCATCTACTATGCGCGTCATGGTGCAGCCGAGACCGATAATTGGGAAGAAGTGCCGGATGAAATTCGAAAAGTCTACGATCGGCTCGGTATTCCCGAGGCGGAGAGGAAAATGCTTGCGGGGGTCGGTGCGCAGTACGAGAGTGAGATGATTTATCATCGACTGAAGGAAGAGTGGAGTGCGCTCGGCGTGATTTTTCTCGATATGGACGTTGCGGTGCAAGAGTGCCCAGACCTCGTGAAGGAATATTTTATGAAGTGCGTTCCGGCGACTGACCACAAGTTTGCGGCTTTGCATGGGGCTGTGTGGAGTGGAGGGACATTCCTGTACGTGCCAAAAGGCGTGACGGTCAGAGAGCCTTTGCAGGCATATTTCAGGATGAACGCAAAAAACATGGGTCAGTTCGAGCACACGCTGATCATCATCGAAGAAGGTGCTTCGGCGCACTACATCGAGGGTTGCTCTGCTCCTAAATACGGCTCGCAAGGATTGCATGCGGGGCTCGTCGAAATTTTCGTGAAAGACAATGCAAAGTGCAGATACTCATCGGTCGAGAACTGGAGCAGAGACACGTATAACTTGAATACGAAGCGTGCAATTGTTCAGCGTGATGCGCGGATGGAATGGATTGGTGGCAATATGGGGTCCGGCGTAACGATGTTGTACCCATGCAGTGTTCTTGTCGGTGAAGGCGCGCATTGCGATCATATGGCGCTTGCGTTTGCAAATACGAAACAGTGGCAGGATACGGGTGCGAAAGTCCTGCATCTCGCTCCGCATACATCGAGCAATGTTGTCAGTAAGTCTGTCAGTAAAGACGGTGGTTGTTGCGTCTACAGAGGCTTACTGAAGATTGCGCCGCACGCGCATGACTGTACGAGCAGCATCGAGTGCGACGCATTGCTTCTGGATGAGGCGAGCCGAACAGATACGATTCCGGATATTCAGGTTCGGAATAACGACGTGACGATCGCGCACGAAGCGACCGTTGGGAAATTATCCGAGGAAGATGTGTTCTATCTGATGTCTCGTGGGATCACCGAAGAAGCGGCGAAGGCGATGATCGTCAGCGGATTTATTGAACCAATAGTCAGATTATTACCATTGGAATATGCAGTTGAGATGAATCGGTTAATTGAGATGGAGATGGAAGGGTCGGTAGGGTAAAGCGATGACTTCGTCTTTTATCCAATCTGATCGATGTGTTTTGGTATGAATTCCTCCGATGTTGATGAGTTCGTACTATCTCCCTGCAGGATAACTCTCATTTTCGTCTGTGCTTCCCGGAGCATGTTCCAGCGATCATACATTCTTTCTATCTCACCGTGTTCTCGTTCGTCGAATTGCGTGTCGCTACGAAGCAATGAGAACTCCTCTTCGGTCCTCGCAAGCAATCGATCACGCGAATCCCGAACCGTTGTCGTCGTGTACACGTAGTCGCCGATGATCGCTCGGAATAATTCCCTGTTTCGGACTCGCATCAATTCTTCCTCTGTTTGCACAGGAGGTTTCTGTCTATCGGGCTTACGATCTGATGATCGCACGATCTGTGCGATTGGTTGGATTGCCTAGGAAGCGACTCTCGATAAAAAGTGCATTGAATCAGTATACCATTTTTCATTGATTTCTTCCATACTCATTCTATGAAGAAGTCCCTGAAACCGCGGCAGATTGTCATGAAGAGAGGGGAAGTTCACTCACATCCCCTCGTGATTTCGGAGCACGGGAAGACCTCGTCTGTTGAGGTTCTGGTTGAATCCGGGGCGGAAGCAATCATCTTCGATTCGAGCAGATCGAATGTGCACTCGGTGAGCATTGTTTTAGAACCGGATAGTAAACTTACCTACATTTCTCTCACTCGTGCCTCGGCTCAAACCCTTCGGTCCATCGTTCAAAAGAACGCCTCGATGCACTGGCACTGCACGACAATCGGTGGCGACGGCGATCGTCATGAACTTCTCTCCACCTGCACCGGTTCCCATGCGACAAGCACAGTCGATTGGATTTTTTCTGCGACCAGAAAAGAAAAGCAGTCGGTGACGGTCAGGAATATTTTCGATGCGCAAGACGGCGGAGGTGAGATCACACTCAAGGGAGTTGCCGAAGAGAAAGCATCGGTAGTGTGTAACGGCATGATTGAAATAACAGAGAAGGGGAGAGGGACGAATACCTACCTGACGGAAGACGTCCTGATGCTCGATTCGACCGCGCATGTCGATGCCATTCCAGCCCTCGAGATACGCACAAACGACGTGAAGGCGAGCCACAGCGCAACGGTCTCGCGCGTGACGGCGGAGAATTTATTTTATCTGCAATCACGAGGGATAGACGCGGCAAACGCGAGGCAGATGTTCGTGGAAGGATTTCTCGGTGCACTCACCGAGCGCATTCCGAATGCGGAAATTCGGGAGAGAGTGAGAGAGGCGCTTCTGCAATAAATTGCATACCAAAAACCCGATCGCAACAAATGCTGCAATCGGGTCGGATGGTCTTTCGTTAACAAGTGACGGTTCGGTGTTCCAATTGCAGCAATTAGGGTTACACATTCGTAGGTAGGGTGAAGTCATGAAATCTCACACCTCCTTCCGTTTTGCTGCCATGAAAGCTTCCGTCGTTGAACAAGTTCTCTCCGGTGACATCTCCGTCTCTTCTGCTGCACGAAC
>CALRAD010000017.1 GCA_943350395.1 Candidatus Peribacteria bacterium
TCGTGCAGCAGAAGAGACGGAGATGTCACCGGAGAGAACTTGTTCAACGACGGAAGCTTTCATGGCAGCAAAACGGAAGGAGGTGTGAGATTTCATGACTTCACCCTACCTACGAATGTGTAACCCTAATTGCTGCAATTGGAACATACTACAGTCAAGGAGCTCGATCCTTTACTTCATGGAGGCAAATCATGACTCAGCGAAGACGAGCAATTCCTCGTAATATTCTGTACGAAGGAATTGCTGCGCGAATGGAACGTTTCGGAATCGGGGTAGACATCAAAAGAGTTGCCCTACCGACGTACGCTCCATCTCTTGTGACCGGTCCCGATTTGGGACATCTGTGCTTCGGGGACGATGAGGAATACTTCCCTGACGGTGTGCCGGTCTTCGGATCGGTCACCGTGACGCAACGAAGTGGACAACGGTGGCAAGTGTCACTGCCGCTCTGCATCACGCCGTACTGGACGAACCCAATCCTGCTCTTGCACGACTGGGCGAAACCGGCTCGCACGTGGAGGAAGCTCCACTTCCTCGAAGCAGTCTCTCTGCTGACACTGAACCCGGGTCTTGGTGGCGTTCGCTACCACAGTCCCAATGCAACCGCAGAATGTGCAGAATTGTACTTTCTGGAGGGAAAAATCTTTGTGGAGTGCGGAAGCACTCCACGCGGCCATCACATGGCCTACACCCAAATGAGTCACATCGATGTCATTGAAAGAAAAGTTCGCTAAGCGGATCCCGGATCGAGCACAAAGAAAGCTCCCTGTCACTCGTCGTGATAGGGAGCTTCTCCAAGCAAGCAAAAAATAGAATTTTCTGTATGATAGGGCTTCCGTGAAAACCTACTCTTCCTTCATCTTCGAGAAAATCGGCTGGAACCACCATGCACGAAAAGTCGTGCTCCGATATTCGCTCGACGGCAGCATTACGTTCGAAGAAACACTGATGCTCCCGAACGAGCCATTCACCAATAAAATGCAGCAAAGAATGCCGCAGATACAGAAAGCACTCTTCGCACTGCACTTGATCGGCGGCATCAGTTACTTTAAAACCTGTCTCCCAAGGAAAATGATTCTCGAGACCGGCACGCTGAACCGAACCGAAGCAAGATTCTGGAACAGCGTCTACGAGAACGGACTCGGAGAATTCTTCTTCAAAAACAACATTGATTTCAAGGGTCTGATCAATTTCCCCGAAACCGAAACCAAGCCGGAGGAAACGGGAGGGCTTCGCACGAGACTGGAACCAAACCCGATGAAACGCGTGCTCGTGCCGATCGGCGGAGGAAAAGATTCAATCGTCACGGCAGAACTACTGAAGAAATCGGGCGTGCAGGTGACACTGCTCCGCATGGGTTCGCACCCGCTCATCGACGAGCTGGCTCATCAAAGTGGTCTTCCGATGCTCACGGTGAAAAGATCGATCTCGGGAAACCTCTTCGATCTCAATGAACAAGGAGCGCTCAACGGTCACATACCTATTACTGCTTATCTCTCCGTCCTCTCCGTCCTCATTGCGCTCTTGTACGAGTTCGATGGAGTCGTGATGAGCAACGAGAGGAGTGCCAATGAAGGGAATGTGACGTTTAAGGGCATGGACATCAATCATCAGTGGAGCAAATCGATCACATTTGAACGCGCGCTGCGTCGTTACGTTCAAGAAACGATCGGCACGAGCATCGAATACTTCAGTCTGCTCCGTCCCCTCTCGGAACTGCGGATCGCGGAGGTATTCACCAGTTTCCCGCAATATTTCCCACACACCACAAGCTGCAACACGAACTGGAAAATTCTCGCTCGTGGCTTGCCGGCCATAGCTCCTCCGAAGAGGAGCGAAGGCTGGTGCTTGAAATGTCCCAAATGCGCATTCGTCTTCTGCTGCATGGCAGCGTTTCTGCCAAAGGCAGAACTTGAGAAAATGTTCGGCACAAATCTGTTTGAGCACGATTGGCTCTTGCCGCTCTACAGAGAACTGCTTGGAACCGTGAACTTCAAGCCCTTCGAGTGCGTTGGCACGCCGGATGAAACGAAAGCAGCATTCCTCCTTGCGATGAAGAAGAAAGAATTGAATGAAACGCCAGTCATGAAAATGTTTATCAAAGAAGTATTACCGACGATCAACGATCCCGAAGCTCTGATTGCAACGGTGATGAAACCAAGCGCACAACATTGCATACCGAAAACATTCCTGCCGATGATTTTTGACAATCGCGGCTTGGAAAGCCACGCTGTTGGTTCATAATTTTTTAGCCTCCTATGCATATCCGCGAACTTGCAGGCAAGCATCTCTGCATCCTCGGCTACGGAAGGGAAGGGGTAGCGACAGCGAAGGCGCTTCTTCAATACGCAAAAGGATGCTCTATTGTCATTGCCGATGAAAATCCAGCCGCAGAGTTGCGAAATCCAGAGATACGTACGCATGGCGACATCGCATTCCAAACAGGTTCTTCGTATCTTCAGAATCTCGATCAGTTTGATGTATTGATCAAATCGCCAGGCATTCCTCCAAATGAACTCCCAGCAAAACTCCCGATTCTCACCACTCCAACGCAGATCTTCCTCGACACGATTAAAGACTCCAAAGCACTCGTGATCGGCGTAACAGGATCGAAAGGGAAAAGCACGACTGCATCACTGATCCATGCAATCCTGCAAGCGGCAGGAAAACGCACTTTTCTGGTCGGCAACATCGGCGAGCCTGCAATTGCATACATAGCAGAAGCTAATTTGAATACAATTTTTGTTCAAGAGATGAGCAGTTATCAACTCATGGATTTAACATCGAGTCCGCACATAGCAGTGATCACAAGCTTCTTCCCAGAGCATCTCGACTACCATAAAAACTTGGAGAATTATCTCGAAGGGAAGAAACCCATCACAAGATTCCAGACTGAAAAAGATATTGTTTTCTTCAATGCTGATTCGGACGGGGCAAAACAGATCGCCAATGAAAGCAAAGGCAAGAAGATACCGTTCAGTATTCAAGATGCTCCGGTCATATTGAAAGAAATTCTACTCAAGGGCGAACACAATCTCGGTAATATCGCAGCTGCGTACAAAGTCGCGATGCATCTTGGAGTCGATCGCACGACTGCGATCGAAGCGATCAAAACGTTCAAGGGGCTACCTCATCGTCTTGAGTCGCTCGGCATTCATGACGGCATTGAGTGGGTGAACGATTCGATCTCCACGACACCCGAGTCGGCAATCGCAGCACTCGATGCACTCGGTGACCGTGTAGCAACAATTATTCTAGGCGGCCAAGATCGAGGATACGACTTTGCGCCACTCGTGGAACGCCTGAAAACATCATCTGTAAAAACAGTGATCCTGATGCCTGACAGTGGGGCGACAATCAGAAAGAAGCTTGAGGAAGCAAAGACCGACATTGAGCTGATTGATGTGCTAACCATGCAGGAAGCCGTGAGTGCTGCGAACAAAAACACAAAAAATTCTACATTCCCTATCGTCCTCCTCTCACCTGCTGCACCCAGTTACGGGCACTTCAAAAATTTTGAGGATCGTGGAGAGCAATTTGAGAAGTGCATTCACTCCCCCACTCCCTAACCCTCTCCCCCGACGGGGAGAGGGGACGCTGTTTTTCTGTACAACAGAGCTTCCTTCCCCCTTCGGGGGAAGGACCGAGGATGGGGGTCGTCATGCTCCACCTGCCTTCACTTTCGCCGGTCGCACTACTTTTCCATGTAACTCGTATCCATCTTCCAGAACCTCAACGACTTTTCCTTCGTCTCCTTTCACCTGCATCAGCACCTCATGCCTTTCAGCATCGATCTTTTGACCGACAGACTCAAAACGCTTGAGTCCCATATCACCGACTTGTTTCAAGAAATCCTGCTCAACCGCGACAATCCCTCGGACCCACTCGTTCTTCTCTAGATCCTTCGGCAAATGCTTGAGCGCACGCTGCAAATTGTCGATCGTCGGCAGCAGTCGCATGAGCACGGCTTCGGATGCAAACTTCCGTAGCTCCCCTGCCTCACGCTCGAGCCTTGCCTTCGCATTCTGCAATTCCGCCTGTGCGCGCGATGCGATATCACTGGATTTCTTGAGCTGCTCCGTCAGTTCTGCAATTTTCTTCTCAAGCTCTGCGCTGTCCGAATCCTGCGCCGATGCAGCCGCTGCAGCAACTTTCGCAGCGAGATCGTCATCCTGTGTTGGATCGGGTTTGACCATACTGCAATCATAACACGAACCAAGGGTTGGCGTGCGCCACAGGTGGGGGTGAGCTGGCGGGTATTGGCGCACGCGTTTTCTTTCGCCCTTTCTTTTTCGCGCAAAAAGAAAGGGCAAGAATCTCTATCCTAAACTTCTTCTGATCACTGCCGCCTCAACCAAATCTCTCTGAATAGCCTCTTTCGACGATTCCCCTGTCATCAATCGCTGATAGATCGACGACGTCAGGTTGCGATGAATGATGTGCCTCGGTTTCTCGGGACCCAGTTCGATCTCCAGAATTTTTTCGATTGCATCGATATCGCGTTCGATCTCGCGAAAGACTGACTTTTTGCTGGCAAGCATCGCAAGATTTTCGCGATTCAGATATTTCCCTGCATGCTTGAGGTCTTCGCGAAGCGCAGGATAATGCTGTTCGATCACGTCGAGTAAACCCATCTCTCCTGCCTTCACGAGTCCCCTGCCTGTTGCGATCAGCTCAGGAGGAATGCCAAGCGAATACAGAGAGCCGGTGAAACCGATTGCTCGTGGAAGCCTGACCTTCCCTATGCCTCTGCTGTAACCGAAAAGACCGATGTGCTGCAGACGTTCACGGCGCTGCGGCATATACGACGCAACGTCATTGATCAGCGGCGCGATTGATTCGATGGTCGGCTGCCAGATTTCTGTGAAGATTTTACAGAGCCTTACGATGTTCTTTCTGTCCAAATCAGAGATACGAATAATCCGATATGTTGACACCTCTTTCTGCATTCTCTTGAGAGCCTCACACACCTCAGCTTTTGGATAATCGTAACGGAATGCCGATTGAATCGAATAGGTACGCACACCGCTGTACTGCTGCATGAACGTATCGAGATAGGCTGGATTCACGCTGCCACGAAACGGCAATGAACCGGTACCGAGCACGGGGTAAACATCCATGTCGCAATCATCAGCAATGCCTTTTGCAAGGCTTAAAGCTACTTTTACGGCAAGTACAGCAGGGATCAAGCCGGCATTCATTGCAGGATCGGACCGTGCCAAGAACAAACGCTGCCCTCTCTGTTGTGCCTCCGGACATTCTTGTAATAATTTTTTCCAGTACGGACCGATGATCTTGTCGATCGAGAGAAGCGAAGGAACATCTTCGACGAGCGGAGTGACATCGAAAAGTTTGAGCAAATCCGTGTCTGCCCTGCCCCTCCGAAGCCCAGAGGCGTAGGGGGGTTTACCTTTATGAAACACCGAACGATGATACGCGGCAATTTCCCGGAATGCCTCACGCACACGCATCGGCTGAGTAGCACTCGTGGTCAGCGGCAGAAACATTTCGGTCACGGGAGGCCTTTTCACACCGATGTCTTTTGCAAGATCTCCAAGTGCAAGAATATTCATAAATGCCCTCGCCATCCGATGCATTTTTTCGCCATCGAATGCTGGAATGCGATAGGTGAGATGTAAGTCTTCCCCGAACGGACGCGCAGAAAATAGCTTCTCTCCGCGAGAAAACAGCTTCTCTCCGACGGCTTCGTCGACGTACTTCCCCTCCCAGTCCCACATATACTCGTCGATCGGGAGTTCCTTGAAGAGAATCATGACTTCTTCAATCTCGTCCTGTGTTGTCACGAATGCAGTCTCCTTCCACCACGGACTACACGCGTTATCCGGATGTTGCGTAGCCATGGTGACGGGAATCGAGCGTTGCACGGAAACAGAGTACGCTGGTTCGAACTCCCGAAAAAGAGTACAATAGAGAGCGTGAAAAAGCCCACGAAAATCACAAATTGCGGATGTTCCGATACGGAATGTTCTGATGTGTCAGACATCAGCGTGACGCAGATCGGCAGCATGCTGATTCTGATCATTGCGGGTTACATGCTTCTGTCGAAATTCGAGCTCTTCAGAGCCGCAGGCACAACTGACGCCGCGATCGGTCTTGGAGCGGTCTTTCTGATTGGCATCACCGCGTCGTTTTCGAGTTGCCTTGCGATGGTCGGAGGTCTTCTTCTTTCGATCTCGGCGAAGTGGAGTGAAACCCACAGGAAGGCAAGCCACCTCTCGAGATTTCTTCCGCTCCTGCAGTTCAACATCGGTCGTATCGTGGGTTACTTCTTCTTCGGAGGACTCACGGGGCTTCTCGGCGGCTCACTCGTGCTCTCGGTCAAAACCACAGGTGTTGTAAAAGTGCTTCTCGCACTCGTGATGGTCTACCTGGGGCTCAGCATCCTCAAGCTCATTCCGAAGAACGCATGCCGGATTCCGCTACCAAAAGCACTCTGGAACCGCATCCATCGATTGCAAGAATCAGAAAGCTTTCTCGCACCGATCCTCCTTGGAGCCATAACGTTCTTCGTGCCATGCGGCTTCACACAGTCGATGCAACTTCTTGCACTAGGTTCCGGAAATTTCTGGTCAGGAGCCGCCATCATGACGATGTTCGCACTCGGCACACTCCCGGCACTCCTCGGAATCAGTGCCGCAAGCTCGTTTGCCGACGGAAAAATCGGCAAGCTCTTCTTTACGTTTGCAGGCACGCTCTCAGTATTCCTCGGTATTCTGAATGTCCAGAGCGGACTCGCTCTGACGGGAGTGAATCTTACATTGCCAGCAAACCAAAGCCAGATCACGGCCGATCCGAACGTAACGATCGATAGAAACGGTCAGCAGGTCATCAGCGTCGGTGTGGAAAACAGCGGCTACAGTAAAAATATCTTCACCATCGACGCCGATAAACCGACGTGGATCTATGCAACTGCTAAAGAACAACTGGGTGGTTGCATCTCGAGCATGGCAATCCCCGATTTCAACGTCTCAAAAGCACTCCAGAAAGGAGAGAACTGGATCGGACCGATTACTCCCAAGAGAGACTTCGCGTTTATGTGTTCGATGGGAATGTTTCGAGCCGATGTGCATGTGAGGTCCTGATAACAAAAGGATAACTCATATATTTTCAAAGGAAGCAGGTTTTCTACCTGCGGTCTACAAACTTCTGTTTTCATCAACAAACGCTGGAAGAAATCCCGCTCCTGAATATGGAAGCTATTATTGTGTACACGGCACTTCCGGATCCGCGATGCAATTCTCCGCTGGCGGCTCGCCTCTTTCCGGGCACGTCTTCGAGTACAGACAGGCATCGTCGGTAATTTTCTGAAGCTCATTTCGAACCTGCAGATCGTCGGTTGTATTCGTGATGAGAATCTTGTCCTCATCTGAAAACACATAGCGAAGATCGTCGAACGGCTGCTCGGTTCCGTTCACAAACAGTCTGAACGGATTCTCCGAACACACTTCTCCGTCCTGCATGGGAACCCCCGAACTGAAACATTTCTCCGTGAATCCGACCTTCAGCGTCGCAAAAAAATCAGCGAGCGTAAAACCGGATTTGTGCTTATGGATCACGGAACCGTTCTCATCATGAAGATGCAAGTACTCATCGTGCTTCTGATGATCGGGATCATCCGCGTTCGAACTTCCCGACATGAACTCCGAACCGCTGAAATCCATCTGTGTTCCGTCGATCCACACCGCAAAATCCGCATGCGTGTGATTCGGATCCGGATTTTTGGCCGGCGTCTTCTGCGTACATGCAACGAGGACAAAAGCGAGCAGTATCGCCGATGGCAAAGCACTGAATTTCATGAATGATGAGGAAAAAGCAGTGGTAGTATAGCAGCATGTCACGCACCGTCATCGCTCGCTCCATTCTGATCGTCGGCATCGCCTTCGTTTTCCTGTACTTCGGCATCGAAAAATTTGTGCATCCCTCTTTCTGGATCGTCTGGATGCCCGACTGGATGGACGGACTTCTGGGTCTCACGCTCGGTTCGTGGCTCAGCATTGTCGGAGTGACAGAGATAGTGATTGCTCTGCTCCTCCTCATCCCCGTGCGCATCGTACGGCAAGTCGCTGTTGTCCTCGCATCGCTTCATCTCTTCGGCATCGTCATGGAAGTCGGCTGGAACGACGTAGGTGTTCGCGATATCGGGCTGCTCCTGATGACACTGTCGCTGTGGTTTCTGATCTGAAAGACATCACCGTGTAAGGAATGCTGCATTGGATCGTCATCTTGGCCAGCTCAAGAAGTAGGTCAAGAACGCATTCAATGTGAATGCACACGGCAAGGCTGACTTGGATTTGTCATTCTAAATGACAATCTAGAAAGGGCGACTACAAAAACGACCTCCATGTGGAGGCCGTTTTGGAACTGGCTGTGCAGACTGATTATTGTCTACGATCCTGCGGGTCATTACGACGATCCATGATTTCATCATCAGTAGGTTGATCAATATTCCTAGCACCGACAGTCTTGTCTTTCACTACTTGAGCGATGCTGGCTACTGCCCTCGTAACCCGAGCACCTGGCTTTTCGTTTTTCGCAGCTTCTGCATCTTCATCCGCTTCATTCTGCTCATGCCATCTGCCTTGAGCCGGAAGAGTATTATTACCGTTATTCATGACAAGTGGGGGAAAAAATATATATTATAAAATAAAACTGAGACAATGATACTGATCGAAAATATGTTTGCAATGGCTTGCCTATACTATTCTTTTAGTATTTACACTCCGGTTTAATGAACATATAATGTTAATCATGTTCTGCTTCGACCCCAGTAATCCACTTCTCAACGCAATACTCGAGATTCTCGCCGAATCGCCATCTCTGCCCGTGCGAGAGTTGCATGTGCGCATCCAAAAAGACAAGCACTATCCCGTCACGATTCAGCACCTCTATCGAATTATCAATCGTCTGATCGAAGCGCAGATAGTTCTGAAAGAAAAAGGAAATCTGACCCTCAATAGGATCTGGCTCGGACAACTCAATCACTTCGCAACTGCCGCCGCGGGACAGCTCGAGAAAGATCAGGTGTCCTCCCTGTCGCTACCGCTTCGTAGCGGA
Source organism: Candidatus Peribacteria bacterium (assembly GCA_943350395.1). Taxonomy (GTDB): domain Bacteria; phylum Patescibacteriota; class Gracilibacteria; order Peribacterales; family Peribacteraceae; genus SICN01. The sequence goes on from CALRAD010000017.1 coordinate 9,076, forward strand.
CAGCATGTCATCATCCGCACCGACTCTCTTCTAGGTCTGCAGGCGATGTGGTACCACACGCTGGCACAGCTTTACACCCACTTGAAAAAGCAACCCACGGAGATCGTGAAATACTATTCGCATGCTTGGTGGCTTCTGGGGAGCGACGATTCGACGGAAAAATTCCTCAAGAAAATCAAAGAAATAGGAATTTCCTGTTACTGGCTGCTCGGAAATACGACAAAGCTCGATAGTGAAGCTCTACGACATTACGAGAAGCACTTTACGATTCGTATCGCTCCCAAAGCTCCGTTCCCGTCTGAGGGATACTGCGTGAACGTATTCGGGGAATACATCCTCGAGTGCATCTTCCCGAAAACGATCGCCCTGCAGTTTCAACTTCTGTTCTCCGATAAGAACGCAAAGCGCGAAGACAGCCTTGCAGTCCTCAAAGATCTTTCGGGTATTAAAGCAAGATACTCGATGAAATTCTGGAGGAATGCGGAACTTGCGGAGGAAATTCGTGCCAAAGTGAAGCTGCATTTTCTACGAACAAAAATTTGACTTTTTTGAAATTTTAGTGATAGTATATTTTCATGAGTATTGATTTCGAAAGCACAGAAAATTGCACCGTGACAAAAGTGAAACCCCTGCACCCTCTTAGTGCAAATACCGAACAATGGATGGAAGAACATCGCCAGGATGTGCTAGAAGTCTTCGATGGCATCGCTGTGCAAAAACCGAATAGGATTGGATGCGTTGATCCCCGGACAAACCATAAAAATACCATTGGCATTCCGGGACTTGGCATTTCCGAAGCGATAGATTCTCCGCATACAATCCAAAGGAAATTTAGCTGGATTCCCCGTGCAATTGAAGCAGGAGAACAAGTTATTTTGCAGACACACGACGATTGTCGTGCAATCCGGGAAGCTGCGGAAAAAATCGGAGTAAGCCCGGAGAAGTTGAATAACGATTGGGGAGAATTTCTGAGCGAATTTTACGGCGTTCCTCATGAGCATCTCAGCCACCCAAACATGCGCAAGAGCGATGATACTCACGCACCCGTCGTCTATCTGGATGCAACAGGGCGATTTTCTCCACAAGACCCGTTTCCTCCAGGATTCAGGGTCAGCATTCTGGGGGCAAAACACATGAGTCGTCACGAAGCAGCGACATTGGATTCGCGCGACGTGGATGCGCATATCGGACATGCCGTACGAACAGTTATCCGGTTGATTCACGGAGCTCAACTGCCGCAGGAAACAAAAAATCCGGTCATCATCACTCTTGCCGTCGTCCGGGACTCAGCCCGAGAGTCGCTCTCCGACGCCTTGCAAATATACGCCAACGGAGATATTGCACGACATGACGCAAGGCACTATCGCGTCGTCGCATTCGATGAACGGGGAAGAGTGCATGCAGAGTAAATCTCAAGTCAATATGATCGCACCACAGTGTCGACATAAAAAAGACGAGAGGGATGAAACCTCTCGCCATTGCCTGACCATTTCCGGTCAGACACTTGTCTGCTTTACCCAAGCCAGCTCAGCAGCAAGTCGAGTGGGTAACCGGGATATCGCCCCTGATTTCCGAGGCACCAGATCCCGCCGCCGACAAGGAGCAGAAACACTGCACCCAGTGGGCAAATCAGGACGTACCACGGCATATCCTTATCTAACCTGGTACAGGCTGATAGGATTAGTAGGAGGAATCCAGCAAACAATACCCAGAAACCAATTTGCTCTAACATCATACTGCTCCTGCGGTGATGGGAAAAAACAGATAAACCAATGATCGTGCAGATTGTTATTCCAAGCAATGGTCTAAGTGCCTTGTCAAATTTACTGAAGTACGGTACAGGTGCAACAGAACTTTACTTACATCTTTTTCGGAAAGAGAACGGACAGGAGCAGTGATCCCAGTAAACACGTGAGGACGATGCCGAAAGAAACGATCGATGACACATGAACACCGACAATATCCAGGAGCATTTTGGTGCCAATGGCGATGAGGACGAGCGACAGTCCTTTCTGCAAATGATGGAATTTATGGATGACGGCTTCAAGGAGGAAAAACATGGCGCGTAGCCCCAGGATGGCGAAAATATTGGAGGTGTAGATGACGAAGGAATCCTGCGAAATGGAGAAAGCCGCCGGCAGAGAATCGATGGCGAATACGAGATCGGTCCATTCAATGAGTATCACGACCAGAAATAGAGCCGTCGCGAAGATTTTTCCATTCTCGCGCACAAAAAATTTCCCATGATGATGATCTTTCGTAAAACGCATGTATCGATGCGCCAGTTTGTAGATCCGATTGTGGGTGAAATCGACATGTTCCTCTTTTTTCTCGAAAAATAACTTGAATCCCGTGTACACGAGTATGGCGCCGAAAATATACAACACCCAGTGAAAGAGGCTGATGATCAAAAATCCGAGTCCGATGAAAAGACCGCGCATCACGAGCGCACCGAGGATGCCGTAAAAGAGCACTCGATGCTGATATTTTTCCTCGATCTTGAAGTAATCGAAGATCAACAAGATAACGAATAGATTGTCCACAGACAGCATTTTTTCGGTCGTGTACGCACTCAGAAATTCCAGCGCCTTCGTACGGTCATACCAAAGGAACAGGGCCCCGGCGAATCCCAGTGAGAGAATGATCCAGAAAACGCTCTGCCATGCCGCTGCCCTCAGAGATACAACATGAGCTTTGCGATTCAGTAATCCCAAGTCGACCACCAAAAATACCAAAATAATGGCGACGAAGATGATCTCAAACAAAAAACGAATATCCATGGGTCAAGAGAATACGGCAGATCGGTTTTTTTGAAAATGGTGTCACGGGCCGGGATTGAACCGGCGACCCTGGGCTTATGAGTCCCATGCTCTACCAACTGAGCTACCGTGACATAGATGTTCAAGGAGCAACGTAGCACCAACTGCTTGTCGGCCGAAGCTCCGCAGAGCGAAGGCTGAAGCTACCGTGACACATGTTGTCACAGAGAGTATGCAGGAAAACACCCGATATACGAAAGGGATTTTATCGCAGAGGCTCTTCTTCCGGTCCGCATTTGCGCAGAACTGCAGCTTCCATTTCAACGGCAATCGCTTCCGCACCACGACGACATAACTCTATTCGATTCTTCTCCAACAAGCGTCGTGTTGCACCTGAAATACAACCTGTCTCTTGAAGATCACTCCGTGCCATATCGCAATACAACTGATGAAGATCGATCTTCACATGCCGAAGAAGAACGGAGAGTGCATCGAGATCCGCAGGAACTTTGAGAATCTCGAGCTGTCTCTGCTTCAATGCTGCAAGCCTACTTTCAAAATTTTCCGTTTCCATACAAATACTATACACATGTATATAATTATAGTACAATGCAATTTCTTCGTTCGTACACGTATGTAAGTGTTCCCCGAACGTTTCCCCTATCTCTTCGCAACATTTGCTGCGATACTCACGCAATACATGACAACTCCTGAAGCAGTCACTACCGCCGTTCCCGTACCGGAAACTACATTCGCCTCACTCGGCATTGCTCCGAATATTCTCGGTGTACTGACCGAAATGAAGATTACGATTCCGACGCCCATCCAACACAAAGCCATCCCGGCGGGACTGGAAGGGAAAGACATGATCGGCATCGCACAGACTGGAACGGGTAAAACGCTTGCCTTCGGCATTCCCCTTCTCCAACGCTTGCATCAGGGCAAGGGCAGAGGTCTCATCATCGTGCCGACTCGCGAACTTGCGCAGCAAGTGGAAGAGTCGCTTCGAAAAATTGCCTTCAAGCTCGGCATCGGTATCGCCGTGTTCATTGGAGGTGCATCGATGTCTCTCCAGCGTCAGATGATTAAGAGAAATCCCCGAATCTTAGTCGCCACTCCCGGTCGTCTGATCGATCACCTTGAGCAGCGCACGATCACGCTGCGAGAAGTGAACACGCTCGTCTTAGACGAAGCCGACCGGATGCTGGATATGGGTTTTGCACCGCAAATCCAGAAGATCCTGAAAGTAGTGCCGGTCGAACGCCAGACACTCCTCTTCTCCGCAACGATGCCTCTTGCGATTTCTCAGATCGCCTCCAAGCACATGCGCCTCCCAATCCGCGTCGAAGTGGCACCGGCAGGAACGGCAGCCGAACGAGTGGAACAACACATGATCATCCTGAGGAAAGAAGAGAAGACGGCACTGCTCGATAAACTTCTGAAAGACTCCACAGGAACCGTCCTCGTCTTCGTCCGCACGAAGCACGGAGCCAAGAAACTCGCGAGTGCTCTTCTGGCTCTCGGTCACAAGACCGCAGAGATCCACAGCAATCGCTCGCTCCCGCAACGAAGAGAGGCTCTCGCGGGATTCAAGACGGGCAGATATCGAGTGCTTGTCGCAACAGACATCGCCGCACGCGGCATCGACGTGGTGGACTTGGAACTCGTTGTAAACTTCGACCTTCCGGATAATCCCGAAGATTACGTGCACCGCATCGGTCGTACGGGCAGAGCCGGCAAAGCAGGGCAGGCAATTTCTTTCGTGAATCACGATCAGCGCGGCGAGATCCGCACGATCGAACGCCTCATTCGCACCACGATCGCCGTCACCGAGATGCCATCGGTTGCGGGCATGAAACACGTTGCCGACGCTCCGAGACCTGCCTATCGACCGAGGCCTACAGGCTTTCGAGGAGGGCAACATCGCACGGGAGGAAGACCGCATGGAGGATATCACCGACGGTAGGAGTGTTATTTTTGTTGGGCGTTTTTGCATGCGTTCTTCCAACTTTCTGCAACGCCCAGACATGCCTTTTTATAACCATCCAAAGAATCAAACTTCTCTACGGGAGGCACAGATTCGAATACGCGAAGCATCCGAGGATCACGATGATAGTCATCCTGTTTCTGTGAAGTCTGTACATGCTCCGGATCACCGTACTGAGATGATATTCTGCTGTTCTTGAAATCAGTATGAACGGAAGCCTCAGTGTTTGAACCGGATACCCAACCGGTGTGATTGATAGTAAAGACGAATTCGCCGCTTGGACTGATGATCAGAAATGCCGGAAAAGACGTCATGCTTTTTAAACCCGACTTCTGTGCATACAACTCCTCTCTTGAGAGTCCGCTGTATTTCTCAAGCTGTTCCATTGATATTTCCGTCTTCACCATCGATACCTTTCCACCACTCGTGAATGTAACCATCTTCCCAGCATCAACCGTCATTTCGGAGGACTTGCCCTTGAACAGAACGAGTTTCGTCAATTTTCCGTTCACAACCGTCCCCTCAAAAAGATCGGAGGAAGGAAAAATGTCTTGAGACGAGAGTTGATCCGTAGATGTATTCTGAACTGATTCAGCAGGATCTACCTGATGAGCTGCAGGGGTTACATTCTGAGATGTCGGAGCCTGTTTTTCAGGCTGTACCGAAGTAGTCCCACCTTCATTCGCTGCATCATTTCGATGTGTGAAAGAATACGCCCCCACCCCCGCTGCTACGACGCCCGTAAGCGCAACGGCTGGCCAAAGTAATTTCCCCACTCTGCTTCGCACTTTCTCCGTATGAGACATACTCAGCGCTGCATACATTTCCTGTGCTCCCTTATCATTGTTTTTAGCATTAAAACCCGAAGGCAAAGGTGCATCTCCACTCGAAACGATTTCCTGATATTTTTTTGGAAGCAAGAGGGCACTCTTGCCACTTTTCACGCTTGCGAGAAAGTTGTCGACAGACTCGCCATCTCCAAGAAATCCTTGAATTGTTTCCTTCCCTGAAGGACGCCCCTCCTCTTTCTTTGCAAAACCTCGCTTGAAAAGAGCTATCAAATTTGGGGGAAGACCCAACTCTTTGAGATGAGCAAGAGCCTCCAAGGGTTCATAATACTGGATTGCTCGAAACAACGTTGTGCCTTCGGGTGCATAATCATACGGATGCTTACCGGTCAGAAGCTGATACAGAGACAGATACACGCTGTACCAATCGGAAGCTTCGGTGGCATTTGCCGCATCTCCGAGCTGTTCCGGTGGCAAGTATTTTCCCGTACCAAGAGTTGCATGCTCCTCGGTAGCCCTCGAAACCAAAGCGTCTGATTCGACATCATCGGCATTTTTGTCTTTTGCCAAACCAAAATCGATCACCATCACGCCTGTACCGTCAGAATTTAAATGAAGATTCCCGGGCTTCAAATCGCGATGGATCAACTCTCCATCACGGTGCACGAGTTGCACACTGGCGCATATATGTAACGCTAAACGTAGAAAGAGCGGAATGGGTAAGATCTCTCCTTCAGAAATGCCTGCACGAAACTCTTCCAGAGAAAGTCCGCGCTTAAATCCAAAACGCAACAACGCATACAGCTCCTCGCCATTCTCTCCATCGACTGCGCGAATGTTACGACCAATGTAATGAGGTGTGACCCCACCATCAAGTCCACGCTCATTCAGTCTTTGAGCGAAGTTCGCTTCACGATTGAAACGAGTAAGATTCGGCTCTTTTTTCCCGCTTGCAGCAATCCAATCCCCATTCGGCTTCACACGTTCCGCTACTTGCACCTCTCTCAACTGCTTTACTACTTGAAGATGATGGGGGTGATCAATGCCCAAATCGGGGTCTCTCACCAAATACACGTTGCCAAAGCCACCTTTTTTTTGACCCAATGGAGTGATGATACGCGTCGATCGACCGCCTTTTTCGCGTAAGAGAAACTCGTTCTCGCCTCCATCGATACGCTGTCGCACAAGGGAAGACCCGGCCGGACCAACGACAAAACTTAAGGCACTGTCCAACTGAGCATTGCGATTGGTCGATCTTGAACCAAGTCCAGATAAACGACGACCTATTTCTGCAGCACTGTCATCATCGAGGGCAAAGAGTTCGCTGATTTGTCTCTGCAAAAAAGATGCTAACTCTTCATCCGCTAACACTTGCGAAGTCACACTTTGTGAAGGGATATTCCTGCTAAGGGCACTATCAACTTCTGTAAGAGGAAAATCCAGATCGGATGGAGAAAGACCTATTCTTGTTGTCTCCACATCAAGCCCGCGATCAGCATGAGCCAAACTCATATGCAACAATTTACATTTTTTGTCCATATTGTCAATGTTTTCTGAGCTTTTTACAATCCATTGCAATACAAAAAAATGAGCCCGTAGGCTCACTTTTTGACTCTTTGTAGTTTTGATTAGGGCATAGTCGGCATACTGGCCGGCATCGCAGGAATACTTGCCTCGGATGAAGCTGGAATACTTGCTGCTTCGGAAGAAGGCATACTTGCAGCTTCTGAGGCTGGAATACTTGCTGCTTCGGAAGAAGGCATACTTGCAGCTTCTGAGGCTGGAATACTTGCGGCTTCCGAAGAAGGCATACTTGCAGCTTCTGAGGCTGGAATACTTGCGGCTTCCGAAGATGGCATACTTGCGGCCTCTGAGGCTGGAATACTTGCCTCGGATGAGGCTGGCATTTCTGGCATCGTTTCATCAGCACGGGACTCCTTTAAGAACAAGAAAATCGTTGAAAGCAGAATGAAAGCAAGAAAAGCACCGACGATCAGCATGTGCTTCTGCTTCCTCTGGGAAGTGGTCATACTCATATGGATATGTGTGTGAAAGAATAAATCTGTTGTTATTATACACTATTTTATATATTTTGCAAGTCTTCGAAGACGGCTATACTCGGCACATGAAGCACATTCTCGTCTGTCTGCATGGCTGGGGAGGCTCCAAAGAGTCTTTTACTGAGCTTCGGGTAGCTCTCAGGGGAGAGCCAATCGAAATCCTCACCCCAGATCTCCCCGGTTTCGGCACCGAACCGGAACCGATGAAACCATGGACGGTCGATGACTACGCAGACTGGGTGGAGGAGTGGGTACGGACGAAAATACCCCACCTGCGCTCTTCAGAGAGCTTCGGCGGGCAGGCAAAACAGAAAAAACAAATTCCAATATATCTGCTTGGTCATTCTCACGGAGGACGCATTGCACTGAAGCTTGCATATCGCCAATCATTGCAAATCCCTAACCCGAACCCTCAATCTCAAACCCTCATCACCCACCTCTATCTCTGCGCTGCCGCAGGGATACGTCACCCTAGGCACATCAAGAGAATCATCGGACTGACGCTTTCAAAGACCGGAAAAATTTTCTTGGCACTTCCAGGACTTTCACTCCTGGCTCCGCTCGGGAAAAAACTGCTCTACAAACTGGTGCGCGTGCATGACTACGAACAGGCAATTCCTGTCATGCGTCAGACGCTCATCAAGGTGAGTGCGGAGAACCTGAGGCCGCTACTCAAAGACATCCATATCGCCACAGATATTTTCTGGGGCAAAGACGACACAATGACGCCGTTTACTGATGCTCTCATCATGAAGAGGGAAATACGCGGGAGTCAGCTCCACACCTACGAAGGCATCAGGCATGCCGTCCACCGCGACAGAGCGGCCGAGATCGCCACTGTCATCCGCTCCCGCATTCTGCCATCGTGAGTATCATTGCCACCCTCATCGCTATAGCCAGCGTCTCGCCAATCCTGACGCTGCTTGCACTGTGGCAGACGAAAGAATGGCGATGGGACAGACTTCTGGAACATCTCAAACGCGAAGGAACTGTAAGACAACTGTATGGATCTGTCAGGCCCGTTCTCCTTGGTGGTTGGTTCCTGATTGTTCTTCTAAGCATCGCGAAACAGGATCCGGTCTTTGCACTCCTCAGGCTGAGCATTCAACTGCTCCTGATTCTCGCTGGACTCAATATCCTGCAATTCGCAATGAAAAAACAGCGCATTCCCGTTTTCACGGGAAAAGCCGTTGTCATGCTTCTTGTGAGTCTCTGCATTGTCATAGCCGTATCGGTGATACCGCTGTCGATCCCCACTCTCCCAAGCATTCTTGCTTTCGCATTGATTCCATTCTTCTCTCCGCTCTGGGTACTTCTCTGCTGGATACTTACGAAACCGCTGGATGTGTACTTGAAAATGCAAACTCTCCGAAAAGCCAAAAATCTGCGCATCGCTCATCCAAAGATGACAGTCATCGGCATTACGGGAAGTGTCGGAAAAACGACGACGAAAGAACTTCTCGCACATATTCTAAAGAAACAAGGAGCTCTTTCGACTCCGGTTCACGTGAACAGCGAGATGGGTGTGGCACGTTGGCTGATCCAAAATCTGAAAGATAAGCCTGCAGACTGTACAGGAACATTGATCGTCGAAATGGGTGCATACCGAAAAGGAGAAATACAATTACTCGCGGATATTGCGAAGCCACAACTCGGCATCATCACCTTCATAGGATCGCAACACCTCTCGCTCTTCGGGAGTCTCGAGGCAATTCGAGAGGCGAAGGGCGAACTCTTCGCAGCACTGCCAAAAAGCGGTCATGCCTTCATGAATCATGACAATGCGGCGAGTGAGAAATTGAAAGATATTTGCGCTTGTCCCATCACGACCGTCGGAACCGATGGAAAAGCCGACCTCTGTGCTTTCGACATCGAAGAAACCGGCAGCAGAATTCTATTCACTGTATCCGGTGAGCAATTTGTCGTACCGATGAGAGGAACGCACACCGTCACAAGTATCCTGCTTGCAATTGCCGCTGCACAGAAACTCGGCATGGAGTTGCCGGAAATCAAACGTGAACTCGCATCCTTCAAGCCACTCGAGAGAACATTCGAAGTGAAACAAATTCGCGGTGTCACCGTACTCGATGACACCTACAACGCGAGTCCGGACAGCTTCCGTGCGGCAATCACGTGGGCACGGTCTCAGGAACAACATGAAAAAGTGCTACTGACGGACGGCATCATCGAACTGGGTGCATTGGAGGAAAAAGTGCACAGCGAACTTTCGACAGACGCGGCAAAGGTCTTCCAAAAAGTCTGCATCGGCAATGCACGATTTCTGCCGTACTTCAGAGAAAACGGCTTCGGTGAGCGCGCAGTGCCGCTCTCATCCTCACCTGCACGCATCAAAGCGGGCGGGCTTCTTGTGTGCATCGGTCGAGTGCCGAGAACGGCAATCGACGAACTTCTACCTACTGCGGGTCAGTAGACCCGCGCTGAAAAAAATATTGTTCCCTTCCGTACTTTTGTTCTCCCCCATCCATCACAGCTTCGGCCCACATATCGATGTTTCCTTCATGGGGAAAGTGCTGAGACTTGTCTGCAAGCCAAGCGAGTACGTGCGCGGGGCGAGCATCGAAGAATTGCGGCGCACAGTGTCGAAGAAGTTCAACGGGGCAACGGGTCTGTTTTTTTCGGGACGCGAGGCGCTCCTCAGTTACTTCAAAGCGATTCATCTCCGACCGGGAGAAGAAGTGATCGTACAGGGCTATACGT
>CALRAD010000018.1 GCA_943350395.1 Candidatus Peribacteria bacterium
TGCTCCATTTTCTGTCGCTTCTGCTTATTGCTCTTCATCTTCTCTTCGATCACCGCCGTGTCGACCGGCGGACTCTTTGCTGCCTCTTTGGTGTACTTGGCGTCGATCGCTGCAAGCTGTTCTTTTTCATTCGACAGAATTTCCTGCAGGTTCTTGATCTGTTCCTGGGTCATCACCGGCAGAATGTTGATCCAGTACTGACGTTCTTCATTGTTCATGCTCTCGGATCCTTGAATAAGCAAAATCAGAGCGGCAAACTTTTCCTGCACTTCCGGAGGTATCACAAGACCGGTCGCAGTCTGTTGTGTGCCGGAAGTTTGTTGCTGAACTGGGTCGACCATAGATGAATGATGAATCCAACTATGCTACTTTCAAAATTTCGTACTTAAACTTTCCTGCAGGAGCCGCTACATCGACGGTGTCTCCTTTCTCACGACCGAGCAGTGCTCTGCCGATTGGAGATTCGTTTGAAATCTTGTGTTCGATCGGATCGGCTTCCATGCTTCCAACGATTGTATACGTCTCGGGCTCGTCGTTGTCGGTCTTGTTTCGAACCGTGACGATGGAACCGATGTCGATCGTCTTACTCTTGGATTTTGCGACGATGTTTTCGGTGATCAGCTTTGCGTTCTTAATTTGGTTCTCGAGCTCGAGAATTCTGCCTTCGATGAATGCCTGATCGTTTTTTGCTTCCTCGTATTCTGCGTTCTCGGAAAGATCTCCGTAGGAGATTGCCTCCTTCAGACGTTGTGCGATTTCGAGGCGTTTCGTGGTCTTGAGGAACTCCAGTTCTTCTTTGATTTTCTTCAGTCCCTCCTTGGTAATGAGCATGTCATCACTCTCGACGAAGCCGGTGGCCGGCGGGTTGGTGGTAGTCATAGCGGAGAGAGTGTAGGGGACTGACGGGTAGATGAAAAGGGCAAAAGAAGAGCTGACCTCGATGATTCTTTCATTCTTAAATCAGCTGCAGAGGGTATTTCACCTCTGCAGCTTTTGTTGCTCCGCATCTGCAGAGCATGATCCAGAAACAGAAACATTGTCGCTGGACCCTTCTTAGCACTCGGCAGGAGCTGGATTCGGAGTAGTACTCGATGCTTTTGTCAGGAGTTCCTGACGAAGGATCGGCACTTCGGCGGGGGCAACGATTCCCAAGCGGACTTGGTTGCCCTTGATACCGATGACTCGCACGACGATGTTTTCGGCGATGCGAATCTCCTCATTCAGTTTCCGGGAAAGTACTAACATGGCTTGGACTCCTTTTGTTGCCATGGCGTTCCGTAGATGGGTGAGTTGGCTACAAGCCTACTCGCGGGAAACCCATTCGGAACACAAGAATAGTTTACAGGAAACGCAAAAGAATATCAATCAATATACTCTACGGTATGTCAAATCTATCGCAACACGAAGCCGAAAAACTCACCTCTCACAAGCATTGATTCTACGCCACTAGATCTCTACACTGCTTTGGAACTATGGCTGACAACAAGCAAACCTACGATGCGAATAAAATCCAAGTTCTTGAGGGACTGGAGCCCGTTCGTAAGCGCCCCGGCATGTACATCGGGAGCACCGACCAGAGAGGACTCCATCACTGTGTCTACGAAATTGTCGACAACGCGATCGACGAAGCAATGGCCGGACACTGCGATCATATCATCGTGATGCTTCACGACGACGGATCCGTGAGTGTCGAAGACAACGGACGCGGTATCCCGGTCGACATTCATCCAAAGACCAAAAAGTCGGCACTCGAAACCGTGCTGACCATTCTCCATGCCGGAGGAAAATTCGGTGGCGATGATTCAGGATACAAAGTTTCGGGAGGTTTGCACGGGGTCGGCTCGTCCGTCGTGAATGCGCTGAGCAGTTACTTGCGCGCGGAGGTCTATCGTGAAGGCAAAGTGCATATGCAGGAGTACGTTCGTGGCAAGCCGAAAGCGGACGTCAAAGCGATCGGAAAGACAGAGAAGCAGGGAACCAAAATTCAGTTTGAGCTCGACAGCCAGATTTTTGATACGCTTGAAATGAGCCTCTCCATGCTGCTTGCACACTTCAGACAGCAGGCGTACCTCACCCGCGGTATCACGATCTCCGTCATGGACGAAAGAGAGAAGCGCCCCGAGGAAGATAAGAATCTTCCGCGTCTCTATCGCTTTCATTTTGACGGAGGCATCTCTGCATACGTTCGTCATCTGAATCATGACAAGCAGGCGATCGGCGATGTCATCTGGTTCGAGAAAGACGAGAAAGACGGCTTCGTCGAAGTGGCGATCCAGTACAGTCAGGCGTTTCAGGAGCAGTGCATCAGTTTTGCGAATAACATTCACACAATAGAAGGAGGAACGCATCTCACGGGATTCAAAGCTGCTCTCACACGCACCATCAATGCCTATGCTCGCAAGGAAGGCATTCTGAAAGAGAAGGAAGAGAACCTGACTGCCGATGACGTTCGAGAAGGACTCGCTGCCATCGTTTCCGTACGACTGAAGGATCCGCAGTTCGAGGGACAGACCAAGAGCAAGCTCGGAAACGCCGAGATGAAGGCGGCCGTCGAAACCGTTGTGAATGAGAAGCTCGCCGAGTACATGGAGGAACATCCGGCTGACGCTCGTGATGTCGTTGGAAAATGTTTGCTTGCAGCACGTGCTCGTATGGCAGCCAGAGCTGCGCGCGATGCAGTGATCCGCAAGGGAGCACTTGAAGGTATGACCCTTCCCGGAAAACTTGCGGACTGCAGCAGCAAAGATCCGAGTGAGTGCGAGCTCTTCATCGTCGAGGGAGATTCCGCAGGAGGGTCGGCAAAACAGGGACGCAATCGAGAATTTCAGGCGATCCTTCCGCTGAAAGGAAAAATTCTCAACGTCGAGCAAGCCCGTCTCGATAAGATGCTTTCAAACAATGAAGTGAAATCTCTCATCATCGCCATGGGCATGGGAATCGGTGAGGTGAAGGACAAAGCCAAACTTCGATATCACCGCATTGTCATCATGACCGATGCCGACGTCGACGGAGCGCACATCCGAACATTGCTTCTGACGCTTTTCTATCGCTATTTCCCGGAACTTATTGATGCAGGACAGCTGTACATCGCACAGCCGCCGCTTTACAAGATCACTCAGGGGAAGCAGTCGCGTTACGCATTCACCGATCAGGAAAAAGAAGCAACGCTCAAAGAGTGGGGGATAGGACAAGCGGACTTGGAAGCCGAAGGAGAAGGCGAAGAAGCAGTGACAGAGGAAGTTACGAATGACGAAAAGTTGCAGAAGGGCAAGAAAACCAAAGATGAGAAAGAGGCAGACAAGCCGAAGGCAAAAAAAGCAAATATTCAGCGTTACAAAGGTCTCGGTGAGATGAACCCAGATCAGCTCTGGGAGACGACGATGGATCCGAAAGGACGCATCATGCTGCGCGTGATGCTCGACGATGCAGAGCAGGCTGATGCGATCTTCACGACACTGATGGGCCCCGAGGTTCCACCTCGCAAGAAGTTCATCCAGACCCACGCGAAAGGAGTGAAGAACTTGGATATCTAGACCGCAGAGAAGCATTTGAAATTATCCCTCTCCTGGATCGCTGAATTTTCCGAATTTGTCCGTGAGCGAGTAGCTGTCTAAGTGCTCCTGCCCAATCAGCTTCACTATTTCAGGAACTGCTTTGGAGAAGGGGATTTGCTTCTGCTTTCCGGCAGCCATATCACGGAGAATGATCGTGTCTTCTTTCACTTCAAGCTGTCCGAGGAGCAGCGTGTATCTGGCTTGGAATCTGTCGGCAAGTCGCATCTGACTTTTGAGACTCGCTTCGCCGAGTGCACCGACCGTGTGGATGCCAAGATCCCGAAGCTCGCTGACGAGCGGCAAGCACTTCTTCTTTGCCTCAGGCCCGAGCTGTGCCACGAATACGTCGACCTGATCTTTGTTCGGTGCAACGACGCCCGCTTCCTGCATGTGCCACATGATGCGCTCGATGCCCCCTGCAAAACCGACTCCTGCTGTGGGTTTTCCTCCAAGCTGCTCAATGAGATAGTCGTAGCGTCCGCCTCCACCGACGGCATTCTGCGCACCGGTCGAACTGTCCCAGAACTCGAAGACGGTCTGATTGTAGTAATCGAGCCCGCGAACAAGACCGGGATTCGGGGTGTATTCAATGCCGAGCGTTTCCAAATACTCCAGAAGAGTTGCGTGATATTTTTTGCTCTCCGGTCCAATAAACTGATCCATGCTCGGAGCCATCTTCAGAAGAATTTGAGTATCTTCTTCTTTTGAATCAAGCAGCCTCAGAGGGTTTCCTTCCAGTCTTTTCCTATCGAGTTCTGGAAGATTTCTTTCTTTGCCCACGAAGTAATCCTTGAGCGCTTGCGTGTAATTCCTGCGATCCTCTGGCATGCCGATGTTGTTGATCTGCATTTTGAGGCGACCGAGAATCTTGAGATCCGAGAAAATCTTCACGATGACTCCAATCAGCTGCGCGTCGATCGACGGATCGGAAAGACCAATCACTTCGAAGTCGAACTGGTGAAATTGACGATAGCGACCTTTCTGCGGTCTATCGTACCGGAAGCACGGACCGATGGCGTAGAGCTCGACAGGCTGTGGCAACTCCTGCATGCCTTGTTCGATGAAACTGCGGCAAATACCTGCAGTGAACTCGGGTCTGAGTGCATAGTCTTTATCGATCGTATCTCCTTCACCTTTTCTCCCCACTGCGAAGAGTTCTTTGGATACAATATCCGTGTGGCTCCCGATGCCGCGTTCAAACAGCGCTCGTTCTTCAAAAATTGGCGGATCAATGCGCTTGTAGCCTGCTTGGCGCGCTCGGTGACGAACCGATTTCTTGATGTACGTCATGTACTGATGGTCTGCAGGCAGCACATCATTGACTCCTTTCGGTGAGCGGTACTTCAGTTCAGCCATGCACGGGAGTGTACCTGAAAGAATTTTCGGCTACAATCCCCCAGCAACAAAGGTATGGCGATCGTAGCTCAGCTTGGTTAGAGCATCTGGTTGTGGTCCAGAGGGTCGCGGGTTCGAGTCCCGTCGATCGCCCCAGTCAAAGAAATTTGTGGTCCAGCCTGTCGGCCGAAGCTCCGCAGAGCGTAGGCTGAAGGGTCGCGGGTTTCCTCCTACGCCAAGGCTACGGAGGACAGGCGAGTCCCGTCGATCGCCCCAGTATCTCAAAAATATTCGAAGTCAGGAATATCGTAACGTCGGCTATTTTGTCAGGCTGTCTGCTTTGATGAATGCAATCGGAGGCTCGTCGTTGTTTTCGGGTTTGGGTATGGGCTTTGGTTCCGGAATATTCTGAGGAGCGATTTTTGTACTTTCGGTGACTGTGGCAGACTGTGGGGTGGGAGCAGGAGCGGGAACAGCTTTTTCGACAGCAATGACAGGTTTTGGCTTTTCCTGAATCTGTTTGGGTGGAGGAGTTTCGACGTTCTTGTTTTCACTTTTCACAGCGATCGGCTTCGTTGGTACGGATACGACAGAGGGTGGTTTTGGACTTGGTGTCGGAGGAGTGACAACAGGTGCAGATTTTGTAGCTGTCACAGCTGTTGTCGAAACTTCTTTTGCTACTTCTTTTGTAACCGGTGGAATCACCGGTGTCTGTTTACCAGGCTCTGATTTTGTCTCTTTTTTGACTGATGGCTTCAGCCAATCGGGTACCGGAGCAGCTTCTGTTGGAGCAGGTTTGGATGCAGACTGAACTGTGGGATTTGTTGCTGCTTTGGCGAGCCAGCTCGGAACCGGTCCTGAGGAACTTGTTGGAACCGGATTGTCACGAGCTAAAGACTTGAATTCGGGTTTTTCCTTCTCTCGCTCACTGATGTCTTCCAGCTTCGGAGTAACAGCAGCGACAGGAGCAGGGGTTTCTTTTTTCAGTTTAAGAGGTTCTACAGCCGTCTCCGCAGTTTTAGCACTTTGCACGATCGTTTTTTCCATGTTTTCAAGAGTTGCACTCAGATGGCCGGCTGTTTTGTTTTTTATCCACATAAACAAGATGTACATCCCGATGGCGATCGCAAGCAGAAACAGAATGATCATCGCGACTGTAAAAATGGAACCGAGTGATGACGATTTTTCTTCTTCTGGCTGTTTCTCGGTCGTTGCAGCAGAGCTCACTGCGGAGCTTTGCGATGCTTGAGGAATTGTTTGGATTGTCACACTGTTCGCTCCCTGAAATACGACCTGACCGTTCGTGATATCACGCACCGTGAGACTGACCGAGAATGTTCCCGAGGTTTTATAGGCATGAGTCGGGGTTGTAAGGAGACTTTTGCTCCTGTCGCCGAAATCCCATTCGTAGAGCAGTTCCTTTCCGATGATGAGCGATTCCGGCAGATTGGCGGAGAATCGTGCACTGCCATCGGATCCCTCGATGACGATCTGGCTGCTGTCTTGTATGACTGTTGTCTGTGAACTGCTGCTCGCAGTCGGAGCATCAGAGAACTGCACGCGAAGTTCCTCCGTATCAATTTCCCCCGTGGTGCCGCTCCAGACATTCAACTGGATGATCCTTTCGCCTCCCTTCGGAACCATGTAATACAGAAGCGGTGATCCGGATTTATCAGAATACGTGTCTTCGTTGTCTCGATCATTTGCGGGATTTCCGTCACCGTCCGTATCCACAGTCGTATCGAGATCCAGTGCATACGAATTGATTCTTCCGGTAGAGAGCGTGCCGTCCATGACAAGAATCCCTCCGGTAGGCGGAAGATAGACGATGCCGTCGATTGGAGCCGGAGTCGTCGTCAGCTTTGCTTTGAGGGTATCTCCGGATGACACCATCGGTTCTTCAAGAGATCCTGGCTCAGTCACAACAATTGCGAATGCCTTGTATTCATTCTGTGTTCCGTTTCTTCCCTGTACACTGACATCGAGCATGTAATTTCCGGTTTGGGCAGGACGTGTCTGAAAAAATCTCGATCGTTGTGCGCTTTGAAAGATTCGATTCCTTGTCAGGATCCAGCTGAAATCAGGATTCTCCGAGACGGTGTCCGTGCCGATCTCCAGCACCTGGCCAGCTTCGATTTGAATGGAGTCTGTCGTGCCGGTGTTACCAACCTGTGCAAATGCGACCGAAACGAAAAGAACTGCGAAGAGTGCGATGGATGAGCCAGTGAGAAAGCGGGAACGAGATTGCATGAGAGTTAGACGAGATTATTGACGAACAGGACGATCAGTTTTGCAAACAAGATGACGATGATGCCGATGGCGACGTACAGAATGATTGTTTTTGCTTTGTCTTTCTGACCTTCGTCACCATTGCTTGTAATCAGGTAGAAACCTGCAACGATGACAGCAAGCACTGCGATAATCAGCACAAGGTTCAGAATGAAATTGATGATTTTCACGATGACACTCGTCACGTCCACACTTGTGCTCATGCCGCTGATCGGACTGAGCGCAAGCCCGCTTCCCGAGTACACTGCGGTGTATGCGTGTGCGGATTCTGCGATCAGAAACAAAAGAATTGCCGATACGATGACAGCGAGACTCAGGCGCCGAAGGGGAGTCATGGTCATGTGCATGGTCTGGGGAGATGAATACATCACACTATGATAGCATACTTTGGCTTTCCGTACCAGATCTTTCCATGCCTCCCTCACCGAGACCGACGGCTCCTCAACTGCTCCGAAAAACCTCCGGAAGGCCACTTCTCATCAGTACACTCGAAAACATAGCGTACATCACCGGCTTGCAGGTTTCGGCAGGCTTTCTTTTGGCTCAGGGAAAGGGTTATTCACTTTTTCTCGACAGTCGCTACCTCGAGAGTGCTCGTAGAGATGTTCAATGCAGAACGTCCCTTCGACCGCTGAACGAACTTGCCGATACTCTACGCAAGATGAAGGTCCTCTGCTTTGAGGCAGACAATGTAACAGTTGCGACGATAGAGATCTGGAAGAGAAAATATAAGAATACAAAATTTGTTCAAACTTCTGGTATTGTTGAAGAATACAGAAGATCCAAAGCACCGGATGAGCAGAAAAAAATTACGAAGGCCTGCAGTATCACCAAGTCAGTATTGCGACTGATTCCGACACTTCTCACTCCCGGAATCAGCGAACAGGAACTTGCCTGGCGCATAGAGTCCGAGTGCAGGAAGCGAGGAGCAGAGTGCATGGCATTCCCGAGTATTGTTGCTTTCGGCACTCATTCATCGAGACCTCATCATCATCCGACGAATCGCAAACTTGCGAAGAATGATCTCGTGCAGATTGACATGGGGGCAAAATTTTCAGGGTACTGCAGCGACTACAGTCGAGTGTATTTCACGGGCAGAAAAACTGCTGATCAGGTTCGCGCTATGCGCGCTCTCAGAGAGTCGAGTGCTGCAGCAATAAAAATTCTCCGACCCGGAGTGACGAATCGAGCACTCGATCTCAGAGCCAGACAGGTGCTCCGATCTCACGGGTACGACAAAGAGTTCTCGCACGCGCTCGGCCACGGAGTGGGGATCGACATTCACGAGGGAGTGACATTGTCATCACGCGCTCTTGTACAGAAAATCAAAAAAAACGAAGTGATTACGATTGAACCGGGTCTCTATTTCGAAGGAAAGTGGGGAATGAGAATCGAAGAGACAATCATCGTGAGAAATCCTAGAAACCAATAACTAAGAATTTGGTATTTATGATATTTTTTTGATTTTTTTCGCAGTAAGGCGAACTTCGTGGGTCGCAAGAAGCACCGTTGCCACAATCAGGGGAACGATATAAAAAATGGCACGATAGATGAGCAGCACTCCGATGATCATTGCGCGCGTCGAGTGCTTCGGTAGGAGAAGAATCATGATGCCCTCAAACACTCCGATGCCACCGGGTACTTGGCTCAGGAGACCCGAAACCTGTGCAAGAACGAACATCCCGAAGAACTGAGGAAACAGACCGATGTCTGCTTTTGGGAGGAGAATGAACACGATGCTTGCGGCGAGGATCCAATCCAGGGATCCGATCAGCACTTGCAGCGCGAAAATTTTCGGAGTCAGTCTTGGAAGCGTATACGTGCCGACGGCTTTACCATGACGGGAAAATAACGCGTACCAGCCATACAGCATCAGAAGTCCGAGTGAAACAAAACCGAAAATCCGCAGCGTATCCGGCGGCAGGAACGTCAGTGAGTGATTGCGAATCGGAATCAGAAGAAATGTGAACGCAGAAACGGCGAGAAATCCCACCCAGAAACTGAGGCTTGAGAACGCGATGACCTTCGCAGATTCTTTTGCAGTCAGCCCGAAACTGGAATGCACTCGATAGCGCACAGATCCGCTGCTTAAGGCAGTCAAACCGATATTGTGGCTGAGCGCGTAGCCGGTGAATGCGGCAAGTGCCACTTTGCCGTACGGAAGCGGATGACCGATGACTCGAAACGACAGCGTGTCATAGGCCGTGATGAGCACGTAATAGAGGGCAGTCAACACGACCGAAATAGCAATGTGAGAAGAGGGGATTCGGTGAAGACTTGCTCGGATGTCCTGAAGCGAAAGAATACTCAGTTTTTGATACAGGACGACAATCGCAATGAGGAGCAGCGCTACGCCAAGAAGCGGTCCGAGAATGTGGGAGAAGCGTCGCATGTCGAGGCAACGATGATATACTCTTCCCATGCCGAGACCAACCATTGCCGTTCTCTACGTCGGAGGCTCGATCGGAATGATCAGGAGCAGGAAAACCGGAAGAATCGAACCGATCGAATCGCTTGCGGAAATCCATCGATTTATTCCGGAAGCGCAGAGCGAAGCGTCGCTCGAGTTTCATTCGATCGCAAACGTCGGATCGTCCGACATCACGCCGGACCATTGGGTGGAGATTGCGACCAAGATTTCGAGGCTGGAAAAGAGAGTGGAAGGTTTCGTTGTGATTCATGGAACGAATACGATGGCATATACGGCTGCTGCACTCAGTTTCGCTCTTCAGAATCTGAGTAAGCCCGTGGTACTCACGGGTGCACTGCTGCCAATCGGCGATGCCGGAAGCGATGCACGGATGAATCTTGCGTTTGCGATTCAAGCGGCTCAGCTCGATCTCGCAGAAGTCTGTGTGGTACTCGGACCGAAGGTTCTTCGCGGAACGCGCTGCAAGAAAGCTGATCAGTCGATTCTCGAAACGTTTGACAGCCCGAAATTCCCGCCGCTAGCTGAATTCAATTTGTCCACTTCTTTACATCCATGGCGCATTGTGAGGCGCAAGCGAACGCTCGAATGTTTGCCGACGTTCGATCCGAATGTCGTATCGATCACTCTGCATCCCGGGATGCCGGAAGCCTATTTCGAAGCACTGCTTGTGGCAAAGCCGCATGGCATCGTTCTGCGTGCCTATGGTCTCGGAATGCTGCCGGAACATCTTTACCCTTGGATCCGAAGAGTGTCGAAGAAAGAGATACCGATCGTGATCACCTCGCAACTTCTTCGAGGATCGATCGATCTGCATCTCTATATGAAGCAGCTCGCACTGGAAGAACTTGGCGTGATTTCCGGAAAGGACATGACCTATGAATGTGCCGTGACGAAGCTCATGTGGGCGCTGACGCAAACAAAAAACCCGAGAAGACTTCGAGAGGTGATGGAGAAGAATCTCGTTGGTGAGCTGACGGAAGCGTAACGAATCAGCGCGCCCTTCCAGGGCGCGACGCGGCCGGGACGGCCGCGCTGGAGCAAAGAAGGATAACGGCTATACTTGCTTCATGCCGAGGTGGCGGAATGGTAGACGCGAGGGACTTAAAATCCCTTATCCACTAACGGATGTGTGGGTTCAATTCCCACCCTCGGCACCAACAATTGACCATTTACAAAAGAATAAAAATAAGTTATAATATAACAAAGATCAACATTCACAAATCTCATAGATGTCATCTCTCTATAAACAACATCAGTTTCACCTTGGTCTTGTACTTGGCTTCGGTGCGCTTCTGTGGAACGGAACGTACAATGCGCTCGCGAAAGGGCTGACGCCGTTTTTATCACCGGTTACTCTTCTGCTTCTCAGCGAGACGCTTACGGCACTCTTTATTCTGATGACGTTCGGACTCTTTCCGCTTCTAAGGGAACTGAAGAAGATGGATGCCAAATCGCTCTGCATATCCGTCTTGATCGGTCTTCTGTGTTCGGCGGTTGCACCGCTTCTCTTCTTCACAGGTCTTGCTCGCACATCAGCGATGAATGCTTCCATGTTGTCTTCTTCCGATATCATCATCATTCTCCTCGGTGCGCATTTTATTTTGAAGGAGCAGGTGAGTCGTATGCAGATTCTTGGAGGATCGATCGTCATGCTTGGAGTCATTATCGTCAATGTCTCCGGCACGGGAGTACCAACAAGCGTGCATGTTGGAGATTTATTCATTGTCGCAGGATCCTTGTTCTTCGGTATGGGAGCCGTCTTGTTCAAAAAATACCTGTCTCATGTGATGCCTGAACTTGCGATTCTTCTTCGCAATATTTCTGCAATCGTGATCATCTCTTTCTATGCACTGTTCTTCCATGGATCATTTGTTGCAGAGGTGGCTGCTTTCCCCTTGCAGAAAGTGTTATTGCTTCTCGCATTCACATTTTTCTCACGTTATCTGAACCTCACGTTCTTCTATGAGTCTCTCGATCGCATCAGTGCAACCACACTCGCGCTTATTCAGGTCGCCACACCCGTCATCGGCATTTTCTTTGCGGCGCTTATTCTTGGCGAGCGAATTCAGTCGTATCAGGTGCTGGGCTGCACATTTATTCTTTTTGGTCTCATGCTCGAGCAAGTCAGTGACAGAGCTGTAGATTCGATTCGCAGTCACTCATCTTTGTTTCATCTGTCTTTTCATAAAAACACAGTGAAAACTGTCGATGCAACTATCCGACTGTTGCCGAAGAACGTTTAAATTGGCAGTGACTCCAGTCTGGCAGTCGGGATGACCTGTTCTTCTGCGCTTCGTTCGCCGACACCGAGCGCTTCGCCCGTCGTGGGATCTATTTCTTCTGCTGTGATGATCAGACGCCTGAGTGTTGTGCCGAGAGGCGTGCAGGTCATGAGCGTTGCGATTCGTTTGTTCGTAGGCTGATCGAGCACCGACACGTCACTTGGCTTCACCTCTTTCTTGCCCGTGATTCGATAGGTATGTCTGTCCCCGCCGTAATACACGGAGTAGGTGTCTCCGGGTGCCAAATCCTTGAGACGTGCGAATACGTCCTTGTACTTGCCGTCATCCCACGGGTAGTACGAGCTGTGTCCGGTGACGAAGAAATTCCCCGGCTGTCCCGGCCTTGCGGATCCCGGATAGTGAACCACGCCGTCTCTCAGTGCAGTCTGAATGTCATCTTCAAATTTCTTCCAGTCCTCTTTCATGAGTGCGTCCATGCTCGGGCGCACGATCGGCACGTTCTCTCCGAGTTTTGGGATGATCAGTCTGTCCTCAAATGGACCGACTTGAGGCAGAGAGGAGAGCAAATCGATACCCGAAGTATGGTCATCGCCGTACGTAGCAGCTCCGGTTACAGCTGGAGTTCCTGTCACAAATTGTTCGAGCTCCTGCTGTGTTTTAAGATCATCGGTCAGTGCCAGTTCAGCTTTGGCAATTTGCAAGAAGCTTTGGTAGTTTATCGCCACAAACAGCACGAGGAAGATTCCTGCAAACGTTCCTCCGAAACGAATGGTATCGATAAGGAATAGTTTCAATTTCGTCGGGTGTCTTTTGACCGATTTCATGAGGCGAGGCATATGCATCGGAGTGTTTGCAGATTTCCAAAATGCCTTCAATGCTCCGTGAATTCGAGAAGGGAATGATGCAAGCGACTCTCTGAGTGCTTGCAATTCGCGTGCAGCTTCCGCAGCCGTTGCGTGCAGTTGTAAAGTACTTTCTGCACTGCCTCTGGATATCACGTTTTTTGTACTCAGACTCAGTTGCCTGATCGACGAAACGGTCTCTTCTTCGAGCATTGCAAGAGGCTCCCTGCTTTCATCGACTACATCGTCTTGGACGGTTGTCCATCCGGAGGTTCTCGATGTTCTTGTCGTTGCCATTGCAGTAGCAGGTTTCTCCGAAGCAATTTCTTCGGTTTGATTTTCCGTAGCAGCATCGTCGCTGTCCAGGATAATGTCGCCATTGGCGGTGTAGTGGGCTTTGTGCACAAGTGAAGAAAAATCAGTCACTTATTGTACCACAAATGGCTCACACACGCGATGGGCTACTCTCATTTTCCATCACTCCGCCACCCACTATTTCTTCGCCGCGGTACAGTACAAGCGACTGTCCGGCAGGTTGTACTGGAGCTGGACTATCAAACTCAAATATTGCCTTATCCGCAATCAACTTCAGTGTGCCCTTGCTGCGGTGTGAGAGAGAGCGTGTACGGCACTCAAACGGCATGGGGTCAGTACCTTCGGGTTTCCATGAAATATATCGCAAATCAGATAGGTAAACACTTCGGGTTTTCTCTTCGCCTTTTGTTGACACTATCAGCTGATTTTTCTCGAGGTTTTTCGACACAACTTCGAGCGGAATTTTGAGACCTCCGATGCCAAGACCACGTCTTTGTCCGATCGTGTACAGAGGCAGTCCCTCGTGCGTTCCGACAACGGTGCCGTCTCGCCTTATGATGGAGCCAGCGGACAACGAGGAATGCAGATAACGCTTCAGAAATTCCTGAGGCGTCTTCTCAGGAAAAAAGCAGAGATCCTGGCTTTCACGGTAGCTCTCCGACAGAGGAAGATCGTAGTCATGTGCAAGCTTGTACACTTCTGTTTTCTTCATTGCACCAAGGGGAAACAGTGCGTGGCGAAGCTGATCCTGCTGCAGTCCATAGAGGTAGTAACTCTGATCTTTTCGCTTGTCGATGGCTTCAAGTAGAATCGCGCGTTCCGTACCATCTGGTAGTTTTTCCGTCGCCACTCTTGCGTAGTGTCCCGTCGCAAGTTTCTCGCAACCGAGTTCTCGCATCAGGCTGATCAGCTTCCCGAATTTGATCGTGCGATTGCATCCGATGCATGGATTCGGCGTTTGACCTTTTCTATGCGCATCCAGAAAAGGATCCACGACCTCTTTTTTGAATTCATGTTCAAGGCTGATCACCTGCAGAGGAATTCCGAGTTTTTTTGCCACGCTCGAAGCACGCGAAATATTCTGTGTCGTGCAGCATTTACTCGGTAGCACTTGGGCGAGTGCAGGCGCGAGGGGGTCGACCCAAAGGGAGAAACGAACACCGATCAGTTGATGGCCCTGCGCATGCAGCATGCTCGCCACAACGCTCGAATCGACTCCGCCCGACATTGCGACAAGTATCTTCATGCGAAGAGTGTAGAATGAAAGAAGTCTGTCATTCGTACGTCTAGCCTTTTATACATCATTCCTTCCTTCCTGTCTTATGAGTAAATCACTCGCTGCCTTCATTGCACATGCCAGGACCAAGAATATGGATCATCAGACGATTCGTATGCTTCTGTTGTCTGCCGGATGGAAGGAGAAAGACATTGCATCTGCACTTGCCTCGGAAACGCTGACGATGCCTATACCGATCCCCAGTGACACCGGTTCCGCACGTGACGCCTTTTTCCATCTGCTGGCGTTCACAACGCTCTATGCAACAGTCATCAGTCTCGTCATTCTTGCGTTTACGTATATCGGGCGCTGGTTTCCGGACGCTGCCATGACGGACTACGCATACGCAAACAGCAGCGATTTTTCAAGCATTCGCTGGTCCATTGCGGTCATTGTCATCTCCTTTCCGATGTTTTTGTTTCTCTCACGCATTTTGCATCGAGAGTTTTGTACCAAGCCCGAAAAACTCAATTCAGGTGTTCGTCGTTGGCTCACGTATCTGACACTCTTTGTCACGGCATGTGCTCTCATCGGTGACGGCATTACGCTGCTCTTCACACTTCTCAGCGGCGAGCTGACTCTGCGATTTATTTTGAAAGTTCTTGCCGTATTGGTGCTCAGTGGCTTGCCGTTTGGGTATTATTTCTCGGTACTGCGCATCGATCATGAGCAATATGCGCGAAGTTCGATCCACTCGAAGTATCTTTGGAGTGCGGTTGCGATTGTGATGGCATTCGTGCTTTGTGGCATCCTCATTGTCGGCAGTCCGCTTCAAGGTCGTGCTGAGAGATTTGACGAGCAGCGTGTGAGTGACTTGCGAGCGATCGAGAATGAAATTTATAATGAGATTTATGGTCAGGAGAGGGGAGTGCCCGTTCCCGCAGGTGTGAAAGTGCTTCCAAAGCCTCTCCCAAAAGATCTCGAGACTGTTGCCGCGAACGCACTGTATCAAAAGCTTCGGATTTCGGACCCCGAGACTTCCGTTCCGTATCTCTACGAGACTCGAGGCACGTCATTCAAGCTTTGCGCTACGTTCGCATTGCAGAGAGATCTCGGGTACGACATTTTCTGGAATCACTCTGCCGGCGAGAAGTGTTTCGAATTTGACGCACTGGATCAGAGGATGAAGTGATGAAATTCCAAATGCCAGAAGCCAAATTCCAAGAGTAACATCTTGGAATTTGATATTTGGATTTTGGAATTTTCGAATACAATGAGTGCATGATCGAAAAAGTGAAAGCCTGCATCGAGGAACTTTCTGTGCTTCGAAAGAAGATGGAAGATCCAGCCGTGTACGGCGATACGAAAGAAGTTACAAAAATATCGAGACGCATAAAACAGCTCACCCCTCTTGAGGAAAAATATTCTCAATACGCCAAAGCTGAGCAGGCGATTGCAGACGAGAAAACATTTGCAAATGACCCTGAATTGCTTGCATTTGCTGCAGAGGATGCAGTGAAGGCTCGAGAGCAGATCCCTCGACTGATGGAGGATATGAAGCGCTTGTTGATTCCGAGAAATCCTGATGATGAAAAGAGCGTCATTCTCGAAGTACGAGCGGGAGCGGGAGGCGAGGAGGCGGCACTTTTTGCTGCTGAGCAGCTCAAGATGTATTTGCGTTATGCGGAGGAACGAGGTTGGAAATCCGAACTTTTGTACGTGTCAGATGCCGATGCAGGCGGAGTCAAAGAGGCTGCGGCACGAATCGAGGGAACAGGTGTGTACGGTGAGCTGAAATTTGAATCCGGCGTTCACCGAGTGCAGCGCATTCCTTCGACCGAAGCCAAAGGACGCATTCATACGTCGACAACAACAGTCGCGATTCTCCCGGAAGCGGAGGAGGCGGAAATCGAAGTGCGCCAAGAAGATCTAAAAATAGACACGTATCGATCCGGCGGTGCGGGAGGGCAGCACGTGAACAAAACGGAGAGTGCCATTCGTATTACGCACTTGCCCTCGGGTGTCGTCGTCACCTGTCAGACCGAGAGGTCGCAGCTGAAAAACAGGATTCTTGCGATGAGTTTGCTACGAAGTCGCCTGTACGCTGCAGAACAGGAGAAGCTGCAACGTCAGCGAACGGACATGCGTGCCGGACAAGTAGGCAGCGGGGACAGAAGCGAGAAGATCCGCACCTATAACTTTCCCCAAGACCGCATCACCGACCACAGAGCGAACCAGAATTTCAGCAATATTCCCGGAGTGATGCAGGGCAAATTGGATTCGATTGTTGCAGCAATGAAGAAATGGGAAGAGGAAGAGCTTCTGAAGCAACTCTAAAAGAAATTTCGAGTTGTTTAGTACACCGCATCCGTTTCCGGATTCCAGAGCTGCGTGCGCCTGATATTCCTCTGGTAGCAACGCGACATTTCTTCGCGTGAGGATTCCTTCGCTTGGCAGGCATTCCACAGTTTGACGCTGCGAGCGCGCACCTCAAGGGCACTCGGAGTATTGAACAGTGTCGTATTAGTGTTTGTCTCTTCCACTTCTTTCTCCTCAACTTTTTTGATGACAGCCTGTGTTGGAGCGAGGTGCGCAGCACCCGCAAGAAATGAGGTTCCCCTAAGGATCATATTCAACGCTCCCGAATGGTACGTCGTGTTCAAATTCCAATACGGACCAAACTCCCTTTTGCACCCTGCACTATCGTACTCGGTTGGGCGGAAGCAAGTGTGGCTCATGTACGCTGCAAAATCGAAACCGCTTGAGGACACTGAGGCGTTGTCGAATGTCCCCACAACTTCGGCTCCGGTTTTCTGGAAAAGCTTTATGATGTGCTCTGCATAGTAAGCATTACTCAGTCCTGTGACGCTGTCATCATTCGCTGCAAGCAGCGGCAGTCCGATGAGTGCCAGAGAGACAAGCGCAGCAGTTGCTGCGGTCTGCATTGCCCTGAGATTGCACAAAAGCTGTTCCATAGAGAATGGTGGTAAAGAGACTTGAAGGCCGTGAATATTAACACTAGAACGCCCGCTGTCAATTGATCGTGCGCAATCAATTCCCAGAAGCCGAATAGGTTCATTCTATCTGCCTCGCAACTTCTGCATCAGATCAACTCTTTGCTGTATGGATTCGATCGTCGCGATGTCTTCTCGAAACCTTACGGGACCGGAGAATCGTTCGCAGACTTCTTGGGCAAGTTTTTCTGCATCTCCGATGGTGTCGCCGATGCCGACGACCCCGATGGATCTCGACGTACCGAGGATCATCCAGCCGGTGTCGTTCATGGAGACATCTCCGTAGTACAGTCGAACGTCATCGGGGATTCTCTCGGGTACGAGTACGCGTTGTCCTTTTTCTTTCTTGTCCTCAGGATAGCTCTTTGGAGTGATGTATTTGCAGACAGTGGCTTTCGGTGAGAATTTGACTAGTTCCTGCGAAAGAGTGCCTGCGATGATCGACTGACAGATCGCAACCAAATCAGTCTCGAGAAGCGGCAGGACATTCAGTGCTTCCGGATCACCGAACCGTGCGTTGTACTCGATGATTTTCACTCCGTTTTTCGTGGCAATGAAACCTCCGTACAGAATCCCCTTATACGGTTCTCCACACTCCTTCATCAGCGCTTCTGCGATTTTGGCATTATAGTTGCTTGCCGCTTTCAGATCGTCTGCGTTCAAGAACGGGAGCAGGTGATTTGCATCGCTGTAGGTTCCCATGCCTCCCGTATTCGGTCCTTCGTCGTCGATGTATGCCCGCTTGTAGTCCTGAATGGCCGGCATGTCGACGGTTTTGAGACCCGACACGAACGAGAGAAGACTGAATTCGACACCGGTCAGCTTCTCCTCAATGACAACAGTCCCACATTGATCGATGCATTCCATGGCGTACTTGGCGCCCATGTGAATGGTACTCAAGTGTTCACCGCTCAGTTTCACGCCCTTTCCGCCCTTCAGCGCATCATACTTCACGACATATTGTCCTTTCAGTTCGTACTCGAGATAGTGTCGGATATCCAGATCGAGTTGCCTCTTCGCATCCATTGAAGAAAAGCTGAAGACTCTGAATGCAGGGCTTCCGTCAATTCCGTACTTGTTCATCAGATTTCTTGCAAAGCTTTTGCTCGATTCAATGCGAGCCAGATTCTTTTGCGGCGCTACACACGGAACGCCAATGGACTCCAATCTGTCTGCAAGCCCTGCTCCTATCGGATCATCAGGAGCGATGAATGCAAAATCGGGCTTTGTCGCCTTTGCCAGTTCGACGATCTTCGAGAGTCCGTTGATGTCCACAACATGCAATTCTTTTGCCAATTTCATCATCCCGGGATCACGACCCGTGCATGCCGCAATAATCTCCGGCTTCTGCGGGCTCCTGCTGAACGCCTCGGCGATTGCATGCCCGCGTGCCGAATTTGAAATAAGGAGAATTTTCATGTGTATCAGACAAGGGACATCATTTTTGTTTGATCCGGATTGTCACTGTTTTCCTCCTTTTCAAAACTGTCTCTCGTTTCATTGCGTCCACATCCCATCTGCTTGAGAAGTTTCGGAGTGATCTCGGGTGTCGGATACTTCTTCGTAAAGCAGCCTTCACTGAAATGATGAATTCTCTGATTGCCGACGCGAACAGCGCTCCTGAGATCTTTGATCGAGGTATAGAAAAGGCCGTCAGCACCGATAATTTTGCAGATCTCAGGAATCGTATGGTCAGCTGCGACCAATTCGGTGGTTGTCGGGAGATCGATGCCGTAGGGATCTGGTCCGATGATTGGAGGCGAAGCAGAGGCGAAATATACCTTTTTCGCACCTGCTTTCCGAGCCATCTCTACTATTTTCTTGCTCGTATTGCCGCGAACGATGGAATCGTCGACAAGCAGTACGGAATTGTTTTTGAATTCGAGATCGATCGGGTGCAATTTAAAATTTAAACTTCGCTTGCGCATTTCCTGTCCGGGCATGATGAAGGTGCGACCGATGTATCTGTTCTTCACAAAGCCTTCTCGATAACGAACTTTCAG
>CALRAD010000019.1 GCA_943350395.1 Candidatus Peribacteria bacterium
ATTTGCTTGGGAAAATACAATCGATGTAAGTCTGCTTATCCTAGAGACGTCATTAAGATGGCACGCTCCGTCAGTGCAATGACCTCTCCGGGTCTTTCGGCTGAGTAGTGATAGCCACCGGATTTGAGCTCGATGTCCGCGGCAATGACCCAATCGACGAGATTTTTAAGCTGCTCTATGCTGATGGATCGAGCGAGTGGCAGAAGACCTCGTACGGCAAGAAAATGGAGACCGGTTGCAGAAGCAATCGAACGATCATCCCTGAGACCGGATGCCGTGGACGCAAATACCAAGGTCAAATTCTTCATCATGGACAAGAGAATTGTCCACATCCCGTAGGGATCCTCGCCTCGATCAATGCGAGAAATGTAAAACGAGAGTGCCTCTTCCGACCTTTTTGAACCGATCAGTTCCGTCAACTTCCAAACGACCTGAAAGCCGGAAGGGATTGCAAGCCTCTCGATGTCGGCAGCGCAGATCTCGGGCTTTGATCCAGCCGATATTTTCTGAAGCTCGCTCTCCAGTGTCCACTGATCATTCCCGACAATATCAAGAAGCGACCGGAGGGCTGACGGGGTGATCGTCGACCCGAGTGTCTGAAGCGATGACCGGACCCACGAACAGAGCTCTCCATCTGCAAGCTGCGGAAAAGACTTTCTCTCTGCGTGCTTCTCCAGCTCTTTCACAATCCCGAGTCTCTTATCAGGCTTTGGCTCGACGATCAGAAGAACCGTTTGCGGGTGAAGATTCGAAAGAATGCGAGGCATTTCCTCCTTGTCGATTTTAGGGATTCCCTCAAGGATCACCAGCCGCTTCTCCGCGATGAACGGCATGACAGAAACGGCGTCCAAAAGATCGGAGAGAGTGATTTCCTTTGCCTGCAATACGAGAAGATTCTCCTGACCGTGCTTGTCCAAAAACGCTTTCTTCCATCGCCCGAGCTCCTGTGCGAGGGCAAACGTATTCTCACCGGTAAACAGATAGAAGTTGGAGGAGTCCATGAGGAGAACATCCTAGCGCAATATTCCATCATATCCTCTTTAATAGTCAACTCCACTGGATGGAAGAAAAGTCACTTTTAGGCTACAATAGTAGGAAATGCACCACTCGTATTCATTCTTCAAGCGCAAATCCCTCAGGACGATTTCCATCGTCTCCGGCAGCATGGCCTTTGCGTTCATCGTCGGAATCCAGACGGCAAATGACGTGCATCCCGTGATCTCGGAAACGAGAGCCGGAGGTGCAGTCGTTCTCGGCGACCTGAACGGAAGCGGCGCAGTTGATACGGACGATGTTCGCATTGCTGTAGAACTGTCGAAAGGTGTTCGTACTCCGACACCCGAGGAACTCTCTGCAGATCCGAACCAGGACTTCGTGATTACCTCCGAAGATGCACTGAGTATTCTTGAGATTCTTGAGACACAGCAGTCCCGTTAAAACAAAATAAAAAACAAACACCATGAATTCACTACGTTATTTTCCTGCAGTCGGCATTCTGACGCTCCTCAGTGCACTACCAATGCAGAGTGCTTTTGCTACGGAAGGTGACGGGGTGATACGGCTCGTGCTCGAACCGCATTGTGCGGAAGAAATACGAACAGAATGCAAGACTTTTCCGGTGTCCGATGCTTCGCATCTGACAACCGATGTACTTCAAGCCGATGACCTCGTGGATGTAGACGTGGTTCTTGAAAATGCTGCCGGTGCGACTGTGGAATCGATCAGGAGTTGGCTTACGTACGATCCCAGTGTTCTGGAAGCACGCAGCGTCACTCTCACATCTGTCATAGCAAGGCCCATTCCCGGTGAACAAGCTGCGAATGCGTCTGCTCGGCTTGTGAAAATAGGAGGTGCAGCGGGGGTAATCAATAGCAACCGCGTCGCAATTGCACGCGTCACGTTCCGAGTACTCACCGGCGGAAATGCGACAGAAATCTCATTCGAAAACTTCAGAGAAGACGGTCTTGGACAAACTGCCGTCAATGGAACTCCGAAGCTCACCGAAAATACAAAAGGTCTGACAGAACCTCCGTGTGTCGGAGGAATCCTCTGCCAGAAAACACTTACCCCACTTCTGGCGCAAAGCCCGAGCATCCTCTCAGTTCAGCTTGAGCCACTGCACGAAGCTGCGTCTTCAGAGTCCTCTTCTATCCCGGATTCTCTTGTGATTCCCATTCGCGGTGCCGAACAGCAGCCTCCAGCATCAGCCCCTGCGTCAACTCAGCCGAGCACCGAATCGTCATTCGGCCTTCTGCAGGTTCAGAATCTAAAAATCACATCCAGAGAGCAAAGTATTTTTTTGGGATGGCAACCGCTTCGAAGCAGCGAGCTCGCTGGCTACAACGTCTACTTCAGCACGGTCAGCGGCAAGTACATTCAGAGGCGCACTATCGATACAACCGCATCCAGCCTCGTTCTTCGAGAACTGGAACCGGACACAACGTACTTTGTCGCAATCCGAGCGTTCAACAAAGACAATCTTGAAAGCGTCTTCAGTCAGGAAGTATCCGTCAGAGTGGGCAGCCCCGAGAGTGCTTCAGCACCTCTCAGCGGAAAACTCGTGGAGACGCAGCCTGTGGAAGGTAACCCGATTCAAAACTACGGAGGAACCGAGATTAAAGGAAGCACCGGAACAGGTGACACCGTCGTCATCTTTCTGGTGATCAGTGCGATAATCGGAACCGCCTTCGCTTGTCACCGTCAGTATGTCACCCTCCGAACCGCTGCCTAAAATGTCCATCCCACTCGTCAACGCCGGCTGGACGAATACCGATGACGACGCACCGTCCGTACGCGTTACGGCTGCGAGTGCTGCAAAGAAAGATGAAACGATTGCAATGCAGACGAAGAGCCCTGCATCCGAATTGCCGGTCGTCCACAAATACGAAAAGCACAATGTCTCGGTACAGCCGAATCCTCAAGCGATGCGCTTGTCTGCGGTCGCCGGCATCGCGTTAGTGTTGATTGCAATGACAATGTATCTCGGCATCGACACGCTCCGAGGTAGCCTGACCCAGAGCGGAAGCACCGTCACCACGGTCACGATCACGGCAGGCAATACGTTTTCTCCTCCAACCATTGCAGTGGCTGCGGGAACGACGATCACACTTGAGAATAAAAATCCGAATCCGGAAGTCATCAAATCGAGGGATGGACGCGAACTATTCCCGACACAACTGATCTTCGACAAACCTTATACGTTTACGATTCCAGCCGACGTATCCGGAACATTCACGTACATTTCGGAAACGATGCCGGAAGACCAGACGCTCACGATCGTGGTCACTCCCACCATTGAAGCCGGAGCACTCTCGAGTAGCATCCCAAGCAGCACTTCGACATCGCCTGCTGACTCCGTTCTCAATGCTGACGATTTCCCCCTTCCATTCGGCGGACCAGTTGAACCTGTCAGCAATCCAAGTGCCGCATCACCGTCAGATCTGTCGGTGACAGCGCCTGTTCTGGAGGCACCGACACCGCAAGCAAGTACGAACGTCTCCATTCTCGATGGATCCAATACGACGGAAGTCATCAGTGTGGGCGGATCGTCACCCGCGGAACAAAAAAATGACGTGTCGTTTGGAGGCAACGCCATCCCGACAAATCCGTACACGGTGGGAAGCAAGAATGCATACCGCAATGCCGGCAGCGACATCGCAGCGTCGTCGAAAAACCTTCACGGTGGCGCACCGCTTCTTGAAATGCAGCAATATCGTCCGAGAGTGAACACCTCGACCGGACCCGCCGCGTGGGGAGTCTTCGTCTCCGCAGTGCTTCTGATGTGCGTTGCATACAAGAAGAAAATTCTGCAGTAAGAATCCATTCAACGTTCTTGCCGATGGCCGCAGTTTCGCGTACAAGAAAGAAGTATGTCACTCTTTCTTGTACTCCTCGCTAAACTGCTTCCGCTCTACGCGGTCATCGCACTCGGGTACATCGCAGGAAGGATTCTGAAGGTGCAGAAAGAAAGCATTGCGATTCTTCTCCTGTACGTCCTCTCTCCGGTGATCGTCTTTCATGGAGCATTCACGACCGAACTGAATCTCGGCATCGTTCTTCTACCGGTTTTTTTTCTCGTATCTGCGTATGTCTTCTGCGCAATTGCGTACACAGTCGGTGGCAAAGTTTGGTCGGACAGCACCCGAAACATTTATGCCTACAGTGCAGCAACCGGAAACACAGGATACTTTGGGATCCCCGTTGCCATGGCACTTCTGGGTCCAGAAGTACTTGGACAGGTGGTGCTCGCAACCATGGGACTTGTGCTCTACGAGAGCACATTGGGGTTTTACATTACGGCAAAAGGAACCTATTCGGCGCGCGAGTCACTCCGAAAACTTGCCGGCCTTCCGTCATTGTACGCACTTCTTCTCGGTCTCCTGATGAATGCAGGATCGGTGCATTTGCCCGAGAGTTACTTCTCTCTCGCGGATAATTTTCGCGGTGCATACTCGATTCTCGGCATGATGATCATCGGGCTCGGCGTCTCCGGAATCAAGACGCTACGATGTGACTGGAAATTTATCGGTCTGTCGTTATTCACAAAATTTCTCTTGTGGCCTCTCTATGCTCTTCTTGCAGTCACTCTCGATACGCATTTCTGGCACCTCCTCACACCGTCGATGCATTCGATTGTGATTCTCTTGTCACTCACGCCGATGGCAGCAAACACTGTGGTTCTCGCAACCGCTCTCAACGTCAAACCGGAGAAAGCCGCCCTCGGAGTGCTCTCAACAACGCTCTTCGCGCTCTTCTACATACCGCTGGTTCTAAGTTTCCTTGCATAACGCCGGAGAATCGCTAGCATCCGCCTCCATATGTCGGAAGTAGCAACATCAGAGGCTCCGATGGAAGACAAGCTGCAGTCGCTGCGAATCGGTGAGCTTGAGGAGAGGATGCTCCGAGCAGTGATCGGGCTTGAGTTCAAAGGAAGCAAACAATTCGATTTTGCCAGAGCGGTGCGAGTGCTCATCGATGCAGAGACAAATCATGAACACGCCATCGAATCTCATTCTTTGGGGCTGGTTCAAGTTTTGGACGGTCGATTTCGCGTCAGTGTGGCAAAATTATCGGGAGGCCGCGTTTCGGAAACAAATCCAAATTCAGCAGCAATTTCGAATTATGAAAAAACTGAAAAATTGGAAATAAGCGATGCTCCAGACGATGATCCGATCAAAAACATCGATGGCCTGCGGAAACATTTCAGAGACAACTCGTTTATGTTTCCCAAAAACAGAAAAGAGGATTATTTAATGCAACATGCACGGAGCATTCTCGAAGATTATGACAGAGACAAGACAGCAGCCGCACTCAAACACACGCACGATGTCGTGCGACTCGTCACGGGCGTGCGTGCCGCGGTTCTGCGACTGATTCCGAAACCGGAGCCGGCACAACCCGCTCAGCCTGTCGCCGTTCCCGCTTCGATCACGACCGCCGTTGGAGCGACCGCTCCCCCAGCTTCTGCCGAATCATTTGCTCCTACGCAATCGCAAACGCGCACCGAGTCTCGAGCAACGACAGCGCCGATCGATGCGGCTGATGCGGAAGATTCCGCAGCATTGCAGATCGCGGAAGACGAAGCACTCGCAGCTGCCCCAAGAGAAACGGTTTACGTGCAGAAAGTTTCGCTGGATGCTCACTACACGACATGGCGGGAAGCTGAAATTCTGTATTTTCTCGCACTTGTTGCGGAAGCGGAAAAACTTGATCCCTAACTGGGAGCACACAAGACAAGGGCGCATTACGGTGTGTCAAAATTCTTCCATAATGACGATTGGAAAGTGAGATATGCAGCGCACTACGTTGTCGCTGCCAAGAATGCAGAGGCTCAAACGAATGCGATGCCAGCATCATTGGAAGAGCTGGAATTACCCACGAACTGTCAGGATTGGAACGATACTCAAATCAAAGCGTTCGTCTTGGAGGCACGTGCGGAAGAAAGCAGAGGTGTAAACGGATCAATTAGGCTTCGACTGCGATTCGGCGTATCCAAGAAAGTGCACGAGGAATGGGAACAGCGCTTCCCGAACGAGAACGGCACTGCAGGATTGAAACGAAGAACTGCTGCGGCTCCAAAAACCAGTACTGTGCAAACGACGGAAGACAACGGTGAAGATCTGCCGAAGTATGTGAAAAAAGAATGGAACGAAAGACAAATCGCTCGATTCCTTGATATGGTTGATCGTGCGGGGTGGGGAGGAGCAACGAGATTATGCAAACAATACGAAGTTCCGATCGGAACGTATCACAACTGGAAAAAAGAACCGGGGGATGCGATTGAAATGCAGCCCGATGACATTCGCTCCGAAGTCGCCTCCGATGTAAATGAGACCCTGAATGATTCGGATACTGCTGAAACTTCGGATGCGCAAGGCGATCTTCTTCCGCAGGGAGCAGCCGCTGCCGTTTCCCCGCATGAGGGCAACGGAGAGGCGTTGCCCAGGTATACGAAAGAAGGATGGGGCTGGAATGAAAGATTTCGATTTCTGGACATGATCGACAAGGAAGGACGCGGAGGAATGAAAAGGCTTTGCGACCAATACGGTGCTCCAGCAGGAAGTATCCAGTACTGGAGAAGTCAGAGGGAACAGAAAAGACAGGCGCAAGAACAAGATTCGGCAGCAACTGAGATTTCGAGAGAACCAGATACGCCACGCAAAAGAGGTGAATGGAAGAAAAGTTTTCGTGTAGATGAACAACGTGAAATAGTCAGAAGAATTCGAGAACTTCATCAAGGTGAAGGTGTGGAACTCAGGGAAGCATGCAGGAGACTGATGATCCACGAAAATACATATCGAAAGTGGTCTGCAAAATTTCCGGCAGTCGGTTCAATTGTCGTTGACGATGAGGCGGAGACGGATTCCGACTCTGCTTCGATTGCCTTAGATGAAGAAGGACTTGCAACGGATCTTAGCTCACTCGAATTTTCTGATAGTGAACGGAAAGAACCGCTTCCAGTGAGAGCATTTGAAGTAACGGAACCGGAAGCCGTCGTAAGCGATGACATAACCCAAGACACCGATGATGTCGTGAGCGCCCCGATCGCAACGCTCGACAATGTTCCGGAGTCGAATGCCCACCCCGTATCCAGAATCGAAGCGATTCTCGGATCGGATGCGATGAAGGATCCGATCATCGGACCCGCGATGCAGATCATTCGGCATCGCTTTGGAGAACTGACGGGAACGAAAACGGAAGTGACAATTTTAGAAACGACCGTTGCCGCGGAAGTAAAAAGTACCGCAAGCAGCCAATCTGAAACCTCTCGACCGATGAGCGTTGCGGCGGAGATCGATCCGAACATTGCAAGACAGCAAAGATTCTGCAGATGGGTTGAAAGTCACTATACGGGAAGCCAGCAATACGATTATGCGCAAGCACTTCAAAAAGCAGAACAAATCTACATGCAAACGGTGCTAAGCCTGATGCACGGAGTGATCGGGACGCAGCCCGCAAGCGTGTCGGAACCCGTTCGCGCCGCCGGAATCGAAGAGCTGAGGAGGCTCTTGCCTCTGTACGATCCCGATCTTCATGGGCATTTTGTGAATGCATTCGCTCGAGAACAAATCATACGAGCGATGCGGAAAGTCACGCTCGGCACGCTGCGCAGTACGACTGAAGACGAGAACGTCCCTGCGCATCCTGCGATTCGGCCAGCGATCGTTCCTGCAAATTCGGGAGCTGCAAGGAATGCCGATGCGACGCAAACTTACGCCCCTGCAACGACTGTTGCTTCTCCTTCTGCAATTGCCAATGAGGGGAAGAAGTCCGTGGAAACGGATGCTCGAAAACTTGCGGTCTGCGAGTGGTTCTCGGAGCTTCGTCACCATCCCGACAGGCTCACGCCTTTCGACAGCATTCCCGTGATCGCCGGCGAGCACTTCAAACATCTCGTCGCCGCCATCATGCAGGCACTGAAAATCTCCGCGGATGACTTGAACGCCGCCGACTACAGGCTCGCCGGAGTGCATGCGATTCAAGCAGCTGTCGAAAGTTATGACCCGCGCGTACCCGATGCAGATTTCGAACGTTTCGTCTCACCGTTGATCAAAGCTGCAATTACGAACATGCTTGCACCGGCGCAAGCAGAAACAGAGCCCTCAAGCCTGAAACGAATCAAAGATGGTTCCGTTGAAACAGAGCAGGAGATCGACGGAATCGGCATGACTCCGACACAACTGGTTTCGAGCGTCTTCGACAAAGATCCGCCGAGACCAGCGGACGGCCAACTCTACGCACGATTCCGCGTCTGGGCGCGTGAAATTGCGGATGCACCCATCAAAGCTCACAGGGAAGTCGTCAACTTCATGATGAATCACTACGCAGAAACAGCGTGGACCATCGCAGCGACCTACTGCAGTGAAAAAAAGGTAAAGAAAGATGCGGCTGTCGAGAAATGCGCTCTCCAGGGACTTGTCCGTTTCCTGTGGTATTTTGACCCCGAAGGTAACATCGATTTCCAAGACGGTCTTGATGAGGAAATCTTTAGAAGCTTGGATGAACATTTCTGTGTGAAATAAAACGTTGGTGGGCCGGGCTGGATTCGAACCAGCGA
Source organism: Candidatus Peribacteria bacterium (assembly GCA_943350395.1). Taxonomy (GTDB): domain Bacteria; phylum Patescibacteriota; class Gracilibacteria; order Peribacterales; family Peribacteraceae; genus SICN01. Next base: position 8,558 of record CALRAD010000019.1, read on the forward strand.
AGGCATAAGCCGTCAGATTTACAGTCTGATGCGTTTGGCCACTTCGCTACCGACCCACACATAAAGTGTACGGCACTGAGCCTCTCTATTCAATTTATTAAATACTTCTAATAAGGGTCTCGTGAGAGACCCGTATTGACCAATCCTTTTGAGGAGACTGATCCTGTTTATTGTACCACTCCAATCTTCTGCTGTCAATACGGTACAGAATGCTTGCTTGTGCTTTGCAGGGCACTCACTCTAGAATCCTGACCATCTACTTCTTCCCCTTTTATCCAATGATCGTTCAATCTCATGTCAAGGAGACGCTTTCGAAGATGGGTCTCCGCTGCGGCGGCGATTTCTGCGACGCTCTTGCGAAGTCCTGCGAGGACATCGTGAAGAAGGCTGCATGGCGCTGCAAGGAGAACAAGCGTCAGACCGTCTACGGCTGCGACTGCTAGTTTTCAGCTTTGACTTCAAAGGACCATCTGAGTTCGCTCGATGGTCTTTTTTTTAATTACTCGTGTCGCAGTGCTTCCATCGGGCTTAAGGCTGCCGCACGCTTTGCCGGATAGATACCGAAGATCAGCCCCGTGCCAATTGCCATAAGGAGTGCGAGAAAGATGGCAGACAGCGAGAGAACGAAGTGAAACTCACCGAGAAAACGAGCGGCTATCGCACTCAGAAGCCAACCAAAGAAAACGCCAGTCACCGTGCCGATTGCACCTCCGGTGAGAGTCAAAGAAACTGCCTCGAGTAAAAACTGCAGAAGAATGTCAGATTGCCGAGCGCCGACGGCTTTCCGTAGACCTATTTCTCTTGTTCGTTCGGTCACAGAGACCAACATGATGTTCATGATGCCAATGCCTCCGACCAGCAGCGAGATCGCCGCGACGAGGGAAAGAAAAATCGTGAGTCCGAGGGTGACGGAGTTCACAATCTGTGTGATCTGCTCGGCACTGCGCGCGATGAAATCGTCTTTATCCGGATCATTATCAATATTATCGATGTGGTGCCGTTGCCGAAGAAGCATCGTGATGTCCTGCTTTGCAAGATCCGTATCGGACACGGCCTTGAGCGTCATGTAGCTCAGATGCTTCTGTCCGCTCACCGATCTCGCCGTCGAGTACGGAATGAACACAATCGTATCGAGATTCTGGAGAAGAAATGAACCGACCGACCGCAGCACGCCGACGACGGTGAACGAAGAATCACCGATCGTGATCTTCTGGCCGACCGGATTTCTGTTGCCAAACAGATCCACAGCGGTCTGATAACCGAGGACCGCGACGGATTTCGCACCCTCCTCGTCGTTCTTCTCCAGAAGTCTGCCGTGCTCGATCTTCAGGCCGTAATTTCCAAAGATGCGATCGTACGATCCCATGACCATCGGCGAGACTTCCTCGTCCCCGAATGACACCGGCTTCGACACGAGAACGATGGGCACGACGTTCTCGACGGTAGAGAGCTTCGAAACCGCTCTGAAATCCTCGAAGGTGAGACTGTCCAAATTCCCTCCAAATTTTTCAAATCCTTTCGGGAAAACATCGACCGTATTTGTTCCAAACGACTCGACCTGCGAGACGATGTAGTTTTGAAAACTCGAGCCGAGCGATACCATCAGCACCACGGAAGCGACGCCGATGATAATGCCGAGCATCGTCAGCATGGCGCGATTCTTGTTGACCGAGATGCCCTTCAGTGCCGTTTGGAGAGTGTCTAAGAAGAGCATGTTATTCGTAACGAAGAGCCTCGATGGGATGAAGAGATGCTGCATGGCGCGCAGGAGACAGACCGAAAAGTACGCCCGTCGCGGCAGCCATTAAAAAAGCAGCGACGACGGACCCCAGTGAGACTGCGAAGAAGTACGTCGACAGAAAGTACTTGGCAATGCCGGCAATGATGAATGCAATAAAAATACCACCGACAACGCCGATCGCTCCTCCGATGACCGTGAGAAGAACTGATTCAGTGAGAAACTGAAGAAGAATATCGATGCGCTTGGCGCCGAGCGCTTTCCTGAGACCGATCTCTGCAGTGCGTTCGGTAACGGAAACAAGCATGATGTTCATGATGCCAATGCCGCCGACAAGCAGAGAAATCGCGGCAATCGTCGTAATGAACAGCGTCAAACCAAGAGAAACGGACCCGAGAATTTCTCCGGCCTGCGCGGAGGAACGGACGACAAAATCGTCTTTTTTCTGATCGTCATTGGGATTCTCTATGCCATGCCGGCGACGAAGAAGCGTTTTTACATCATCGAATGCACGATCAAAACTTTCGGTCGCAAGCATCGTGAGGTAGTTCAAATACTTCTGACCGGTCACGTCGCGTGCAACATTGAACGGAACATAGATGCGCTCGTCGGCGTTCTGAAAAAACTGAGATCCGAGTGCCTTGGTGGTTCCGATGACGGTGTAGTGACGATCGCCGATTTTTATACGCTTACCGATCGGTTCGATGGAACCGAAGAATTTTTCAACGACATCGGGAGCGAGCACGGCAACCGCTTTCGCGCCGTCATTGTCGCCGGCGTCGAGCAAACGCCCGGTTTTTGCTACGATGTTCTGATTCTGAAAAAAGTTTGGTCGGATGCCAAACACCTGCGGATTCCCCTCCTCTCGATTGAAAGAAACCGTCCCTGTGATGAAAATCACCGGAGCAAGATCCGTGATGGTCTTCAGTTGCTCCAGCTCTCGAAGATCTTCGAATGTCAGACTGTCATGCCCAGTCGTTACGCCGCTTGCTCCCCCTTCTTGCTGCCCGGGGAAAATCACCATGCTTTTGGGTCCGAGGGAACTGATCTGACCGAGGATCACTCCTTCCATGCTTTGGCCGACCGAACTCATGAGAACAACCGAGCCGACACCGATGATGATGCCGAGCATCGTGAGCATCGAGCGATTCGCATTAACCGTGACGCCTTTCAGTGCCGATCGGAAGGTGTCTTTGAGGAGCATGATTAAGAAAGACACTCTAACAGATGCTCGATACTTGCGCGGTACTTCGCATAGAGAGCTGAAAACTTCGAAAGTTCGGGGTACTGCTTGAACGCTTCGTCGTAGACATTGTCACACTCATTGAGTGTGCGCCTCAAATATTTTGCACTCAGCATTGTGTGTCCGCGAAGGAGATTGTCCAGACGATCGAGTGCTTTGATAAGCTTTGCTTCACCGGTCAAGACTTCCATGCGTGCCATGTATGCCTCTCTCGGTTCAGCTGGAATCTCACTCAAGTCCTCAACCAAAGTCCGAGCACCAGAAGGACACTTCTCAGCCGCCCACTCGGCCCATGCTTGAGGTTGATCTTCCAAAGCATCATGGAAGATTGCAGCAATCACCGCATCGGCACTCAGACCGGCTTGCAAAGCAAACGTGCCGACACGCACAGAATGGTTGATGTACGGAACGTGTGCGAGAAGAGCAGAAGTAGGATACTTTAACTTGCCTGTTTTTTTATCGACGGACTGAATCGCATACGTCTGCTTCTCATGACAATATTCAGCCGTCTGCAGCAAATTCAGAATCGTTGCAGATTCCTCCGGTGTGAGTGTTCTTGCGTGGACACGTTCCTGAACGGCAGCAACAAACTCGTCTCTCGTCGAATCGTAGTCGAGCGACTCTCGGAAATCAGTGAGAACCGATGCATCCAGTTCGAAAGGTCGAAGTTGTTCGAGGGCGGAAGCAAGGTTGTGACCGGTGAGTCTCTGCAAATCAAACAGAGCTGCTTTCTTGCTGAATTCTTTCAATTCCTTTTGCCCGGAGAATGAAGTAGATGCGATCTTCTTGTATTCGATATTATGCATGACGTCTGCAGCAATCGACGCATGCAACGTCGAAATCTGCACTTCGCACGGATACTGTCCGATAAGAACTGTATAGGTAATGACACGATACGGGTTCTGTCTCTTCTTCTCACTCGTGTAGAAATTATCTTTCTGCAAAATCTTTCCGGCAAACTGCTTCTCAAATTCATCAACAACTTCCTTTAGCTGATCGATATCACGCGCAATGATCCTTCCTCCGGTAATATCGGGCATATCGGCAACAATGTAGTCCGGTCTCGGTTCTTTGCCCGCATTTCCGCTGCGCATACGAGCGATTTTATCGAGCACGCCTTCGACATTTTTTGTTCTGCAGGTCACCGAAGGAAATCCGCCACTCACGCTGGGTCCTGCAACAGCTGATGCGATGCTCGAAAGATCGCCCTGGAGCCTGGGAGCGATGCGATCCGTCCTCGTGATGATCTCTTTTTCCAGTGCCTCCCGCTGCTTTGGAGTCGGCTCATTGCCTACTGATCTTGCAAGACTCAGCCGATGATCCTTCTGCAGAATAGCAGACCGAAAAAGATCGGATGCAGTCTTCCTATTCTCCATGGCTGCGAAATTTCTATCGACACTGTGCACAACATGTTTTTCATCGAATGTTCTTGAAGCCTCGACGAATGCAGGATCCATTCGACCGAGTGTCCCTTCCACTTTGGCACGGAATTCGATGTCAGATACTGAAGACTCTTGTGTAATAGTGCGAATTGCTGCAATCGTTGTCGGACGGGTGTTGTCATCAGCAAGTAAGGTGATGACAGAAAGCGGATAGTCAAAATCGAACAGCAGTTGCTTGAGCGCATCGCGAAGTTCCGGCTGATCCTCAAAATTTTCATCAAGTGCAAAACTTGCCTTTTGTATTGTTGGTAAACGCTGACGAAGCTCTTCGAGGCGCTGCTGACACTCCGCATCACACACTTCCGGCAGTCCATATCCGTTCTCGAGAAGAAACGTTGCATCGTCTGCCGTAAATTCGCTTGCAGCAAAGAGACCGATTTGTTTTTGGACTTCTTCTTTAGTATCAAGGACGGCAGCAAGATTATCATTTTTCAACTCATCTTTTGTCACATCTTCCTCGATGCCATTGCAACGGATTTTGTAGCTTCTGCCATCCTCTCGCACGATCTCAACAGTTCTGCCATTCAAAGTGAGAAGTCCGATTGTGCTGAGAAAGTACAACATCTCTTCGGAGTTTCCGACCCTTTCCAATGCAGACATCCGCAGTGTCGCTTTGGTTGCTCTGTAATGCTGCCTTTTGGAGGCACCTGCAAGCATAGCCTCAAGATCCAATTGGGAAGCCATCGAAATGAGATGTGAGCTGCTTTCGCCGGAAAGAGGCACAAATTTTGTTGCAGCCTTTAGAGCGATATCCATTGAATTCGAAGCTTGGACTGCGCTGAAGAGGCGTTTTGAAACGCTCAACACACGACACGGACTGTCAGCTCTGATGGAATACGGCATCATCTGATCTCTCTGAGAGAATGCCACATCACCAAGGTTAGTTCCTGCCGAAATGTCAGATGCGATGCGCACTCCATGCTTGATGAAACTACATGTGCCATCGATGAGAATCGCAACGGAATCGGTCGGCTCGTCCTGAGTATACAGATACTCTCCTGCACCGTATTCACGATACTTGCACTCTGATATTCCCTCCTTTGGAATTAATTCACCGATCCTTTGAGCAATGCTCCTATCCGCACGTCCGGCAAACTGCGTCGCAAGATTAATCACAACCTGTGTGTTCTCGACAGTGCTTGGAGCGAATTTTCTCTGAATATGGAGACGCTTCTTGATGATGAGATCCAGTACACGATGAGCCTCTGATGTCGGATCATCGTAGATATCACGCAGAAGTTTTGCCGGAAAAGTAAGAACAACCGCACCCTGTTCACCCGCCCGCACTGTCGCCGTTGGCATTTTGGCGAGACCGAGAGCCGACATCTCACCAAGAAGCGAATAACCGCGCACCGTTTCGATGAGCATCTCGTTGCCGTCTTTACCCGGCAAAAAAATACCAACAGATCCTTCATCCATAAGAATGCGCAAACAACCTTCTCCCTGCGGATCTTTATCTTTTTGCCCGGGCAATTTCTCACCCCTGCGAATCACATCTTCATCTCTTTGGTAGCTTTCAAACCCCAGCACCGACGGACCTCCGTTTTTCTCGACCTGCTCTAAGATTGCATTGGCAACAATGCGTTCATCACCCCGAAACGATTCGACAGCGACCCTCAGAGCATCGACGAGGAGATTGGGGGTACTACGTTGTTTGGCATTGCCGGCTTCGATGGTGGATAGTACTGGAGACTCCTGCGTCTCTGCAGATACCGCTTGTGCTGACTGCGGATCGACAACGTCTGCCACTTTTTTGCGTAAAACTCTTTTGAAAAAACCAGTCAACCTTGCAGTGACAGATTTGTCCTCGGATGCCTCAACCGGAACATCTGCATTTTCCGCTTGCCGGAGGTCTGATTTGTCTTTCGGCATATGCAGAAAGAATAGCACAGAATACTTGACATTTCAATAGATTTTGTTCATAATATTAATAGCTGCACACTTCGTGTAGCAAAACTCGTCAGTGGTCTTTCACAGCATAGGTTTGCATGTGTAAGACTGCGACAAAACTCAGAAAAGGGCAGAAGCCATGAAGAAGTTGACCAAGCATGAAGTGATGGATCTGGTTTTGGGATGGGCAACGAGGACAATGTTGAAGCTGGGAACCGCAAGCGGGGCCAAGCGACAGTCCTATCACTTGTTGCAACACGTCGAAGACGTGACTACGGTTGGCCGACATTTGGCCAAAGTCCTGTGCTCAGGACAACCAGAAGAACAGTGGTTGCCGATTCTTCAACTGGGGACGGTCTGCCATGACCTCATCCAAAACTTCAGCGAATTGGGGAATCCGAGCGCAAGATTCCCGGGAGTTGTTCTGCGTCAGCGTGATCGAGGCCCCAATGAAGACAGAACCGCAGAATGGGTGATGGAAATGATTATGGAATACGATCCAGACGGCCTCATTACCATTGAGGAGCGGCACATCGTGTTCCAAGGGATTTACTTCACCTACCCGGTGTGGTTCCAAGATTATGGCACCATGGGCCAGCCACGGCTCTTCAGGGCCTTGGAGGAAACGAGTGCCCATCCGATCGCTGTCTCAATTGCAGGCGGAGACTTGCTCGGTTGTGGATGCGATGACAAGCGGTTCATGGCCAGAACTGATGGTCTTGGGATTGAAGAGGCACAAGGACTCGTTGAGCTCTTCCTCAGAGCGAAATCTCTGAGCGGCATTCCTCCAGAGCTCCAAGCCGCATGGCTCGAATGGATGAGAGACTGGGATGCGGGTCATGCGAAGTTTGTTGAGGGACAGCGAAAGCTGACTTTCGCGAAACTTCTGGACGCTTATCCCAGGAAAGCCGACGAGTTGCAAGTGGCATTCGATAAATTCGATGCCTCTATCGCGCGCGCTAATAAGCGCGCAAACTCTCGCCTCAGCCTGAATTTCGAACAGTACGCTGAGGTCATGGGCTTCCCGATGCCTGCCTAGTCCTTCACACGCAACCTTTGCCAAAACCACTGACATCACCAGCTTCTGTATTTCGTACGGAAGCTGGTCTTTGAGTATGCAAAAAATAGTAAATATTTACAGCATTCACCAAAAATCATCTTCACACTCAACTACTTCAAACTATCGCTTTGCCTTCCATCACACGCTTGAAGTCACGGGAATCGCTCACGATGCGGCCGTCGCGGATATGAATGATGCGACTCGCATGCTGTGCTGTTGTCTGTTCGTGTGTGACGAGAATGATCGTATGACCCTGCTCATTCAGTTTCTGTAGAACTTCCATCACGGCTATGCCGGAAGCCGAATCGAGGTTTCCAGTCGGTTCGTCCGCGAAAATCAGATCCGGATTCGTCACAAGCGCTCTGGCAATGGCAACTCTCTGCTTCTGGCCGCCGCTCAATTGATTGCTGAGAAAATCTTTACGATCGGTGAGACCGACCAATGCAATGGCATGCAAAGATTTCTGCACGCGCTCGGACGGAGGAATTGTCGGATGATACAAAAGCGGCAGCATGACGTTTTCGAGAACAGTTGTGCGAGGCAGCAAATTAAACGCCTGAAAGACGAAGCTCACGCGCGTTGCGCGAATGATTGCGAGATCATCGTCGCTGAGGCTCTTCGTCGGCTGACCCTGAAAAAGGTAGTCGCCGCTGGTATGAGAATCCAGAAATCCGAGTATGTGCATCAGGGTCGACTTGCCGGATCCGGAGGGTCCCATGATTGCGGCGAACTCTCCGCTTCTGATCGTCAAATTGATGTCATACAGAACAGGTGTGAGCACACCGTCATTTTCGTATGACTTGCAGAGATTCTTGGTTTCGATGAGAGCGATTTGAGTCATAGAACGTGAATTACGAATTATGAATTAGGAATTAAGAAAAGCTGCAAGAGTATAAAAAATAAATCATAATTCATAATTCTTACTTCATAATTCACTGCTTGATCAGAACAACCACAACTTCACCTTCCTCCACTCCCGTCACCTCGACATTCCCGCCAACTCCTTCCATTCCTGCTGTCACCGCTCTCTCCTCGAAGGATTTACCATCGGCATTGAGGATTCGAACAATTTTGCCATTCCCTGCCCCTCCGTAGCCAGCAGGCGAAGGGGGGTCGAGAACAGCTCTCGAAGGAACACTGATGACATTGCTTCGAAGGCCGGTCGTGATCTCGCCATCGCCTGTCATACCGACCTTCAGATTCTCATGAAGGGAAAGAAAGTCCAACTTCACTCGATATTTTGAAACCCCATCTTTGTCGGTTGCCGCAGAGTCGATCTCACTCACCGTCAGTGCAAACTCAGTACTGCGAAACGCATCCAAAAGAATCGATCCGCTCTGCGCAAGTTTCACTTTCGGAATATCGACTTCGGAGACAAACATTTCGATTCGATACGGCGACTCTCCAAGCATTTCAACGGAAGGTAAAGACGATGGTCTCATTTCTCCCGCCTTCACGTTCACTTTGGTGATGATGCCGGAAACGGGCGCTGTAAGAATCGTATCGTTGTACTGTGCCGCGGCACGAGAAAGCTCCGCCTGAGCCTGACGAACGCGTGCCAACGCGACATCGATATCGGTTTTTCTCGCAGGAGCCTTTTTAAGATCGAGTTGAGCCTGGTCGATGGCGAGCGAGGTCTGGTAGGTGAGAATGTCTGCATTCGCGCGATCACGCGTTCCTCGGAGTGATGTGATCTCCGCTTGCTGCGCGGAAATTCTCGTGTCGTATCCTGCAGAGGCATCGCGGAGAGAAGTGGCAGCAGCATCGATTGAGGAGAGTGCCGACTGCACCGTTGCCTTCTGCGTCGCAATCGTCGTCTTGTTGGTCTCTTTCGATGTGTTCGTGAAATATGACGTCAGAGGAAGAGCAGACAGAATATCGTACGCGCGATTCAGCGAGTCACTCGCGGTGAGCAGAATCTGGCGAGTCAGATCAAAATTCCGGAGTGCCGTCTGGTAATCCGCAATCGAAAGAGAATTCTGAAGCGAAGTGATTGCAGAAATCGCAGCCATCATGTTGTGCTGCATCGGATCATAGCCTGCGGGAACTCCCTTCACGACCGCATCCTGAACATCGTTGGCGTTGAACACTCCCTGCGTTGCGAGAAGAGCAGTCTTTGCTGCATTCAGATACTGACCGATCGTGCTCCCCGCAGTCGACACCTGTCCGGAAAGACCGACAGAGGCTTCGTTCTTGAGCACGGACAGTTGAGCCTCCGACGTACGAAGATTATCTTCGGCATTCGAAAGAGTCTGTTTCACGGCATTGAGTGAGGCGATCTTGTTTTGAACCTGCGCCTCTGCAATTGCGATATCCTCCGGACGCGAACCCTCGAGGAGCGCATCGAGCTGAGCCTGCGCCGACTGTTTGCTTGCACTGGCAGCAGCAACGCTTGCGGCAAGACTTCCGGAACGAAGCGTGGCAAGTCTCTGCCCTGCCTTCACTTGATCCCCCTCATTCACAAACACTTTTGACACAACGTCGATCGATGGAAACTGGAGTGCCAAATCTTTTTCAGAAATCACGATCCCCACCGCCTCGACCGTTTGCCGAAGCTCACCGCGCTCGGCAATGGCAGTAACGTACTCCGCTTGCTTCGGACGCGTGACAACGTATGAAGTCCATGCGAGAAGCAAAATGACAAACGTCGCAATCGATGCTTTCACATGAATGCGAAGGAACCGCAGCACAAGAAGTACGTTCGCATAGACCATAGAGAGATGTCGTTGCATGAAATGGAGACGAAGAAAAAAGGTGAAACTTACATTGATAATTATAAATTTATTATACTAATTTGTCAATATATGTTAGGTTGCAGCATTAGGGTAACACTTTCCTTGGTGAGGCATTCATAGACTACGGCTGCAGGGGTTCTTCTGTCCATTCCCATGCCAGAATGGCTTTTAACGTAGTTGTACCAGTTCAGCCACTGCCAAACGATGAAGTTGTGCTC
>CALRAD010000020.1 GCA_943350395.1 Candidatus Peribacteria bacterium
GGAGAAAACCCATAATGACACGCTGCAAGCCGCAGGTCTCAGTGAAATAGTGTAGGCAGGGTTTGGGGGTGAGTCCTGCGTTCCCTCCTGTCACTTCATGCGTTTTTCCGTCCGGGTCCGTGATCAAATCCACGTGGCCTTTCAGGAGAATAGTCGTGCCGGATGCCTGTGCGCGCTGACTGATATCCTCTTGTGTTAGGTCAATGCTGCAACCTAACAATACTTGCATTTATTTATAAATAATGTATAATATATGTAAATTCCCCCTCACTCTATGTCGGAAACCAAGCTCGCACTTCCTTCCCAGGAAACAATAGATTTTGTTGTTGGCCAACGAATACGTATCAATGGAGCAAGTTTGGATAAATCCAACATGTTAGAAATAAAGGAAGCTTTTGATGAAGGTTACATCTTTGCAAAGGTTGAAGATCGCCTCAATTATGGACCTTCAATTTCCCTTCTCAATGAGGCTGGAGAAGCACTGATGTTCTGGGGGTCTCAGAACAAAAAGACCTTTGAAATTAATTGCAATCAAAATCCAATTTTTTTTATTCCCGGTTCTGCAGAGCAGCAAGTCTGGACGAAAGTAGTCACAGATCAGCTGGAGAAAACCCATAATGACACGCTGCAAGCCGCAGGTCTCAGTGAAATAGTGTAGGCAGGGTTTGGGGGTGAGGACCGTCCATGCGATACTACGTACTCATGTCTCTTCTTTCCTTAACCGGCAAACTCTGGAAGATTCATCGTCCGGAGCCGCAAGGTCACACGGTTGTCGAGCTTCTTCGACGTGAGCGCGGAATCAACGATGATCCGACTGCGAAACTTTTCGACCCGTTTCTGTTTCCGGAGATGCAGAAAGCAGTGGATAGAATCGAGCATGCGATGAAGAAAAAAGAAACGATTGCGATTTTCGGTGATTACGATGCGGACGGGATCACAGCGACCGCGCAGCTTGTGCGATTCTTTCAGCGTCACGGCATCACACCCGTCGTTCATCTTCCCGATCGCGTGAAAGAAGGCTATGGAATGAGGAAAGAAAGTATCGATCTTTTGAAATCAAAAGGCGTTTCTCTGATCATCACCGTCGATACAGGGGTGTCCGCTCATGAGCAAATCGCGCATACGAATAGCCTAGGAATTGAGGTGATCGTGACGGATCATCATCGCGTTCAAGGCAGCAGGCCCGATGCATTTGCTGTCATCCATCCTTTGACCCCAACCCCCGTCCCAAACCCTCACCTGTGCGGTGCTGGTGTCGCCTTCATGCTTGTGCGTGCACTCGAGCACGGCAAACCGTGGGATGGCATCGAGATCGACATTGCACTTGCAGCTATCGGAACGATCGGTGATCTGGTGCCATTGCTTGGTGAAAACAGAATTCTTGTGCAGCACGGGCTCCGGTGTCTCGAAGCTCTTCCGCTGGGTCCTCTCAAAGATTTCGTCGACAGTGTGCGGGGAAGCGCAAAAATGTCTTCAACGGACGTAGCTTTCAAGATTGTGCCGCGACTGAATGCCGCTGGTCGCATGGCGCATCCGACGATCGCGCTCGATGCACTTCTAACCGGAGGCACTGCGCTTGCCGAGCTTCATCGGTTGAACGGCGAAAGGCAGACATTCGTCGATGCTCTGGACGCAGACATTGGAGCTCTCGTCGATCCGACACATTCGTTTATTGTTCTCGCTCACAAAGACATCACGCCTGGCACCGCAGGACTTCTCGCGAGTAGATTCACCGAACGCTTCTCGCGTCCCAGCCTGATCGCCGCGCTACTTGGCGATAAAGCTGTCGCATCGATTCGGAGTATCCCCGAAATTGATGCGATGGAATGCTTGAGCCATCCATCCGTTGCAACACTTCTGACGAGCTTCGGCGGGCACAATCAGGCCGCCGGATGCACGTTTGATCCAACATGTATCGGAGCCCTGGAGAAAGCCCTGAATGCAGCATTGTCCGATCGCGGATTCTCGTCGGAAACAATGCAGTCGATACTCGAGATCGATGCGGCACTTCATCCCTCCTCTGTCACTCTTTCATTCGCAAATACACTTTTGTCGTTGGCTCCATTCGGGCAAGGAAACGACGAGCCGATTTTTCTGCTTCCCTCTCAAACTCTTTCTGATTTCAGACTTGTCGGATCCGAAGAGTCGCATTTACAACTGCGCGTCGGCGGCACGAAAGCGATCGGGTTTCGTCTTGGATCGATTCTGGAATACCTGAATGATCATGAACCGTTCGATGTCGCGTGCAGAGTGGGCATCAATGCATGGAACGGCAGAGAGACAGTGCAGTTGATGGTTGAGGATGTTCGGATTTCGCAGTAAAGAAAATAATGCACAAAAGGAGCAGGATTTCTTCCTGCGTCGACCGCGGGTAGAAAACCCGCTCCCCTTTGAGAAAAATTATTATTAAAAAAGGAGAGCGACTTGTTCCTCGTAGCCTTGGCGAAGTCGGATGCTTCGCGCGTACACCTTTCATTCCTATACTGGCATCAACCCTCCCTCCATCTGGAAGACCTCCGAAATCGGTGCTTGCAGAGCCATCGAAACTTTGTAGGCAAGCAGAACGGATGGGTTTGTCGCACCGCGCTCGATGCTCATGATGGTCTGGCGGCTGACTCCGACTCTCAGTGCCAACTCCTCCTGTGTCATGCCTCGGTCAAACCGGAGGCGGCGGATATTGTTCTGGAGGCTGGCTGGCATGGATGGAGATGAGGAAAACTTTCGAATGTGCGGAGGCGATTGTAGCTGGATGACGGAGAGAGGCAAATGGAATTTCGTTTTTCACCATCTCATAAACACAGCTCTTTCGCCACAGAGTCTTTTTGCGCAGTGCAGAGAGAAAGTTGTACGATAACGTGAAATGATTCCTTCTCCTTTCCACGGTATTTTTTCTTCCGTCAAAGACGGTGCCATCCGGGACGGTGGGCAGGTCCAAGAGAAAATTTCTCCTGAGCCTGTGCGTACGGGCTTTGAGTCTTCGAAAACCACAGGGAGCGGCAGCCGATCCACGGGGATCGGACAGGTGGCGCTCGATATTTTCGAGTACGACGATTACTACATCCTCAAGGCTCCGATGGCAGGTGTTCGTCTCAGCGATCTCGACATCGAGGTGAATGACAACGTGCTGACCATTCGCGGCAATCGCCGTCAGGCGGACACGATCCCCGATGAACAGTATTATTTGAAGGAATGTTTTTGGGGCGAATTCCAGCGTTCGGTCACGCTTCCCTGCTCAATCGATCCAAGGAAGATCAAGGCGACATTCAACAAAGACTGCGTGCTCAAAGTGCTTGTTCCAAAAGAAGAGAAGGTGAAGATCATTCGGATCAGCGAGTAGCTTGCAGCGGAAGATCCCTATCTTCCGTGGTTACGAAAATGATTCCGCGGTCACGTTTGGAGCCGCGGAGGTTACGAACCTCCGCTACGGTGTAATTTTCATCATTTTGCTGCTCTACTCCTATGATATGCTTTTCGCATGCGCACTCTCCTCCTCGTTTTCTCTCTGCTTCTCATTGCCTGTACCCCGGACCCGAATGTTGGTCGCATTGACTATGAAATGGGTATGCAGCTCATGAAAGGAATCGGTGTCGAAAAAAACGAAGCCGAAGGCATACGACATCTCATACTCGCAAGCGATGCCGGCAACGGCGGAGCGATGGTGACGCTCGGGTATTTCTATCTGAAGGGAACAAATGTGCCGAAGGATGAAGCGCGCGGCTTTCAGCTTTTTTTGCAGGCGGCGAAGATCGGCAATCGTGACGGTCAATACAATACGGGTTTGTCCTACGTTCGCGGGATCGGAACGGAGGTTGATTTGAAAGAGGCTTTTCAGTGGTTTAAGAAAGCAGCACTCCAGGATGATGTCGGTTCACAGTACAACCTCGGGGTGATGTACATGAACGGCGAAGGTGTGACCAAGGATTTACTTCTCGCGTACGCATGGTTTTCAGAAGCTGACAGCAAGAAGTACGAAGGCGCAAAAGATGCAATGGACATCGTGAGGAGATCGCTCGATGACACGCAGCTTTCCGCTCTCGATCGCACGATGACGAAGGTCAGTCGGAGCATCGTGAGACCGCCGGCTGCCGATTTGTCTGTCGGGACAGGAGCCGGAGATCAACCTCTCTAAGAGCGAAGAACCCTTTGATGAGCCGTCTCTTTAGCGTATACTCGCTTGTCTTATGGATCAGAAGCCTTTCAAGCTCATTGCGCCCTATACGCCCAAAGGCGATCAGCCTGCGGCGATCGAGAAACTACTGAAGGGTTTCGATAGAGGTGAAAAACATCAGACGCTTCTCGGGGCAACGGGCACGGGAAAGACGTTCACAATGGCAAACATCATTCAGAAACTCCAGCGGCCGACGCTGGTGCTTGCGCACAATAAGACTTTGGCGGCACAGCTCTGCAGCGAGTTTCAGCAATTCTTTCCGGAGAATGCCGTCAGTTACTTTGTTTCCTATTACGATTACTACCAGCCCGAGGCATATTTGCCGACGACTGACACGTATATCGAGAAAGACGCGAGCATCAACGAAGAGATCGCAAAGTTTCGTCATGCTGCGACGCATAATTTGCTCACGCGAAGAGACGTGCTTATCGTGTCGTCCGTTTCTTGCATCTACGGACTCGGTGATGTGTCCGATTACGAAGCGCTTGCGATCAAGATTCATCGCGGGATGCCGTTTCAGAGGCAGCGTTTCCTGCGCCTTCTCACGGACGTCCAGTACAAGCGGAGTTCGCTGACATTCAAGCAGGGAATGTTCCATGTGCTCGGGGACACGGTCGAGATTTTTCCGCCAAGCGGCGACACGGTGATTAGGATCGAGATGCCCTACGACGAGATCGAGACGATCCAAGAGGTGGACAGTTTCACAGGCGAATTGATTGGCGACATGAACGAAGTGACGATCTTTCCGGCTGCTCACAACGTCACGACGAAAGAAAAAATCGACGGAGCGATAGAGAGAATCAAGATCGATCTCGATGCCAGAGAACAGGAACTTCTGAAGAATCAGGAATTTGCGAAAGCCGAACGTATTCGTCAGCGCACGGAGTATGACATCGAAATGCTCAAAGAAACCGGTTACTGCTCAGGAATCGAGAACTACGTTCGCTATCTCGGTAACCGGGAACCCGGCTCTCCGCCGGAGACGCTCCTCGATTATTTCCCCGATGATTTTCTGATGTTCATCGACGAATCGCATATCTCGATCCCGCAGATCGGAGGCATGCACGAAGGAAATTTACAGAGGAAGAAGACACTCATCGATTATGGCTTCAGGCTGCCGAGCGCTTCGGATAATAGACCGCTCAAGTTTCAAGAGTTCGAAGAACGCATCGGTCAGGCGATGTATGTTTCGGCAACTCCTGGACCGTACGAATACAAGAACACGAAAAAAGAGAATATCGTCGAGCAGATCATCAGGCCGACGGGACTCCTCGATCCCATCGTGACGATCCAGCCGAAAAAGCACCAGATCGATCACCTCACGAGAGAGATCAACGCGACGATCAAGCGCGGCGAACGCGTGCTCGTGACAGCGCTCACGAAGAAGAGCGCCGAGGATCTTGCGACGTATTATCAGAACGCCGACTATAACGTCCGATATTTGCACAGCGACATCGAGACGATGGAGCGTATCGAAATTCTTCGGCAGCTGCGTTCGGGAGAAATTGATATTTTGGTTGGTATCAACCTTCTTCGAGAAGGCTTGGATCTTCCCGAGGTGAGTTTCATCGCGATTCTTGATGCCGACCAGCAAGGGTTTCTTCGTTCACGCGACGCACTCATCCAGACGATCGGTCGAGCAGCGCGCAATCTCAACGGTCATGTAATTCTGTATGCCGACAGAATCACGGATGCCATGAAGGGTGCGATGGATGAAACGGAACGTCGTAGGAAGATCCAGCACGCGCATAATATGAAACACGGCATCACGCCGCAGACGATCATCAAGGCAATTAAAGATATCGCGGAAGAGCACAGCAAGTTGAAGCTGACTCGCAAGAAATACGATCACGCGAAGATCCCGAAGGACGAGAAGAAACGTCTCATCGAAGAGCTGAATGGTCAGATGGAGATCGCAGCGGAAAATGAAGAATTCGAGAAGGCAGCAGACTTGAGAGACGAAATTGAACTATTGAGACGGGAGTTGTAAAAATATACAAAATATGTTATAATATCTATAAATAACAAACATCCATAATGCCAGATTTGAACCGAGAAGCGGCTGGTCCGGAGCAGAAAGAGCAGATGGTGGACAGAAAGCTCGATTGGGGTCGACAGGGCGTATTCCGAGCAAAGCAACTCCTCGGTGAGTTTTTGAATGTGGAGTTACTTCAAGATCAGGGAAGACATCAGGAAGCCGCAGAGAAGGCACACAACATACGCATGGTTGCCATCGATGGAATCGTGGACAAGCTTGAGCAGCGGGTAAAAAGCTTGCAGGAGGTCGATGTGCATGCCGAAGACATGCAGGACGCAGTCGACCCGGAGAAGCGTAGAGAGCGTGCCGGATACGCAAAGGCATTCCTGAGAGGCGATCGACGCGGAAACAGCGAGACTGCTTTTAGGGCCGTGCTCGCTGCTGCAGCAGCGGACATAGAAGATGATGCAGCAGCGGAGAGGCGCATCCGGCAAGAATTGGCTCAGCGGTATCAAGGAGAAGATGTGAGTGAACGGGAGATCGACGATACGGTTCTGTCCATCATGAAAGACCGTGGCGTCTACGTCGACTATCTCGCGATGAAGGATTTGCAGATGATCGCCGAAGCGGACAAGGACGGTCGCGCACTCTTCGATGTGTCTTCTCTGCTATGGAAGACGGAAGGCTTGACCGATGAGCAGGTCGAGCAGGAGTGGGAGAAATTTAACGAAAGTCTTGCACAGAGCCTTGGTCTCGATCGTTTCATCATTCTGAAGCGGGAACGAAAGGAGGTAAGGCAGAGGACGCTTCGTATTGAATCGGTCGAACAGAAACAGGAAAAGGCAGCTGCAATCGAAAAAGTTTCGAATACTCTGACTGTCGCGCGCATGACCGATCTCTCGGGTCGCTTGAACGATCAGCAACTCGGGGTTCTTCTTTCTCTTGTGGACAGTGGTGCAAAAGATCTTGCTCGTGCGCTCCTAACGTCGGTGAATCTCGGACCGGCGGATTCCGGAGTTGGCGTAAAAGGATCGATTGAAGGAGAGACGGTGGTTGCCGTTCGGAGTGGCGAGACAGTGGATTGCACTCTCGTGCACGGCGGTAAGCGCATTTCAATAGATACGGCGTCGGCGGTTGATAGTTTTAATGAGGCGCGCATGACGGGGATTGCAGGTGATATTCGGGCATCTTCCATCGACAAACCTTCCGAGAAACGAAGCCGACTGCTCCAGAGTCTTTTTGCAGTCAGATCGGGTTCTTCTTTTATGACCGGTGAGAAAGCAGATTATACGGAAGGTATTCTCGGTTCGATCCTCAAGAAGGCAGGATCAGCGGCTGAAGAGAAGATTGTCATGGAGAAGCTCGGGCTGATCACTCCTGACGGCAAGCCCAATCAGAAAATGCTTGCATGGTGGGCTCTCGAGTTCCGTTTGCTCGCCGATCAGACGTCACCCGGTCAATTAGTATCGGCAACGAATTTCGAAGCGCTCGAGTCGCTCTCGGAAAAGTGGAAGCAGGAGAAGAAGCTCTCACTGATGAGCCTCGGGCAATTGAATGCACTGCCAATGAAGAATCCGAAGGAGACGAGTCCGGAGACAGTGACAACATAGATCTACCCCAGCACCCTCACTGCCTCTTTGTATCCTTGTGGCGTACCGGTATCGAACCTCTCACCCTCGAACTCGTAGCCGTAAATTTCGATTTTCTTCATTTGCGCTTTCAGGGCATCGATGAGTCGGATTTCTTTGTCGTGGTGCCCCGATTCAACTTTCTCGAGTTCATCGATCGTGGAACGCGGGATTAAATACTTTCCGACAATCGAGAGCGTCGACGGGGCTTCTTCCGGTTTAGGCTTCTCGACCAACCCGATG
The DNA here is from genome assembly GCA_943350395.1 of Candidatus Peribacteria bacterium. GTDB lineage: Bacteria > Patescibacteriota > Gracilibacteria > Peribacterales > Peribacteraceae > SICN01. The sequence goes on from CALRAD010000020.1 coordinate 8,018, forward strand.
ATTTTCTTTGTGCGTTTCTTATGCTTGTCGGGTGAGATCTCAACGATGCCGTACTTGTGCACGAGTTTGAGGTCCACATCCTGGAGACAGAGCATGGCTGTATCTTTCTTCGGCTTGAGAGCTTCGAGAGCGCCGACAAGTTGCTGCAGACCGTTTCTCTCCCCCGCGATCAGATCGTCGCCGTAGAGGATCGCAATCATGTCGCTTTCGACCCAGTTCTTGGCCTGCAAAATCGCATGTCCATCCCCTTTCATCTCCTCCTGATATGCGACTTTGAAGCGCACATTGTCGTATTTCATGAGTTCTTCAAGCATATGCAATTTTCCACGCTTCTCGAGCTGATGCTCAAGCTCAGGCATTTTGTAGAAGAACTGTGGAATCACTTCTTTGCCTTTGCTGATCACGAAGCAAATGTCGTGAATCCCCACACTCATACACTCGTCGACGAGGAGCGCGATAATCGGCCGATTGCCAATCGGCAACAGTTCTTTGGGCACGACCTTCGTCCACGGCAGGAACCGTGTTCCAAAGCCCGCAACAGGAAGGATGGCTTGCGTAAGCTTCATGCGCGCGGGAGTGTAGCAGAGAAGAGGCGTTTCATCAGTGTTTCCGTGATTTTTCCTCTCCTACCGTTTCCGATCATTGTCTTTTGAATCCGGATGATTGGGGTAATGCCCACGGTGCTCTTTGTGAGAAAAACTTCATCTGCCAAGAGAAGATCCGATTTCTTTGGCAACGCAAAGCGTACGGGTATCTTCAGCTGCTTTGCAATCGTCAGAACTTTTGCACGCGTAATGCCAGGGAGCATCGATCGATTGGCGGTACAGAGCGTGCCTTCTCTGACCCAGAAAATATTTCCGTACGCCGCTTCCGGAACAGAGCCCGATGCATCGACGAGCAGTGCTTCGTCGTATCCTTTCTTCTTCGCTTCTTCATGAGCGTTCCATTCGCGGTGGTAGGGCAATATTTTCCCTTCCGGCAGGGCTCTCTCGCATTGTATGAATGTTGCAGAAATACCTGATTTTTCGTATTGATTGATGAGAAGAGGCTGTATGTCGATCAGGATGTCTGTTGGTGTGCAAACAAGTTTGAGACGTGCGAGTGAGTGTTGTTTTTCCGTGAGCAGTTTCTTCACTAATGAACGAATGGCGGTCATGCTTCTTGGCAGTTTCATTTTGAGGATCGCTGCAGATTTTTTCAGTCTCTTCAGATGTGCTCCGCAATCCAAGATTTGTCCGTCTTCTACTCGCATCGTTTCGAAGACACCATAGACGTTCGGATTCGATGGATCGAGTGCGGATTGTCTGTGCTCCCCTCTCCCCAAGCGCATCAGCGCTGGGAGAGGGGCTGGGGGTGAGGCGAATGCCTTCGCCTTTTGTTTCGTCTCTTGCCACTCGTCTTCCACCTTCGAATCCGCAACGATGCCTCCGCCGATGCCGAGTGACAGGCGATTCCCTTCTGCGACAATCGTTCGAATCAGAATTGTGCTATCCATGCGCCCGGAGTCACTGAGCATCACCATACTGCCGCAGTACGGGCCGCGCTTACGCTTCTCGAGCTGATCAATTCGTTCGATGGCAACTTGTTTTGGGCAGCCCGTGACCGAGCCACCGGGGAACATCGACCGGAGTACTTGGACGGGGTGAACGTCAGGCAGCAGTTCGCCTTCGATCACCGAATAGGTGTGCCAGACCGTCGGATTTTTCTGGAGTCTCCGGTGCGCTGTCACCTGCACGGTTCCCGTTTTCGAAACTTTGCCTATGTCATTCCGAAGTAAATCCGTGATCATGTTCAGTTCAGCTGTTTCCTTTTCACTCCCCAAAAGTTCGGTCCGGAATTTCAAATCTTCCGCAGAGGTTTTCCCTCTCGGTCGCGTGCCTTTGATCGGGCATGTCGTGATGCGACCGTGATCGATCGTGACAAAGCGCTCCGGCGACAGCGAGAGGACCGCAAGATCGCGGTCTTCGAAGTAAGAAGAGCACGATGCAGGATTGGCTCTTAGGAGAGAGGTGAAGAGCTGGCGCTTACTTTGGCGATACATTGCCTCGAGCGTGTATGTGAGATTCAGCTGATAGTACTCACCGTTTTTGATGTCGTGTTGGATTTTCTGGAACGCTCGTGTGTACTCTGTGCGCGTGATGGAGGGTTTCCAACGCACCTCACCCCCGTCCCCTCTCCCAGCGCTGATGCGCTTGGGGAGAGGGGTGCGTTGTTTCTCAGAAAGCAAGTTTGTATCGAAGGATGCTAGGGCTCCCCCTTCTCCCCAGCCGCAGCGGGAGAAGGGGTTAGGGGATGAGGTGGAGGGCAAGAAACGACCGTGAATACTTCGAACCTCTTTCGTAAACTTTCTGTCACCAATTGCAAAGATTTTTGTACCATTCCAGAGAAGCGCCTCTTCGTACTGATGAAATATTCCTCCTTTCTTTTCTACATCATAGTCGAGGTATCCGATGCAGCCACCAATGAACGGAAGATCACCCTTGTATGACCGATACCGCTTCTTATCAGCTCTCCGTAGGGCTCCAAAAATCTTGTCATTCTTGATTCGAATGGTTCTTGTCGGGTTCCATGCGACAATCGTCCATATGCCACTCGTGAAGTACGCAGCGTTCTTCTCTCGTGTGCTCAGCTTCGAAAAGAACTCGAGTGGGTCGAAGCCTGAGAGTGAGAGAGTTGCGATCTTCATGTCCGGAGTATAGCTTTTGAAAAAGCTTATTTTTGGTACTTGCATTCATCATTTTTATAGGTGTACAATCATACACCTATGCATACTTCACTACTTCCAGCTGAGAGAATACTAAAATCAATTCTGTTTATTAGAGATCAGAAAGTGATGCTTGATCGTGACCTCGCAGAACTCTACGGGGTACCGACGAAAGTTTTATTGCAAGCCGTGAAACGCAACATGCAACGCTTCCCACATGATTTCATGTTTCAGCTCAGAAAAATTGATTCTGATCGTTTGAGGTCACAAATTGTGACCTCAAAGAAAGGTCGTGGAGGACATCGCTATCGTCCTTATGTTTTTACCGAACAAGGCGTTGCAATGCTTTCAAGCGTCTTACGCAGCCCACGTGCAATTGCAGTGAATATCGCCATCATGCGTACCTTCGTGCAGCTGCGGAATATTCTGGCAACACACAAAGATTTGGCAAAGAAACTTGAAGAGTTGGAAGAAAAGTATGATGACCAATTCAAGATGGTGTTCGATGCGATTCGCCAATTGATGATGCCGCCGATACCGGAGAATAAGAGGCGAATTGGATTCAAGTTGTCGTAAAACTGCATTTAAGGTCACAATTTGTGACCTTAAAGGAGGCGGTAAAAGTGCCGTAGAGACGCAAAATTTTGCGTCTCTACAAACCATGAAGAAAATTCTTCATCAACTTCTCCCCATGCTCCGTCAGAAACGATTCAGGATGAAACTGCACACCCACGATGGGGAGTATTCGATGCCTCATGCCCATGATCAGATCGGGCTTCTTTTGGGATCCTGTCCAACACAGCAGCTCAAAATCTTTCGGCAACTTCTGTACCATCAGCGAGTGATACCGTGCAGCATCAAAAGGTGACGGAAGACCTTTCAGAATCCCTTTCCCTTCATGAAATATTTCACTCGTCTTCCCGTGCCGTACCTCGGGTGCGTGACCTATAGACGATCGTCCACCACACTTCGCCCCATGCGTGGGGCTTCGCGTGGCAAGCCACAATTCTTCTTTTTTCTTCGAATGCGAAGTGTGCCCCGCGTAGCCAGCAGGCGAAGTGGGGCAAGTACAGCCAAAGACATGCGCAATGCACTGGTGACCAAGGCAGACACCGAGAAGAGGGATGAGGGTTGGGGATGAGGGTTGAGCGTAGGAACGCAGAAGCTCATTGCAGAGCTTCGCATACTTCGGGTGCCCGGGTCCGGCGGAGATCACAATGCGATCGGGTCTTCTATTCTTCACTTGCTGCACAGTGAGCTTTGCAGATGAGACCACCTCGCACTCAGCTCCGAGCGAACGGATCAGCTGGGCGAGGTTCTCGGTGAACGAATCGTTGTTGTCGATGAGGAGGGTGCGCACATGGCGAATATACCTTCTTCAGATCGCTTCCATAGCATTCAGAAGGTTATTTTACTTTCTTCTCCCACTCCTTCATGAGTTCCCCCAATACTTCCAGTCGCTTTTTGTGCGATTCGAGATGCGTCGTATTGCCGCGGTCGAATGTTTTTTCGTATCGGTCTTCGAGGAATGTCTTCTCTTCACCCAGCGCTTCCAATACTTCTTCTGGTGTGACACTACCTTCCGCGGCTTTCTTTATTCTCTCCTCTGTATCTGTCTTCAGGTCTTTTGCTTGGTCGAGATAATTTTTCTCGCGTGCGGCATTGAGTTTCTGGACCATAAGATCGAGCTCTTCACTGGCATCATCGATGGGGCTGCGATACTTTTTCAAGGATTCTACGAGTGCCTTCAGGCGATCCTCATGGACCGTGCCCTCCTTTGTTCCCTTGAAGATTTCTTGATAGCTTTTCAGATGGTCAATCTCCGAGAGAATTGCTTCTTTTGCGTCTTTCCCCTCAGAGGAACCAGGCGCGGGATCCGTGCCTTCGATGCGATCGGTAGCTTCTCGCAGCTCACTCGCATTTGCATTGAAGACGAGTATTTTTGCTTTTTCCAATTCTGTAGCCTTCTTCTCCGCTTCATTCTTCGGTTTTTCTTTCTTCTGATCAACTGCTGCTTCCTCGTATTCCGATGCCGGTTTTGGCACATTAGGCGGAACGGGAGTCTCCGGTGAGTCATTTGTCGGTTCCGGAGGTGAGTCTAAGCCGGCATTCTGGGGATTATTGTCACTGACAACGAAGACTTTCTGTGCATTTCTCCACTCTTGCCCCGGCATTGCCGGCGGGTAGAGCTGATGCACGTAACCACGGATCGGTCCTTCGCGTCCTGTTGCTCCCTGCTCCCTGCGGAAGACGGGGATTTCCTCGTTTCCGACAGCAACAGTTTCTTTTCCGTTCCAGTACATGGAAGCGTTGACGCGGATTGGCCAGAACAGCGGAGGAATCCAGTTGACGGAATTCGGTGAGAATTTCTGTTGCGTCTGGAGCCGATGCTGCGACGCATCGATGGTTTGTAGCGGAGGTGTCCGATAGTTTTGCTGGATCCACTGTTCGAATCTCTCGACGCCCCTATAGGGTGATTCTTGATAGTTCGGGGAACCGGGGACACGGTCAGGACCGACAAGACCGCGTCTCATTCTGTCTTCGATATTCTCCGGAGAACGACCACCGAGCTGCCTCATTCCCTGATCGTTGTTGTCGACGACGAAGACATCTTGCGGCATTCCGGTGACGGGGTTTGTAAGCCTCGTCAAATATCCCCGTGTGATCGAGAGACCCGAAACAGCGGCTTCAGGCAGTTTACGGAAAACAGGATAGGTGCGACCGTTGATCTCGACGGCACTCCCTTCCTGTCCGCACACGACCGGTTCGGAGGATGGACTACGCCATACGCCCGGATATCTTGATGCCTGTATTGTATTCAGGCGGACTACGGGTCTGTCGTAATACTCGAGACGGGGACTTGTCTGTGTTCTCTCGCCAACCCACACTTTTGTTTCTCCTTTCACGCTCAAATGTACGCGCTTCTGGAGATTGACGTCACTCTTGAGGTAACGGATCAGTTCATCGGAAGGATTGTCGATACCGAGGAAGAGTTCTGTCTGGGGGTTCCTGAGAAGTGCCTTGATGTCAGCGAGAGCACATTCTTTGAGGCTCGGACAACTCAGTCGTTTGAGGTTGAGCTTCGCGAGCGTTTCGCCGCTGCCAACCTCAAGTGCAGTGAGGTCAGACAGTAGGAGCGTTGAGATAGAGCCGCTCTCAGCCGGGAATGCAGCAGAGGACAATTTCTTGAGTCCATCGATTTGGACTTTCTGAGATTGAACGCCAAAGAGACCCTGGAGATACTCTTGCTTGGGCTGACGGACAAAAGAAACCGACAGGTTTGTTGCGGACGGAAATCGGTATTCCTGATCCAGTCTGACGTTTTTGAGGATCAGATTGTCTGCTGAACTGAATGCGTCAAGAACATTCTGCTGCTCACCAGGCTGGATTTTCGTCCAATCGAGTTCGACAGGCAACGGATCGTTCTCCATTGCTTGCCATACTTTTTCTGCACGCTCACCGTTCCACGAACGAACGAGTCCGATTGTCGATGCCTCACCTTGCTCTATTCCTTTGAGTTGATCGTCGAATGTTCGGAGATCGACAACCTCATGAATATTGTCTTCGGGTTTTAGTTTCGCTCCGACATCGATCGTGAAGAGCCCGGACTTTGTAAAATACAAAGTGAAGGATCCGGATTTTCGATCGAGTTCCTCGACGACATCGTAAGAGATGCCGAATTTCTCGAGAGCTTTCCTCTCACGATTGTCGTTACTAAGTCCTCCCATCCGTTTCGGATGGAGGGTGACGACATCTTTTCCGGATGAAATCTTCACTTCGGCATTCGCACTGAGTGCGATCTCATAGGTTCTGCTTGCAGGAAGACTTAAGTCATCTTCAATAGTCTCAGGCTCCCCGACATTGTCTCTTAGCTTTTTATTTGCTTTCTCCGCGTTGACCACCTCGCGTACACGAGGGATATCGTTCTGCAGAATACTCTGCATAAGGGTGAAATCAGGCTTTGCAGCCTCTTTGAGCATCTGGATCTTAAGCTCAAGCGCACGGATGACTTCGTTGCCCTCCTTCTGGAGCTTCTTGAATTCAGCCGTATTCTCGAGTGGTGCGAGTGCTTCATACAGAAGCTTGAAATTCTTTATTCCGTAGCGCTCCTGGAATCTCTGATCGTCCTCTTTCTCTTTCCGTGAGCGTGCTCGATCCCTGAAGACCTCTCCCGTGTCGTTGGATGCGATCATACCTTCGAAATCATTCGATCCTTGGCGCGGCTTCCCCACAGCCTTGTTCCAGTATTCCTGCTTCAACTCATTTCGTGTTTGTGCCGCCTGCCTATTCAATTCCATCTGCAGCGGATTCGTCTCGTACCGATCACTATCAAGTGTCGGTTGTGCCATCGGACCGACGGTGTAGCGAGCGCCTCGTTTGACAACGCCACCACGACGTTCCAAATCTGCAATCTTCCCTGCCTGCGCCGGTGAGGTGAAACGTGAGCTGACGCCACCCTGAGCCATTTCGACATCGTTGGCTGCGAGTGCTCCGTTGATGCGTGCATCACGCCTGAGCTGCATATCAACCATGCCTCGATTGCTCTGGTAGCGCTTGAAGAGTTTGTCTCCAGCAAGTTTTTCTGCCTTTACTTGATCTTCCTGCCTCTCTTCGCGTTGAATTTTTGCAAGAAGAATATTGTCTTTCTGCGTGAAATCATCTCGGTACTTCGCATCGGTTTCCATACGGTACGTATGGAGGGATTTTCCGTACTTCGGATTATTGGGATTCGGATTCTTCGATTGGAAGACGCGTTCGTATGCACGGAATTCCTCACGGAGACTCCTGAGATGTGCCTTAATCTCCTCCTTTCGACCTTTGAAGTACTCGCGATTATTCCGATCCGTGGAATCTGCTTCTGGGCGGCTCCGTAGCTGTGCCTCGCTGTACTCTTTCTGTGTTGTATCGATTTGCTGCTGGAGATCGATCATATGATCGATGATTGTCTGATTTGCCTCGATTTCCTCAGGTTTTGTTGCGTTCTTTGTCCAGTTCTTGAAAGCTTCCTGTGCTTTTTGTTCCGGAGGAATACCATTCTCTACGTCTTCCTGTTCAGTTTCTTCAGCTCTCTTCGATTCCTCTTCATCTTTTGCCTGATTCAACCCCTTCTCTTCAGCGATGCTGAATTCTTGTGGCGTGAGAATTTTGGAGGAAAGTGCGATCTGCATCAATGCGTTCATGGGATCCATGAACTCGCGAATGGCAGGCAGTGGCTCATCCGAAAAACTTGCAACTGTTCCTTTCACTTCAGCTAAGAATTTTTTCATCTCTTCCTCCGTCGCTTTTCCGTCCTTCAATACTTTTTCCTCAATACTTTTTTTCAACTGATTTTTTTCAGGTTCACGATCTTCGAGTGCATTCTTGAGTGCAATCGAGAAATCATCGACTTCCTTCTCAGATTCAGCCTTTCTCTCAGCTTCCGTCTTTGGAGGAGGCACTGCATCCTCAAAGATTAATCTTGCTTCTCTTGCGGAGATTGAGTGTGCATCCATCCCGATGGTGAGGAGTCGCTGTTCTTTCATAGTGCTTGGATTTCGGAATCGAGGTTCTGAAGTTCCGCTTCATCAGCTTTCTCGGATTGGATCTTCGCTTTCGAAATAACGTCATCTCGATACTTGAGAACTTCTTTTTTCCAGAGTGCAACGATCTTCTTCAGTCTTACCTTCCACTCGGCATATGCCGCTGTGTAACGGTCAATACGGCTTGTGTGCTCCGTTTCCGTTTCGTTCTTATATTTCTCTCCGAGCGTGTCGATATTTTTCCGCATCAGATCCGGTTCCACTTCTGCCATCACGGCATCGAAGAGAGCGAGGACATCGAAATGTGTGGTGATATTTGTTGGCATTCTCGCTATTATACCAGAAAATCAAATCCTGTGGAAGAGCAAAATTTCATGCTACTATTCCCTCATGGTTGACCTCGATCTTGTCCGTAAAAGTCCAGAGCTCTTCGAAGCTGCCTGCAAAGCCAAGAATATCAAGCTGGATATCAGAGCTTTCTTAAAGATCGATATGGAGCGTAGAGAAAAAATGGCGGAGACGCAGACAATGCAGGCGAAGCGCAATGCCGTGAGCAAAAAGATGCCGACGATCAAGGATAAGACAGAGAAAGAGAGCATTGTGAAGGAGATGAAGTTACTTGGGGAAAAGCTCAAGGAGCATGAGGCCGCTCTCGGTGTTCTCGATGCGCAGTGGATGGCGATGCAGCTCCGTCTCCCCGGATTACCTCTGCCGAATGTACCGAAGGGGAAGGATGACAGTGAGAATGTCGAGATCCGCACGCACGGGAAGATCCCTACATTTGATTTTGATCTCAAAGATCATGTCGCACTCGGAGAGTCTCTCGATATCATCGATATCCCGCGTGGCGTGAAGATTGCAGGGGCTCGAAGTTACTTTCTCAAAGGTGACGGGGCACGTCTGGAATACGCTCTCCTGATGTTTACACTCGATCACCTCAAGAAGAAGGGCTTTACGGCGTTCATTCCGCCTCTGCTAGTGAATTACGATGCGATGGTCGGTACGAGTTACTTCCCGGGAGGCGAAGAGATGGCGTACGCCGTCGGGGTGCGCAAAAGCCAGAGCCAGCCGATCGAATCGGACGACGTGTATCTGATCGGCACATCCGAAGTCTCGGTCACGAGCTACCACGGCGGGGAAACGCTCGATCTTCAGGCGCTCCCGAAGCGTTACTGCGGCATCAGCAACTGCTTCCGTCGCGAAGCGGGGACGTATGGCAAGGACACGCACGGGCTGTATCGCATTCATCAGTTTCAGAAAGTCGAGCAGGTGATCTTATGTGAGAACGATCCTGCGGTGAGTGCGAAAATGCACAAAGAAATTTTGCAGAATGCCGAAGAAGTTCTACAAGCCCTGAAACTCCCGTATCGCGTCGTCGATGTCTGCACGGGCGATATGGGACAGGGGCAGATCTATAAGAACGACATCGAAACATGGATGCCAAGCAGGAAGTGTTACGGCGAGACCCATAGCTGCTCTACGTTTCACGATTTCCAGTCGCGACGCCTGAACATCAAGTACACCGCAAAAGACGGCACGAAGAAGTTCGTGCACACCCTCAATAACACGTGCATTGCCTCACCTCGCATTCTGATCCCGGTACTCGAGATGTACCAGAACAAAGACGGTTCGGTGACGGTGCCCGAAGTCCTACGACCGTATATGGGAGGGCAGGAGAAGATCAAAAAACCATCATGAAGATTCTCTTCACCAGATTCCCGCTCGAGAGTGCCGATGGAGGAGCTGAGAATCAAACGCAGTGGCTGATGGAAGGGCTGAAAGCGAAGGGGCATGAGCTGAGCTTTCTTGGCAGTTGCCCGGTGATTCTTGCGCGCGCGAAAGAATCAGGAATCAGGAATCAGGAATTAAGCATCGGCGATCCTCCTGTCACAAAGTGGGGAGCGATTAGTTTTTTATGGCGAAAGAAAAAGATGAAGGAACAATTAACGAATGCCATGCATAAATTGCTTATTGAGGGATCAAAGCCTGAAGCCGTTTTTATGTTGAGCCTCAGTGAGAAACTCCTGATGAGCAAATGGGTTGCGGCGCAGGGCATCAAAGTATTTTGGATCGAGCATGACCGTATCGGTCCGTGGCTTCGGTGGAATCCGTGGCTTCGAAGCCTTAGGAGCGCTGCGCGTCACGCGACGATCATTTGCGTGTCGGAGGTGAGCCGGAAGTTGTATCTGGAGATGGGGTTTGACCCTGCAAAAGTAGTGGCGATACCGAATGGGGTTCCTCCACCCTCTTCCTCTAACCCTAATCCTTTCCCACGACCCTCCGGCATTCACGTTGGCACCGTCGCCCGTCTCGACCCCGAGAAAGGCGTCGATGTCCTCATCCATTCGATTGCAGAACTCCCCGAGGTCACACTCTCCATTCTCGGAAAAGGCAGAGAAGAAACGTACATTCGCACACTGATTGACCAGGATACGCAGCGAATCGGGCAGCAGCGCATCCACCTCCTCTCGCATGTCGATGATCTTTCTTCATTCTATCGCTCCCTCGATGTATTCGTTCTCCCGTCATCCGATCACGATCCCTTTGGACTGGTTGCAGCTGAGGCGATGGCATGTGGTATCGCGA
>CALRAD010000021.1 GCA_943350395.1 Candidatus Peribacteria bacterium
TCGTGCAGCAGAAGAGACGGAGATGTCACCGGAGAGAACTTGTTCAACGACGGAAGCTTTCATGGCAGCAAAACGGAAGGAGGTGTGAGATTTCATGACTTCACCCTACCTACGAATGTGTAACCCTAATTGCTGCAATTGGAACATACGGAGTCCACTTTTATTGTCAATAAACGTCTCTCAATGGCGATCCGAAGGCTCAGCAGAAAGCGAAAAGACTGATAATCGGAGTGGTGTATACTCTACTCATGCGTAAGACTGCACTCTTCTCGCTCTGCGTTCTCTCCGTCCTCAGTGCCATTTCACCTGTGTTTGCTGCGGAAGCCGACGATCGAGAAGCTGCCTCCGCGAGAGACCTTCCCACCGCCGTCATCTCAGCTCCGGATGACATCGGGATCGGACGCACGATCATTCTGGATGCCTCCGCAAGTCACGTGACGGGCGAGCGCACGCAGTACATGTGGCAAATCGACGAAACAAAGCAGACTATCGGTCGCAATGTCGAAGCGATCTTCACGCCGGAGAAGCCGGGGACGTTCACGTTTCGGCTCACTGTGAAATCCACAGATTTGCGCGGACAAACCGAACAAGCTGTTTCGACGCACGTTGTCGTCGTCTTTAAGACAAAAATCGTGCTCATCGCCGACCATTCCGTTCCGCTTGAACTGCTCGAGAATCATCGAAAAACAGGGATGGAGCAGGGAGTGTACATAAAGATCATCCGCCCTGAGGAGTCAACCGCTGCACTCGCTACCGAGGATGCGATCGTCACACTTCTGTCTGAACAAAAACAAGTTCTCTTGAATACCTCATCGATCATGATCTGGACAAACGGCATTGCGGGAGTTCAGGCACTGATGCGAAGCGTGAACACAAACCCCGATTTGAAAGCGGTGATGGGAAATCAATCAATCGTTCTCATCACGAAACACAGTCTCTCGACTCTCGCTCGTTCCACGAGAGGAGCGTACTCATTTCTCAAGCCGAAGGAGATCATCATTACGCGTCCGGAAGCGGTGAAACCGCTGATCGAATCCCCTGATATCGATGCGTTCAAACATACTCTCGAAGAACGGGGGATTGAAACCCTCACCGTGAACGAAGGCACGTTCAAAATTCGTCCGTGGGACATTCTCTCGATCCTCGTGAACTATCTGCTCTCGCACGGAGTGACCGGACAGACCGTCATCCTGCTCCTCATGCTTCCGGTCATCGCAACGATTTTCTCGTTTCTCAGGCAAGTAGTCGGCATCACCACGTTTGGTCTTTACACTCCGTCGATCGTCGCTCTCAGTTTTCTTGCGCTCGGCTGGTGGATCGGGCTGCTGTTTTTGCTCTTCATTCTGTTCACGGGAACCATGACACGTTCATTCATGAATCGGTGGAGACTTCTGTACATTCCAAAAGTCGCCATCATCCTCGTCGTCGTCAGCCTCTCACTCCTCGCACTCGTCGCACTCGGCACATGGTTCGGACTGACGTTCTCCAGAGAAACGGTCTTCATTCTGCTGATGCTCTCGACGCAAGCCGAGAATTTCTTAAACCTCAAATCCGAAGAAGGCTGGATGCCGGCCCTCCTCGGGGTCACCGAGACCGTGTGCGGCGCACTCCTCTGCGTACTGATCGTGCAGTGGCAACTGCTGCAATCGCTGGTGCTTGCTTATCCCGAGCTCATTTTGCTCACGATTTTCATTAATATTTTCCTCGGTCGCTGGACGGGTCTTCGCTTCGTCGAGTACCTTCGCTTCCGAGAAGTCTTCAAACATTTGGCTGAAGAAGAATAGAAAATATTTTCTATGTTCAACTTTTTCCGCAATCACGGCGTGCTCGGACTGAATGCCCGCAGTTTGCTCTATATCAAGCCGTTCAATCCGAAGAAGGCCGTGGCGTTTGCCGATGACAAAATGAAGACGAAAGCTTTTCTCTCGGCACGCGGAATACCGACAGCAAAACTCTTTGCGCGCATCGACAGCAGACGACAGCTTAAGAATTTTGATTTCAAAACGTTACCCGACGAATGCGTCCTGAAGCCGAACGAAGGATTCGGAGGGGAGGGGATTATCATCCTGAAAGGCAGAAAAAACGGTGCATTTCTAGAACAGGGGAAAACCCCCATCAGTCCGCAGAGACTGACTGAACACATCGAAGATATTTTGGACGGAAAATTTTCTGTGAACGGCGGAGAGGACTCCGCATTCTTCGAGAAGATCCTTGTGGCAGACGATTGCTTCTCGCCGTTTCGTCCCGCAGGTCTCCCAGATCTTCGGATCATCGTATTCAATCTCGTGCCTGTGATGGCGATGCTGCGAATTCCGACAGCGGAGAGCGGCGGAAAAGCAAACGTTCACCTCGGCGGCATAGGAATCGGGATCGACATCGCAAAGGGCATTACGACGCACGCAGCACAGCACCGGTCGATTGTGACCGAGCTCCCGCACGGCGGAAGTGTGTCAGGCATCCAAATTCCCCGCTGGGAAGAAATGCTCTTGATTGCATCTAAAATCCAATACCTGACGAACATCGGCTACCTCGCAGTCGACCTCACGCTCGACAAAGACATGGGACCGGTACTCCTCGAAGTGAACGCGAGAGCAGGACTGATGGTGCAGGTCGCAAACCTCTCACCACTTCGATCGAGATTGGAACGCGTGGAAGGACTCTCTGTCAGCACTCCCGAAAAAGGGGTCCGGCTTACTCAGGAACTGTTCGGTGCCTCGGGACAGAAACCGGAGCGGAAAGAAGCAGAACCGAGAATCCTCGCTCTGCGCGAAACAATCGAACTGACCGGAGAGGGCGTACAAATTGAAGAACCGTGTGCGATTGCCCCGGAAGTACCGGGTACCGTGTTTACGAAAGAATTTCTTTTGGAACTCGTCTCAGTCAAAGCCGCACAACGCATTCCAGGCAGCAATGACACCTACAAAGTGAAATTTACGCTAGGCGGCCGCAAACTGCAGACGATCGCCGCAGAAGGCATCCCAGAAGACGATACGCTCCGTGCATCGATCGGTGGCAGGGATCTCAAGGGCTTCCTCATCGATCCGAGCAGGAAAGCGAAGAGTCCGGTGCAAATAGGCGTGCGCAAAGATCTGCGTGCCGTAGATCGAATTCTTTGCGCCATCGACAGAGAACTCTCGACGCTCAAATATTTGCGACCGCTGAATCTGACGGAAGAACGGGCGCGTCTTCGCCGCGACATTTCCTACCAGCCGGTCTTCCTCATGAGGGATTGCCGACTCGACCTCGGGGACATGGAAAGCACTCTTCTCCCGATGGAAGGCGACGACAGTCCGATGGGCATCCTGCTTCGAAAGAAAAGACGTGAACTGCTGTTGAGGATCGAGCTGCTTCGGTCCCGTGGCAACGCAGAAAAATTCGTCTCCGCATCGCTGTCTTTGTTCGGATCACCGAGCCCCGCACTGATCGGATTTGCGAAAGAATATCTCCGTGACGAGGTGAAGCAACTTCCGGAAAAAGCTGGAATAAAGCCGAAAACCGCAGAAGAGGCGAAACCGGTGTTCGAAAAACATCTGCAGCGCTACGGACTTCACGATTGGATTGTGGAAGTAAAACGCGGAATGGTCGCCGACTGTGCGGTCGGAGAGCGAAGAGTCTTTCTGAGAGACGGTGCAATATTCACCGGGGATCACCTCCAAGCACTCCTTGCGCATGAAATCGAAACACATGTGCTCACTGCGGAAAACGGTCGCATGCAACCGTACGAAATTTTTAGACGCGGGTGCGCAAACTATCTGGATACGCAGGAGGGTCTTGCGATCTATAGCCAAAACCGCGTTCTTCCCGCACAACACGAGAAACGCTTTCTGCATGCAAAAGGAGTACTTGCCGTCGCTTTCGCCATGGATCACTCCTTTGCCGAAACACGGTCGCATCTGGAGAACGACCTCGGGTATTCGTACGAGAAAGCACTGTCGAAGACGATCGACCTCAAGCGTGGGCTCAGTCGGACGCAGGAGACGGGAGCCTTCACGAAATCGCTCGTTTACTTCCGCGGTTTCCGCGCGATCGATCAATTTGTCACGCAAGGAGGCGACCTCCGGAAGCTCTTTGTCGGAAAGATCGCAATCGAAGACCTGCCACTCATCGACCGCATCGAAGGCATGCGTCCTCCTGCAATACTGCCACTCTTCCTCAGAAAGCCGTCCGTATCACCTGTCAAGACCAGAAAAGTACGGAAAATGAGCCATAAGTCCGTTTAATCGGTTCCTCAAGTACATTAGGGAGTATTTGCCATGCAATATGCAGAATAGATTTGACAAGTAATTCAAAAAGGTTTATAACTATCCCCTTTTTGTTTCATCCCCCCATAATCATGGTGCAACTTCGGAAAGCAGCATCTGCCATTACGGCACTCACGCTCCTCGGAACGGGATTTGTAGGGGTTTTCTCACTTCTATCCAACACGACGCTTGCGATTCACTCTCAATGCAGTGACGGACTCGATAATGACCGAAACGGGAAGATCGACTACCCGCAGGATGATGCCTGCAGTTCGCTCGATGACGATTATGAAGGAATTTCGACGAGCGGTAACTTCATCACGGTCACGGACGGTCATGAAACCGTCACCCCGGGAGGAGCAGTCGTGTATGTCGTTACGCTGAAACAGCAACGTGAGACGAGTCGCAACGTGAATGTCACGCTGCACCTGCCGCACCAATCGAACGTCACGTCCGCAAGCGACGCCGGAAGCGTCCGTCAGGATACGGTGACGTGGACGAATCTTTCCATCTCCAAAGACGTGACCCGGACGATCACGGTGAACGTGAACGTCACACCGGAGGCAAAGCCGGGACAGTACTTGGTCACAAGAGCATTGGTCGAAGGTGCGGAAGCCACCGATACCACATTGGTGAAAGAGACCGTACAACCGAATGCCAATCTCTCCTACGAACTGTCACTCACCGACGGCAAAGACTTCGTCTGGCCCGGCGAGCAGTCGACGTATACGGTCCGCATCAAGAACATCAGCGCAACGCAGAAGACAACCGACGTGCACCTTGCACTGCCATTCGACGCCTACTTCATCTCCGCTTCGGATAACGCCGTTCGCGATTCGTACAACATCACGTGGAAAAATATCACGCTCGACCCAAATCAGAGCAAGACGTTTACGTCGACGGTTCAGATCGATCCCCGCACAAAGGACAAAATGCTCGTTCGTTCCAGAGCGTATATCGGGTCTGTCAGCGCACTCGATCAGACCGTTGCACGCACGGGACTTCCGTACAATTCCATCAGCACGACCATCTCCGATAACCGCGGAACCGCCGAAGTCGGACAGGTCCTCAACTATACCGTCAAAGTGACCAACAACTCCGATCTCGTCGCAACAAACGTTCCGGTCGACGCCAGCTTCCCGATCTACGGAGAATTCGTCGGAGCCACCGAAGGAGGATACTGGGACGGCTCGAATGTACGCTGGCTCGTGCTCCAAATCGCCCCAAAAGATACGCGCATTCTCACCTACAGCGTTCGCGTTCGCGCCGATGCGCCTCTCGGTTCCGTATTGACCGCAAGCGCAACCGCAGACGGCTCTCTCTCCAGAGACAGAACGACCGTCGTATTGCAGAGCACGGAGAACGGACTCATCCCGAATGAAATTCTCTTCCGCAAAACGTCGGACAGGAGAGAGGCGGTACCGGGCGGCAGAATCCGCTACACGCTCTTTATCAAGAACACGCTGGACCATGTGATCTCCGACGCCAGCATCGTCGACCGATTCGAGAACCGCTACCTCTCGCTCGACACGTTCGAAAATCCGACGAGCCTTATAAGCCGCACCGACTCTCAGATGATCTGGGCGGTACCGGTGCTCAAGCCGGGCGAGTCGTGGAAGACCAGCTATGTTCTCAAAGTCAGCGCAAATGCGCCGACCGGCATGGATCTCGACAACGTTGCAACACTCAGAGGTGCCGATGTCGAAGGTCTCTCACTCAGCCAGAAAGTCCGCACCAATCAGGCAGGAGTGCTCGGCGACTTCCCGGAAACCGGAGCAGGTATGGACACGATGCTTGCAGGCATCCTCGCGATCATCGCCATGAGTGCTACTGCGATCCAGAGGAAGCTGACTCTCAGGTGAATCTAGAAACGCAACGTCTTACGAATTTTGAAAACACCCCGCACAGGCGGGGTGTTTATTGATGAGCTCAGATGAAAATTACTGGAATGAAACGAAGAGGCTGTTCATCAAATCCAGAACAGTCGAGAACGAAAGATCAAACGGAACATCGAGAAGCTTTGCGATCCATGACACAAGGAAGAATGCGAGGAAGCTGACGAAGAGCCCAATGATCGCATAGCGAACGGTGTGGACAGCCTTCTTGATCTTCTCCTCGTTGCCGGCCGAAAGAATAAACGTGATACCGCCGACGATGATGTACACAAGACTCAAAACCGACGAGACGATCAACCCGAAGGCGATGACAGTCGCGATTATCTGGATAACGGAGCCATTCTCGACGAGATCTCTGATCATAAGAGTGTGGAGGAAGGAGAAAAATTTAGAGCGATTGCTGCTCGCCCGGTTCCAAGACTTTCAAGTTTACTCGCTGATTCGCCGTTCCGCCAATAACACGAAGAAGTGTTCGAACCGATTTGATTGTTTGACCGCTCTTTCCGATGAGTTTCCCCATGTCCTTCTCGCTGACTCTCACGGTGATGAGAATACCAAGCTCGTCCTGTTTCGCTTCAACGATGAGCTGATCTTTGTCCTCGACGAGCAACTCGAGAATCGTCTTGATAAATGTGTACCCCGGAAGACTGCTTTGATCTACGTCTGTCATAACGGGAGAGAGAATACGAGGAAAGAGGTCAAAAGTCACGAGGATCACTGTTTTCGATTATGCCGCCTTCGGTATCTCGGCTACAGCAGGTACTTCTGCCGGAGCTGCAGGAGCAGCGACTGCTGGAGCAGCAGGTGTAGCGGGGGCCGGAACCTCACTCTTCGATTTCTGCTTTGCGTAGCGAATGATAAACTTGTCCATATTCTTCATGCCAATGCGCCTCAGGTGACGCGCAAGCGTGTCACTGGGCTGCGCACCCTTACTGACCCAATACTCGATTCGGTCCTGCTTGCACTCGAAGACAGGAGTTTCGCGGTTTGGAATGAAATGCCCGACGATCTCCAGCGTGCCGCTTTTAGCGCTCTTGGTCTTCTCGGACACGACGATACGAAACGTGGGCGTATTTTCTCGACCGGTTCTCTGCAGGCGGATCACAAGCATATTCTTAAGGGACTGTATGGGTTAAATGCTGGGGGAGTGTAGTGGAGGGGCAGAAGTCGGGCAAGGCGAAAATATGATTTGTATCATCCAGCGCGCCCTTCTAGGGCGCGACGCGGCCAGGATGGCCGCGCTGGAGCTAGGAATTGGTCAAGATTTTCGCGAACTGAGATGAGAGAATGTCTGCAGACTGATTCCAGTCGTACCGTTTCGCCCACTTGCTCGCCAGATCTCTTCTCGCAGAACTTCGCAACTCCGGATCAGTCGCAATACGCCTGATACCGGCACCCAGAGAATCGATAGTCGGCGTTATGAGAAGCGCATGCTCCCCGCAGATTTCCGGAATCGAACCGCATGTCGTTGCGAGGACCGGGGTACCGCATGCCATCGCCTCGACCATCGGCAGTCCGAATCCCTCATCGAGAGACGCCGTAACGAGTGCAAGAGCGGCGCTGTAGAGAGCAGAAAATTCCTCTCCCTGTACGTCACTGATTCTTCGCACTCCCTCAGGAAGAACAAGAGACGCGCATTCTCTGCCACTGCAGACGAGGACGAGATCAATTCCTTGCAGATTCGCTTTCATGAAGGCTTCGATCAACATCGGAACATTTTTGTGCTCTTTGCAGTTGCCGACATAGAGGAGGAAAGGGTTTTGCAAACTGTAGCGCTGTCGAATGCGCGCAATATCGCCGTCATTCGCTCTCTGCAATCCCTCATCAAGACCGGGATACGAAACGATAACTTTCTTTTGATGCTGCGGATAGAGCTGAAGCAGATCTCGCTTCGTCGTTTCGCTGACTGTGACAATCACTTGGGCTCTCTGAAGTGAGGAAGAAAAAAGAGCTCGATACGCGAAACGCTTGAAAAATCCCGCCTCATTTGGGTAGCGATGCAGAATGAGATCATGCACCGTAACGATGCTGGGTACGCAGCAAAAAAAGGGAGTGATGAAGTGAGGAGAGTAGAAAAGATCGCAACCGGAACGTCGGATGACAGATGGAAAACAGAACTGCTCCGACAGAGAGTAGTGAGGAAACAGAGCGTTCACGATCGAGAGTCGTGGATTGTTCTTAAATTCGGAAAGCCATTCTTTGCTTCCTGAAGCGACAAACAATGTGATGTTCCACGGATCATCCCGCTGCAGGAGTGCACGAACAATTCCGCGAGTATACGTCCCGAGTCCGCCGAGTCCGGACGCAAATCTGCAGTCAATTCCGACGGATTGCATGAGACCAGTGTAGCATTGTGGCATGACGATCGATCGTACCGACAGAGAACTCTTAACGGCCTATGTCCTCGGAAAGCCAAGAAGCTGGGTGATCGCACACGCAGATGAATCGCTTGATGAAGATCTTTCCGGGGTACTCTCTTCGCTCATCAAGAGAAGAGAAAGCGGCGAGCCGCTTGCGCTGATTACGGGAACGAAAGAATTTTTTCGACGGGAATTTTTGGTGACGAAAGACACGCTGATCCCAAGACCAGCAACAGAAGCAATCGTCGAAAAAGTTCTACAATTCTTGAAGAAAGAGGAAGTGAATATTCAGGAAATAGACAGCGGTATTTCGGCATACATTTGCCATTTTCATAGGAAACCCATTGAGGCGATCCTCGACATCGGCACGGGGACGGGATGCATCGCGCTCACGCTTGCACTCGAGGGAGTGACGCTACCGATCATCGGCGTCGACACGTCGCATGCAGCGATCAAAGTTGCCGAAAAAAATCGCGCAAAGTTCGGCGTGAGCAATGTGCAACTGGCACACGAAGACGGAGCAAACGTGATACGAAATTTTCATAAGCCTTTCTTGCTCGTCAGTAATCCCCCCTATATTCCAAAGGGAACAACACTCGAAAAAACCGTGCAGGATTTCGAGCCTCATGCGGCATTGTTTGCGGGCAAGGACGGACTCGATGTCATCACGCCACTGCTAATGGCGGCAAAAAACAATCCGCACTGCTGCGGGGTTGTGATAGAAATGAGAACGGATCAGATTCCAAGCACCGATTACATGTAGTACTCTATCGGCATGATTTCATATCGACTGAGACTTTTGGTATTCCTTTCATCGATACTTATCGTGCTGCATGGCATCGAGGAATATCTGACAAACTTCCATCATATCGATCCTATTTTTCTCTTTGTGTTTGCACCTCTCCTAAAGGGAAATGCCAACCAAGCTGCCTTTGTAACATTCCAAATCATGGCATGGATGCTACTTTTCAGTTCCTTTGTACTGCTACAAGGAAGAAAGTGGATACTGCGCATGCTCTGCATTCTTGGCATCGTGATGATTTTTGAACTGCATCATTTCGTCGAAGCAATGATGACCCAATCGTATTACTCAGGCCTACTGACCGCATCGCTCTTTCCTGTTCTCGCTTTCTTCTACTGGAAGGAATTGCTCAAAGAGTTTCGAAGACCGTAGAGACGCCCCGCTGGGGCGTCTCAGGATCAATCTCAGTAAGACGCGCCAGCGGCGCGTCTCTACAAAAGCAACAAACTTTGCGCTATGCTTTCATCGTGAAGAAATTCCTCGCCGATCTCGGCCCTTGTACCGCCATTATCGGCGCGCAGTGGGGAGATGAAGGAAAAGGGAAGGTCACTGATATTCTCGGCGAGCATTTCGACGTGATAGCTCGTGCCTGCGGTGGTGCAAACGCAGGACACACGATTGTTGTCGGCGGAAAGAAGCATGTGTTTCATTTACTACCCGCGGGATGTCTGCATGAAGGGAAACCCGTAGTACTGGGATCCGGTATGGTCATTCATTTGCCGACACTTCTTGAGGAAATCGAAACACTGAAGAAGGCAGGAGTACATCTGCTAGATCGGCTTTTTATTTCAGGCTCCGCACACATTCTTTTTGAGTTCCACAAAAAAATCGACGCCGTCATGGAAGAAAGAAGAGGAGCAGAGGGAATCGGAACCACGAAGCGCGGCATCGGACCTGCATACATGGACAAGGCGGCGCGAAGCGGTATTCGCATGGAACAACTGACAGGCGATCTTCGAAAAGTTCTTACGGAGAAAGCGAAAGACGTGAAGATCATGTATGGAATCGACGTCGATATTGATGCGGAACTTGCAGCGCTGAAGACTGCCGAACATGTTCTGAAGCACGCGATCATCTCTTTACTCCCGGATTTTCTGCGGGAGTTCATCGAGAAGAAAAAAACAATCTTGATCGAAGGAGCACAAGCCGTGCTTCTCGATCTTGATCACGGGAGTTATCCCTACGTTACAAGCAGCCAGACGACTGCTGCCGGAGCACTGCAAGGTTTAGGGCTACCGCCAAAGATTCTGTCGTCATGCATCGGAGTTGCCAAGGCATACTGCACAAGAGTGGGGAGCGGCAATTTTCTGACAGAAGATACGGGTGAAGCGGGAGAAAGGCTCAGGGAAAGGGGAGGGGAATATGGCTCTACGACCGGACGACCGCGAAGAACAGGCTGGCTGCATCTGCCTCATCTCCAGTATGGCGCATTCATCAACGGTTTTTCGGCAATCAATTTGACGAAGCTCGATGTGCTCGATACGGAGAAAGAGATTCCGGTCGGTGTCGGCGTCGATACGAATGGAAAGGTGATCTACGAAAAACTTGCAGGATGGCAGACATCGACGAGGAGCATCACCGAGTTCGGAAAACTTCCGAAAGCCGCTCAGGACTATGTTCTGTTCATCGAAAAGAAAATCGGGGTTCCGGTTCGTCTGATCGGGACAGGGCAGGGGAGGGAGGAGATTATCGTGCGATAGAAATCACACTTGTTTCTCAGAGGAGAGTTTCTCTTGTTCCATTTTTGAGACACGTTCATCAAGAAAGTGCTCTTCTGAAATCCGGTGACCTATGGGTTTTTGCCTGAAGGAACTATCTTGTTCTGACATACGCGAAGCATAATGCAACGCATGAATCATTGTTCCCAAAGGGGGCTCGGGGTTTTTTACTCCTTCCAGCATTTCGAAGTATTGCAGCAGGTAATAGGAAAACACTGCTCGTTTACCACGCATGTCTCTTGTACTTTCAGAAACTATTGAATACTTATTGAAATTGTAATCAGGGTCTCCGCCCTGCGTGACTTCGTAGTTCCCGGATGCAAAAAAACTAATATCCTTTGCTGATTTCATTTCTCTAAATCTTTTTTTCATTAGATCTATTTGGCGTCCAGGATGGCAAGTCATCGGAATGATCATCACTGGTATCAAAGAACTCAATGGTTTACCATTGCGAGGATCGTTGGGATCAGAGGATTGGAATGGGCTCATAAGAGCCTCTGCAAGCTCGGCTCCCGAGACTTTGCTTCCTTCCGCGACAGTAACACCGCTTTCCAGTCCGTGTGCTTTGTAATGGATGAGCACCTTATCGATTGCAGGATCTTCAACTGCCTTTTGTAAGAATTCTTTCCATGTCTCTAACTTTGTTCGCTCAGTACCCGATCGAATTTCCAAGACAGATTTTCCCTGCTGCTTGCGCTTCGCATTCACCTGCAATTCCCATTGAGACATATTATTCGTGCAGACCGCAAATGGCTTTGCTCCTTTCTTTTCATAGAGATCGAGCATCGCTGGCATATCTCTCTCTAACTCTCCGCCGTGAACCTCTTCAATGAGAACTGCGGTTCGAAAATCTGGCTCAAAACTCGTCGTACCAGATTCAATTCTTGAGTAAACATTCGACCAGGCATTTCTCTGCTCTTTATACTTTTCTTTCTCCTCTACGTATCTAGCGTCCAGGATTTTCAGGATATCATCTTTGCTCTGTACTGCTTTCATCTCGGAATAGGTCACCGTAAGACATACTGGCAAAGTGTTCTCTCCATTATGGAATGTATTGATGAAAACAAATTGCAGGGGCTCGCCGCGTACCCCCTTACATTCCAATGACAGCCCTGTTTTTTTGTTGAAAATATCGATTCCATCGGAATACGCAGATAGACGATCTTCATCTTCCAAAACGTGTGCAATGATCGCTTGAATCACCTTTTGTCTCTTCTGATTGTCCATAGATTCCTGAACTCTCTTCACGTAGACCTGCAGTGTTTCTTGTAACTCTTGCAGATCCGAATATGTTGAGAGCTTCATTATTTCTTTGCGATAAGACAAATGAATAAATGGATTTTCTTTCAAAGCCGCTTCTGTAACTTCATAGAGAGTCTTTGCATCAAAGATACTCAAATCCATGTTGGCATCCTCAAAGACTCGAATAGGTTGTTTCTTAGCACTTTCAACACAAGCCGCTTGCATGTCATTTTCGGATACAAACTTTGATAAAAGTTTCTTTTCTTGTGTATAGAATTGATACAGACGAAGTCCATCTACTTCCATCGCCTTCGTGATTGCTGTTCTTACACTGTCTTCCGGTACTTCGATGTTTTTGCTCTCTGATTTTTGCATAAATACTAAAAGAGCAAATGGATCTTCCTGTGCAGAAAGTTTAATGGCTTTTTGAAGTAATCCATCGGGATACGCATGCAATGCATCGTCCGTATATGCAAGCAATGCACTCCCTGGCGCTTTGCCTACTATTCCCTGGTAGGCATCATCTACATACTGGGGGCTACGTTCAATTAGTTTCTCTAATTCCTTTGAAGGTCTGCGTATCACATCTTTTGCAGCTGCAAATGCTGCTCGTGGAGAGCGTTGAACGAGTGCCTCAAAAATCCGTCGTACCCTTGCTTTGTCTTGTGCATTTTCTAGTCTCGCAAAGTATTGCAAAACAGCTTCTGGCTTCTGCAGAGCTATTTCTTCGATCAGGGAAAGGGCTGCCTCTTCACCAATGGTTACTGTGATAATCTGAAAATTCCTGACGACTACTTCTGGTGACGTCACCATTGTCATTTCTGATGCGCGCTTCACAACGTCGACTGCATATTTTTGTCCGTTGTATGTTCCATCTCTGAATCGATTTGATTCGCGAAGCGCAACCTCTGGATCTCCGTCAGCTCCACGAGTTGCGGCAGTGTAGAGGAGAGACTCAAAAGCCTGTGGACCAACTGTCTTTTCGATTATTTCGCAATTCTCGAAAAAGACATTCTGTTGGATTTCGGCTGCTGTTTTAGCAGCTCTCATGACAACTTTATTCACATACGTTTGTCCTTCGGGGTTTTTTCGATTTTGAATTTTCTTCAAATTCTTGAATGCGATTTCAGGAAGTTGATCAGCGGCGAATAGTGCGGCTTCGTAAATAGATTTCTCTACACCCGGTTCATTTTCGAAGGTACCAATTTCCTGAAAGAACGCACTTGTATTCGTTTTATAAAGAACAACGAGTGCGTCGCCCAGATAGTTTTTGCCTTCGGGAAACTCTCTGTCCTTCCATTCATCAAATTTTTTGAAAAGTGTGTACGAACTTTGATCCGCAAGTGCAATGGTTGCTCGGCGGAGCAATTCGCCATAACCATTTTTTTCGAGGAGCAATCCATTGTCAAATACCAATTGTGGATTCTCGCTAAGAGCACGCAGCAGCATGGATTCTCTATCTTTTTCATCAATTCTTTCGAGAAACTGAACGGCATATTCTGGCGAAGTATCGACAAGCTTCCTCATAAGTTTTTGCGCCAGAACTTCATCGTTGAGGGTCTGAATGAACTTTCCTCCCTCGTAAGGAGCGCTTTCTACTACTTTCATTAACAATGCTTCTGCAAAATCTTCATTCTGAAATTGTCTGTAATTTTCGAAAGCCTCTTTCAACCTGTATGTGTTGAACTTTGCATGCTCTTTCAAAAAATTTTCACACGCAATGTGCAGGACGATCGAAGGAACTCCGGCTTCTTGTAGCTTTTCAAATCCAGCAAAAGGACCTTTCAGATCATCTACAAAAGCTTTTTCGACAATTTCATTTCCCCAAATGAGAGAAAGCAGCTTTCTTTCGGAAACAAATTGCTCTTGAGCAACGTCTTTCACCGCCAATTGGAGTGCGTCAGTAGCTCCTTCTGATTGGACTGCCATGTCACGAGCCTTCGCTGCTAATTGTTCTAACTTCTGTCTTTCCTGTTCTGTAATTTTATTATCTTCTAAAGAGATCTGTAGATGTTCTTTTAACTCTGTACGAGAGTCATTTTTCTGCTCAGATTTTTTTTGTATTTCAGGTGACATAGTTAGGAAAGATGATCGAGTTTTTCTTCAAGATCTTTCAGTGTTTTCTTTTCTCGAAAATTCTCACTTTCCCTATATGTTTGAGTGGCTCTCTGGAGCACGGCAGAGAGCAATCTTATGGCTTGCTTGAATCTATGAATTTTATTTGTAGGCATTCTTCCTATTATAGCATAATTTGAATATCAATACCACGGCTCGATAGTCATTCTATGCTACCCTGATCCCCGTGCTTTCCGGCAGCTACTCCGCCGTGTCCGAAACCCAGAAAAGACGCTCCTTCGAGCGTCGCATCTATGTAGTGCACGGGATTTTTCTGTCGATCTGCCTCGTGATCATAGGGAGGCTCATCGAGCTTCAAATTGTAAAGAGCAACGAGTACCACAAGATTGCGCAGGACCAGCAGTACGGAGGCGTCGTGCTGTCAGCCAAGCGCGGAGAAATCCTGAGCAGAAACAGTAAAACCGATGAAACGAGCATCCTCGCGACGAACACGACACTCGACCTCCTCTACATCGATCCGCTCGTGCTCCAGAGCGACCATGCGAGAGTCGCGGATCTGCTGTCTCAGATCCTGCTTACGAAAGAATTCGACAAACTTTGCAGGAGCGGGCTTCCAACATGCCCCAGCGAACTGATCCAGTTCTATAGACCAGCATTCGACCCCCTCGGCAAAGTAAACATTGTCGAATCGGTCAGCGCTTCCGGAGCCATCACGATGTCCCTCACGGGAAGCAACGCGATGTCGAACGGCTCCGTGATCGCGGATATGACGGAAATCCAGCGCCAATTTGCACGTTCAACGGAAGAACGCATCAAAGTGAAAACTGTCACATTTGCTCCACTTCTCTACAGTGCGAACAAGAAACAACTCACAAGCGTGCAAGAGCTCGCAATCCCCGGAATCTTCGTCAATGTAGATCAGGCGCTGATCTTCGCCAATCCCGACCAAGTCGATCAGTCCGAAGCATCGAGCATCGCAAGACAACTCTCGCCGATTCTCGTGATCGACCCGAGTGTATTGAAAGCTCGTTTGATCAGACGCCCTCTGCGCTATGTCCCGATCATGGCGAAGCTTCCGCCGGAACTGAGCAAAAAAATTCGTGAGCTCAAGGAAAAAGAAGCCGCAAGTGCGAGAGCGAAAGCGATCGCCGAGACGCCGAGCGGCAAGAAGATGCAGGCGATTGTGGACCCGTTTCGCTCCGTCACACTCATCCCCGAACACTGGAGATTCTATCCCGACACGAAGATCGGATCGCACGTCGTCGGATTCATCAACGCGCTGCTGGAACCTCAGTACGGCATCGAGCGCGCGTACGATTCGATTCTTCGCGGACAAGAAGGGCTGATTGCTTCCGTCAGCGATCCGTTCGGCGGACAGATTGTTTCATCCGATCAGAAATTTATTGATCCGAGAGACGGTGCGACGATCGTGTTGACCATCGACCGGTACATCCAGAGTAAAGTGGAAGATCTGTTGCAGGCCATGGTGACGAAAATTGACGCAGAGAGCGGACAGGTCATCATCATTGATCCTTTCACAGGACGTATTCTGGCGCTCGCGAACGCACCGCTGTTCGACAACAACACGTACGCATCTGTCTACGAGAAAGAAGCGATTGCGATCGATCCCGAACGCGAAAAATCGATTGTCATCGAAATTTACAATCCGGAAAACAACGCACGCATGCTCAAGGCATACCTGCCGGATATCAGTCCGGAGAACAGGGCAACGCTCAGCCAAGAAGCACAAACGAGACTCGTCGAGCTCGAAGCACTCTACAACTTGAAGTCGATCTCGCGGTACTATCTCTACCTCGGCGACAACAACCGTCGTGAAGTTTTTCCAACAGACCGAAAAGGTGTCTGGCTCAAGTATAAGAACAACATCGGCGTCGGCTCGTACGTGAACCGTACGATTCAGGAAGTGTACGAACCGGGATCCGTCATGAAAGCGATTACGATGGCGACAGCGATCGATCAAGGAGAAGTCTCGCCAAACGACGTCTATACGGACACCGGTGCCGTGAAAGTCGACGTATATACGATCAAGAACGCACTCAACAAGTACTACGGCAAAGTCTCGATGATCGACTGCATCAACTTCTCCATCAACACGTGCATGACGAGCGTCAGCCTGAAGCTTGGACGCAATCTTTTCCATGCAGCACTCCAGAATTTTGGCTTCGGCAATGTCACGGGCATTGAACTCGACAACGAAGTGCCAGGCGACCTGAAGCCATGGAGAGAGTGGAGCCCCGCTCTTCTCATGACGATGGCATTCGGTCAGGGAATTACGGCTACACCGATCCAAATGGCATCGGCTTGGGGTGCCCTCGCAAATGGAGGAAAGCTTGTAAAACCAACAATTGTCGATGAAATCCGGCATCCCGACGGCACCGTCGACCGCAAGCAGCCGGAGATTCTGCGACAAATCATCAAGCCTGCGACATCGGCAACGCTCACCGCGATGCTCGTGAATAGTGCCCAGAACGGCTTTGCGAAAGCGGGAAAGGTGAAAGGACACAGGATCGCGGGAAAAACAGGAACCTCGCAGATTGCGGGTCCCGGCGGAAAGTACGAGAGCGGCACAGGCTCGACGATCGCAACCTACGCGGGATACGCACCCGTCGATCATCCGAAATTCCTGATCCTCGTGAAGCTGGATCGACCGAAGAAAGACGACTTCGGAAGTAAGTCTGCGGCCCCGCTTTTCAGAGACATCGCACAGATGTTGTTCGATTATTACGGGATACCGCCGGATGAGAAGTAAAACAAACCCCGCACGCGCTTGCGCGCTGCAGGGCTGCTTCCGATTGCGGCAAGCCGCTTCGGAATTCTCTTTCAGGAAGCCGGATTCGTGATCCCAACTACCAGTCCCAAGAAGAGGGAAAGGAGAATCGGAGCCAGAACAGAGAGCACCTTGTCGAGCCGCCGACGACCTCCATGATCATTGAGACTCATCGAGTTTGCGGCAAATGCAGCAAGAATTGGTACGACCCAAAGTGCCCACAGCATGATGGGGGTGTAATGGACACCGAGTGATTGACCGTCTCTGTTCGACAGATACACGGAGAGAAAAATCATGACGCTCAACCAAATCGACGTAAAGCTACGCAACATGGCACCGATCTCCTGAAAGAGCGAAAAGTGATGAAACGGAATTGTTTCATCATAGATATTATAACATATTATTATAATCTTGTCATTTCATGTTAGGTTGCAGCATTAGGGTAACACTTTCCTTGGTGAGGCATTCATAGACTACGGCTGCAGGGGTTCTTCTGTCCATTCCCATGCCAGAATGGCTTTTAACGTAGTTGTACCAGTTCAGCCACTGCCAAACGATGAAGTTGTGCTC
>CALRAD010000022.1 GCA_943350395.1 Candidatus Peribacteria bacterium
GGTTCGTGCAGCAGAAGAGACGGAGATGTCACCGGAGAGAACTTGTTCAACGACGGAAGCTTTCATGGCAGCAAAACGGAAGGAGGTGTGAGATTTCATGACTTCACCCTACCTACGAATGTGTAACCCTAATTGCTGCAATTGGAACAAACAGCGTCAATTGTCTCACGTTCAATTCGCCGGCAGGTACTGCTTACGTCGATGCCATCACGATGAAAGTCACCGGTACTTTTTCTGCGGGTTACATCTCCAGTATGGAAAGCTTGCACTCATGGTGGTGGTGTCCGAAAGTTGATTTCGAATTCCCTTTCTGCGGTTGCGGCTGCGTCGGCGCGCAGAATGGCATTACGCTCTCCGGAGGTGCGGATGCCATCGTCGATGCGAACAATGAATCGATCGATTTGACGCAAATAAGTAGTCAAACGGGAGTTCATGTCGCTCGCATTAAGAAAGGGAGTATCCCCATCGCGGAATATGTCCTTGATTTTCGTCTCGGTTGCGGCGGATATGCAGGGAACGTTTTTGCCAATAATCCGACGAATTTCAATGCCAACACTGGTGATCAAAAGGCTTATGCTCATCCGACCGGCGGATATAGGACTGTCAACAACAGTTCCGGCTACGTTCTCTTTGTCCCGAAAAGCGTTTCACACGATTCCGTGCGCACTTGTTCCGGTGCAATCACTCTCGGGTGCACTGCTGCAAACAGCTGGAGTTTCGTCGCAAATGATCAAGGGACGATCACCTCGACGAACGGCGGATTTGATACGACGGGTATTTCCGTCAGTGTGAGCAATGGCTATTGGAATATCGCTCATTTGAGGGGTACGGGTGGAGAAGGTGAAAACAGTGGTGCAGGAGGCGGCAACTCGGTTCCCGAATTTTCGGTTATCGGACTCCTGATGGTGCTTACAGGCTGCGGATATTTTATGCGGAAGAAGATACTAAAGTAGGCGACAGAAAAGAGGTATACTCTTTCCCTGTGGACGCAAAAGACGAGATCAAACTTCGGCTGCCGATCGACCAGCTTGTTTCTCAATATTGCCAGCTGAAGCGAAAAGGCAAGAGCTTTGTCGCACTCTGTCCGTTCCATAATGACAGCAAGCCGAGCCTCCTCGTTTCTCCGGAGAAGGGCATCGCGTACTGTTTTGCCTGTCAGAGCGGAGGAGACATCTTCAGTTTCGTGCAGAAGATCGAAGGAATCGATTTTCCTGCAGCCCTCAGATTGCTTGCAGAGAAAGCGGGCGTGGAACTTCCGAAGGAGGGCATGCGCGCTCATCAACCTGCGATTACCAAAGATGAAAAAGAACGCTTTCGAGAGTGTCTGGAGTCTGCGCAGAAATACTATCAATCAACACTGGAATCAACGCCGGTTGCAAAAGAGTATGTTCTGAAGAGAGGAGTCACCAAAGAACTTCTGCACAAATTCGGTATCGGTTATGCGCCCGATTCGTTTTCGGAAACGTACGAGCACCTCTTGAAAGCAGGATTTACGAGAGCCGAAATCATCGCCTGTGGTCTCGGTGTACAGAAAGAATTGCAGCAGGAACGCATCTATGACCGCTTTCGTCACCGCATTCAGTTTCCGATCACCGACAGTCAGGGAGCAGTGATCGGTTTCGGTGGCAGAACCATGGGCGAGAGTGACGCAAAGTACGTCAATTCTCCGGAGACGATTCTGTACAACAAATCAGCAGTGCTTTTTGGTCTTTTTCAGGCGCGGGACGCGATTCGAAAGTCTCACAGAGTCGTTCTTGTCGAAGGATATTTCGACGCAGTTGCAGCGCACAAAGCGGGCATCGAAAACGTTGTTGCAGTCAGTGGGACGGCGCTCACCGAAGAGCATGTGAGGATTCTCAAGAGGTACGCCGATGAAGTGGTCCTGTGTCTCGATCAGGACAATGCGGGTCAGCTTGCTGCCGGCAGAGCCTTCGAGCTTCTCAGTAAGGCGCAGCTTCGGATACTCTCGGTGACGCTTCCGGCAAAAGATCCGGATGAACTGGTGCAGCGTGACCCGGAATTGTTTCGGAGCATCATGCAGGAACAGGCGATTCCGTATCTCGATTCTGTGATTGGCAGGTTGAAGCTTCTACCGGATCGAAACGAGCCGAGTGGAAAGCGTCGCATTGCGGAGGCATTGTTTCCACTACTCGAAGTGTTGCCGACATCCGTAGAATTGCGTGCGTATCTCGACAAGGCGGCGCAGGAATTCGGAGTCGTTGCGAGCGAATTTGCGCAGGATTTTCGAACATTCACCGCTGCGTCTTCTCCGCCACGTAAGGTCGAAGCGAAGGCGTCTCTTGGAACTGCTCCATTCTCGAGCACGGAACTTTCCATCGGTCTTGCGCTTTTGTATCCCGCAACGAGGCCACTGCTCAGCGAACTCATCCCACTCTCGTCATCCGATCTTGAAACTGTCAGAGTCGCCGTTGCTTCTGCAACAGTGGAACTTGGAATCATTGAAATTTTGCTACCTCTCACGATCGATCCAGCGATGCGGGAGCGCATGCAGGTTCTCGCGCTGTACTGCGAGGAGAATTTTCCGTTGTGGTCTGACAGTATTGCGCTTCGTGAGGTTCGGAAGATGTGCGGTGCCGCAAACCGCGAACTGGTTGTTTCGCGCCAGGTGGAGCTGATTGCAGAGCTTAAAGAGGCGAGAAAGAGCGGCAGAGCGGACGAAGAAGCGAAGCTGCTTACCCAGTATCAGCAGCTACTCAAGCTGACGCAGATGGCGAAATCTGCGTAGTGGATCATCTGCTACTCTTGCGCTCTCTGCCCTATCGCTATACTCTCTTCCTACTTTTATGGCCTCGCACCCACGAAGCTTCATTCATCAGCCGACTGATGACGAATTGAAGGCGTTTCCGGAGGAGATTCGTCACCTTGTAAAAAAAGGCAGAGAACAGCGCTATGTCACCCATCAGGAAATCCTGAAGGCTGTCCCGAACGCCGAGGAAAACATCGATCTCTTGGATGAGGTGTACACGCTCTTCGTAAGTCTTGGCATCGATGTCATCGATGTGAAGGACACGCTCATTTGGCAGCGAAAAGCTAACACGCAGACGCCTGCGCAGATCCAGGACAGTGAGGCGGGTACCGGTGCAACGACGGCATCCGATACGGACGATGCTTCACTCGAAGTCGTTGCAACTGCCGGTATCAGCATGACGGTTGACCCGAAGAAGGCGGCTGCCGATGACAAAAAGAAAAAGAAAGAACGAGAAGTGGATCTGCTCGAAATCAGCAACGACTCGGTGCGCATGTATTTGTCCGAGATCGGTCGCGTTCCCTTAATCGACGGACGGAAAGAAGTCGAACTTGCACGCCGCATCCGCAAGGGCGATGCCGGCGCCAAACAACAGCTTGCGGAAGCAAACTTGCGTCTCGTCGTGTCGATTGCCAAGAAGTACATTGGCAGAGGACTCTCATTTCTGGATTTGATTCAGGAAGGAAATATCGGTCTCTTCCGTGCAGTCGAAAAGTTTGATCCGGAACGCGGTTTCAAGTTCAGCACCTATGCGACATGGTGGATTCGCCAAGCAATCACGCGTGCGATTGCCGATCAGGCACGCACGATCAGAATCCCCGTTCACATGGTCGAGACGATCAACAAGCTCACGCACACGCAGCGTCGTCTCGTGCAGGAGCTCGGTCGAGAGCCCACGGTCGAAGAACTTGCAGTCGAAATGGAAATGGACATCAAGAAAGTTCGTCATATTCAGAAGATCAGCCAGGACATCATCTCGCTCGAGGCCCCAGTCGGTTCCGAAGAGGACAGCAAGCTAGGGGACTTTATCGAAGATGAGGAAGCCGTAAACCCGTTCGATGCAACAAACAGGCAGCTTCGCAAAGAAAACGTGCACGCGATGCTCGAATACCTCA
Organism: Candidatus Peribacteria bacterium; assembly: GCA_943350395.1. GTDB lineage: Bacteria > Patescibacteriota > Gracilibacteria > Peribacterales > Peribacteraceae > SICN01. Next base: position 3,883 of record CALRAD010000022.1, read on the forward strand.
CGCCGAGAGAGCGGAAGATCATCGAGATGCGCTTTGGTCTTCGAGACGGCATCGGTCACACGCTCGAAGAGGTCGGCAAAGAATTCAATGTCACCAGAGAGCGCATTCGTCAGATCGAAGCCAAAGTGCTCCAAAAACTCAGAGATCACCCGAGATCCGTTTCCATTCGCGAGCATTCGCCGACCAGCAAGCCGACTGCTTTTTCTACACCTGCATTCATGAGCGGCAAGCTCTGTCCTGAGTGTCGCAAGGGATCTCTTGTCGAGATTCATCAGGCAGGATCGACGTTCCTCAAGTGTGATCGCTGCGCGTACACGATCGAAGCCCCGCACGATTAGTCGTTATGGTTCATCGTACTGCTTCAGCGTTGGGACTTCGCACCGTGCTCCAAAGCACCGGTTTGCTCCTTTCTGAATGCAGGAAGTCTCTCATTCTTGGCATTCTCTGCTTTACAATGCTGTGTGCAGTCGTTTCGGCGACTGTGAACAGGAAGATTGCTATTATTGAAGATCGTATTTCCGCAAGTGCATCACTGTCGTGGCAGGAGCTTCGTCTTAAGGTGAATGACAGGCTCAAGACGTTCGACCAGAACGATACGCAGATTGTCATGAGCGGATTCGGGATCGGAACATCGACTGTCACGATCGACGAGCTCTCGGGGTCTTCCGATACGGCGGCACTTGCATTCGTTGCTGCGGCTGCACCTTGGATTCTTATTTCTTTTGCGTCGATGTTGATCGTCTATTTTGTTGCTTCCGTATTTTTCTTGCACCGCGCGGCACACCCGCTGCTTTCAGACAGTGATCTGCTTCTGATGCTTCCATTGCTGATCTTGAAGATGCTTGGTCTACTCCTGTGGTACTTCATTCGTTCGCTTCTGTGGTTTCCGCTTATCGGTCCGCTACTCGCACTCTTCATGACGCCGAGGCTTCTGCTTGCTCCGGCAATTCTGGCTCGCAAAAAGTCTGGCATTTTCCTCAGCGTTCGAGAAAGTATGAAGGCAACAAAGGGTCGTTGGTTTTTTGTCGCAGGTTCATTGTTGCTGATTTTCTTGACGAGTATCGCAATGCTTTGGTTCGGCGTTGTGATTGTTGCTCTCATCGCATTATTTTCCACAAAGTTAAGTTTCTTCCTGTGGCTTTTTCTTACGATGTCACTGTGCGCACTCCAGATGTTCTTTCTAATGGCATTGAGTAAGGAGATGGAGTGAGGCATGCCCGGCGGTCCTCACTCCGGCGCTGATGCGCCACCTCTCTCCATCGGCTGGAGAGAGGAAGTCATCTATTGAGAAAAGCATGGGCTCCCCCTTCTCCGGCATACGGAGAAGGGGTTAGGGGATGAGGACTGTTTAGCTATACTTCAACCATGCCTACCTTCTCTTCCGAGTACAAGCGCCTGAATGCAGAGCAGCAGAAGGCGGTGGATACGGTCGAGGGTCCGGTGATGGTCGTTGCAGGTCCCGGCACGGGGAAGACGCAGGTGCTTGCGATGCGCGTTGCGAATATTTTGCAGAAGACTCATGCAAGACCCAGTAACATTCTGTGTCTGACGTTCTCCACGAGCGGTGCGGTTGCCATGAGGCAGCGCCTCCAGACGATCATTGGATCCGACGCGTACGGTGTCACTGTTTCCACCGTTCACGGCTTTTGCGATTCGATCATCACGCGCAATACGGGGACATTTTCTGAATGGGAATCGATGAAGCCGATTTCGGATCTATCCAAATACAGATTGCTTCAGTCAATCATCAATACGATCAGTGGCACATCGGCATTGATCAATCCAAAAAATCCGTACGACAGAATTCCCGACATTCTCGGTCGCATCAGCGATTGCAAACGCGAAGGAAAAACTCTTGCAGATCTTCTTCGAGTCGCGGATGAATACGATGCGGTGATGGAGGGAAAAAGCAAGAAGACGACGAAACAACATCAGAAAAATCTGCTTCTGGCTCGCAAGTTTCGAGACTTCACGGATCTTTTTAAACGGTATCAGGAGGCTCTCAAGGAACAGAATTTGTATGATTACGATGATATGATCCTCACGGTCATCGCTGCGTTGTCGGATGAAGAGTGGTTGCTGCAGTCACTGCAGGAACGGTATCAGTACATTCTGGTCGATGAAGCGCAGGACTTAAACGGTGCGCAGTGGAAGGTGATTGAGAAGCTCACGACGTACGATGCAGTTCCTCACGAGCCAAACTTCTTTCTGGTCGGCGACGACGATCAATCCGTGTATCGGTTTCAGGGAGCGAACATGGAGCATCTTTTGGGCTTTCGGGAGCGTTTTCCGAAGGCACCCATCATCGTCCTTACGACCAATTATCGTTCGACGCAGACCATTCTCGATGCGGCCGGACGCTTGATTCTTCATAATGAGGAAAGATTGATCGGCAGGATTCCTGGGCTACAGAAAGATCTGAAGGCTTTTACGAAAGAGACAGGAACCGAACCGGTGCTTTTGCGGCCGCCGTCCGACATTGCAGAGCCGTGGCTTATAGCAGACCTTATCGCAGAACGACTGGAAGGCGGAATTTCCCCGCAGGAGATTGCCGTCCTTGTACAGACAAACGCAGAGCTTATGCCTATTTACGATGTGCTTCGTGCACGAGAAATTCCAGTGATCCTGATGGGCAAATCTGATTTATTGACGCATCCGGTAGTCTTGCAGGCACTCACGATTCTCCGGAGCGTGGAGTCCTCTTCGGATGATGCGTTTCTTCATGCTCTTTGCTGCGAATGCTTTCGTTGTCATCCTGCGGACATCGGTCGCATCGTCGCGGCGTCTCGTGCTGCGAAGGTAAAGCCTAAAGAGCTCCTGCTTGGCATCGAAGCCTCAGACATAGCTTTCACCGATCGAGAATCGCTGATACGCACACGCGATGTGCTCCTTGATTTTGAACAAAAACAACACTCCCGTTCGGTACTGGAGACCATCGAGAATGTGCTCAGGCAGTCAGGTCTTTCAGAGCATGCTGAGAATCTTGATCCGCTTGATCTTGCGGCTATCGAAGCTTTTTTTCGCTATGTGAAACAGCGTTGTCTCGATCATCCTTTCCTGACACTCCCCGAATTCATGTCCGATTTGAATCTCTATGCCGATGAAGGCTACTCGCAGCTTCGTCTCACCTATCAGATGCCGCATTTGGTGACTGCGGGCGTGCAGCTTCTCACGGCCCACCAGAGCAAAGGTCTTGAATTTCATACGGTGATCCTGAGTGGTTTTCGCGAAGGTCATTGGGACGATCGTTCGAGCAAGTCCGGATTATCGGTACCTGAGGATTTGCTCTTTGGATGGGAGAGCGAGCAGAAGAGATACGAGAAACATCAGGATGAGCGTCGCGTCGCGTATGTGGCGATGACACGTGCCAAGCGCGAGCTCTTCATGCTTTGCCCGAAAGAATTTGCTGTGGGCGAACGTGCGAGACCGGTCGCTCCTTCGGCATTCTTCGCAGAAGCCGGGCCTCTTGCCGAGAAGGACGGAGTGCTGAAGGATCCGGAGAGAGCGTCACTATTGCTACTCAGGCCGGAACGAAAACCCGATGGCGAACTTCAGGCGTATCTTCGAGAGCGCATTGCAGGGTTTGCACTGTCACCGAGTTCACTGTCTGCATTTTTGGACGATCCGCGCGAATTCAGACGTGTTCATCTTCTCGGTCAGCCCGAGAGGTTGAGCGAGTCTTCGGTGCGGGCGCTTGGATACGGAAGCGCAGTGCATTGGGCGCTGAACGCTTGGGCCAAGGCTTTAAAACAAGGCTCATCATTCGATGTTGATCAGCTTCTGGCCGCATTTCAGTGGTATCTCGCTGAGCGCACAATTTTGACGAAGAAACAGTGCGAGGATCTCCTGTCGCAGGCGAAAACTGCCTTGCCGGCGTACTTCGAGAATCGCCTTCGCGGAGCGACACCGACGATTTATGCTGTGGAGCGGGAGTATCGCGCAATGTTGCAAGATTCTTCGGATCCCTCTTCTCCGGGGATTCCACTGAAAGGAAAAATCGATCGTATCGATACGGCGTCGCCGACTTCGGGCGACGCGGTCATCATCGACTACAAGACCGGAAAGCCGAAAGCTCCCGGCGCAATACGAGGAGGCATCGAGCCTGGGACAGTTTCGAAGATGCGTGACGGTGACAATTTCCGTCAGCTCGTGTTCTATGCATTGCTTCTCGAACAAGCTGAGCCTCTCTTGGTACCACAGGCATTTTCGCTTGAGTTTATTGGTGAGCGAGGCGAAGAATCCGTCTGTCGGCAATTTTCGATTCTCGAGACAGAGAAAGAGGATCTCCGGTCGCTGATACGACAAGTGTGGAGCAAAATTCTCGCACTGGATTTTACGCCTCTGTAAGCCGTAAGCGAAGGGTGCGTTTGTAAATGTTTGCGATGCCAAGTGTGTACGGCAATACTTTCGCATTCTATGGCTGAGTCTGTACCAAGATGGGCAATCGACAGTGTTCAGGGTTGCATGGACGCACTGTCCGAGCGGATAGAGCCTGAAGCAATGAAGGGAGATAAGAGCACTTGTATCGATCAACTCCGCGATGAATACGAGGCATATTATCGGCGTCATAAGCAACTGCTTGCAGACGATGAAAAGCTCGATGTCTTTCCGGAATTTCAGGAACTCTGCACGCAGGTCAGTGTGGAAATGAAAGCTTCGTGGGATGCTTTGCTGGAAAGCGAGAAAAAGCTTACTGCCATCGCAGCGTGTATTGCACTCAGTGCGGCAATCGTCCAAGCCGCTGTCGTTGGTATGGTGATTTCTGTTATCGGAACAACGATTGTTCGTTCCAAGAGGCATCTTCTGCCCAATGAAAAAGCGGCGAATCAGCGAGATGCTCTTTCTAGGAAACGGAAGCTATTATCGGACGCTTTGGCACGTTTGCCCGATATCCGTTATCCGGCATTCGCGATTGAGCAGTTGGGACTGCCTCAGTACCAGAAATTGATGGATCAGGGGCAGAGAAAGCTTTCAGCATCAAACATGCATCGTTCTTGATTCCCGTAGAACAGAAATTTTGCTTTCACCAAGCCATTTGTGATTTTATTGCATACTGCCGATTTCGATGACATTTCCGCATTGCATGTTCAGTTGTCTACTGGTGGTGATTCTTCGCCTCACTTCTATGTCTCACGGTTTGTTTCTCCGGGCTGCCTGCATGCTTATTTTTCTTCAGCAGTCGGCAGCAGTTGCTCTTGCAGAATCATCTGTCAATTTTCTTGAAGTGGAGGACAGTACTTTACTGCAGCATTCGCTGCTTATTCTGCACGTGGAAGATGTGCATGACGAGCAAGTACATGTCCTCACTGGAAATTCGCTTGCAACACAGCAAGTGCTTCGTCTCAAGAAGAACGGAGTAGTGCGTTCGTCGAATCCTGTTTGGAATGTTTGTGTTTCAGGTAAACCTATTCGCAAAGGTCTTGTTTCGAGAAATGTCGATTCTGTTGAGTATAGGAGGGGTCATTTGCACAAAAAAATTCCCTTCTCCTGTCGCGACTATCATCGCGGTGCTCTGAATATTTGGGAGCACCCCGATTTTTACGATCTGCAATTATTGCTCGATTCCAATGGTTCTCTTCTTGGAGGATTGCCTTACGGCTATATAGCTGTACGAGATCCCTGATTTGTCTTTTCAGCATATTTCAGAAATTCCCTCACCTTCTTCATTGCCTTCCCCCGGTGACTCGTGCTGTTCTTCTGATCGATGCTCATCGCTGAGTACACACAGTCGAAGCCGTTCGGCTTGAAACAGGCAGAGATAGGTAAACCGGGAAGATACGAAGCTTTCAACGTGTCTGTAATCACGCCGTCGCAAAAACCTTCAAACAGATGCTCACTGCCATCCTGACCGATGAAGCTTAGACAGCAGACGAAACGTGCTTTCTTGTTTTGCTCTCTCTTCATTCTCTCCAGAAAAAACTCGATCCATTCTTCGTCACTGGCCGTCGCTCCCGCTCCCCATCGACGCGTGAATACACCGAGTTCATTTTCGAGGGCTTCCACGACAATGCCGGAGTCATCGGCGAGTGTGGGAAGTTTTGATAGCCCAAAGAAGTGCCGTGCCTTGATCAGCGCATTTTCCCGGAAGCTCGAGCCCGATTCTTCAGGATCAGAGCGCAGCTTCAGCAGTTCCGGCGTGAGAAGTTTGATCGGCAAGCCCGAGAGAACTTCTGTCATTTCGATCACTTTCCCCCGATTGTTCGTCCCGAGCAGGAGCTGCATGCGATGATTCTACTGCAGTTTTCGCTCTTGCCCATGCCTGCTTCTGAAGTTCCGTTTCAATTTGTACGTAACGATCATCAACCACTTCCTCGGACGGAAGTGCTTCGTACCGAACAGAAGGGGGTGCGAAAGAAACATGCTGATGCGATGAACCTTTTACTTTGCTTATGAAATTAGGCGTGATGGCTTTCCCGTTATCGACGACTTGCTCCTCACTCTTCTCTACTGTCCAGTGCTCACCTTGTTTCACAATCCGAATCGGATCTTGTCCATTATCAGCTGTTGCGAGTGGATCAGGCCAATTGGTACTCATGACAATATTATACACTAAAAAAATATAAAAGCAATAAAGTGCAGGTGAATCCTAATCTTCCTCCGTTCGGTTAATTTCTTCGGGCCTCGTTTCGTCATCGTCTGTTTGTTCATCTGTTGCCCGTGTTGTGCTGGATTCCTCATCCGTCTCCAGAATGGTTACAGGTATTTCCAGTACATCGTCATTATTCGTCTTAGGGGTGACTGTGGGTGCGTTTTCTCCTAATTCTTTTTTGGGACGAAGTACAAGACGTTTATCACCCAATGCAGCGCAGCTTATCGACCTTGTACTGTCGATAAAGTTCCAAATTTCAGGCGTGAGGATTTCAGTTCCTCTTTCTCTCTGGCGTGGAGCAATCATGCATTCGAACTGGCCGCCTTCAGCAAAATCGTTCATGGGCTTGGGGGAATTGCAGCCAGTGTAAGAGGATCGTCGGCGATAGCAAACAATTCACGTGCCATTATTAATTTTTGGCTTCTACTTGCTCTACGATACATGTTCCCCGCCTTGCTTTTGGAGAAGCAGCCTAAGATCATTGATCTTCATTGGAACGTTTTCGTTTGGAAAATCAAATTCGGCGCCGACGCCGCAGATTCCCGCAACTACTTTCGATTTTGCCGTACCGATGACTTGGGCGACTGCATGCGTGAAGTGCGGATGCGTGTGTTCGATGTGAGGGCTTTGTGGATGAGGATGCTCTTCGACAGCAGGATCCACCCTCAAATGAGAGTCGATTCGATCATGATTCGTTTCATTTCGTGACATAGTATCGATGGTAAAAAGAAAATTGCGAGGAAAACTCGCAAAAAGAAGCGCAAACACTCTACGCATGGATTACTTATCTGTCAAGGCTCTGTTATTCGCTATTCCGGTTCATATTCGCCGTAACGAATCGTGTCCCTCGGATCGCGCGGTTTATTATCTTCGTCAATTTCCGGTAGGACTGCGTGCACTTGGGTTGCAATTGCTTTCTGAGCTTCCACAGGGAAAGGCTCAACGATCGTAGTGTCCTCAGGTTTGGGGATAACTTCTGCCAATTCTTCGGTTGCATCCAATTCTTCACTTTTCCTTTTCAGCTCATCCATATTCGGGATAGACATAGTATTGAGGGAAAGAAATACTGAAAATATTATAACAGAATATAAAAATTAGTCAAATGCCATTTTGCTATTCTCCTTCTGCCAACTTGTCGATGTAGACCTTTCTGGCTTTTGCGCCGTCGACAGGTCCTACGACTCCTTTCTCTTCCATGATGTCGAGAAGCCTTGCAGCGCGTGCGTAGCCAACCTTGAGGTGCCGCTGGAGTAGGCTTGCGGATGCTTTTCCGGTTTCTTGCACGACTCTGACCGCTTCGAAAAACAGATCGTCGCCTCCGTTGTCGTCTTTATCGAGATCGATCATTCCTCCTGCACCTGAGTTGTCATCGTCTCCGTCTTCACCGTCTGTTTCTCCGCCTTCGCCCAGCGTAATCTCCTCGGTGAGCATGCCTCCGCCTGCGACTTTGACCGAGTTGATGATGCGTTCGATTTCTTTGGTCGAGATGTAGATTCCTTGAATGCGGATCGGCTTCGGAGTCACCGCTGTCATCAGGAGCATGTCACCTTTGCCGAGAAGATCCTCCGCACCGATGCTGTCGATAATCGTTCTGGAGTCGATGGAACTGACGACACGGAACGCGATGCGCGTCGGGATGTTTGCTTTGATGAGTCCGGTGATGACATCCACGCTTGGGCGCTGGGTCGCGATGATCAGGTGCATGCCGACGGCTCTTGCCATCTGAGCGATGCGAGCGATCATCGTTTCTGTGTCTTTTCTGTGCTGACGCATCATCAAGTCTGCAAGTTCGTCGATGACGATGACGATGCGAGCAAGCTTTTTCTCTTCGTCTTCCTGCTTCTCGTTATACTCTGCGAGGTTTCTCACTCCTGCTTCCGAGAAACGGTGCAAGCGTCTGCCCATTTCTGCAATGGCCCACCGCATGGCCTGGAGTGCTTTGTCCGATTCGGTAATGACCGGAGTGAGAAGATGCGGGATGCCGTTGTAGGGCATCAGCTCAACGCGTTTAGGGTCGATGAGAATGAGCTTCAGTTCGTGCGGAGCGTTCTGGAACAGAAGCGAAATCAAAAACGTGTTCATCGCGACGGACTTTCCTGCTCCGGTTGCACCGGCGATCAGGAGGTGAGGCATGTCTTCGATGGTCGCGACGATAGCGTCTCCGGAAACTCCTCGACCCAGCGGTATCGTGAGAGGGGATTCTGATTGTCGAAAAACTTGCGATTCGAGAAGTTCTCGGAGGTACACGGTCGAACGTCGCTCGTTCGGCATCTCGATGCCGACAAGCGCTTTGCCCGGGATTGGCGCTTCGATGCGGAGACTCTGTGCGGCAAGCGCAAGAGCAAGATCGTCCTTGAGGTTTTCGATTTTGCTCAACTTGATTCCTTCCGCAGGCTGCAACGTGAACTGCGTGACGGTCGGTCCCGGATGCGCGTCTTTCATCGTGACGTCTACATCGAACTCCGCAAGCTTCTCCTTGATGAGCGCCGCCTGGCTCTTGAGGTCTTCATCGTCGACCGTCAGTTCGCTCTTTCTCGCATCCAAAAGATCCATATCCGGGAACTTCCACTCTTCGAAACGAGTGTCTTTCATTTCAAGCATGCCTTTCGTTTTCGCCTTGGAAGGCAGGGATTCCTTCTTTTTGGCGTCATTTGCAAGCGCAAATTCAGGTCGCACGATATTGAGGTCTTCCTCTTCCTTTGCTCCTTTTTCGATCAAATCTTCTCCGTCTTCTTCTGCTTCTTCGTCGTCTTCCTCCTCCTCCTCCTCCTCATCTTCTCTTTCTGCTCTTCGCTTCCGTTGTGGCTCGTCGGCACTCCTGAGTGAGGCGAAGAGTGCAGGAAGATCTGGCTCGAATGTGATGAAGAGACCTACGACAAAGATCACCGTGAGTGAGATGTATCCTGCAGCTTTACTCAGGAATGCAACGAACGGGAAGGCAACCATGAATCCGACTGCACCACCGAGTTGATCTCTGTGGTCAGCCATGTCGATCGCCGGAGACCAGAGAGTGACAACACCGAGAAATGCGCCAAAACACAGCGACAAGCCAACGGTTCGCTTCATGCCGATATTTGCAGATGTGCCGACCATCAGCAGACATCCGAGAGCGATGAGCATTGCTGGGAACAGAACATTCCACGCTCCGAAGAAAAACGTGAGGGTCTTCGACGTAGCGATACCGAGAGCACCAGCATTTCCTTTCAGAGCGAGGAAAAGTACGAGTCCGCATCCGATGCTGATGACTGCTTTCACCTGTCTGCTCGTGTGTTCTTCGAGCACGAACAAGGGTTTTCGTTTCTTCACCTTTCTGCGTCTCCTTCTGAGGATGGCTTTCCGACGGACTTTTGGCATCGGGGAGCAGTATACCGCATTCGTTTCAGTTACGCAGCCTGAACTTTCGAAGTTCCTTCACCCTCTCCCTGTACTCAGGCATGTACAGCTCGACAGTTCTCCAGAATTTCGCCGAATGATTCGGATGAGGCATGTGCGAGAGCTCATGAATGATCACATATCGTACAATGTCAGGACTTGTCAGAAGCAGGGGAGTCGAGAGTGCGATTTGCCCTCTCCGTCCGCAGCTTCCCCAACGAGAGCGCATCATCTTCAGTGTGACGCTTGTGACCGTTGTTTGCAGCGTTTCTTCGTTGATGCCGCGAACAAGCGAAATAGCAGAAGAGCTTGCAGACTTCGCGAGAAGCCGCCACAGCAAGTGATGAAACGTTCGCTTATCCGTGTGCGGTGCTTTCGTTACCTGCCAGCCGTTTTGGATTGCTTTTGTTCGTGATCTCGTACCGGTTTCAACTGTAAATCGAATCGATTGTCCCGTGACAAGATGCACGGTTGCATTGCTTTCTCCCAGAAGGAGAGAAGCGAAAGGATCAATCGCCATTCTTGTCTCTTCTTTCAAGAATGCTTTCGTCATCCTTTTCAACAGGACTTCGATGTGACGTGCTTCTTCGTGCTTCGAGAGACTCCGTGCAAGGCGAATGACAATGCTTCCGTCGCGGATCGTTGCGCGTGACGTGCGATTGCGCGTTCGTTCAATCGTATGAGAGGGAGTCAGCATGCAGACGGATCGTATACCAAATTCTCATGTTCTTGCGTATCATCACCGTATGGAAAAAGTCATGATTTTCGGCGGCAGAGGATTCATTGCCGGTCATTTGAAGACAATCTATCCGGATGCGATACTTCCCGAAATCGATATCTGCGATGCGGTCGCACTCACAGACATTCTCGAGAAGGAAAAGCCTTCTGTGGTCATTAATGCAGCGGGAAAAACAGGAAAACCCAACGTCGACTGGTGCGAAGACCATAAGCTCGAAACGGTCCTCAGTAATGTCCAAGGACCACTGAACCTCCTCGACGCCTGCACGAGACGGAGTATTTACTGGGTGCACATTGGTTCTGGGTGCACCTACGAGGGTGACAACGACGGCAAGGGATATGCAGAGACAGACTTGCCAAATTTTACGGGGAGTTTCTATGCGAGGACCAAGCTCTGGATCGATCAGATTCTCAAGGATTTCCCTGTCCTGCAGCTCCGGCTTCGGATGCCGTTTGACGGTTCTCTGCATTCAAGAAATCTCATCACCAAGCTTCGGAGGTACGAAAAAATTCTCGATCAGCAGAATTCGATCACCTATCTTCCGGATTTTCTTGTTGCAGCGAACATCCTCATTGCGAAGAGGAAAACCGGCATCTATAACATCGTGAATCCGGGAACGATTTCGCCGTACCAGATCATGATGCGGTACCGGGAGATTGTTGACTCGAAGCATCTGGTTGAAAGACTCACGCTCGATCGACTCTGCGATGTCGTCAAAGCAGGGAGAAGTAATTGCATGCTTTCCTGTGAAAAACTTCTTCTGGAAGGAGTCCACATGAAGCCGGTAGAAGAGGCAATGGATGAGGCACTGAAAGCGCTATTGTAAGCCATGAATTATATTGACAAATTAGTGTTCCAATTGCAGCAATTAGGGTTACACATTCGTAGGTAGGGTGAAGTCATGAAATCTCACACCTCCTTCCGTTTTGCTGCCATGAAAGCTTCCGTCGTTGAACAAGTTCTCTCCGGTGACATCTCCGTCTCTTCTGCTGCACGAAC
>CALRAD010000023.1 GCA_943350395.1 Candidatus Peribacteria bacterium
ACCGTCAGAGGCACACTCTCCGGAACTACCATCAACGCAAACTCCCTCCTCACAGGATCTACGATTCAGGGCTTCGGTCTCTATGGTTGCCAAGGAACAGCGAACAAGATCACCTACAACGCCTCTACTAAGAAATTCCTCTGCGAAGCGGATCAGACCGGAGGAGCCGCTTCCAACTGGTCCAACACAGGCTCTCTTCAGACTTCCTTCGATCTCCGCTACGTCAACCAATCCGGCGACACCATGACCGGAGCCCTTCTCGTCAAAGCAAACCTCTCCGGTTCCCGTCTCGTAATTAGTGGTAATGCAAACATCACCGGAGCATTACTGACGGTAGGCAATACCACCACACGTGGAACATTCTCAGGAAAAACTCTCACGATTATGAGTGGAAATTCCTACTTCCTTTCGAGAGTAGGTATCGGAAAATCCGGTACGCCGAATTCTCAACTTGAAGTTGTCGGCATGATGTCGGGTACGAATCTCTTCGCGATGAACGGTCTCACCGCGAGCGGGTTCGTGTCGATACAGCAGAATAGAAGATACGGCTCCGGTGCACTGACGCTTGATCAGCTTGCAAACTCCACCGGTGCCTATCTCCGCATGTCGCATACGGGATCTATTCATCCGCTTCTCGCACTCGACAGCGTCCGTCAGTCATGGCTCTCTCCTGCAATCATGTTTGGATACCGCGGCAGTTTCGATACAAGTCTGCAGCGCACAAGTACGGGTGTCCTCTCACTCTCGGGCAGTCTCACAATCGACAAATATCTTGCCGTCCAGAAATTTGCAGGAGCGACCGCGACAACGGTCTGTACGACATCCACCGGTGTGCTTGCAGCTTGCAGCTCAAGCCTTCGCTACAAAGAAGATGTGCAGGAACTTTCGATCGGTCTCCAGACACTGAGGCAGATGCGGGCAGTCAACTTTAAGTGGAAGGACAGGGATGAACGCGACATCGGTTTCATTGCCGAAGAAGTTGCAGCGATCGATCCGATGCTTGCGACGTACAATAATGCTGGAGAGATCCAAGGCGTGAAGTACATGCAGCTCACAGCAGTCCTTACAAAAGCCGTGCAAGCACTCGATGCTCGTTTGCTTGGTATCACGAACGATTCGGGAACCGTGCTCCATGCCAGAGATCTGCTGACGAGCTCCGGAGCCCTGAGTATAGAGACAACCGGCACATTTGGTTCAGGCATTCTCCTCGATACCAAGTATACCGATGGCTCGAAGACAGTCTTCGAAGTTAAGTCATCTGTCGGTGGTTCTGGATCGGAGACGGTCTTTAGGATCAATGCTTCCGGTTCTGTATTCACGGCAGGTACGTTCAACAGTCAAGGTGCCGACTATGCCGAGTGGTTCAAGTCTTCAAACAAGCTTCGTGTGGGTGAAGTCGTCTGTATCGATACGCTCCAGAACAATGCCGTGAAGCGTTGTGAGAACACGGCAGATTCGAACGTGATGGGTATCGTCTCCACTCGTCCAGCGTTTATCGGCAATACGATTCCGGGAACGGAAGGCTTGTCCAATACTTCGATCAATCGTTTGGGTTATTATTTGATTGGTCTTATTGGTCAGGTTCCTGCACGAGCCACGCTCGAAGGAGGAGACATTCGTTCGGGTGATGCACTGACGTCGGCTTCCGATGCCGGTTTTATTCGTAAGGCGCGGGCAGGGGAATCTACCGTCGGTGTTGCACTCGAGGCTTTCGATGGATCTCAGAAATCAAATCTCATTAACGTGCTTATTTCCCGCAGAAATTCTTCGATGACGGTCGATGCTGTTTCGCAGAAAGTGCTCGATACGATCGCCTCGATGCAGATTGGCGATGAAGTGCAGCGCATGATCACTACATCGACGCAGCAATTGAATCTCTCAGGTTCGATCGCTTCCGTCATCTCGGAGCAGATGGACGCATTCAGCATCGAGAGCAGAATCGGTGCGGCGATCGACAGGCGCTTCTCGGGTTCTTTGCTCTCATTCGGTTCAGGCAAAACGCTTCATGCCGCGGCACTCGACATCGAGAGCGGTGCGACGATTCGTGGAAATCTTCGAATCGAAGGCACGCTCATTCTTTCCTCTTCCACTGCATCATTTGGTCCGATGAGCATTTCGGGTTCGAGTGTTTCAATCGGTTCTCTGATGGCAACGGGATCCCTGATGGTCATGGGAAAGGTCACGGTCGAAGGTCTTGCGACATTCCTTGGCAATGTTGATGTGAGAGGGGAGCTTTCGGTCAGTACCAAACAAGCTGGCATTGCCATGATCGCGAAGAACGGCACCGGTGTCTCGGTGACGTTCTCCGGCGCATTTGTTCATACGCCGATTGTAACGGCAACATCGGATAATTTCGGTGCATGGCGTCTTCGTAGTCGTTCTCAGACAGGTTTCACAATTGAATTGAAGGATCCTGCAGATCTCGATACGACATTTACGTGGCTTGCTCTGTCGTCTGTTGCACCTCAGAGATCGTCGTCGACAGGCGCGAGTGTTTCACTGATTCCGTTCCTCGTGAATGCTTCCGGTACTCCGGTCTCATCGGACTTGGTCTGGAATGGCTGTATCTCGGGTCATTTGCTCGCGGACTCGGACGGTATGCCTTACAGCTGTAGTCGCTACCATTCGGATTCGATGTGGGATCATCCGGACCTGCATATCAGTTTTATCTTCGACGGCTCTCACGATCCCGCGATCCTGACGATTCCGGAAGGATACGAAGTCGTCGTGCAGGAGGAGCCTTCGGCATTGCCTGAAGACGAAATGACATCTTCGAGTGAGAGTTCCTCAAGTGACAGTGCGTCGAGCGAAAGTTCTTCCAGCGAGAGTGTTTCGAGTGAGTCTTCCCAAAGTTCTTTGGAGAGCGAGCCTTCTATGATCCTCGAGATACCGGTGATCTCTGATACTCCTGAAGTTTCCTCAGAATCTCAGCCGAATTCCACGGAAGCCACTCCGACAACAGAGATGGAAACGGTTCTTCCGACCGAAACAGGGAGTATCGTGAATGAAGAGTAAAGAGCGCTTTCTCTTCCATGTCATTTGCAAACGGATTCTGATTCTCTTACAATCAGGCTCAACTTCTATTTCCGTCCATTCCCACAGTTTCTATGAACGCTATCAGTTCTTCCGGAGGTTCCAGAAAACTTCTGAGTTTTGTTCTCATCGCCGCACTCGCCATCTTGGCGTACGTCAACTACACGAAGCGCGTGCAGCTTGCGACCGATTTAAAGAAATTGTCCGTGCAGATGGAACAGTTGCAGACAGGAAACAGTCCTCAGAACGTCGAAGCTGCAAAGGCCATCGTCGACAAGGTACGTAAGCACATCATTATTTCCACGGAGATCGATCCGACCGTTGCAACGATCGTTGACGTCGACACGCTGAAGGCAAGGAACGAGTTTTATAAGGGTGCGAAGAATGGCGACAACTTGGTCGTCACTCCGACACGCGCCATTCTCTACGATCCGGACAGAGACATCATTCTCGACGTCGTGCCGGTGCAGTTGACTCCGCAGGGAGCGAGCTCATCAGCTCCAGCGGTGAAGAAGTAAGCATCGAAATTTAAAATTCCAAATTCCAAAACCCAATTGGAATTTGGTTTTTTGATTTTTGGACTTTTAGAGGTCACAAGCTACACTCTTTCCACTATGGCTTCCCCCGGTCTCCTCCCGCCACGCAGTCGTCAAAATCAGATCTTTTCCGGTCTGCTTCTTATTTTTCTGATCCTCAGTTCGGTCTATTACATGACTGCACCCGACAGGAATGATGATGAAAAACTGACGATGGCGAGGGAAGTGCCCTTAAGCGCCATCACGCGTGATTACGAAGCCAAAAAGCTCACCGAGATCATTGTGCGCGGCAGCAACGTGTATGCCAAATTGTTGTCCGGGAGCTACGTGCAGTCCTACAAAGAACTCGGGGACAGCATCGGCACGCTCGGCTGGAACGATCCTAGGAATGCAACGGCTGTTCGGGTCGACGACATCGAGCTGAAAAACTTTTTCAAGGCGCATCTCGGAGATCTTCTCTTTTTTATTCTGATGATCGCACTTGGCATGTGGGTGTTTCGGTCGATCGCGAGGAGCCAGTCGACGGCACTTTCATTCGGAAAGTCGCGCGCGCGAGTCGCGGACGGTCGGCAGGGGAAGACCACATTCAAGGATGTGGCTGGTTGCGATGAAGCGAAGAATGATCTCAAAGAAATCGTGGATTTCTTAAAGAGCCCGAAGAAATACACGACGATCGGGGCAAAAATTCCTCGAGGCGCCCTCTTAGTCGGTGCTCCCGGTACCGGAAAAACATTGCTTGCGCGCGCGGTTGCGGGCGAAGCGGGCGTGCCTTTTTTCTCCATCTCGGGATCCGAGTTTGTGGAGATGTTCGTAGGAGTCGGAGCGAGTCGCGTGCGCGATCTTTTCCTCAAGGCGAAGCGCAATGCGCCGTGCATCATCTTCATCGATGAAATCGACGCCGTCGGTCGTCAGCGCGGAGGAGCTGGCTTTGGTGGAGGACATGATGAACGCGAGCAAACCTTAAACCAGATCCTTACCGAGATGGATGGCTTCGACAAAGATACGAACGTGATCGTCATGGCGGCGACCAATCGACCCGATGTGTTGGATGTGGCGCTTCTGCGTCCGGGTCGTTTCGATCGCAGAGTTTTCATCGACAAGCCGGATCTTGTAGCGCGAAAGCAGATTCTCGAGGTCCATATTAGGAATAAAAAGATGGGCAAAGGAATCGATCTCGAGGTGATCGCAAAGCAGACCGTCGGACTTGCGGGAGCCGATCTTGAGAACATCATGAATGAAGCCGCAATTTTTGCCGCCAAGAACGGAATGAAAACCATTACGCAGGGCGATATCGTCGAGGCAGTTGAAAAGGTGACGCTCGGGAGCGAGAAGCGCAGCAGGAAGATCAACGAAAAGGAGAAGAAGATCACGGCCTACCACGAGGTCGGTCATGCGATTGTCGGCCATCTCTGCGAAGAATCTGATCCTCTGCATAAAATTTCCATCATCTCACGCGGATTTGCGCTCGGTGTCACATGGTTCCTGCCCAAGGAGGATCAGTACACGACGACAAAGCAGAAGTTCCTCGATGAAATTTGCGGACTTCTCGGAGGCAGAGCAGCGGAAGAGATCGTCTTCGGAGAGATCACAACCGGTGCGAGCAACGATATTGAGAGAGCATCCGCAATCGCTCGTTCAATGGCTATGCGTTACGGCATGGATGCAGACGAACTCGGGATCGTGAGTTACGGCGAACGTCAGGGCTCTGCGGCACTCGGCGTCGATCTCGGGATGTCGAGGAATTATTCCGAGGATGCGGCCAAGAAGATCGATGCTTTTGTACAGCGCACGATTGCCGGTCAGTACGTTCGCGCCAAAGGATTCCTCGCCGTGCAGAGAAGCAAGATGGAAGAGATCGTCGAAAAACTTCTTGTCGTCGAGACGATGAGCCTCGATGATTTTCTGGAGATTTTTGAAGAAGCAAAAAAAGTTGAGAAGAAGGAGTGATCGAGGACAGCCCCCACTCCGTCCTGCGGGACACCTCTCTCCATCGGCTGGAGAGAGGAAGATATGTATTGAGAAAAGCACAGGCTCCCCCTTCTCCAGAAAAAAACTTCTCCGCTTTCTTTCTCCGCCTCAGCGGAGAGAGTGGCGCCGCAGTGCCGAGAGAGGACCGGAGAAGGGGTTAGGGCCTGCCTGCCGGTAGGCAGGGATGAGGTCTCTATTTAGTGTTCAATCACTTCAATCCTCGCCCCCTCTTTCCCCGCTTCCATTCTCACCGTTCCTCCGATCGGGAAGGTGATGATCGGGTTCGTGTGACCGAAGTCGACGTTGGCGATAATCGGTATGTCTTTTGGGAGTGATTTGGAAGCGACTATCTTCGTAAGCTGGCTTCGGTCCATCGGGGTGATGCCGTTTGCCGTGCGCGGCTCAAAACGGCCGATAAGAATTCCTTTCACCTGCTCAAAGCCTTTCTGCCTCGTGAGCGATTCGAAATCACGGTCGAATGTTCGTGGGTGCGATTCGTAATCGTCTTCCAGAAACAGAATGCTGCCTCTGATGTCCGGCATATATTCGGTGCCGTGCAGCAGCTGGAACGTGCAGAGATTGGCGCCGAGTGATGTTCCCTCAGCTTTGCCTTCTTGCAGCATCCAGAATCCTTCAGTGGGCCTGAAATCGAACGTCGGTTTTTCTGGCGAATAATGATCTGCAGTCCACGCCTTCGAAGCGACAATCTCAAAGGGATCATCATGCATGATGCATCGGTCAAAATAATCGTACGTATATTGCATTTGCGTGCCGAAGCCAAAGTGGTAGAAGTTCGCACCAGAGTACGTGACGAGCCCCGTCTTTGCATAGATTCCGTTTGCAAGTGCGGTGATATCCGAGAATCCGCAGAGAATCTTCGGATTGTTTTGAATCAGCGTGTAATCGAGATGAGGCAAAAGCTGGTTGCAGTTCCACCCGCCTCGAATCGTACACATCAGTGTCACCTTGGGATCTTTGAATGCATCATGCAGGTCCTCGATTCGATGCTCGATGTTCGTGGAATCGAAGACGTTTCGTTCTCTCAGGTGCTTGCTCTCGCTGACGGTGCATCCGCGTGAGCGGAAATATTCTTTCGCGCGTTCCAGAAACGCTTCATCCATCCACTCGAGTGACGGCAGCGTGCACGACGGCGCAATGATGCGCACCTCATCGCCTGCTTTCAGTTTCGGAGGAATAATCATGGGAGAATTGTAGCAAAGGTAGAGACGCAAAATTTTGCGTCTCTACATCGAACATGAAAATCATGTACAATCGTTTTCAATGCAGCCTCTCTCTCCGCTCGACGGTCGATACAGTAAGCAGACGGAGTGTCTTCGAGCATTCTTCACGGAAGAAGCGCTGATGCGCGCGCGGATTTTCGTCGAGCTTAGCTATTTCGCGGCTCTCGCGGATGAAAAAGGCATTCCCGAACTCAAAGCTCTCAGCAGCAGCCAAAAGAAGGCGATCCAACAGATCGTCGATGATTTCGATGAGAAAGAAGCGGCGAAAGTGAGGGAGGTAGAGAAAAAAACGAATCACGACGTGAAAGCGATCGAGTATTATCTTAGAAATGAGCTCACGCGTATCGGTGGTGCAAAATTCAAGACGGAGTTTCTCCATTTCGCACTTACGAGTGAGGACGTCAATAATCTCGCCTACGGCATTCTGATTCAAGATGCGATCAAGTCGGTGCTGCGTCCCGAGCTCACGGCTCTTATCGCAACGCTGCACGCTCTCGGGGCATCGCAGAAGAATCGCAGGATGCTGAGCCTGACGCACGGTCAGCCGGCAACGCCAACGACCCTTGGCAAAGAAATCGAGGTGTTTGTTGAGAGACTCATGCGTCAGCGGGACCAGCTCAGTCACTTCCGTATGCAGGGCAAGTTCGGGGGTGCCGTTGGGAACTACTTCGCACACGAGAGTGCGTATCCGGATGTGAACTGGCGTGTTCTTGGAAAGCGATTTGTGAAGTCTCTCGGGCTTTTGCCGATTGAGAACTCGACGCAGATTAACCCGCACGACGATCTTGCGGAGCTTTCGCACGTCACTGTTCGCATCAACACCATTCTCATCGGTCTCAGTCGCGATATCTGGATGTACATTTCGCGCGGTGTCTTTCTGCAGAGAGTCATCGAAGGCGAAGTCGGGTCCTCGACGATGCCGCACAAAGTGAACCCGATCGATTTTGAGAATGCGGAAGGAAATTTGGGCCTGAGTAGTGCGCTCTTCACTCACTTTGCAGAGAAACTTCCGATCAGCAGGCTTCAGCGCGATCTCTCGGATTCGACGGTGCAGCGCAATTTCGGCGTCGCATTCGGGTATCACGTGCTGGCACTCGCTTCTTTGCGCAAAGGTCTTTCGAAACTCTCGGTCGACACGGCAATGCTAAAAGAAGAACTCGCTTCGCACCCGGAGGTCCTCACCGAGGCGATCCAGACTGTGATGCGCAAAAACGGGATGAGCGATGCCTACGAGCAGATGAAGAAACTGTCACGAGGGAAGAAGATTAGCATCGGCGATCTGCGTACGTTTGTTTCGGGACTGAAGATTGCTGCTGCAGACAGAAAGAATCTTCTGAAGATCCTTGCTTAGTTTTTGATTGGCTTCGTCTCAGGTTGACACACTTCTAGAGTATTTTTTAGTATCCGTAAAAGTGCTACACTATTGCGCAAATTATGTCCGATCTACAAGATCGTTTCCTGCGGCTCAGGGAAAAAGTGTTGGTCAAGAGACCGATTCTTGAAGAGATTCTCAAGAAGAAAGGAGATAAATCGCTGTATGACTACTCCAGTGACTACATCGATGTGAACTTGAATCCTCCGATTCTGCATCGTCAGAGTGAGCTATTGACGACGATCCATGAAGCGGCGACCGAGAGATTTGGTGTGGAAGTCGCAGACGGAGTCGTTGCCCAGCTCGAGAAGTATTACTTCGTGTCGACCGCCGATCACGTCGGACCGATCGTGCATCCGTTCTTCTTAAACTCGAACCTGATGATCGAGTTGCCGTTCCACACGCATAACGATCCCGTTCTCAAGTATGTTGTCGTGCTCGCGTGTGCCAATGTATCTGTCAATAATCCGCATTCCAGAGCGCTTATCTTCAATACGGCGCAGGGAGAAGAACTGAAGCAGCATCGACTCTCGTTCCTTCCGAGTAATTCGCACTCTTGTTCCGTCTACAACATGCGAGCGTACATGCCGGAGGAAGTGACGAAAGTCAGAAAACGACTGCATGAGATGGGAAGAGACGAAGGTGTTCCGAAGGGTACGGAAGAAAGAATCGAATCGCTCATCGATGAGATCTATAACACCAGTGACATTCTTACGGCTCCGAGCTACAGAGAGCAGATGTCAAAAACCAACATCAGGCTCTGGAAAAAGTTCTTCGCCGCATCGAAGGTGAAGCGCCCGGAACTCGTGTACCTCGAACAGGAAGACATCGTCGTTCGTCTCATCACCAAGTATCACCTGCATCAGGACACCGTGATCAATCACATTCTATTCGATCCAAAGTACGAGCCGTACATCAACAATTATTTCGAAGGAATTTTCGGTTCGTTCTCGAGAGCGCACGCATCCGGTACGTACCTGTTCTGGGCGCTTCCGAAGGGCAGCAAGTGCAATCTTCAGCTCTGGAGGAAGGGCAATTATCTCGTCTCAAAGGACGAAACGTACAAGATCGAACTGACACCCGAAGCGATCGGCGAAGCGATGCGAAACCGTGAGCTGATTCCAAGCTTGCTCTTAAACTTCATCACGATCAGTTTCTACTACGGGCTCAAGTGTTTGGGAGGCTTCAATCAGGTGAACTACCTGACACTCATGAAGAACGCGTACATCAAGATGAATGTTGATCTCGGGAATTACCGTAGCATCGAAGTGTGTTCTCGTGCCCAGACGAAAGAGATTTGCGACGGTATGTCCCTCGCGTTCCTCGGGTACGACGGCGGTCGATCTGCACTTGCGTACGGCTTGGATCTCATCCTCTACGACAGGCCCGATAGCTGGGACAAGATTGTCTCTCTCAGCAAGCACATGACGCTGGGTGAAGCCATCGATCCGCTCATGCCCGAGATTTACAAAATCTCGTACGATCAGACCGAATGGGAACAGGATTTGGTCGATCTCACCGAAAAAGACATCATGCACATGAAAGGACTGGATGCGAAGATCGAGCCGTGCGTGGAGATACGAGAGGGGTGATTTTTACAGCTGCCCCAGTAGCAGATGCTTACTGCGTGCGCATCGTTACAGGGCACGAAGCATATTCGTAAAAAGAGAGTGGCGTGCCATGAAGCGACTGAGTGAACAGAAGTCTGCTTCGTGGTGCCCAGGAGAGGACTCGAACCTCCACGGGATTTCTCCCGCTACCACCTCAAGGTAGTGCGTCTGCCATTTCGCCACCTGGGCACGGAGTGAACAAAGATCAAAGCCGAAAGAACATACCAGAAGAGGGTTTTCCGTGCACGTCGAATTGAGAAAATACTGTTTTTCTGCTATAATGAAATGAAAATAAATATTTTTCATGCAGTCAGAAACCCCAGCAGTATTGGCAGAGCGCTTGTGCGTGAGTCTCCGGATGCGAGAACTCCTCGGATCGGGGATTCTCGGGGTGTTGGAGTCGGATTTGCCAGAGCCTCAGCGTGTGCGGATCATCGGATTTCGAAGCTTTGTTCCTGAACTCGCATTCGTGCTGACGATGACGGGGTTACTTGTTGTCAATCATGAACGTTCGATTCAGAGGCAGGCAATGCCGGAAATTTTTCATGCAGCAGCAGACGAATACGGTTTCGTGCATGCGGGATACACAGTGTCGACTGGCACCGAGGTTTTTGCAGATGTCGAAGAAAGCGCCTCGGGACCACTTCTTGGAAGCGAATCAGAGCGCACGATGCCTGTTTTTGAAGGTATGACGCCGGAGAACGCAGTTGGAATCTTTCTCACTGCCGCAAGCATCGGGCATGACGATTTTCTGCTGCGTACAATCGAAGATTTGAAAGCGGCAAGCGGAACGGCTCTTGTCTTCGATGTGAAGGGAGGCTCGGTGCTCTTTCACTCTGCAGCTCCCATGGCAAACAGTATCGGTCTCGTGAAATCGATCTACGAACTCCCGGAGATTCTTGCACTGTTTCGGTCGCATGGCATCTATTCGATTGGTCGTTTCGTTGCCATCAAAGACGACGGTCTTACCAGAAAGCTCCCGGCAACTCGTATGAAGCATCCACAGACTGGAAAAGTCTTAAGCGAGACCTGGGTGGATCCGAGCAACGAGACGGCAATCGCGTACAACATGGAGGTGATCTGCGAACTTGCTTCTATGGGCATCGACGAGATCAATCTGGATTACATCCGTTTCTCGACTGCTGAATTCGGCGCGCTTCGCGTCTATTCGGGCAGCGAGAAAGCCGATCGCATCGAAGCATTTATTCGTGCAGCTAGGGAGACGATCGATCGTTGTGGACCGAAGACGAAACTCGGTCTCTCCACGTTTGCGATTCTCGGCTGGAATTATGACAACAACGTCGAAACACTCGGGCAGGATGTCGTTCGATTTGCGCCTCTGGTCGATATCATCTCTCCCATGGCGTATCCGGCGACATTTTCGATCAACGCGTACTACAACCCGCGAAAAGACCCCGGCAGCCGCATGTATTACCTCGTGTACCGTACGCTTATGGGCTACGAAGAATTGCTTGGGCCCGAACACAGTAAGAAGCTCCGTCCGTGGATCCAAGGGTATGGAGTGACGACGAAGAACATGACGGATCAGATCAATGGAGTGTACGCAGCCGGTCTCTGCGGTTATACCGTGTGGAATGCAAACAATGCCTATGCACCGACGTATAGCGCGATGAAGAAAGACACGGAGAGGCCGGAGAGGTGCAGGAAGTAGGGACTCACCGAAACGTATCGTACTCAAAAAACTCTTTCTGATACTCCTGCCCTTCTTTGAAAACGCTGTGTTTGATTGCACAGGAGTAGACCTCGGTCTGATTCGATACCGCCTTGAACCATGCTGCAACGCCGTTGGTGTATGCGCAGAATGCGCAGGAAAGTTTCTGCCCCCACGTTAGCTTTGAAAGTTTCTGTCGATCCATAATCAGAAAGTCTCGAAATCGCATTTTTGGAATTTCATACGTTGAAAAATATATTTCTTGGTACAGCCACAAAGAGAGATGGATCAGCATGGTTGGAATAACCATTGCCCAGATTGCCGTTCCTGCGATGACTCGCAAAAACAGCGTCCGAGTCTTAATTGGTTCTTTCGTCACCGTGAAGCGGTCTTTGTACATGGGCGGAGTATGGCGAAATCTGGCTACATAGATAGGGGAAGCACTCATCACGCGATCGGCAGAGGTTTCATCAGTTATTTCCATCAACGGCAGCAGGATTCTTCCTGCGTTTTTCAATTGTTGCTGCTAGATTAGGAAGTTGTCCTTTTATTCGAGGTTCTTTGTGAGCTTCGAGGGCATCGTTTACAGCCTGATTTTCAGTTATGATCGTTACCATAGAATTAGAGGGTATCAATGATCTTCAGATATTCATCTCTATCCATCTTCAATGTTCTCAGGTTATTAAGGATGATGAAGACGGGTCTTTGGCCTTTCGCTTGGACAATGATCGGACGATTTACATCATGTCTCCAATACACCCGATGAGAGGATTCTTGTCTTTTAAGAACGCATCCAACCTTCAAAAGGAATCTTTCGAACTTCTTCCAGTGAACAGGTGACAATTTAGGCATCTATTACGCTGCGACAGGCATGCGAAAATCAACAATCGTTGTCTTTTGGATCTCGATAGGAGATTGCCACTCTTTATCTTGTTTCGACCAACCCATATCTCGGAGGACTTCCTCCAGACTTCCTTGTTTCACCAATTCCTCAAAAAACAATTTGATTGTTAGCTCAAAACTCTTTTTTGCTTTGGCCATGGTACTGCCTGAAGCAGAAAGATCGAGAGCAGGAGAATACGCAATGAAAGTTTTTCCTTCTTTCAGGAAAAGCAGTGGCAGGCTTGCGCCGATAGAGGCGACGGTCTTTGGCATAAGACCAATAGTATAGCGTATCATCTGTCTATGCGCCAATATCTTGACCTCCTTCAGTACGTCCTCGACCACGGCACGAAGAAAGACGACAGAACGGGCACGGGAACGTTGTCGGTGTTCGGCTATCAGATGCGGTTTGATCTGCAGAAAGGCTTTCCGCTGCTGACGACGAAGAAGCTGCACACACGTTCGATTTTTCATGAACTGATCTGGTTTTTGAAAGGCGATACGAACATCAAATACTTGAAGGACAACGGCGTGACGATTTGGGACGAGTGGGCGGACAAAGATGGCAATCTTGGTCCCGTCTATGGATCGCAGTGGCGCAGTTGGCCGGCACCCGATGGAAAGAAGATTGATCAGATCAGCATGCTGATCGAGAACATCAAGAAAAATCCGAATTCTCGTCGTCTGATTGTCTCCGCCTGGAATGTGCCATACATCGATTCGATGGCTTTGCCTCCGTGTCATTGTCTCTTCCAGTTCTATGTCGCAAACGGTCGCTTGTCCTGTCAGCTCTATCAGCGCAGCGCAGACATTTTCCTCGGTGTGCCGTTTAATATCGCATCGTACGCACTTTTGACGCACATGATTGCGCAGGTGACGGGGCTACAGGTCGGGGAGTTTGTGCATACGCTGGGCGATGCGCATCTGTACCTGAATCATCTGGAGCAGACGAAGCTGCAGCTTTCGCGCGAACCAAAGGCATTGCCTGTGCTGAAATTGAATGCGGCAATAACAAGCGTTTTCGATTTTGTGTACGAGGATTTTACGATTGAAGGGTATGACCCGCATGAGGCGATCAAGGCACCGATAGCGGTATGATGATTTGTTCTTTTTTCGCGAAAAAAAGAACCAAAAAACGCTCGCGGCCAATGCCCGCCAGCTCACCCCCACCTGTGGCCGCTTTCCTGCCCTTGGTGCGTATTTCGAGAGTAGGTTAAGCTGTTCTTATGATTCTTTCCTTGATTGTCGCCGCATCGGAAAACAACGTCATCGGTAAAGATAACAAGCTTCCGTGGCATCTACCGGATGATCTGAAGAGGTTCAAAGCGCTGACGAGAGGGCATCCTGTGATCATGGGCAGGAAGACGTATGAGTCGATCGGCAGGCCGCTGCCGGATCGCCTGAACATCGTCGTGTCGAATACACTTGAGAGCGCACCCGAAGGAACGTCGCTTGCCAATTCTTTGACTGCTGCGCTCGATCTTGCGAAAGACAGCGACGAAGCGTTCATTATCGGAGGAGCGAAACTGTTTGAGATCGGTTTGTCGCTTGCAGGTAAGCTGTACCTCACCCGCGTGCATGCGAAGATCGACGGTGACGTGTTGTTTCAGGAGATTACCGATGAGTGGAGAGAGACAGGGAGAGAGCATCACAAAAAAGACACGGAACACGAGCATGCGTTCACGTTCATCAATTTCGAGAGGGTGCAGTGATGTCTATGCTGGTTGTTGCTGGCTCGCACAGTGGATCGATCCACAGCCCCAGATGAGTTCACGGCAGTCGATGCCGATGACTTTTCTATCCGGGAAGCATTGCTGCAGTGTTTCCAGAGCAATCTTGTCGCTTGTCTGTGCGTAGACCGGAACCAATACGATGTTATTGGCGATCAGGAAGTTTGCGTAGCTCGCAGCCATGCGTCGGCCTTCGACGATGAAGGCTTTCGGCATAGGGAGAGTAAGAATCTTGAGAGGTTCTCCGGTTTCGATCTTCATGGTCTCGAGGCGCTTCAGATTTTCCTGCAGCACTTCGTAGTTTGCATCAGTCGGATCTTCTTCGATGACCGTCACGACGGTGTTTCGGTTCACGAATCTCGTGACATCGTCGATGTGTCCGTCCGTGTCGTCGCCTGCGATGCCTGCAGAGAGCCAAAGAATATTCGTAATCCCAAGGGATGCTTTCAGTTTGTCTTCGATTTGCTGTTTCGAAAGTTCTGGATTGCGACTGGGATTCAAGAGGACGCTCTCGGTGGTGAGGAGAGTTCCTGTGCCGTTCACGTCGATCGAGCCGCCTTCGAGCACCATACCGCCCTCGAATCGCGGCAGATGCCCGATCGGCATCTTGTCCGGTGCGTCGTTGCCGATGAGGAGTGCTTCGAACTTATTGCCGAGTGCGTTATACGTCCACTTGGTCCATGCGACTTCATGTGTTGGAGAGTCTTTCACGACAAAGATCGGACCGAAATCACGGATCCAGATATCGCCGGTTTCGATGGTATGGAAATCGAGATTTCCGATAGTTGCTTTTGATTGTTCGATCGTAGCAAGAGCGCGCTTCTTCACGGACTCATTCGGTACGAGCACATGCACGCGCTCATGTGACGTGAGAGCTTCGATGATCTCGGTGAACGCTTTCTCAGCGCCTTCCAAATGTCCTGCCCATGTTTCCTCCTCGTTATAAGGCCACGAAAACCATGTGCCTTCATGCTTCTCCCACTCGGCCGGCATGCGG
>CALRAD010000024.1 GCA_943350395.1 Candidatus Peribacteria bacterium
GCACAACTTCATCGTTTGGCAGTGGCTGAACTGGTACAACTACGTTAAAAGCCATTCTGGCATGGGAATGGACAGAAGAACCCCTGCAGCCGTAGTCTATGAATGCCTCACCAAGGAAAGTGTTACCCTAATGCTGCAACCTAACAAAACTTGCATGAATAAGCTTTCGGTTGGAGAATCCCTGCCCACATGAATTCTTCTGCAACACTTTCGGCTCATCCCTACCTTATTAATGGACTACGACTGGAGGAACCGAATCTTCCTCCGATGCCGACGTTTCGCCGTGACGGCGCGACGACGATATCCGCTGATGCGAGAGAGGAATACGCTTCGCTTTTTGATTCCTCGGAACTTCCTCAGGATGAGAACGCGCTCTGTGCAGATGCGGTCACTCAGGCACTTGCTCCGCGCAGTGAAACGGAAGATGAAAAAATTGCACGTCGTCTGAAAAAATTTCGCAATGCGGTGCAGAGCGGCAGATTCCACAACTGGAAGGGAGGAATTCACTGATCGCTTTCGAGTGACGTTGTGCCTGTTTTTCCGCTACAATGTCCCGTATGAACATAGCCGACGTTCTCAAAGGCTACGATTTGAAGAAACTGACGATCGGTGTGCTTGGCGGACACAGTGCTTTGGATGTCTGTCACGGAGCAAAGCAGCACGGCTTTCGAACTGTGTGCGTTGCGAGGAAAGGCAGAGAACAGACCTATGCAAAGCATTACAAAGTCAGAGGAAAGGGCACGGAGCAGAGAGGCTGCATTGATGAAGTCATCGTTGTTGATCAGTTTCAGGATGTTCTTGATGCAGACGTTCAGAAGAAGCTGCAAAGTATGAACACAATTTTTGTTCATAATCGTTACTTCTGGGTGTATTTCGACGACTTCTCGAAGGTCGAGAACGATTTTTCTGTTCCGATCTTCGGTTCCAGAACACTTCTCAAGCTCGAAGAGCGTGATCAGAAATTCAATCAGTACGATTTGCTGAAAAAAGCAGGCATTCGCATCCCGAAAATTTTTACATCTCCAAAAGATATCGATCGTCCCGTACTTGTGAAAGCGGCGGAAGCGAAGAGGGGATACGAGCGTGCGTTCTTCATCGCGACCGATGCAAAAAGCTACGAAGCGACGGGATCTGCACTAGAGAGAGACGGCAAGGTTTCGAAGAACTGGCGGGAGGCAACCATCGAAGAATTTATTGTCGGTGCTCCCGTGAACTTCAACTTCTTCTATTCGCCCCTGAACCACTCACTGCGTTCGGGTTCAGGGCAAGCCCTCAGTGGTGAGCTGGAACTTCTCGGAACAGACACGCGTCGTCAGACAAACCTCGACGGTTTCCTTCGCATGACTGCCGATCAGCAGGCTCTTGCCCTCAAGTCCGTGCCTCTCAAGATGATCGAAACCGGACACATCGCCTGTACGGTGAAAGAATCGATCCTCGAGAAAGCATTCGATCTCGGTGAAAAATTTGTGAAAGCCACGCAGTCACTTCCAGCAAGTCTCGACCCGAGCAAAAAAGGCATTGTCGGTCCGTTTGCTTTACAAGGCGCAGTCGTCGCGGAAGACGGGAAAGAGGATATTGTGATCTTCGATGTCTCACTCCGTATTCCCGGTTCCCCGGGAACCGCTTCCACTCCGTATTCCGGCTATCTCTACGGCAAGAGCATGAGTGTTGGGGAGAGGGTGGGGCTTGAGCTACTCAGTGCGGTGCAGCAGAAGAGACTTTTGGAGATTGTGACGTAAGACATCCTCAGGTACATTGACCCGCGGTTCGGGGCTGTAGTTCAGTTGCCTAGCCGAGTTTACGAGGCGTACAAAAGAAAAGAGGATGCTCGCCTTTGCTCATTGAATCGCATAGAATAAACATCGTTGGGGCTGTAGCTCAGTTGGTAGAGCATCTGGTTTGCAACCAGAGGGTCAGGGGTTCGAATCCCCTCAGCTCCACCACACTTCGCTCGCTGAGGCGAGCTTCGCGTGGCAAGCCACACTTGGCTATTTTTTGCGGTACGCGAAGTGTGCCCCGCAAAGCTATTTGCTCACAAATAGCGACGTGGGGCTATACTATAAAACCATGCACTACGTCTACATTTTAAAACTCGAAAATAGCCAGTATTACATTGGCTGTACGGAGAACTTGAAGGAACGTCTTTTAAAGCATAAGCACCATGCTGTTCCCACTACAAGCCGCATACGACCTGAGGAATTGGTCTTTTATGCAGCTTTCAAGACAAAAGAAAAAGCTTACGATTTTGAAAAGTACTTGAAAAGTTCATCGGGGTTTGCGTTTCGCAATAAGAGGCTGCTCTAGAAAGCGCCACTTGGCGCTTTTTTGTTGCACTTAGGTTGAGTCTGCACACTTTGCGCGACTTTGCACACAATGTAAGATAATGGGCAATGAACAAACTCTGGCTACTCGCTCTCTTACCGCTTGCCGCATGTTCCATGCAGCAGTCAGCAATCGATCAACCGATCGAGGCCAATTCATCCTTTGTATTCGGCAATAATCTCCATTGCGAAATTTTGGTCTCAACCCAGAAAGATGATATTGGGAAAATTATCACACTTATGGATTTGGAAACTGATCACCCACGGGCGCTATTTGCCAGTGGTTCTGACTCGCCAATGAAGAAAGTTGGTGAGTACGAAGGCAGTCTTACGATTCAGCTCGCTACACCTGCTGGAAGTATCGACTCGATTACTCTTGATAAAGAGACGGGTCTCTTCGCCCGTGCGGTGGTTGGAAATATGGGAAGCCCTTATGCGGGTGCCTCAAGAGGTGCATGTAAGTGACGACTTCACAGTTCTTTCTCTCGAACAAGTCCAGCAGCTCTGGTTGCTTTCATGTCCACATCGATCAAGTGTGCGCCCACTATGCCTGCTGACTGGAGAGACAAACTTCCGGCGAAATGGAGAAACTACGACTTCACTAATGCCATGGATCTCTTGCTGCTCATGAAGCAGATTCAGGAGCAAGAGCCACTGGATGACCCTAACGTGCTAAAAGTTGATGAAGATGGGACACGATTGTATTAAGATGGGCATCTATGGGATCTTCACAAAAGGAAACTGTCAGGCTCTACGAACAAGCAAAAGGTGACATTGCCGTAGATATTGATCTAATTCTGAGATGGGCTGCAGCTCATAGCTACATGATAGATTCAAAATACGGTCACGATGCAGAGTCTCTGCCCATCATCAAAGATCTTGATATGAAGGGCGCTTTCTTCACTGCCTACAATGTTCGCCTGAGTACCTTCTTTCAAAATGGCGGTAGCAATTCACTCAGTAACTTGATTGCTTATGCTCATGAATTGAAAAAGATAGATAGTAACGCTGCCTCTGAGCTGACAAAACGATTGAAAACTCTGTTGGCATCAGATGCATGCAAACAGCTTAATGACATCAGAAATACGGTTATCGCACATTGGAAGCGAAATGAACAACCCGAGCAACAGGGATGTATTGAAACCATGCCAGTTATCACGGAGGTCAGAGCGATCTTCAAAGAGTGCGGCGGCGAAGAACATGACTCAAAAGCCGATATGGCGGCTGTTCGCTCAACAAATCTGCTGTTTAGCATTGTGAGAGGCTTTGCTGCGTTTAGAGCTTCCTTGGAGCGCTCGAAGGATAAGGCTGACAAGCTTTGATCACGTTATCATCTCTTCTGCCTGTCTTCATCAGAAAGCAACGATTTTCGATTCGGTCTGGCCAACAAAGTGTTTTCTGAAATGTCCCGTAACTGTGTATCGTTATCTTTCATATACATCAAAATCTCATCTAACTTATTCTTTATCTCCTCCATAGGTTTTGTGATGCGCTCAATAATATGTAGCAAAAAACCAATAGCAACAAAAATTCCGACAACAATGCCAATGCCCTGAATCCAAGACGCAATTACCATGATGTAAGTTTACATTTTTGCTCTAAAATCACAATCCCAGTATTATTTGGGCATGTTAGACTCAAATGGGAATCTCACCGAAGAGGCAAAGAAGTATCTGTCTGCTGAAGAGGTAGGCATTTTCAATGCACTACCAAGAGAGAGTGCGACATGGATATTAGAAAGGCAATCTGCTGCAATCAGATTACTTGCGGCCGCAATGCAGAGAAAAGCTTTGTTCGATGTCGAGGAGCGCGGGAAGAAAACGACAACTCAGGCAAACCGAATCGCTCTTCTGGCAGTAGCCGCTATCGTTTTACAGACTGTCGTGGAGGTCGTGCTGAGAGGGGTGGGCTGGTAATTACGGTGCTCCAAAAGTTCGAGATTGCTTCAGACAGCTCATTGACGACACATAGCTATTCATAGTGTAAGAGCACATTTAGTCATTTCTGGATTTGAAAGAATGGATCTGATGAAATCCAGAGAATTCCTCAGCCAGATGAGCTTTTCTGACTGAGTAATCGGATCCACCTTCCGCCTACTGTCGAGTTCGAGATTGGTTCGTTCAGCTCCACCATTCGTCACTTCGTTCCTCATGGCAAGCCATCGATTTTTTATCTTGCCTTCATCCTCAGGCGCTGATTGAATATCGGCTATGCCTCGTAAAGTTGGATGCGGACCGCTGGCGGTGTTTCTCCTTGTTGTCGTCGCGTTGATTTTGATCGGATCCAATGAAGCCATCGGGTATTACTATGCTCACTGCAGAGAAATGGATATTATGGACTGTCTGATGAACGGACTCGAGGATGACAAGGGACCGGAGGAGGGTACGGTCGTTGCAAGCGGCGTCTACGAGTACAAAGGGAATTCCGTCACGGTGACGGCGAACATTCCGCTCGCGGGTGGGACTGTGACAGGTTCCGTGTCGGGTACATGCGAAGGCAGTCTGAAGGGGACGTTTAGCGGTCAGCAGAATGGCGTGATCACCGCATCGATGTCTGGGGTCTGCAGTCCGTTCTTCGTCAATATTCCCGCAAGTGCCGAGTTTACGGGCACTGTGAACAAGAGCGCCAAGACCGTCCCTGTCAGTTTCCAAGGCGGAGGCGGAGGTATGACGCACGCAGACTCGATGGTGCTGTCCTATCCGTAAGAATCGGCTTTTAGTGCGGAAGGAACATCACGATCGGATAGAAGAGAACGTCGGTCGTTCCTGTGATGCTCGCGATGCTCCAGAAGAACATGCCGATGCCGAGAAGGATCATGACATTGTAGATGCCACCGATTTTCACCGCCCAGTCCGGTTCGCCGATCATATTGCCGATTGCTTCTTTGTAACGGATGAAGAGAAAGGAGAGGGACATGCCGATGAGAAAATTGATGATGCTGACGAACATGACTTACGAGAGCAATGCATCCAGGCGGACGGACACATCTTCCTTGGATTTGACGCCGATAAACGTGTCTTTGGCTTCACCGTTTTTAAAGAGAATGAATGTCGGGATGCTCATGACACTGAACTGTTGCGGGATCTCTTGGTTCTCATCGACGTTCATTTTGTAGAAAGCAATCTTCCCTTCATACTTCGCCGTCAGTTCGTCCACGATCGGGAGCATCGCCTTGCAAGGACCGCACCATGGAGCCCAAAAGTCGACGAAGACGGGAATCGGGGACTTGAGGACTTTCGAGTCGAATTCGGCGTCGGAGAGAGGGAGAGCCATAAGGATTGGGGGGATAGGGTTTGGGAAAATCAGCAGTTCTCTATGCTTGTCCTTTCGAGAGTATACCTTTCGTAATCTGCTTTCCGATCTCAACCGCGGGCTGACCGTAGATGTCGATGCGGTAGAGCTTGCCTAAGTACACGACCTCGGTCATCAGTAGGAAGAAGAGTTGTCCGATGTGATACTCGTCGAGGCGCTGGAGAGAGATGGTTGCGTGCGGACGCTTCGCCGATGTGAGAGCTTGGCTCGTGCCTTCGTAGCAGGCGTCGAGCAGTTGGCCGAACGTCTTGTTGCTGATGTACGCAAACGTATCCGGAACCGAACGTGGCACTTCGAGACGAGGCTTGTCGATCTCACGGAGAAAGAGATGCCAGGACTTCCTCGGACCTCCCATCCATTGCTGCAGAAGCGAATGCTGATCCTGCGTTCCGATGGCAGCAACAGGAATGGGATTAAACCCGTCGGATTTTCCGAGACTTTCTGCGATTAGTTGTTGCTCCCAGCGCGCCATCGAGGTCAGCCTGTCTCCATAGGGCATGATCACGCGAATCGGATAGCCTCGACGCGTGTCGAGGAGGTATTGCACCGTGGCGAGCGAGGCTGCGGGGTTTCTTGAAAGCGTCGTTTCCTGGCAATGCGTGTCCATCTCTTTGGCACCGCGCAAAAATTGCCCGATGTCACCGTGCAGGAGTCCCAGTGCGAGCAGGCCTACGGGCGTAAAGATGGAAAAGCGACCGCCGACATTCGGAGGAATCGCGAGCGTTCGCATACGCTCCGATTTTGCGAAGGCGAGGAGCGGTCCGCCTTCCGGATCGGTAATGGCGATGACGCGGGAGCCGGGCTGAGATTTCACCGCGTCTTTCAGTTTTTCGTAGCAGGCGAAGAACGCGGACATCGTCTCGAGCGTGCTTCCCGATTTACTGACGACGACAATCAGTGCGTTCTTCCAGTCGATCAGATCGAGATGCGTCTGGAGCGTTGCCGGATCGATGGTGTCGATCACGAGAAACGCCGGCGTAGTAGGTGATTCGAAAATTTCCTGAAGCACTTTGGGTCCGAGGCCAGATCCACCGATGCCGATCCACACGACGGTTTGGATATTCTCGCTTCTCACCATGTCTGACACTCTCTTCACATCGGCGATCGTCTCTTTGTCGTAGGGATTCATCGACCATGCGTGTTTGCCTTTCTCGCGTTCGGAAAGCCATTCTTCGGTGTACCGTCGCATGGAGGTTCGCACAGCCGAAAAATCCTGATCGGGAATGCCGTGGCTCGGGGTGATCACTTTCGCGAGCGTGCCTTTGATGTCGAGCGTGAGCATGGAGGGGTAAAGGGATGTAGTGCGGGTCTCCCGACCCGCGGAACATGGAGGTCAGAGTGAGCGCAGTGCGGCCGCAACGCGTTCTTCGGTTTTCTTGAGGGTCGTCGGGAGTCTCTTGAGTGCGCCGAGGATCGTATGCTGATCGTATCCCAAAGACGACAGTGCTGCGATGGCATCGGAGTCGAATGGCGCCGAATGTTGCTCCGTATGATCTGAGTGTTTCGATGACCATTCCGGATGTTTCTCGAAGAGTGATTTGAGATCCACTAAGAGTTTTTCTGCTGTTTTTCTGCCGATGCCTTTGATTGCCGTGAGCGATGCGCTGTCATCCGTTTCCGCTGCGCGCTGGAGCATCGTCATCGGGATCGAACAGAGTTCGAGAGCGATCTTGGGTCCGATGCCGGAGATATTCAGGAGTTCGGTGAAGAGGGATCTTTCCTCAGGAGTGCGGAAACCGAACAGCTCCAGTCGATCTTCTCTGACAAATGTGAAGATTACGAGCGTGGTGTTTTCGCCGTCATTCAGCGTATCCCACACGGGATGCGGGACGGAGGCCAGATACGTGACGCCTGCGACGTCTACGCCGACGTGGGGAAGGGGCAGTTTTCGTACGGTACCGGTTAGGGCGTAGATCATGGCGGGAGTATAGCAAAGGAGGCTCTTTCTGTGCTATAATAATGAGATGCTTTTTCACGCACACACAACAAAAAAACTCCTCACGCTGATTCTCCTCTTTTCCGCGTCCGTTCCGTTTGTCGCATTCGGCGCTTCGGGGACGCAGGATCTGCGAGCGACGAAGGATCAGATGGATACACTTTGGAATACGGCGAGCGAGAAAGGCAGACGCAAGGCCGATCTGGAATACGCGCTGAAAACATTTGATGGCAAAGTCGCCGATGCCAAGCGCAATCTTCTGCAAGCCGCCGTCGATCGTCGCGACAATACTGTGCAGATTGAAGAGCGGCAAAAACTGATCGATGCGCTTCGAGGTCAGCTTCATGCGGCTGCGGAAACTCGCGGCTACTACGAATCGGTTGCCGTGATGCAGAAGGACGACGTCGTTGCGTTCATTCGTTATCTTGCGGGAAAACAACTGGCCGAGCGCGAGAGCGGACCGGCGGTTGGAGGAACGCTGCTCAAGACTGTGCTCCGAGGATCACTCGGAGAGAGCATCGATACGGCGCTTGCTGATCAAGCACTTCTTTTGTCTCGTGAACGTTTCACATCGCAGATTAGCGTTCTTGTTGCCGAAGCGGACAGAGCGGAGGAGCGAATCCTCAGTGTTCTCGATGATTTGAACGGCGAAGTGGACGGGCTTACCGAGCGCGGCCAACATCTCACCGAAACGATGGACGCGAGCATGGCACTCATCGACGACAGTTGGCGTCAGAAGAAGCTCACCGAGAGCCAACTCAAGAATGTTTTGCAGGAGGCGGGGGACGCGAATGCAAAGATCAGCGAGATGCAGACGAGCCTCACGCGTATCAATGCTGAACTCAGAGAATCGTCTCTCGTGGAACTGAAGGCTGAGATCGAGAAATTGGCAGTCGATCGCACAGAGCTCTCGGATCAGCAGGTCGCATTGGAACGCAAAGATCAGGCGATGAGTATGCTTGCGCAGGAAGTGACGGAAGCCGAAGAGGCTGCCATACAACTTCGCAATGCGGATCCCAAGATTTTCAAGCGCATCGAAGAGGCAGAGCTTCGCTTGAAGCAGCTTGAGATCGATGAAGCCAATCAATCCGAGATCGATCGTCTCCGAGAGCACATTGCTCTCATGCGAACGGGTATTCCCGCGGAGGTCGCAGAGAAGCTCATCCGAACGCGGCATCAGGCGATCGAAGCGACCGAGGAGCGAACGATCATCGCACGAGAGTTGGCGGAGATCACGCAGAAAATTTCGATGATTGATCAGGCTATTCCCGAGAAGCAGAAGGAACTGCAAGCGGCGGAACGTTCGTTGGAGCTTGCCGATGTGCCCCCGATTTTTTCGTGGCCGGTGCGAGGCTCGATCACCGCCGGATACTTCGATGATGATTATCGGAAGGTCTTCGGTGTCGCGCATCGGGCGATCGACATTTCCGTTCCGCAGGCAACGCCGATTCATACCGCGTCGCAGGGAATTGTTTTTGCTGTAAAAGACGGAGGCGCCACCGGCTACAGTTACATTCTCGTCGGACATCGGGGCGGTTATGCATCACTTTATGGACACGTGTCAGCTGCTTTCGTGAAAGCGGGAGACAAGGTTTCGTACGGACAGATCATCGGGCTATCCGGCGGCAAACCCGGCTCGCATGGAGCAGGACACATGACAACGGGCGCACACCTGCATTTGGAGATGATGAAGAATGGAGTGCACATCAGTCCGACGAGCGTGCTTCCGTAATTTTGCAACAGCCATCATCGAGTACTTCTCTATCGGTCCTCACTCCGCCCCGCTGAGCGGGGCACCTCTCTCCGTCTGCCGGAGAGAGGAAGGTTTGTATTGAGAAAAGCTCAGGCTCCCCCTTCTCCAGAAAAAACTTATCCGCTTTCTTTCTCCGCCTCAGCGGAGAGAGTGGCCCAGCAGGGCCGAGAGAGGACCGGAGAAGGGGTTAGGGGATGAGGGCTGTTATCGCACTCCTTCCAGCACTACCACAAACTCTCCCTTCACTGTCATCGCCTGACATTCTTTCTCCAGAGCCGAAATCGTTGTATAAATTATTTGTTCATGCATCTTGGTCAGTTCTCTCGCAATTACGACCACACGCTCAGACTGATCGGCTAAAACAGTTGCAAGCTCAGACAGAGTTTTAAGGATTCGATGCGGCGATTCATAAAAGACGATCGTTTTCTCTTCCGTCTTGAATGTTTCAAGCAGCGTCTTCCTTCCTTTCTTTAACGGCAGAAATCCGAGGTACGAAAACTGATTGATTGGAAGGCCGCTCGCACTCAGCGCAACAAGAAAAGCAGACGGTCCCGGCAGTGCTTCGATTTTCACTCCTGCAGCACGCACGCGCGAGACGACAATGTATCCGGGATCCGAGATGCCAGGTGTGCCCGCATCGGACACAAGACACAGGTGTTCGCCTTTTTGCAGTCTCTGAATAATGTAGTCCGCTTTCCCGGCATCCGTGTAGCCGTGAAACGAGATGAATTCTTTCTTCGGCAACTCAAGAAGTTTCAGGAGTTGCCCCGTCACGCGCGTGTCTTCGCAAATAATCGCATCGCACGAAGCGAGCGTTTCTTTTGCTCGGATCGTGATGTCGCCGAGATTTCCGATGGGGGTGGGGACGATGGAAAGCATTACAAAAATTATAGCACAAAGAATCAAGCCGTTGATTTGTCAAAATATGGCTTTCGGCTGTGAATAAGCGATGTATTCAAATGTCTTTCATTTTCACCTATTTCTGATACTCTCCTCTGGCTTCTTTTCTTTGAGCAATTATGGCGAAAACCCCCAAACCGAACGATGACCAGATGGCGGTTCCTCTTGAAACGAGCCCCATCGGGCAGGTGAACCCTCGGCAGATCGTCACAGAGATGGAGGAGAGTTATCTTTCCTATGCAATGAGCGTGATCGTATCGCGTGCGCTTCCGGATGCCCGTGATGGCCTCAAGCCTGTGCATCGGAGAATTCTGTACGCGATGCACGAAATGGGGCTGAGGTCCGGATCGAAGTTTCGTAAGTGTGCAGCGGTCGTTGGAGACGTGCTCGGAAAATATCACCCGCACGGCGACAGCCCGGTGTACGAAGCGCTCGTGCGTATGGCACAGGATTTCGCGATGCGTTATCCGCTGATCTTCGGGCAGGGAAACTTCGGATCGATCGACGGCGACAATGCTGCTGCGATGCGTTATACCGAGGCAAAAATGCATTCTGTTGCCGATGAGCTTTTGCAGGACATCGAGAAGAATACGGTCGAGTTCCGACCGAACTACGACGGCACGAGGAAAGAGCCTGCGGTTCTCCCGAGCAAAATTCCGAATCTCCTTTTAAATGGCACCGTCGGTATCGCGGTCGGTATGGCGACGAACATTCCGCCGCATAACCTTCGGGAGCTTGTCACGGCGATTCTTCACCTCACCGATCATCCCGATGCCACAGTCGAGGATCTGCTCGAATTCGTACAGGGTCCGGACTTCCCGACTGCAGGAGCTGTGTATGACAAAGCGGCGCTGAAGCAGGCGTACCTCACGGGCAGAGGTTCTGTTGTGTGTCGCGGCAAGGCCGATATCGAGGAAGCGGGTAACCGATACATCATCAGAATTTCAGAGCTTCCGTATCAGGTGAATAAGTCGGTACTCATCACGCGCGTTGCAGAACTGGTCACCGACAAAGTCATCGTTGGGATCTCGGACATCCGGGACGAATCCGACAGAGATGGCATCCGCATCATCATCGAACTGAAGAAAGACAGCTATCCGCAGAAAATTTTGAATCAGCTCTACAAGCATACGGATTTGCAGACCAGTTTTGGCTATAACTGCATTGCACTCGCAGACGGTCTCCAGCCGAGACTTCTTAACTTGCACGACTTCCTTCAGATTTTCATTGATCACCGTCGGACGATCATCACGAGGCGCGTGACGTTCGACAGGGATCGTGCCAAAGAGAGAGCGCACATTCTCGAAGGTCTCACGATTGCGCTCGATAACATCGATGCCGTCATCAAGACGATCAAGCAGAGCGAGACGCAGGAGGATGCGAAGCAGGGACTCATGAAGAAATTCAAATTGAGCGAAATTCAGGCGAGTGCGATTCTCGAAATGCAGCTTCGTCGTCTCGCGGGACTGGAGAGAAAGAAGATCGAAGATGAACTGAAGGCGACATTGGCGTTCATCAAGGAGTGTGAGGCGATCCTCAAGGATAAGAAGCGCGTCGATGCGATCATGAAGCAGGAACTTGCGGAGATCGTGAAGAAATTCGGCGATGACCGTCGCACGACCATCGTTTCTCATGCGGTTGGCGAGTTCTCCGCGAAAGATACGATTCCGAACGCACCGATGATCGTGGCACTCACATCGCAGGGTTACATCAAGCGCCTGAGCCCCGCTCAGTTCCGCGCGCAGAACAGAGGTGGCAAGGGTATCAAGGGAATGACGACGAAAGATGAAGACGAAATTCTGTGTCTCGTGAATGCCAGCAACCACGATGATCTCCTCTTCTTCACGAACACGGGACGCGTCTTCAAGTTGCCGGTCTACGAGCTTCCGCAGGCGAGTCGTGTGGCGAAAGGACAGGCGATCGTAAACCTCTTGCAGCTTCAGCCGAATGAGAAAGTGGCATCTCTTATGAAAGCCAAACTGGAAGGCAAGACGCATCTCTTCATGACGACGGTGAAAGGAACGGTGAAGCGCACGGAACTTTCGGAATTCGACAACATTCGTCGTTCAGGCCTGATTGCGCAGAAAGTGCCGGATGGTGACGAGCTCCGTTGGGTGCTTGCCACGAGCGAGAAAGATGAAATTTTCATCCTGACGAAGAAAGGAAAATCGATTCGCTTCCCCGAAAGCGACGTACGCACGATGGGACGTGCCGCAGCCGGTGTCAGAGGTATTCGCGTAACGGGTGGCGACAAAGTCGTGGAGGCCGCTGCGGTAACCTCGCCGAATAACAGTCAGCTCTTGGTCGTCATGGAGAACGGACTCGGAAAATCGTCACCGATTACGCTCTACCGTTTGCAAGGGAGAGGAGGTAGCGGAGTGAAGGCTGCACAATTGACTGCGAAGACCGGTGATATTGTGGGTGGAGCAGTTCTCCAAGAAGGTGACGATGGAGACCTCATTTGTATCAGCAAGCAGGGTCAGACGATCCGGATGAAGCTTTCGGATATTCCATCCCGCAGTCGTGCAACGCAGGGCGTGATCGTGATGCGTCTCGACGGTGGTGACAAAGTCGCCTCGATGAGTGTCATCATGCACGATGCGAATGAGATGGCAGCTGGAGAGGGAGAGGAGGAAGAGGGTGCAGAGGAAGAGGCGAAGTAGGCATTTACCCTTGCGCCAGCCCCGTTAGCCTCGTAGAATCCCCGAGCTCTATGAAAAAAGGTATCCATCCACAGGTCTATCTGGACGCTAAAACAACGTGCACATCGTGCAGCGCGGTGTATGCAGTACCGTCAACGGTGAAGGTCCAGCAGGTGGAAATCTGTTCTGCTTGTCACCCTGTTTACACGGGCAAATACATGGGTCTCATGGCTTCCGGTCGTGTGGATCGCTTCCGCAAGATGGCTGAATCGAGCAAGAAAAAGCAGGAGGAGGTGAAAGAGATCGAAGAGAAGCGCAAGGCAAAGCCTGTCATCAAGAAGAAGGCGAAGAAAGGGGAGAAGTAAGAGAGTAGGGCGATATATTAAGAGTTCAAAAACGAAGTTGAACACCTAGGGTAATTCTCTACCCTTCTGTTCTATGGCTTCCTACACTCATTTCTCTCAAGAAGAACGTTGTGTGCTCTCGGCTTTTCTCTGCTAAGGCGCAAGCCTTCGCACCATCGCAAAGAAGCTTCAACGCTCCGTTGGCGGCATCAGTATGGAAATCTCAAGAAGCAGCCCTGACGGTTCT
>CALRAD010000025.1 GCA_943350395.1 Candidatus Peribacteria bacterium
CCCGAATTCAAGCTGGAAGTTGAACACCTAGGCGGAGACAGTGAGAGGATAACACTTCGTAGGGAGTTTTGAAGCCAAGACATTTTCTGGGTCGATGATTGAGCTTGTTCTGGAGATGCAGTAGATGCTTCGGAGTAACTGTTTTTAAGTTCATGCCCTTCGGAAGATAGCGACGAAGGAGTCCGATGCAATTCTCTACCGATCCTTTCTGCCATGAGCTGTACGGATCACAGAAGAAGACAGGGAGGCCGAAGGCCTCCCACTCTGCGTTCTCTGTTCCACGGTCGAGCGTTAGGGACCGACGCAATTTCTTCGGGATTCCTTTCAATCGATGAACGACAGCTTTCTTGGTTTCCTTCGCAGATTTGTCTTTGCACTTTGAAAAAAGAACATACCGCGACTTCCGTTCCTGTTGCACCGAAACAATGGATCCTTTCTGTCTTCTCCCGAGCATAGAATCTCCTTCCCAATCTCCGAATCGACTGCGGGAGGAAGCGGCCTTCGGCCGCTCCTGAATGCGGGGAACGATGCCGAGTCCCTGTGTTCCTCCGGATGCTTTCAATCGCCATCGTTTCCGATGTCTGCGGGGCTTGCCCCGCGGAAGACAAGCAACGAGATCTGCACCGTATGCCCAGCGGTAGATGGTCTCATGCGAGACAATAGTCTTCCCATGCTCCTTCTTCAGGCGTCCTGCAATCACTTCAGGCGACCATCCTTCTTTCAATTGTGAACAGACTTTTTCCAGAAGCTCTTCATCTTTCATCGGATTTCTACGATTGGCATTCCACTTCTTCATCCGAGAACCAAGCTGCGCTGTGTACGGATCGTACCGACTACGAGAACCGTCAGGGCTGCTTCTTGAGATTTCCATACTGATGCCGCCAACGGAGCGTTGAAGCTTCTTTGCGATGGTGCGAAGGCTTGCGCCTTCGCAGAGAAAAGCCGAGAGCACACAACGTTCTTCTTGAGAGAAATGAGTGTAGGAAGCCATAGAACAGAAGGGTAGAGAATTACCCTAGGTGTTCAACTTCGTTTTTGAACTCTTAAACTACTCTTATAGAGTGTCGGATGGTAGGCGGGCAGTCTCTCGATAGGGCATCCCATATCGTTTTCCTCCACTCCCGGTGGCAATGTCTGGTCGTACCCGAGAAGGATGAGGTCCGGTTTCGTTTTCCTGACGGGTGCGAGAAAATCTTGCGGATCTCCAAGGAGAACTGTGGCTGTGGGGAAGAGGAGTTGGATGGTTTTTGCCCGGATTTCATCCGATTCGACCGGAACCCTTCCTTTGATTCGTTTCACATTCACACTTCTTGCGACGATGATCGTCAGGCTTCCCCGCTTGAGGGCTTCTTCAAGAACAAATCTGTGCCCGGGATGCAGACGGTCGAAGGTGCCGAAGACCATGATGTTCTTCATGCCCGTATCTTACTTCGACTGGAGATCAATGGCATACAACTTCTTTTCG
Source organism: Candidatus Peribacteria bacterium (assembly GCA_943350395.1). Classification (GTDB taxonomy): domain Bacteria; phylum Patescibacteriota; class Gracilibacteria; order Peribacterales; family Peribacteraceae; genus SICN01. The sequence continues at coordinate 1,466 of CALRAD010000025.1, forward strand.
TCCAACACGAAGAGGCGGGAGTCATCACCGTCCACATACAGATCTTTGAGTTTTCCGACTTGGTCTGAATCGAAGATGTACTGCTTCAAGTAGAGAGAATCTCCGAGGTCGCCGTCTCCAGTGGTAATAATGATTCGCTTGTTCTCGGGATCCAAGAAGTAGAAGTTTCCGGTTGTTGTCGCTTTGTAAATTTTTGTGACGCCGTCGAGCGCACCTGGTGGGAGATTTCGGATGTTGAAGGGTTGCTTCTCCCCACGGAGCAGCTTGATCGTGTCTCTGGCCCCCGGTTTCTCCGGCGTCGAGACATCCCGAAGAACGTACACTGGGCCCACGATTGTCATGTCGAGCGCACCCGACAGATCTCCGTTCACGTTGTATTCCGCAGGAGGACCGTACTTGCTCGCAAGACGTTCATACTTGTAGATCTGCTTCCGTTCGGGGGACAGAACGTAGAGGTAACGAAGGTAGGTCTTGATGTCGGAACCGGTCACCCATCCCGCCGTGTCTTCCGTTTTCATAGTGGTTGGTTGGCCGTTGATGATCTCGATGACACTGTTACCCGTCGTCATGAACACTTTGCTCTGGAAGCGAGGGAACCAGGCGCCGTTCAAGATCAATTCTTCCGATCCAAGTTTCTCGCCGTCTTCCACCGTGTTCAATGAAACACGATAAAGATTCTGACGGTCATAGACCGCAAATTCTCCACTCGGGAGACCGATGAAACCCTGCGCCACGATATCCGGTTTCTTCGCGCTCAAATTCGCCATCACGCGCGGGGGAACGAGCCTGATGACGCGATTCATTTCCTCGCGCTTTGACTTGATGCGTTCGAGAAGTTCCAGTGCCTCGCTTCGGTAGAGCCCGCTCTCGTTGCTCATGACCTGCTTTGCCCGCTCATCCGCGCGTTGCAAAATCGCATTTGCGCTCTCGGTGTCTCCCGCCAACTGCCTGTTTTCCGCTGTAGAGAGATCGGCGGTGATCTGTTTCACCAGAGTGGAAAGCTCTCCGCGCGTTTGACTTTTCTGGCTCACAAGACTCAACTGAACGACCATCCAGATGACCAAAAATAGCGCTCCGCTCCCTGCGAGTAACAACAAATGCGCTCTGCGCTTTCTCTCCGGATTGTAGAGATCCCCAAGAAAGGTACTGATCGACTCCTTCGCGCGTTCGAGCGCGGTCTTCGCTGGTTTTCCCGCCAGCTTGATTCGCATTTTTCCTGCGAGAGATCCCCATTCGACGCCGGAGAACAAATCTGTGAGCTTCGACAGTACGGCACCCCCAGACATCTTCTGACGGTTCCTGAGTGGTCGGGTGTTTGCCATCGGTCGTTTCACCGGTTCTTCCTCTCTACCGCTTTCCGCTTCTCCTTCGACTGTGATGTGGGCGATGCATGCCACTTCCTTCTCGGCACTCAGAGCCGAAATGATGTTCTGAATGATCGACTCGCCGTCGTGTTGCACCATCTTTGTGAGTTGTGCGGGAGTGATTGTCCGGAGGAGTCTTTGAGAGGCGACAATAAAATGGTCGCGACCGCGAATCGGACCGCTCAAGATTTGCGTGAAAGCGATCGGGGCCTTTCCTCGAGGTGAGAACTCTGTAATTTGAAGGGCTGAACCGTCCCGGATGATGTACGCTTCTGCGCGCCCGACATTGCTGACGTGCAGCGTTCCTTCGATCTCAATCAGTCCGACGATCGCGTGGACGTCGGAGACGGCTTCGGAAAGCATGAAGCCTTTCAGCAGACCGTTGAGCTCTTTCAGCGCACTCTCCAGTCGTTCGTAGCCGCTGCCGACTCCATCTAAGACGGCATGGGTCAACACGGTGATAAATTCTTCCCGGAGATTTTCGCCTCCCTCTGCTTTTCCATCGCACTGCATCAGGAAAAACGCACGGTCACCCTTCTCTTCGCCGAGAATCACGGGCACCAGCACGGTCCCGTGAGGTGCTTTTGTCTGCCCCGTCGTGACCGCGATCTTCATACAGTGCAAGAGGCTACACGGAGTATGAGCATATCGCAACAATTCAAAGACATTCTCATTCGCGCTCCTACATGCTTTTTTGGTTCGAGAATTATAACATCGCAAGCAGCTTTTCTCGTTCTTCTCCCTTAGCAAAAGCTACTCTGTTCAAAAGAACAGTATAACTTTGTTCAAAGTCTCGATTCTCCTTTTCTCGCTGCGCTGCAAAATCGCAAAATCCATCGACATCTCCTGACAGTGCATCGGAAAGAGAGTGTTCTTTTGGAGTCAAATTTTCTGTCTGAAGTTCACTCATAAAAATAAGGAAAGAATAATTGTAATTAGATATTATACAATCTAAATTTCAATGTCAATGTTGCAATTTTTCTTCATTAGTATCTTTTTCATAAACTAATAATTCATTGATTATAAGCCAAAAAAAGGTTCTATCGACAAAAAGTCACTTGCATTCAATACTCTCGTGGAGTACCATGGAGGTTGAAGTTCAAACTTCGTTTTATAATTTACACATCGAACATGAAGTCAGTCCATGAGTGGGTGAAAAAGGTGATGACAGGATCGCCGGTTTCAGAAACCCCAGCAAAACAGCCTGTGCCGGTTACTCCGACCGTTTCTTCCGGAGAGCCCCGCCAGCAGGCGAAACCTTCTCCGCAAAAATTTTCGACGCAGAAGCAGACACGACCGAATCTTCCACCCCGTGCAGGCTTCGTCAAAACCGCTGCGCGTGAGCAAGTCATTCCGTTGCCCCAAGGCAAATTTCTTCGCATCTACCCTCTCGGAGGCTTCGAAGAAGTCGGCAGGAACTGTCTCGTCGTCGACGTTGATTCCGATCTCTACATCATCGACCTCGGACTTCAGTTTCCCGAAGAAGACATGCCGGGTATCGACTATCTGATCCCGGATCTCTCCGCACTGCGCGGTCGTGAAAATAAAATCAAAGCTGTCATTTTTACACACGGACACCTCGACCACATCGGGGCCGTGCAGCATGTCATAGGACAACTTCATTTCCCGCCTTGCTACGGCACACGCCTCACGATGGCGTTTGTGAAGAAGCGTCTGGATGAGGAGAAGCTGACCTCTCGCTGCAGACTGAACACTGTTGAGTTTAAGAAGCCGATCAAGATCGGCAGCGTCGAAGTCGAATTCCTTCGGGTCACGCACAGTATTCCGGATTCCGCAGCTGTCGCACTCCATACGCCGTACGGGACCATTGTTCACACAGGCGACTTCAAGTTCGACCTGACACCGATGAACGAGCCTCCGGCAGACTTCCAGCGTCTCGCGGAACTTGGTGACAAAGGAGTGCTCGCGATCATCGCGGACTCGACCAATGCCACAAAGCCCGGAAACGCACTCTCTGAGAAAGCGATTTCAGGAACGCTCTTCAATCTCATGCGCGAAGCCAAAGGTCGACTGATCGTTTCGACGTTCAGCTCGCTCCTCAATCGTCTCGCGCAGGTTATCGAGCATGCCAAAACACTCAACAGGAAAGTCTTCGTTTCCGGTCGATCGATGGAGCAGAACATCGAGATCGCCGTCGAGCTTGGCTACATCCAGGTACCGAGAGGTATGATTCGAAAAGTCGGACCCGGCATGGAGAAAATTCCGGATTCAGAAATCATCATCCTCACGACCGGTTCGCAGGGCGAAGAACGAGCGAGCCTTGCTCGTATGGGTCTTGGGATCCACCAACACGTTCGCGTGAAGAAAGGAGACACCGTGATCTTAAGCAGCAATCCGATCCTCGGCAACGAGCGTGCGGTTGCGAAGGTCGTCAATAACCTGAACTTGCTCGGCGCGCACGTGCTCACGAACCAAGAACTTGCGCTCCATACGACCGGACACGGATACCAGAATGACATTCTGCTCATGCACCGTCTTGTCAGGGCAAAGCACGTGATCCCGGAACACGGCGAACCGTACATGAGAGCCGCACACGGCGACCTTGCACGCGCGATCGGCTATGCCGACAATCAGATTCACTTACTCACGAACGGCGAAATCCTCGAGTTCGATCTACAGGGCAATGCGAGGAGGTCGAAGCAGAAATTCACCGCCAATGACATCATCATCGACGGACGCACCACCGGAGCCGAAGGGCAAACCATCATGGATGACCGAAAAATCATGAACAACGCGGGCATCTTCGTTGCAGTGCTTAAGGTGTATGCCGAATCAATGCGCTTAGTCAGCGATCCGCTTATTCTCTCCCGCGGCTTCATCTACGGAACCGAACAGAGTGTGATCAACCAAGAGGCGACTGCGGCAATCCGCAAGGCCTACGAAGACGCGCTCGCTCGCGGCGACAAGACGATCCCGACACTCAAGCGCGAAGTCACGGGGGCACTCTTCCGCTTCTTCCGTCACAAACTCGAACGCGAACCGATGGTCATGCCGATTATAATAGAGGTGTAAGTTTGAGATCCTTAAAACGACATCTCTCGCCCCTCCGTAGCCCCGCAAGAGCGGGGCGAAGGCGGGTGGTCATGCCCATCATCATTGAGGTCTAGAGACGCAAAATTTTGCGTCTCTACATGAATCTAGCCAATGGTGCGGATACATTTTCCAGTCACTCTCCATCCCTCGTACGGAGTCCATCCGCACTTGCTATGGAGGTTTTTGCCTCCAAGAATCCATTCTTGCTTTGGATCAACGATGACGATTTTTGCAGGATTTTTTACAGCGAGAGGCGACGCACCGAGTGAAAAAATTCGATTTGGATTGGTGAAACAAAGACGAAGAATGTCACTATAAGAAATTTTGGCATTTGGGTTTTTTGTTTTGCCCGCGCACCGAAGCTCTCGCAAGAGCGCAGGTGGGGAATTTTCATTCGGCCATTTTCCTGCAGCGACAGTCAGCAGGAGCGGCAACATTGTTTCTACTCCCGGCACACCGCTCGGAGCCTTGAGCGGTTCGCCGGATTCTTTCTCGGCGATCGTATGGGGTGCGTGATCCGTGGCAATGCAGTCGACCGTACCGTCTTCGATGCCTGCCCAGAGTGCATCTCGATGTTCAGCTGACCGAAGCGGCGGGTTCATCTTCCCAAATGCACCGAGTGTCTTATAGTCATCCGTTGTCAGAAAAAGATGATGCGGGGCGACCTCGCAGGTGACGTTGAGTTTCTCTTTCTTCGCGGCACGCACAAGCTCGATGCCTTGCTTCGTCGAGAGGTGAGCGATGTGAAGTGCCGCACCGGTCTTGCGTGCCATAGAAATGGCATACTCAATCGATGCCGCTTCGGATTCGGGCGGACGCATGGTGGAATGCAATGAGATGTCGTGTAGAGACGCAAAATTTTGCGTCTCTACCTCCGTTTTCGCTTTTGCATTTATCTCCGGATCTTCACAATGCGCCACGAGTGGAATCTTGAGCTCCGCACACGTCCGGAAAATTTCCTCGACGATGCCTCCGTCAACCTTCTGGTCTCCCGTCGAGTGGTCGAGATACAGCTTCACGCCTGAGCAGTGATTTTTGAGCCTCTTCAACTCAAGAGATGTTCCGGTCCATAGATCTTTCAGCGTCACGAGGTGAATCGCCTCCGTCACGCCGAAGAAAAATTTTATCGTACAGCCGGCAATCTTCTCCGCACGCCGAACTTTGTCCGCGAGTGCGGCAACCGTCACGCACGGAGGGACTGTATTTGGCATATCGCACACAAGCCCAACACCCCCTGCGAGTGCCGCAGCCGCTTCGGTTTGCATTGTGGCTTTCTCTTCCATTCCCGGTTCGCGGAAGTGCACATGGCAATCGATGAGAAGCGGGAAGAGAAGCTTCCCTGAGACATCAACAACTTCCGTATCCTTATGATCTTGGATATTTTTCCCTATTTTTTCGATTATTCCTCCGGTTGATATCAAGATATCAACGATAGTTTCCGATTTTTCAGAGACGCCCCAGCGGGGCGTCTCTACTCCCACGAGGGTTCCGTTGCGGAGAAGAGTTTTTTTCATAGTGACCAGAAGATAGCATCATCATGCCATGGGATTGTTTCTTTGTCCCACAAAGCGGGATTCTTGTTGATATACTTCCTGATTGCTGCCAATTCTGTTTCTGAGCGTATGATTCGATCATGAAAGCGTGGTTGCCATTGAAAAGGAAGATTAAGTTTTTTTGATTCTTTTATTACGCCAATTTTAAATCCGCGGATTATTGATCCGAGATTGAGTGACTGCGGACCAAATGTAGCCTTGTGTAGAGACGCAAAATTTTGCGTCTCTACGGATGCAGCTTCAATTCTCACTATTATATGAATATGATCCGGCATGATGACGAAAGCATCGACTTTGGCATGCGGGAAATGTTTGGATATTGCATCAATACAGTCTCTTGCAGATTTCCCAGTTTCAGACAGCTGCATTTCCCCATTTTTTATTTCTCCAAACCACTGCAACTTTTTCTTCGTGCACACAGTGACAAAATAGGTTCCTCCGGATGCGTAATCATGTTTTGGTTCCCGCGTCGACTCGATCCGGTATTTGTTCTTATAGAGTGTCATGCCTTTCCAAGCAGCATCGCCAAAAGCGCCATACGAACGGGGACGCCGTTTCCGGCCTGCCTGAAGTATGCGGCATTCGGCAACGCATCAACGTCAGTCGAGATTTCGCCGACTCTCGGGAGCGGGTGCATGATGATTACTTTCTTCCCTTTTACCATGGGTTCGGTCAGAACGTATTGCAGCTTAAGACGTTCGTACTCGCTTTTATCTGCAAATCTCTCCTGTTGCACGCGCGTCATGTAGAGAACGTCGGCAGAGAGCCCCGCTGCGATATCGGTCGTTTCCGCGAACGGAATCTTTTTCTCGCTTAAAAAGCTTGTGACCTTCTCGGGCATTGTGAGTTCCGTCGGAGAAATCAGCGTGAAGCGAAGGTTTTTGTAGAGACCGAGCAGGTAGCTAAGCGAGTGCACGGTGCGTCCGTAGCGGAGATCGCCGACCATCGCGATATGAAGACCGTCGATCGCAGTGCATTCTTTTTGGATCGTGAAAAGGTCGAGGAGTGCCTGCGTCGGGTGTTGCCCGGGTCCGTCTCCGGCATTGATAAACGGCACTCTGCTGGCGCTTCCGGCTTTCTCCGCACTGCCCTGTTCGGGGTGACGCATCGCGATGATGTCGGCGTACTGCCCAACCATTTCCATCGTGTCCTCGATTGTTTCTCCTTTATACAGTGAGCTGAACTGAATCCCTTCCGCCGTGAGCACATCGCCACCGAGTCTGAGCATCGCGGTCTCAAAGCTCAGCCTTGTTCTTGTGCTTGGTTCATAAAACAGAGCAGCGAGAACTTTTCCTTTCAGGAGATCACTTTTCCCTTTCGTTCGCACTTTTTCCATAACGGAGGCAACGCGAATAATCTCCTCCGTATCGGCTCTGGTGAGCTGCTTCGTGGAGAGGAGATGTTTGAAGGGAAGAGGCATAGATCATAGGAGAGTATACTTCTTTCGATGTCCACACGCAAAATAGCAACATCGACTCTCTGGCAGATCGGAAGCCAGCTCACGATGGCGGCACTGAGCGTGATCTCCGTGAAGTTCATTGCGATCGGGCTCAGTAAAGAACTCGCAGGAGCCTACAACTCCGCGTACGGATACCTTCAACTCTTCGCAATCCTTGCGGATTTCGGTCTCTATGCCGTCTCGGTTCGCGAGGTGAGTTCAAGTAAAAACTCCGAACGTATTCTCGGTTCTCTCATCGTCCTTCGTTCGATCATCGCCGTTCTCTCACTCGGATCAGCACTCGTGATTGCGTGGATCGTCCCTGCCTGGCATGGGACGCCGCTTCAGATCGGCATCACGATTGCCGCTTTCGTGCCGTTCTTTACACTGCTCGCAGGCGTTCTTCGAACGGTGTTTCAGGTGCAGTACAAGATGCATCTCGTCTTCATCGCTGAGGTGACGCAGCGGGTCATCACGGCGAGTCTTATGGCGGGCGTAATCCTCCTCGGCATTCGTTTGAGTACTGATGTTCGTGTGTACCAGTACTTTCTTGCGGTGGGTGCTTTCGGCGCAGTCGTACTTTTCATACTCTCCGTTTTTTTTGCGATGCGCATCACCGTCATTCGTCCATGCTTCGATCGAATCCTTCTTGCCTCCCTCCTTCGGAAAGCAATGCCGTACGGAATTGCATTCCTCTGCATTGCGTTGTACAGACAGTTCGACCTTACATTGATCGCTCTTCTTCGAGATGACTTTGCGATCCAGAACGCGGAGTACGGATTTGCGTCCCGCATCGCCGAGATGACCTACATCATCCCGACGTTTCTCCTCAATTCCACACTCCCGGTTCTTGCCGACCGTCATGATCGCGGCGAGAAGACGGATGCGTTGCTCGGGAAAACACTCTTCCTCATTCTCCTGCTCGGTTCTCTGGCGGCGGCGTTCTCCATCCTCTGGGCAAGACCGCTTATGGGCCTTCTCACGACCGAGGCTTACCTCTCGACCTCCGGTTCGCCCGGCGCAGACACGGCGCTCGCACTTCTTGGGATTCCAATGTTCCTCAACGGCATTGTTCTCTTTAGTTTCTACACGCTTCTCACGAAGCATGTATGGCGGAGACTCGTGTCACGAATGATGATTGCGGTCGTGCTCTCCCTCGGATTGAATTTCTTCCTGATTACGCGCTTCGGGTTCGTCGGGGCGACGATCACGTCAACGATCGTGCATTTCTTCCTCGCAGCGACATTGCTTCCCGCTGCAATTCGAGTTCTCCCCATTTCCTTTCCGGCGTCGTACGCAGTCCGGTGGGCGCTCTTCACTCTCGTACTTTCGGTCGCGCTTCTCTTCACTGCACCATTTCTCACGACAACAACTTCAAGTGTGGTCGGCGCCATCGTTGCCTTGCTCTCCGTGCCTATTCTTGGCTTTCTCCTTGGCTTTCATCGAATGTTCTCTATGGGAAGGGCTTCTGAAGATATTGCACAAATATGTTCCAATTGCAGCAATTAGGGTTACACATTCGTAGGTAGGGTGAAGTCATGAAATCTCACACCTCCTTCCGTTTTGCTGCCATGAAAGCTTCCGTCGTTGAACAAGTTCTCTCCGGTGACATCTCCGTCTCTTCTGCTGCACG
>CALRAD010000026.1 GCA_943350395.1 Candidatus Peribacteria bacterium
CATCAATCAACGCAGGAAGTTCTCGCCCAAAGAGCCGCAACACACGAGCAAATGAGACACATCGAATCGGTCGTATCCGATGTACTTTCTGAGTATGGTACAGAACTGAAATCAGTCTACGATACAAGTCTTGGCGGTGTGCGACTGGACGACACCGGTTCAACGGGTCGCGGAACACAATTATCCGGTTCATCCGACTTCGATTTCGTCCTCAAGCTCGACAGCAGCAATGGCGAGCAGTCTCTCTTTGCAAAATCCGAAGAGATCGCACAGAAAATACAAGAAAAACTTCAGCCCAAGGAGGCTCGTGTTGAGTCTACTCCGAACGGAGGAAAACAATTGCGTACCTTCGGTTGCAAGAATTGCGACGGTGTCGACATCGATATCGGATTCATTCCCAGTTCCGATATTTCGGATTTCGGTTCGCATAACGCGGTTGCTGAAAAACTTCGTTGGATTGCCAAGCATGAAGGACAGGATGTGCATGACAGAACGGTTGCCAATATCGTTCTTGCAAAGAAACTTTTGAAGTCGGGGAATGCATACAAAAAACAGGAACATGGCGGCATCGGAGGCATCGGTGTCGAAAACTGGATTCTTTCGAATGAATGCAATGTACTGACGGCATTCCGCTCGTTCATGAATGCAGCTGTCGATTCGAAGGGTACGATTGTTCCATTGGAAGATTTTAAGCAGCGCTACGGTGCCATTGATCCGGGCGTAAACGTTCGTTTCGGAACACAGGGAGAGAACTTTTTCCGCGGGCTTACGGAGGGTGGATATCGATCGATGATAGCGGCCATTTCCGAATATACAGGTACAAGAGTTGCTCCTGAGACAATGCAAGCGAGCCCCCAAGTATCCCGAGAGAGTGATTCTTCCCTACAAGATGCAATGAACGGATGGACGAAGGAAAAGACACTCAGCCTTCCTGAGACAGCCGAAGGCAGGTCGGAACGTGTGCGGGCAGCCGGAGATATCCTCGGTGTGCCATTGAGTGATGCACAGGAAAAAGCGGTTCTCGCAGCACATGACATTCCGATGGCCGATGGTCAAAAATATTCTTCGACTGAGCTTGCACAAAAAATGAAGATTCTTGAGAGCGCAGAGTTCACGCGTGAGCAAGCGCTTGAGCTTCTGAGGATGGGAGTGTGCGGATTCTTGCCGAAATGGCTTAGATTTGGGAAGGCCGAGGTATCTCCTGATCAGCAAAAATCTTCGGAGGAAGGGAAGACAGAATTACCCGAATCCGTACGCACGGCATTATCGACAGAGAAACAAGAAGAATTTAGAGAGTTTGTCAGTCATCTGGAGGAGACAGTTCAAGATACTGTTTCTGTCTCCGTTGAAGCATCGGAAAAAAAGAAAACTATTTCGGCATACACAAAAAAAGGATACGTGCTTGTCAAAGAAGGCAGTGCTGGCGTGTTCGATGAGGATGACGGAAGTATCAATCTTTCCTTCGAGCGACCAATGAAATTTGATGCTGCTGAGACTGAGGCATTATTGCAGGTCTTTCAAAGCTTCGAGCAACCTCGCACGACACTGAAACGTCTACAGGATATGGGTGTGCAGTTTTCCACATCGGATCTGCATGGCGGTTCGTCCGCTATGCAATATCTTTCCAAGGGTCGCGAACTGGAGGCCTTCTTCAAAAAAGTCGATAGTCTTTCCATCGACACCTCCAGTCTGCATTCCCTTTGGAGAATTTCTGAAGCTGCCGATTTTTACAATCAACTTGATGCGGCATCGATAAGTACCATGACTGCAATCGCAGGACATATTGGGTGCAAGGTGCAGATGGATGACCCTGTTCTTGCAAAAATCGCAGGAGATCCTATTGCGCTCGATGTACTCAAGAGATTGCCGGCCGGAGAAGGGTACGAAACAATACGAAGATTGCAGCGTATCAGTGATCAGTCTTCCTATATCGCGTTGCAGGAAGTATTGATCTTGAATCCTTCTCTGGCCAATGCCGGTGTTTCTGCTCTTGGTCGTCATCTTGAGGATCCTTCTTGGTCCATATTGCTTACAGATGCAGATGTACGATCATTTGTTACGGGTGTAGTACAAAAATACGGAGTCGAGTTCTCGCATGTTGCACTTGAGCGCTGTTTAGCACTGAATAAGAATCGAAAGGCATGGAGCGTTGTTGAATCTTTCTGCGAAGAGTTTTGCGAAGATCAAGAAATTGCACGCAATTTAACTGAAAGATATTCGTATCTTGCAGAACTCATACAGGATCCGACGAAAGTAGCTCAGTTACAAGATCCGGAGTTTCTTCGATTTGCCCGAAAACTCAAGGATTCACTCGGCTACCAAGATTCATTGGGGCGGTTGGTATCGCCAAACAATGTCGTACAACTATGGCAAGATCCAGTGAAGAGGGCACAGTGTCTGGAAGAGGAAACTCTAAGGCTCGGCAAGCACTTCTTCCATGATGATGCTCGTCAATGCGCAGGAGACCAGTCCTATTGGGATATCGTATTCAGCCTACAGGAACAACATCCGCTCCTAGGACAGCATCTTGATGCGCTCAAGCAGGATTTTGGATATACCGTAGAAACAGGAATGCTTACTTCTCTTCTGGCATTCGGACGTGGTTATGACAGTAATCAGCCAATACCAAAAGAAGAATTAGGTTGCCTCCATCGCTTTACACAAGACGATACATTCCGTTCTACGTTCACATCCGAGCGGGCAAAAAACAATGCAAAAATACTGACGACGCAGACATCCTATCAGATGCGTTTGCAAGACATCGCATTCCTGGACTCTGTCGATCTTTCGCAGGGCGACGGTCGCATTGTCTTCGAAACGGCAGCAGAGCTGCATGCTGCCGGCATAGAATTTCATCCTGTTGATCAATGGAAACTCCTGCAAGCAATCGGCAGAGGACAGATGACAAAGATCTTCATCGATTTGGATCCGAAAACACGAGATTTTGTTTTGCAGTATCTTTCGCCGATTATTGCGATGCCTCAGGGAAAGCGTCTGGACTTCATTGCTATCTTCAAAAGATTGAGCCATAGCCCCTCGCAGGAATTGCAATTGCTGAAAAATGAATTGGCAACACAATTGATCATGCTTGATGATCCCTCCGCTGCGTACGAACGGATAGCAACTCTCTTTGAGAGGAATAATCTACCGCTGATCGGAAAGCTGAATGCGGCTTTCTCCATCTTGTATCCTCCGCAGAGAATTTTTGAAAAGATGAAGAGTCATACCAGTCCTCGTTTAGGAAGTGCTGCCAAGAGAATGGATACAACGGAAAATCGAGCAGATAAACTTGCGAGCTTCGGAAGAGCAACGTCACACATCTTCTATCGTGATCTCCTGAATATCCATGTTCGTTCCGGAGAGAATTCGCTGCATGCATTTGCACTAGCTATCGAGCAGGGTGGAGAAGTGCTTTCGAAACTAGAGACGAATGGTGCCGGCGCCCTCAGCACAAAAGAGCGTGAACAGATGCATTATCTTCTCCTTAAGCTAGAGACATTGACACAATATTCACATACAGGATTGCAACAGGGATTTATTGCAGAAGGTTCCGCGGACAAAATCCAGGAGCGATACAACGCAGTCCGTGAGGCAATGCATGCGACCGAAGGACAAACCGTTTCGGATCGTGTATCACAAATGTTTTTGCGTCCTCTTGGATACGAGAGCATCCGGGAAATGTTGCAGGATATGGACACCATTCGCAGTACAACCGATCAGAGGAATCGTGCATTTGCCGATCAGCATGCAGAGAGCGGTCTTGCATTGCATGCAGGAGATCTTCTCCATGGAACGGATGGAAACTACGTCGGAAAAATTTTGCAGAGCGGCCTCACAGCCGGGGAATTCTTCGGCGCAGGGAAAGCGCATTCTGACCTGACGCCGTTTGATGCTGACTTCAGCAAAGTATTGCCTGCGGATGTATCCGATGGTCACCCACTCGATACTGCACTACAGGCTTCCATTGCGGCTGAGTACGTCGGTAAAGCAGGTGGTGGGGGCGTCATGGTTCTTGTGCGCGATCGCGGACAGTTTGAGATCACGCGTGAATATGCTGTCCCTGATGAGCGTGTACCATCCGATCGCAACCGCTACGAAAAATTTAGTACGCCAGAGGCCGGAGAAAGGCATTATGGAGTACGCACAGGTTTGCCTTCATCGGAATTGGATGCCTTCATTGTACAAAATGGACCCGTGAACAACCGCAAAGCATTCCAGGAATTAACATTGCACATAGTGGAACGAGGATTCTACATTCCGGTATTTGACATGAAAGGAGCACTCGTCTTCTCCCCCGAACAATACGATGTGCTTCGCAGGAATTACACGGGACTTACAGATCGATATGGACCGGATTTCGCTTTGGCACGCTTGCGTCCTGACTCAGACCCATCGCTACGTGAAAAAAATGCAGGTGATATACAGCATTTCACCGAGATGCTGCGTACCGGCACGGATCATACCCCTCAGGTTTCTGCTGCTGCGCAGACTGTTATTCAGGATGTTTTGACGGGTAATGGTATCGAGCTCAAGAACCCGCAGGATCATAGTCTTGGAGGAGCACGTATGTTCGATATCGGCTCCACGGGTCGTGGGACGCACTTGCCCGGCGGGGGGTACGATTTTGACTATACGATGCGGATCGACGACAGCGGAGATGAGTCCCCATTCAGTAAGCATTTGGACATTGTTGCCATGCTCAAAAAAGAGTTCGGTGGTACCGATGATTCACACGCACTGGATGCCGGTGGCTATCAATTGCGTTTGGGAGGTTGTGCTATAGGAGGAGAGACGGTCGATATCGATATCGCGATCATGCCAAACTCCGAAGTGGATTATCTGCCATCGCATGAAGCCGTGGAGAAGCGATTGGATTGGATACGCATCCATCACGGAGAGGGAGCATATCTAGAGACAAAGGCAAACATCCTGCTGGCGAAGAGCCAATTGAAGGAAGGAAAAGCATACAAAAAAGTAGAAGATGGAGGATTCGGAGGGATCGGCGTTGAAAACTGGATACTGCAAAATGGCGGAAGTTTTGTGGAGGCCTGTCGTACATTCCGTAGTGCTGCCTACGATACAAACGGGGAAAGAGTTCCACTCGACGAGTTTAAAAATCGTTATAGCATCGTGAATCCGGGAGTAAACTTCCGCGATAAACAACATGATGATTACATTCGGTATCTCAAACAGACAGGATACGATTCGATGTTGTTCGTTGTGGAGCGATACTTAGGTGAAGGTGTTGTTGAAACGGAATCAGTGTCTCCGAAATAGGATGCGTTAATTCCATTAGGGTGTCTGTTACTTGAACAGAGTATCAGAGGTGTCTCAGGGGAAGCTAGGGGCGTGTAGGGACATGTATAATCGCTGCATCATGAGTATGAAAAAGGATCGTGTCATGGCCGTGAATGAGGACCTCTTGTTGTTCCTGCACTATTTCCTGTCCATTCTAAAAACCTTCAAGGAAGAGTACCGTCCGTTCTACGTTATGGAGCTCGATGGGCTTCTCTGGGGGACATCACACTTCTCGAAAACGCATGATCCTGGGAATATCACTCAGCTCTCATCAGGGCAGTTATACTTCTTGCTAGATCTGCTCAAGACTCAGAAGGCATTCGATTCCTTGCCTTGCAAAATCTCCTTCACGGCTAGGGGTCTACTCGATATCAAAGAGAATCTTGTGTGGTCGGAAAAGATACTTGAACGCAGACCGGAAAAACAGAAAGTACTCCAAGAGCGGCATAAAAATCTTTTGGAAAATATCAGGGAAGGAACGATGGATCTGACCTACAAGGAGCTCTATGGTTTGTCATATGTTGTTTCCGATGCCCGCTCACGGCGAGGGCAGCAGATTGAGGAGATCCCCAATGAGACGAAGAGGGAGGATAGTCGCTCGGCCTTTCTCTTTTGCGGGTTTCCTGTGGACTTACTCTTATTTGAGAATCAGAAAACCCTCTCTCCTTTTTTCCGTTCGTATCTCGATTCGTACTTGGAAGCGTTTCGGAATGGCAGGGTCCACTGGCGACAGAACGTGCTGACTTGGAATCAACAGGAAAAGCATGTGATGGATGTGCTGCGTCCATTACAGGAACGATTCGGAGAACAGTTATTCATTTCCCGTGAGGACTTTCTTGGTGTGGATGGTCAATGGATCGAAGGATTCAAGCCCGTGGAGACCCTGTTGGCACTCAGCCTTGATAGGATTGGCATTTCCAGTGTCCGCATGAACGACAAGGGGACCCTTGATCTGTGCATTTTGATGAAGCCAAAGCAAGCCTTAGTACAGATCTCTCCTCTGCCAGCCTCGGAGCAGCGGAAGCGAGAGCTTCTGACTGTCTACGATGACGTGCTGAAAAAGTTCGATCTTAAGTCCTTCAAAGAAAAATATGTAGAGAACCCAGTTGCTATGGCCACCATGCACCGAGTCATGAGTCCAGAGTTTCTACGTATAGCAGGCGAGATTACCCGGGAGCAGAAACATTGGAAGGAGCAATATGGAAAAGCCTATGAAGAGGAAATACAGAGGCTCAAGGCAAGCAGTGGGTTTCAGACGAAAGAGTTTCAGGAGATGCAAGAACAGATGCAAGAGGCAAGCGAGGAAATGCAAAGTATGTTCATCGCTCACAAGCCCGATTTGGAGAGACTGCAAGAATACTCTGCAAAAACGGCAAAAGATCTGACCCGAGATTTGGAGACGATCGACAAGGTGACGAAAGAGTTGAACGAGCCTTTTGCTGTTGCTACTTCCGCCTTGCAAAGTCTTCAGACGTCAGAAGTTCTGACTGCGCTAGATACTGCAATGGTCGATAACCGGCAATCGCTTGTGTTGCCTCTTCCCACAATTTCTCAAGAGCGGCGGCTTCGATCCGGTGAGATGATCGTTACGACCGAGGATTACATCAAACTGTCACAAGAGAACCGTGCTCGGCAGCAGCCATTGGAAAATCTGTCTAAGGATGCAATTCCTACGATGCCTCCAAAGAAGACACTTGGTCGTCCTCCGAAGATCCAATATCTACGGGGCAACATTTGCGATGGGAATAAAACGTCGATAATTCACGAAAAGATGACTGTGCTCGTTGCACTCTGCTCGACAATCCTGCGGCTCACCGATGACAAAGATCGCGGAAGATGGCGTATCGAACATGATGTTCTCTATGAAGCACATCAACAGAAGCCCGATGGAACTTGGATGGAACTGGGTGAAATCGAGCAGGAGAAATTCAAGAAACTTCTCCGAAACCAC
The DNA here is from genome assembly GCA_943350395.1 of Candidatus Peribacteria bacterium. Lineage (GTDB taxonomy): Bacteria > Patescibacteriota > Gracilibacteria > Peribacterales > Peribacteraceae > SICN01. The sequence goes on from CALRAD010000026.1 coordinate 7,250, forward strand.
ATCCCACGTATCAACGGATTCTTCGAGGCTAAGGGGCATAGTGAGTGGCTGGGGAGGGATGCGGTCTCGGTGACACGTCAGTATTGAGGTCTTCCTGTTAGCGGCTAATAGCTCCGCTTAGCGCGGCATTTTGATGAAATGGACTCGCACCTTTCCCCGCGAGCTCATGAGTATTTCCACCGTCGAGACAGCAGACCTCGGAGTCGCAAGTACACTCTCCTGTCTTGGCTTCCAAATCCTCTCACTCGACCGGCGCAATCCGCGCCGGGTAGCTTTCTGCTTCGAAGCTTCCTCGAAGATCGAGGAAGTGATGAAAGCGTACTGGGAGGGTTCGCTGCGGTT
>CALRAD010000027.1 GCA_943350395.1 Candidatus Peribacteria bacterium
CCGGCATGGTCGGGCAGCAGTACATCAACTTGCTGCAGAATCATCCGTGGTTTACGGTCACCTATCTTGTTGCGAGCAGCAACTCTGCAGGAAAGAGCTATGAAGAAGCAGTGGAAGGACGATGGCATATGAAAAACGCACTGCCTGAGGCTGTGAAAAAGCTCAGAGTGCATACGGTTGACGATCTGGAAGCAGTGAAGAAAAATTGTGACTTCGTGTTCTCTGCTCTTGATTCTGATATCGCAAAAATTTGGGAGGAGAAGTATGCAGAGGCAGGCATTCCTGTCGTCTCGAATGCATCGACACACAGAACGACAAGTGACGTACCGATGATCATTCCGGAAGTGAATCCCGAGCACTTGGAGATGATCAAGATCCAACAAAAGAATCGTGGATGGAGCAAAGGCTTCATCGTCGTGAAGCCGAACTGCTCTATCCAAAGCTATATCGCACCACTTGCCGCTCTCCATAAGAAATTCAGACTGAAGAGCATCATCGTGACGACGATGCAGGCGGTCTCAGGAGCAGGACACCCGGGTGTTGCATCGCTTGATATTCTTGAGAACGTCATACCGTTGATTAAGGGAGAAGAAGAGAAGTCCGAACTGGAACCGAGAAAGATACTGGGGAGCATCAAAGGGAATGCGATTGTTTCCGATACATCTTTCACAATTTCAGCTCACTGCAACAGAGTCCCGACGATCGACGGACATCTTGCCTGCGTGTCATTTTCCTGCGAGAAGAAACCGAGCGAAAAAGAAATCCTGAATGCGTTGAAAAATTTCAGCGGTGTTCCGCAAGAACTGGATCTGCCGTTCGCTCCGAAGCAAGCCATCACCTACACCGATGAACCAAACCGTCCGCAACCGCGTCTCGACAGAGACAGCGACAAAGGCATGACGGTGACGATCGGACGCCTGAGAGAAGATCCAGTGCTGCAGTGGAAATTCGTCGGACTATCGCATAATACAATTCGAGGTGCGGCCGGCGGGGGGATCCTCATCGCGGAATTGCTGAAAGCGAAGGGCTCTGTATAATTCCAAATGATGACTGCAGGAACAATTCTCATCATCGGCGCCGGAGGAGTCGGGAGCGTTGTCGTCCATAAGTGCGCTCAGAATGCGGATGTTTTCACCGATATCCATCTTGCAAGTCGCAGCATCGAGAAGCCGAATGCGATCAAGAAAGACGTGAAGAAGCGCTCTGGAGTGAACATCGCAACACATGCGGTCGATGCAGATAAACCAAAAGAAGTGGCTGCGCTGATCAGAAAAGTAAAGCCCGCACTCGTCCTCAACGTCGCACTCCCTTACCAAGATCTTTCGATCATGGATGCGTGTCTGATGACAGGAGTGCACTATATCGATACCGCAAACTACGAGCCGATCGACAAAGCCGAGTTCGAGTACAGCTGGCAGTGGGCGTACCGGAATAAATTCAAGGACAAGGGAATTATGGCTGTACTTGGGGCTGGCTTCGATCCCGGTGTGAGCAATATGTACTGCGCGTACATTCTCAAGAAATATTTCGATACGGTTCGCTTCGTCGATATCCTCGATGCCAATGCGGGAAACCACGGCAAATCGTTTGCCACGAATTTCAACCCCGAAATTAACATCCGAGAGGTCACGCAGGTCGTGAAACACTGGAATAAAGGCAAGTGGGTCAAAACACCGCCAATCATGGATCCTAAAAGCATTCATTTCACCTTCAAGTATCCGGTCGTCGGCGACCAAGAAAACTATCTTCTGTATCACGAAGAGCTCGAGTCACTCGCCAAAAACTTGCCTGGGCTCGAGCGCATTCGCTTCTGGATGACGTTCTCCGAGAATTATCTCACGCACCTTCGGGTCATGCAGAGCATCGGCATTACGAGAATTGACACGGTCGACTACGAAGGAAAGAAGATCGTGCCGATCAAATTCCTGAAGGCTCTCCTTCCAAATCCCGCGTCGCTTGCGACGAAGTACACGGGCAAAACGGTCATCGGGTGCATCATCACCGGCGTCAAGAACGGCAAAGAGAGCACGAAGTACATTTATAACGTCTGCGATCATGCCGCTTGCTTCCGTGAAATCGGTTCGCAAGCGATTTCGTACACGACGGGTGTGCCCGCGATGTCTGCCGCCATGATGCTGATGAAAGGAATCTGGAAAGGAAAAGGAGTCTTCAATATGGAGGAGCTCGATCCGGAGCCGTTCTTGAAGGTGGTGTCTGAGAATGGACTGCCGTTCAAAGTGATTGACTTTGAGCGCCTTCCTGACACTCTGACGGCATGAAGTGCGACACTCTCTTCGAGCCCCACTGGGAACGCGATCGCGAAGCCTTCTTCTCTGCGATCGATTTCTCGAAGATCGAAACTCCCGCATATGTGATTCATCTCGGTGCACTCGAGGAAAATCTGAAGATGCTTGCAGAAGTAAAAAAAGCTACAGGATGCCGAATACTGCTCGCCATGAAAGCATTCTCAACGTGGAAAACATTCCCGTTGATTGCAAAATACTTGGATGGAGTCTGTGCAAGCTCCGTCAACGAAGCACGCCTTGGGAGGGAAGAATTCAAAAAAGAAGTCCATAGCTACGCGCCTGCCTTCAGCGACCGCGACATTGAAGAGCAGATTCTCTACGCTGATCACATCGTCTTCAACTCGGGGACGCAGTGGCAAAAATATCGCGAGATTGTGCGCAAAAAAAATCCAAAGATCGAGTGTGGGATTCGCATCAATCCGGAATCTGCAGGAGCTTCAACCGATCTCTACAATCCTTGCGGCAAGGGCTCGCGCATGGGCTCGACACTTGCCGATTGCGAGAGGTATCCCGGACTGCTGGAAGCAGCAGATGGACTGCATTTTCACGCACTCTGCGAACAGAATGCGGATGATCTCGAGGAGGCGCTCACGCAAGTGGAGAAAAAATTCGGAAAGTATCTGAAAGGCAAGAAATGGATAAACTTCGGCGGAGGGCATCACATCACACGGAGTGACTACGAGAGAGCGAAGCTCTGTAGACTCATCGCAAATTTTCAGGAGAAGTACAACACACAAGTCATTCTTGAGCCCGGAGAAGCCGTCGGCCTCAACGCAGGCGTACTCGTCTCGAGCGTCCTCGATATCATCGAGAATGACGGACGGATCGCCATGCTGGATACAACTGCCGAAGCGCATATGCCCGACGTGCTCGGCATGCCGTACCGACCGTCGATTCTCGGTGCCGGAAAGCCACAGGAGAAGAGATTCACATACCGCATGGGGGGAATCACCTGTTTATCAGGAGACTTCATCGGTGAGCATTCCTTCGACCGAGAGCTGAAGATCGGGGACAAGATCATCTTCCAAAACATGGCGATCTACACGACCGTGAAGAACACGACCTTCAACGGTGTGCGCCTTCCTGACATTGTGATCATGGATCAGAACAACACAATCGTGCACCGAAAAACATTCGGCTATGACGATTTCAGGAATCGTCTGTCGTAGAGAGCGCTTCTTTGTTACCCTCATGGCACACTTATGAAGAACGCACGCACCGTCAAACTCGGCCTGATCCAAATGTCGATGACCGACTCGCATGACAAGAATTTGAAGAAAGCGCAGAATCTGATCGCTGAGGCGGCATCCAGAGGAGCCAACATGATTGCGCTTCCTGAACTTTTTTCGAGTCTGTACTTCTGCCGAAACGAGAAAGACGACGATGCATTCAAGCATGCCGAAAAGATCAACGGCTACACGAATACCGCACTCGCTGCCTGTGCAAAGCAGCACGAGATTGTCCTGATCGGCGGCTCGATCTTCGAGAAAACAGACGACGAACAATACTTCAACACGTCCGCGGTCTTCGGACCCGAGGGAGAGATGCTTGGCACGTACAGAAAAACGCATATTCCGCACGATCCGGGATTCTACGAACAAAACTACTTCGAGAAAGGCGACACGGGCGTACGCGTTTTCGACACACCGCTCGGAAAAATCGCAGTGCTCATCTGCTACGACCAGTGGTTTCCGGAGGCAGCACGCATCGCAGCCCTGAAGGGAGCCGAAATACTCTTCTACCCGACCGCGATCGGCGATCCGAAGCTTCCTCCAATCGATGCGGCTATCCCCGAAGATTTTGAAACAATGTGGAGATCTGTGCAGATTGGTCATGCAGCCGCAAATAACGTCTACGTCGCCACGATCAACCGCGTTGGCACGGAAGGCAACACGACATTCTGGGGTGGATCGTTTGTTGCAAGTCCGACGGCAACACTCCTCGCAAAGGCCGACGATAGAGAACAGATTGTGTACGCCGATTGCGATCTCTCATACGTGAAAAAAGTGCAGGACGCGTGGCGCTTGCTGCTCGAACGCAGACCCGAGATGTACGGCGACCTCGCATCATGAGTGCCGCATTCCGCATGCCGGCCGAGTGGGAGAAGCATGAAGGCACATGGTTTTCGTGGCCTTATAACGAGGAGGAAACATGGGCAGGACATTTGGAAGGCGCTGAGAAAGCGTTCACCGAGATCATCGAAGCTCTCACGTCACATGAGCGCGTGCATG